>JAEWFW010000043.1 GCA_023388635.1 Bacillota bacterium
CCCATGTACTCTCCTTGCTCATCTCGAACGGCAAAATAACGAATCAGCACATACATGTCGCCCAGAGGTATCCAGAAATCTTCACTATCTTTCTTGCCTGCTTTGAATTCTTCAACCAATGTCTCTACGACATGCACACTTTGCGGAGGATGACAATTGGATACGTTGCGCCCGATAATCGCCTTCGTTCTTGTGAAAATCCGCTCTTTACCATGGCTAAAGTATTTGACCAAATCGTTTTTGTCCACATAGGTAATGTCGATTGGCAAATGATTAAATATGGCGCTAATCTCTTTGACAGTCAGAATTCCTGTTTCAAACTTGATATATCCCTTTGATGTCGATTCACCTGCTGTATCAAGCTCTGCGGAAGCTCCTTTCGGTCTCCATTTCTTTTCAGGGAAAATCAAGCAATAGCCGATTTCATCACTTTCTTCTGCAATTTTGTACCACTCTTCGTCCGTTAAAAAGCGCGTCGAAGTAGGGAACAAAATATTCTCTTCTTTGTAGATCATGCTGTTGACTTGCTCAATAATCTGATCGATACTTGCACCAATTTCCGAACAATTCCGCTCGCCTTGTTTCAGCATCTGAATGACTGTCTTAATCATACTGCGTATCTCATCGTCAGTGCCCCACATGACTTTTGCCGGACCAGTTACACCGTAACGCTCTAAATACGGGAACAGCAAATTCTCCTTACGGCTATAATGCTTGTCTATATCACTTAGAGAATTGAGCTCTGCCAACACATCAAACACTTGATCTTGCGTGATGCCTGATTCTGTAAATGTTTTTAATTTTTCGAGAACTTGTTCAATCGCCCGATTTTCCGCTTTAAATGTATGGATCGGATGTCCGACCGTATCGTCCCAGCTTTTAACTGGTTTTTCTTCTATATTATCCTTGAACACTTCCGTATGTACGTCACATAAACGGCGTATTTCGTCTACCGGCATACCCTCCGCAATCAATTCCTGCTCCATGTGAGCAATCTCTACTGAAGACACATTTGAGAATTTCTCCTGAAATTCACGCTTTGCCTCTTCTAGTGGAACCCCTTGGTGCAACTTTTTGATGATTGCCTTCAATTGCTCCCTGCGTTCATGACCGTTGTTAATTATTTCACTCATTTGCAATCCCCCTTGTATACTGTGTCCTATGTCTAATTTATACCGCATTAACGGAAATAGTCAAAGGAAAAAATGCATATCTGCGTATGATTAATCTCACTTTTACATAATTAGAAATATATAAACTTCTTAGCTATTGGATAAACGCAGACACGATTTCGGAATTTCATATATAGGGTTTCATATGATTGATAAAATTATACTCCGATTACTTATTTCTCCAACGTAAAAACGAGCGTCACTTGATTGCCTGAATCATTGTATACCATAAATGTACATAACATATTAGACATGACAATGCCACGCCCTCGCTCACTGGAAGATAAGAGACAACTTTCTTCGCGAATTTTCTTCCTCCAGTCAAAGCCGTTTCCTTCATCCGTTATGACAAAAATGACGAACTCTTTCCGCACTTGCACATGCACGGTTACTTTTTTCTCAATAGCAAATTGATTGCCATGCTCAATCGCATTGACGAGCATTTCTTGAAAACACCACAGATTCAGACATAGATTCTCTGTGTACTGCTCTAAAAATTGGTTGACGCGTATTCTGCCAACTTCCACTGAATCCATGACACTATCCAATACAAGTGTAAATTCAGGATATGTCTCCTGCTCTGTATGACCAATCAATAAAAATCCCAACTCTAAACTGTTAGCTGCCGCCGCCCTGCACAACTCCTCCCGAAAAATCTCGGTTAACAATTGCACGGGCAAACTACAGGCTTCATTCAGCAATTGTGTGATACGCCGAATAGTCTGATCATAACTTGCTAGGTTCTGCTTATCTATATTGGAGATAAATATTATCGTTCCCGGTTGAAACGTCACCGTTTCTCCGCTCAGCATCTCCCGCGCAAGCTGCTCATACGCTTTATATAAAAGTATTGAGTGAGACTCCTTAGCATTGTATGTAAATTGCTGCATCCTCTTATCAAATTTTCCGATAGATTCATACACGTCTTCTATATATGAGAATGCTCCATCATGATATATCTTAAAAAATCCTGTCCCTACATCACTCGATGTACAGTGACACTCCGCGCCATAGATTCGTTGATCAATGAGAACTTCCTTTAAAAACATGCTTCTATTGTCGATGTGATTAGTAATGCTCAAAAGCCCCCCTCCATTCTTTATTACTATATTACTATAAAATTCGCGGTGCAGAAGGAAATCCCTCTATAAAATGTAATATTTTGTGTTGTTTTTCTCTTTTTATCTCGCTTGTTTCAATAAATCACGAATTTCCTCAAGCAGAACAATGTCATCTGACTTGTTCGGTTCCTCTTGTACTTCCGCTTCTTGCTCCTTACTGAACGATTCTGTCAATTTGTTTATGCCGCGTACGACGAAGAATATACATGTTGCAATAATTAAGAATTGCAGCGCTACTTGAATTAAATTCCCATATGCTATCGCTACTTCCGGGGAAACGATTTCACCGTTGATAATCTCCGCGTTGGACAATACCAATTTCAAATCTCCAAAACTAATACCTGCCGTAATGAAACCCATAATCGGCATAATAATATCATTGACGATGCTGGTGACAATTCCTCCGAATGCCGCTCCCATTACTACCCCGACTGCCAAGTCAATAACATTGCCCCGTAAAATAAACTTTCTTAGCTCATTCCACATTGTAATCGCCTCTCCTCTATAATACTACTCATATTTGAACTGCTAGTCATATCATAATAGTACTTTTTTGTTCGTTTGTAAAACAAAAACTATCCAAAAGTAGAATTTCTTACTAAAGGATAGTTTTACGAATAATAAAAAGATATATCTTTTATTTTTTTACAGCTTGTATAGAGCCACTGCCTTTTGCAGCGCTTCTGTGCGTCGCTTGGCTTTCGCCATCTCTTCCATGATTTCATTCGTCTTATTGCCGATTTCTCCTGCACGCACAGCAATATTGGTTGTCCCATCGGCTCCTTCGTTCGTTGCCACTGTGACTTCATTGATAGCACGCATCATTCCTTGCACTGACTCCAGCAATTGCTCCGACATTTTGCTGAATTCTCTGACTAATTCCTCCATGGTCTTCGCATCAACACTATATTGTTCCCCTGTTTCCAGTAGCATTTCGTAATCCTTCAATACTCGCTTATCGATAAATTCTAGGATATCCCGTGCACCCACTACTAGGTGATTCACCGAACCTGTCACATCATTAGACACTTGCTGGATTTGTGTCACGGCATTTTTCGAATTTTCTGCCAATTTGCGTATCTCATCGGCAACGACGGCAAATCCTTTACCCGCCTCGCCCGCTCTAGCTGCTTCAATTGCCGCGTTTAGTGCCAGCAAATTCGTTTGCGACGTGATCTCTAATATCGCATCACTTAATACCTGTATTTTATCAATCGCTTTCGAACCTTCGATCGCATGCAGCAATTTTTCCTCTGTTCCGGAATAGATATTCACAGCTTGTTGCTGCGACTGTGAAGCATTTTCTTGCATGCCCATTGCCCTTCCATAAATCTCTTGTGCAGACGTGACACCGGACTCTGCCATCTCTGCCATCGTTTGAATGGCAGATTCAATTTCAATTGCCGACGCATTCATCTCTTCCGATGAAGCAGCCGTTTCTTCCATACCGGCTGATAGTTCTTCCGTCGTCGCAGATACTTCCTCAACATTGGCGTTGAGTTGATGTACATGGCTTTCTGCATTTTTGATAATTGTGAAAATATCACTGGTAGTCCTCACTACACCCGCTACCATCGCTTTCTGCTTGACTGCCATTTCATTATAGCCGTTTGCCAATTCTCCGATTTCATCGTTTACAAGGACTTCAATTTTATGGGATAGATTCCCCTGTGCCATTTCCCTAAAAGCCATAAGCAGTGAGGGTATCTGTTTCAATATTCCTTTAGATATAAAAAACAATATCACAGTAAGTCCCACAACCATAATAATTGCAGACGTAATAAACAGTCCTTGTAAATAGCTTATACTTACCTCGGCTTCCTTGACAGGCACACAGATTGCTGTAGTAATGCCACTGATATCTTCTGTGACATATGCAACATAGTTTTTTACACCGTCTTGATCGACGATTTGAATACCCGGCTGTCGAACGGCAATATCAGCAGCGACAAGATTCCAAGTGTCGCCGAGCTCGCTAAGCGAACCTTTTGCCATAATCTCTTCATTTGGATGATAGAGTATCTTTCCTCGCGCATCTAGCAAAATAGCATATCCTGTATCTAAAATCTTGTATTCTTTCATTATTTCGTAGATTTGCTCCAAAGTGATATCGACACCAGCCACTCCGATAAATGTATTCGTTTTATCAACTACTGGAGTACTGATTGTGAGTACAGGTTTTTTCGTTCCTTCATCTATGTACGGACCTGTTATTGTATATCGGCGTGCATTTTTCGTATCTGCATACCAGGCTTGGCTTTTCAAATCATATTCTGGTGGTAGTACATATTCATCATGTACAATCAATTGATTGATATGATCAAAGCCCATGTATACATTAATCAGATTTTCATTCGCACCGTGAATATTCTGTAATGTGTTAATCAGTTGACGATACCCATAGGTGTCCCTAATTGCGGCAGGGTCCATTAAACGTCCGGAAAATTCATGAATATAGTCATTCTTGCTGATTTGTTCAGCACCTTCCAAAGCCAGCTGTATCATCTCTTGCATATCGGTACCGATACTCTCTGCTTGCAAACTTAATTCTGTATGTACATTTTCATCAATAATATTCTGTACCAGCAAAAAGATCCCACCCATAGCCACTGAGTAGATCAATAAAACTACCAAAAGCACTGATAAGAACATTTTAGTCCTAATTCCCAACTTCATCCGCATCGATTGCAAGCCTCCCCGTATCTTTATCCGCACTTTTTTCCACTTGTCTTCTATGTACTCACTGACAATGATTGCTATTAAATTTTAAATGTAATCCCCTTGTATGTCAATTGATATCAAGAATAACTTCTGCTTATTTTAAAGGAAATCTATACATTTACTTATATAAACAGCCTGCTTTCAATATTAATACATAAAAAAGCAGAGGGCTCGTAATGCCGGCACCCCCTGCTCTATTCACAAATATTTATTTAGGAAAAGATTCCCATATAATAACCAAATAAATCAAATACCATCAAAATTCCCACAATGATCAAAATCGCACCTGACACAATTTGAATGACACGCATGTGCCTTTTAACAAACTGCATCGCTCCCTGTAACCGTTCCCATAGTAGTGCCGTCACGAAAAACGGTATCCCTAATCCAAGCGAGAACACGAACAACAAGGCAACTCCTTCGTAGAGCGTTGCTGCATTAGAAGCTAACAACAAAGCAGCACCCAGAAACGCTCCGAGACATGGAGTCCAGCCGAAAGAAAAAGCCGCGCCAAATACCATGCTTGAGAAAAACTTCAAATTGCTCGTCTGCGTTTCAAATGTTTTCACACAATTGAGCAGTGGAATATTGACCAGCCCAGTAAAATTCAGACCAAACACGATCATAATCACACCGCTGACCCGCTGGAGCAGCATTCGATTTTCTTTTATCAAACTGCCCAAACCAGATGCTGTAGCACCCAATAGCACAAAGACTATTGTAAATCCCGCAATAAATCCCAGTGTGTTGACGATCAAGCGCTTTCGATCCATCTGTGTTTCTCCGTTACCGCAAAGATACATCAGATAAATCGGCAGCATCGGCAAGATACACGGCGACAAAAATGCCAATATCCCCTCAGTAAACACCAAACCAACAAGAGCCGGCGTCACTTCCGGCGCCACTTGAGTGAGCATTATTTAGCCTCCTCAATCATCTGCACAACGATATCATAATCTGCCGGTCCCAAAATGTAATTTGATAAACGACCTTCACTATCGACAACTACCGTTACTGGTATTTTATCAATTCCGAAAATAGTAAACCCAACTTCTCCTCTGTCATATAGTGTGAGAAAATTGTAACCCTTATCTGCTAGATACTTATCTGCCTTTTCCTTAGTTTCGCGTTGACCGTCCGTCTGATTAAGCATTAACAATGCCGCTTCGTCAGAGCCTTCCAACGCCTCATATAGTTTCTGAAATTCCGGCATTTCTTCATCACAAGGCGGACACCAACTCGCCCAGAAATTGAGCACGACAACCTTGCCGAGATAGTCAGATAGCGAAACATTCTCGCCGCTGCTTGCCTCTAATGTAAAATCCGGAACCATAGGCATTTCTTCCTTCTGTGGAGTTTCCTCACTTTGTGGAGCCTCTGCCTGTGGTGAAGGCATTTTCTCTGAATCGCCGGCAGACGGTGCTTCACTTTCGACCGGCGGTTTTTCCGTATTATTCGAATTATCCGGTGCATTTCCTTGGCAAGCTGCCACCCCAATCATAACACCTATCAATAACATCACATACATCCATCGTTTCATGTGTAAACCTCATCTCCCATTGTCTGTTCATCTGTCTGTTCGTCCGCCAATTATCTGATTATCCATCAACAGCCATGTTACATATGCGGTTATTATGATGTAAACTCTTATATATGTCAATGAAAACTGCTGCTAAACGCTATAGAAATCTTTCATGCAGCATTTATAATATAAATAATCTACACTTTGCCTTTTATGACTAGATATTTAGAATAATCCTCATCCTTAGAGCGTATACGTGCCGAATCTCGGAAAAAATCCTCGCTTAACTTTTTAATCACACTGCTCAAAACGATCAGGGCAATTAAGTTGGGAATCGCCATCAATCCGTTGAGTAAATCGGCAATTTCCCACACAATCGCAATTTTCAAAACAGAACCGATAAAAATAGCCGCAATATACAATAATCGATAGACCTTTACACCTGTCTGCCCGGCAATAAACTCCATGCATCTTGCCCCATAATAATACCACGCAATAATCGTCGCAAAGGCAAACAGCACCAAACCGATCGTCACAATGTATCCCCCACCGCTAAATGCCTGGCTGAACGCTTCCTGCGAAAGAGCACTCCCTTCAATCATCGGCTCCGCATTCCACAGCCCCGATGTGAGGATGACCAATGCCGTAATGGAACACATGATAATCGTATCAAAAAATACTTCAAATGCTCCCCACAATCCCTGCCTCGCCGGATGATCCGTTTCTGCCGACGCATGAGCAATCGGTGCACTTCCAAGCCCCGCCTCATTTGTAAATACACCGCGTGCAACGCCGATTCTGACTGCATACATAATCGTCGCTCCGAGAAATCCTCCACTGGCTGCAGAACCTGTAAAGGCATGTTTGCCAATCAAGGCGATTGCCGCAGGAATTTCCGTTATGTTAATTGCCAGGACTACTAGCGCACCAATAATATAAAATGCTGCCATAAACGGCACAAGAATCTCCGCAACTTTCGATATTCTTTTAATACCGCCAATCAAAACGAGACCCGCCAGAACGGCTACGACAATCCCGGTAATCCACGGCGCAATACCAAACGATGCCTGTACGTTACCGGAAAGCGAGTTCG
Source organism: Bacillota bacterium (assembly GCA_023388635.1). Lineage (GTDB taxonomy): Bacteria > Bacillota > Bacilli > Desulfuribacillales > Desulfuribacillaceae > JAEWFW01. Next base: position 7,630 of record JAEWFW010000043.1, read on the forward strand.
CCTGTACCATATTGCCAATTCCGAACGAAGCTGCCGCTGCAAATACGCAGAATAAATAGGCAAGCCATTTTTTACCCATGCCACGGGTAATATAATACATCGGTCCACCTGCCAATTGCCCGTCAGCATTTCTAATTCGGTATGCAACTGAGAGCGTCACCTCTGCGTACTTTGTCGCCATTCCTAACAAAGCCGCCACCAGCATCCAGAAAATAGCTCCCGGACCTCCTGTCTGAATTGCGACGGCAACACCGACAATATTCCCGGTTCCGACTGTTGCTGCAAGTGCCGTTGAAACCGCTTGGAACGGTGTAATCGCCCCTTGATCGGCAACCTGTTTTCTCTTAAAAATTGTCAGCAGTGTATACCGCATGACGACGCCAAACCTTCTAAACACGTTGCCCCGCGTGACAATCGTCAGATAGATCCCGCAGCCCATCATCAGTACGAGCATCGGTACGCCCCAGAAAATATTTTCATTCAAAAATTTTATGACTTCCATGCCATTTACTCCTTTATCCACTATAATTATGCTGTATCATGATCGATATCCCATCCTAAGTATCTTGTCCCGCAATTTTACAGATTATTACAGTATTTCACACCAGTAAAAACTTTTACATAGCGGGAAAATATTTCTTTCATTGAATTCAGCAGAAAATGGGCAGACAAATTAACAAAAATAAAAAACTTGGAAAATACGCTTCCAAGTCATAATGTATTTCTAAAATTAACGAAAACTCATGACAGTTTCTTTTCGTTGCTTATTTGCAACTGCAAGAATGCGATTGATTTCAAACTGCCGGTATTGTTTTCTCATAGCACAGTAAGCCAATATATGTGTGCTCGTAATGCGTTTGACCACGATCATTCTTTGGGTAATGCTGCCATCGCATCCTTGGTATATAATCTCAATCGGTCGCCGTGTTTGTTGCGCTTTTTTTAATAGTCTCTCCATTCGTTTCACCTTCCAGAATGTATGTTCCGTTTTTTATTATATGCGAATATACGTTCCATGTCAAGGAGTGGGGTGAAAATTTGTCTGCTTTACCTACGTATTTCCTATTAACAAATACTTATTACTTGTCGCCACTGCTGCTTATTTGACCGATACTGTCTTTGTCTGTTGGTCCCATTCCACCTGCTTGCCAAGCGCTTCCACTAGTGATCGCACAGGCACATAACTCACTCCATCAATGACAATTCCTTGGAGCTCCTGTTCGCCCACCTGAATCTTGATATTGCCTAACTGCGGTACTGATATTTCCATAATCTCTACATCTCCCCCGATACTTGCACCCATACTATCCAACTGCCGTTGCACACGATGCTTAAATTCGTCCCACGGCTTCCAGCTTCCCTTGTCATACATCAAGCGCGGACATATTTTACCTGACCAATCGAAGTGGCGGCGCAAGCGTTCAATTCCCCAGCCCCGTTCATGGAGCATATTCGCTACCAACTGTACCGCATTTTCAAGCGTCTTGGCGTAGTCTCCTGATTCACATATCTCAATTCCAATCGATGCGGTATTTCCTTGACCGTCGCCATCCCCCGCGTGCCATGCAATTTCATTGAGCGGTATTGCTTCAATCGCCTCCCGTTCGTCCACTACAATGTGCCAGCTCGCCGTGATATTGTTAGAAGGGTTAGTCAGCCATGCACGCTCATTTTGTGCTGTACTTTTTTCGTTGCCCGTGTTGTGAATTGTGATATATTGTGGTTGCATCGGTCGCCCAGGACGGCGGTTATTCGGTGTCGACTTTGCTATATGATCAATCGTGTAAATCATTTTGCCTCTCCCTTTCTTTTTAACACTTCAATCGCTGTAGAAAGTGCTCCCGGAATCGGTAATCCTATGCGACCGGCATTCTCAAGAATTGATAGCAGCTCATTCGCAAGATAGAAGAAAATTGTCGCCGTCATTATAACATCTGAGCCGATCGATTTATCAACAACATGCGCTACAGCGACAATGATAAAGATGCACACCTTACGCGCTATGCCAACAAAACCTATGGAACTGTTCAATCCGTTGCCTCTTCCACTTCTTCCTTCCATAAACGACGCGATAAATCCTGTCAGATAATCGAATACCACCGCCGCTAACAAAAGATTCAGCAACGGTGACCAGCCACCATAGAAAAAGCCTATAATACCACCCGACGCTATCGAGATTATTTTTACTATATTGTTTATTTCCATATATATTCCCTTCCTATAACAAATTAAGTGTTATAAAAGCACCCCTTGCGGAGTGCTAGATTAGGTCTGTTCTATTTCTTGCTTGTAATTCTTGTTTTGTGACTTGTAGCCATTTTGCAGGTACTTCTATAATACTATCCGCTTGTGTGCATGTTCGCAATCCAGCTTCGCAAAGATCGGCATATATCTTAGCCATCTATATCACCCCTTCCGCTAATTCGGCGATTGCTAATTTGATTTCAAGAGTCTCTTGCAACCGTATTTTTTCTGATTTAGCTAGAGCAAGTTTTAGAGCTAAGTTATTTGCTTCGAGTTCTGCGCTCTTGATTTTCAATGCCTCAAATTCGTCAATCGGCGCAGTTGATACAGGCTCGTACCTCTCCGCTGACCATTCGCCATTCTCGTACTTGCGCCAGATGTACGAGTCATCAAACGATTCAATTTCGATCATGTTGTCTACATTGGCTTTGCCACTTAATTGACTAATTCCGATACAGATTTGATTCTCATTTAACTGTGCATATATTTTCATTTTCCGATCACCTCCTAATTAAACTCAATAACTTGCCAATCTATTATCGGGCTTCCAGTAGTATCTGTGCGACTAAATATTATATTTGTTGCACTGGCTATTGTTCCTCCTACATGTACAGCATCAGCATTTAAACCATATGGTGTATAATTAAATAGTAATATTGATTTATTTAGATTTATCGAAGAAATAGCGACAGAACCTTCTGCTGCACTGAGAAGTGTATATGAACCTTTCTGTAAACTTTTTAAATTTGAAAATTCTACTACTTGCCAATAATATGTAACAGGTGTGCTTGATACACCATAAAGCCTCTCTAGTCTTAAATTAGTTCCGGTAGTTAATCTGCCTGTTAGCATAAAAATATAGGACCCAGTAGCGCCACTAGTTGTTTTTGTATATATTGGCATGACTACAGATTTTGACATGTCTACATTAGATATAGGTATGCTTGCATTTAGCGTTGTGCCAGCCATAGTTCCACTACCTCTTTGTACGCTTAAAATACCCGCACCTTCAACCAGATTCCCAATAATGCCCCCTACATTCACGCCATTTCGTACGTTCGACGCAATCAGATTTGCAAACGATGCCGTAACTTTCCCGCTACCCGAATGATACCCTTGTGGGATAGTATATTGACCGCTCTGTGTAGTAATAGTGTTTGTTACTTCCCCTCGATTCGGCATTGTTCCAGTTAGTTTTGCTTTAGGGTTCGTGCTGTAAAATGTCTTACCTGACAGTACATTCGCAACTGCGCTGTCACCCGACAGTAAAAGCGTTCCCGATACAACCCCATCTTCTGTTCCTATAGTATAGCCTGACATCACTTCTGCGCTAGTTGCTGTTCCGTACTCACCCCCTTCACCCAATAATTGAAAAACCGTTCCTGTATAGACAAGATGCACGATCTGACCAGCTTTGATATTACCCGAAGATAAAGCGGTGCTATTACCTTTCCTTATGCTAACAGCACCCAAATCATTGATGTTGAGAGTGCTCGCACCAGTATTCGCATTTGTAAATTTGATTTTTACGCTCATTCCTTCAATAATAATTGCGATTCCTGGAATAGACGTAATATAGGTGTTTGTGCCGCTAGTAATACCGTAGGGGGTTTGCACATTATCTAGCACATCTGATAGCGTTTTCAATTCAGCATCAATCTTATCCATATTCTCATTTTGATCTTCTACATTATAGAAGTCATCTTGGCTTAGTTTCTTTAAATTAAAATTTTCTGTGTAATTCGCCATTATGCAATCACCTCATTTCGTAACTGGTCATGCGTGTATGAGCATAGTTGCCCGTGTGTTTTGTTGTAAAGATCAACGTATTGGTTATATCGTAATTCTACTATTATCAGAATATTAGCTGGAATAATCCGCTGCGACAGCTTTGCTACTTCGTCAAACATTCGCTTGCGCGTTAACTCTAGTTTGATATCGAGTGTATAGGATCCATGATTCAACATCATAGTATAGTGCCCTTCACCGCATAATTGATTGAGTTTGTTTTGCAATACTCGGTATGTGTATGGCAACTTGTCATTCCAGTGCACTAACACGCGGAATCGCCGATCATTAAGGCTGTCGTTTGCATACGGTGTGATTTTCATCATTTTCTCACGTCTTGCAATCCCTTGCTGAGTTGCTGTCTGGATAAATTGATCATCAAGTAAATCACTTGTCGCTTGCCATACAGTCTCCAATTCGGGATTTTCTGTATTGGCGAGTTCTGCAAATTCTTTGACATCGCGCAGTATATCAGGATAGTACTCTTCTATTCTCATACTGCGATCACCTCACCAAGTACGGGAATTTCCGTATCCGCGAGTGCAAAATTCTGTGCTGTCCCGTTAATTTTCGTATTCTGAATGTCGAGCACTCCCGGAACGTTTAGCACCCGTGTTTCAATCTGACTGATACGGACAATCAAACTGGTATTACTTGCCCATTGACTGCGCAGTTCTTGCAGGTATTCTTCAATTACATTTTCCACTGCCGTTTGAACGTCTTGCCAACCGTAGCCTCCTTGGAAGGATATTTGTGTTTCAATATCAACACTAACTTCAGTCACTCCTTCGACTGTCACGATATGACCGATTGGTGCCAAGCCCACACCTTCGCCTTGATTGCTTTGTGGATCGATTGCTGATTGCACTTCCCCGATGAGTGTGGAGGATGGCTTGGAAAAGTCCGATGCGATGATCACCAGTTTGACGGTTCCTCCGCCGTTCCATACGGGAAACACTTTCGTTCCTCCTACGCCTGTCAGCGCATTAGTCTTTTCTTGATAATCGGCGATGTTACCACCGTATGCCTGGCTCTCTAAGGATTGAAAATACCGCTGTCGCAGCAGTTCATCCGTTTCCTCTGCTTCACCTGGGATGAGTATATCCGTCAATTCCGCTGTCGAAAGCCCTTCAATATATGTGACAGGCAGCAATGCACCAAAATGTTCGTTGCCGATTTGCCCTGCCGTCTCACATTCCAATTGGCATTGCCCTGCTCCTATAACTTCTTTAACAGCATAGTACAGTGATTCGCCGGTAAACCGACTGCCGACAGGTGGATTGAACGGTATGCCACCCTCACCTGTAAAGACACCTTTACGCAATGCTTTTGTAGCCGGTCTGCGTACAATACCTCGCTCAGCGGCTCTTCTGGTGAGATATTGACCGCTGGCAGTATCCGCATAGGAGAGATTGCGATTTATATCCAACTCAATATACATCTGCGCCAATTCCGCCGCTGCCGGTGCCAATGCATCAAAAATAATTGAACCTTCACGTCTATCAATCGTCCTCGGTATTCTCGCCAACATTCTTGATATGATTGTTTCATACGTTTGCTCTGTGTACATTATTGACTCACCTCCTGACTCGCTTCGAATGCTCCGTCTTCTGTGACCACTGTAAATGTCGTATATATGCGGTCTCCGTCAGCGATGCTCTTGATATTGTCTACGCGTAAAATGCGGTCATCTTGCATCAATGCTTCTGTAATGACTCTACCGATTTCCGCTTGCACATAGATAGTGTCTCTTCCTAGAAAAGTTGCTGCTTCGCTCCCATATCCGGAAGAATAGATCGGATAACGGAAACGCTCTGTTTCTAAGATTTTTCCGACTGCCTGTTGCACCGCTTGCAGACCGTTGACGTACCCTATGATCCGCTGTTTCTCCCGATCCCACCTGTACGTTCGCGATGGGTAAGGTGCGGTGTCCAGGTCTACTTGTAAAAGCCTTCCCCCTGTCGGTATCATGAATTCACCCCTTATCTCAAACATCCCCGTTCCTCTTCATTCCTTGACCCGTAATCATCAACTGACCACCTTATCCAGAACGACAAACTGCTCTCCACCTTGCACCCGCAGCAACAACACACTGTCTCCAACCTGTAAGCCACTGCGTATTACAATTGGTTGCAATGTCTGCCCAGTTTGCCTCGTTTGATCGCCGCTACCGCTTTGATCCTGATATGAATGGCTGTGCGTGAGATCAATTTCGTAACGCACTAACCGTTCTGGTATGATGAGAAATTCTTTTGTCAGAATTGTTCGTTGATCCATTTTGACCGCAATCGGATGCACACTTTCGATTGTTCCTATGGATACTTGCAGCGGATAGGATGCATCGACAGCCTGTACTCCTGCTGACTTAATAACATCTAATAGATTCATATGTTCATATCACCTAGATTCATATTTTTATATCACCCGCAAATCCAATGACATCGTGTGTTGATTGTCCGAAAATTTATGTGTGCATTCGTTGATAATATATGGCTGGTTAATTCCGAGGTGTTCAATCAGTATGCGCGCATAATACCCCGCCCGCACTCGAATGTCTCCGATCGCTTCTACTTTGAGCGACTTCTGCTCTCTGTTTTTTATAAAAAGATACGTATCCAGCATATTCTTAATCTCCGCATCGCTTAATTTTTCATCTACCGATTCATAGAGTTTAAGCAACCCCCACTGGTCAATCGTAGCACCGTCCTGAATCGGATATTCAATACGTTTGCCCGTGTTCTGGTCGTCTCGATAGAACACAATCTGGTTGTACGTATTAGAATCTATTGAATATTTACTAGAATAGCCCGTCATCAGACTCTGGTCCCCAATAATAAAATCTAGCAGATGATCCTCAGATGCTCGCAGCGAAAGGGAACCGTTCTCATCGAGTAAAAAGTAGTTTTTCCCGCCACCCATCAGCGTACGCGTGAGCGCAGTGCAGATCATATCAAGTAGTGTTCCCTCTTGCAAAAATGTAGGTATACGAATACTCGTATCTTCTACGTGACCGAGACGCAAATTATACTTATTTGCAATCTTTTTCAATACATCCGAGGCGGTAACATTCGCTAACAGGATTTTGTCTTGATTCAGTAAATAGCGAATTTGATCATAGCAGGTGACTGATACTGCTTCATCCTGCTTTCTGTCAATCGAGAAAATATACCCGTAAAATACATACGTTTTGCCTTTTCTGACTGCCACAATATCGCCGTTTTTCAATGTAAACGCTTTGTCTTGATAGATACCGCGGTCAATGATCGTCATATCTAGTTTCCCCGCTTTGCCGATGCGTGCAGTATTCCAGGAGAGGTCAGATACGATGCCGCTGATGTCCCATATGTTGCCGTTTTTGTTATCTACTAAAACTTCCAGCATGTTTGCTAACCTCCCTGCGGGATTTTCAATACCATGCCGACCAGCAGTTGCTTGATCTGGGCATCGGATATTTGATTGTGTGTCTGGAGTTCTTTCCAACGCGCCCCGTCACCCAACGTTTGTTTTGCCACTTTCCATAGTGTGTCACCTACGACGAGCGTATAGGTAGCCGGCGGCTTTCGCTCATCAGGACGGGGTGGAACGTCATTTTCTTTTCTAACTGCCACTTCCCCGGACGCACTATCGGATATGATGTATGCTTTTTGTGCTGCATAGAATACGTATTTTTTCAATTTGATCGAATATTCTATATCGCCTACGCTGCCTGCAACTTCTTTCCACGTAAAACCCTCAATACTGACAGCTTCGTTGATATGCCAAAACTCTCCTACGTATGTGAAACGGATGGGACGTTTGCTGTTCATCCATGCTAAAATGTAATCGACGTAGCCATTAGGCTCCGCATCGTATTTCTTTTTCGGTTTTAAAAAATGCTGTTTACTTATCGTCACGTAAGGGTAATCATGTGCGGGAAATATGCTGGAAAACGAATACTCGGTCAGCTTCGGACTGTTGATACAGTTGATCTCACCCTGCCCAATAATCTCATAGGTATTGCCGCTGCTGCCGTCACTTGCCTCAATCGAATCAGGCATGACGGGAAGGCGGATACCCTGTTCCTGATTATTAAATGTCAGCCATATATCAGCCATTTCCATACAACCCCCTCGCCGACGACGCGATATCTTCTTCCAACCTTCGCGTAATCCGCTCAACAACGGTATCGACATCATACCCGTTGTTGATATCGCCTGTCTGCACACTTACAGTCGGCTGCAACGATACGAAATTTTGAATATTCTTGATTTCCGCCAGTTCACGCATAATGGTCAAATCCTCATTCGATACTTCTACCTTTTCATTGATTTTGCCGATTTCCCCTACCGTATCAATATTATTTTCATCGAAAGGTGTTGTTGGAAAGCCGCCTGAATGAGGTATTCCACTAGCTGGATCAAAACTTCCGCCGAACTTATCAATAAATCCACCGACTTTATCAAATGCACCCTGTACACCATCAACAGCAGATTGACCAACCTTTTCTCCAATTCCCTTGCCTGCGTTAAAAGCATCGCCGTAATCCCATTGCCCAAAACGCATGAGCTCCACTACGTCTTCCTCACTTTGCAATGAATCTCTCGCTGATTCCAATTGTTTTAACAAAGAATCCATACCTGACGTAATATCTATATCCATACCAGGTATCTTATTTATAATATTTTCAATACCCTTGCCTAGATTAGCAAGATGTGAAAGAGAGTTAATTACTAAATCTAAAATTAACTTTTGTACTGCATAGATTGGGTCACGCCAAACATTGAGAAAAAATTCTGCGACGGAAAGAAGTTTATTGGAAAATTTTGCAAATCTATTATACATCCACCCGAAAAAAACGCCAAATACCCCACCAACTATTCCTAAAATCTTTACAACAGTATCTCCCCATTTAAGCATTGCATAAAGAATCAATCCTATGACTGCTCCAAACAAAAGAATTTTCCAATTCAGCAATGCCCATGCTCCTACCTGTAATAAAATCGGTCCAATCATTGCCCATAGCTTACCTATTAACATGGGAATTTGTGTCGTCGCCCATAACGCAAGAGCACCTGCAACCATTGCTAATATAGGCTCAATAACCGGCCACAACGCTGATATAGTTTCTATCAACCACACGAAACCGTCTACCGCTAATTTTACTCCCGCCCCTAATACGTTAAAAAACGTTTGTGCGCTGTCACTCTGCAGCCATTCATTAAACTTATCGATCAATGGTGTAAAACTGTCCAAAGCATACAGGATCATCGGAACCAGCTTATCTCCTACCGTTTGCTGGACTTTCTGCAATGCTTCATTGAAAGCTTGTATCTTGCCTGCCGGAGTCTCCGGAAGTATGGACTTTGCTGATAATGCTGTAATCAAAGCCTCTGCATCGTTCATCGATTCCGCCAACAATCCTGCTTCCGCTACTAATGATCCGTAAGACAATGAACCTGTCACGCCCATATCACGCAGATTATTCATAAAATCGTGGATCTGTTCATTTCCCATTCCCATACGCTGATTGAGCAGCGTAGCCAATTTCGTCTCTTCTTTTGTCGTCTGTAATGCCGTTTGAAAGCTGCTTTTGCCAAACTCAAACACTTTATCTAATGATTTTTTCGCCAGATTCCCCATAACCGCTTGCAATTTCCCCGCTTGTTTCGTGCCTTCTGCTACTTGTTCATTAAATTTTTGCTGTTGGTTGACAGCCTCCGGCATTATAAATGTGAGAAATTCCATCTGCAATGTTATATCACTTGCATAAGAAAGGACTTTACTCATGTTTGCCTGCATTTTCCCGACTTGATCGTACATTTGCAACGCTGTTGAAATTGTTGCCATATAAAACCTCCTTTCTCACTGCCATGCATAACTACACCTGTCAGCGCTTTTTCTTCGCCATCTCGCGCTTTTCTTTTTCCACGCGGATGCTGATTAGTGCGTAGAGTGCCGCTTTTTGCTGGCAAGTGTAGTCTGCGATTTCCCATGGCAGAACATGAAGTTCGTGGAGGGCGTAATAAGCGAGGTTCCACTCAAAATCGCCCTCTTTTATTAGTTTTTTATATCATCTACTATTTCATTGACATCAACATCAAAACCGTTAATCGCCTGAATTTTCTCGACGAGCTTGGCGTACTCACCGGCGAACAGCATCTTCTTTACGAGCTTTTCAGCACCGATGACACCGTAAGACTTCTGCAATTCGGCGTTTTTCAGGTCGGGATATACGACGCTTTCGCTGATTAGTTTGCCGACATAGGCTTCCTGATTGTGTTCAGGTACTTTCGTGCCGTGTTTCCCTTTGGTGTAGCGTGTGGCGTACTTGCGGATTTCTTCGTTTTCCTCTTCTGTAATCGTTTTAATCCGCCACGGAACCAGATTTCCCTCACTGTCTTTGAAGCGGCTCGATACAATCACTGATTCTTCCGTATAAGCAGCCGTACTATTGGCAAAAAATAAAGACAAATCACTCATAACCTCAACCCCTTCCTAGTTAGCCGGATCGGTAAATTGATCCATAATTGCCACATCGTCAAATGTAAAGCTAATCTCTTCGTCAAGCATCTCAGCTTCCGAATCCAACTTTGCCATGATTACGCCGTCGAGATTGACGTTTTTCAACATGATTGTCTGCTTGCCGACGGTCGACGTCGGATCTTCATTGATAATCTGCAAATCAAAGTACAAATCCTTGCCGGTGCGTACATAATCGAGCATCATTTGACGGAACTTCGTCGTGAAGTAATAAATCGTCATCGAACCTGTGCCGTTCCAGCCGTTAGCTTTATGCTGCGTTCCCCGCTTACCGACGACTTTCATCTCCGCTTTGCTCTTTTCAATCGTCGCTTCAATATTTTTTACGCCCATTAATTCTTCGACGCGACCGCCAATCGTCATATAGGCGCGTCCTTCTTGCCCACTAATTGCATCTCTTGATTTTAAAAATGCCATTGTTATCTCACCTGCACTTTAAAGTATAGTTTTTCTACGGAATCAGTCGGTTGGACGTACACTGTGCAAAATACACTATCTGCGTCGTTCCCCGGCAAAATAATCAAATCAGTCTGTGGATCGAAATTCTGAATCGCATTCATACTCTGCAATGTCTCCATATAGTGGATGCATTCCCCTTTGAGCAGATTGTGCCCGTCTTCGTCGTTGTTGATTTTACCGATATAAAAATCAGAAAAGATTTGTACAAAACTGTTATTGATATTGTCGAGCACGCGAACCACTCTGTTCTTGCTGAACGCTTTGCCGTGTGACGGCGTAAAGCTCGTCAATGTGTTGATATCCTGCTCAACGATGACTTTGCTGTCGTTTGTCGTAAACACGAGTTCTCCGGCTTGCAATGCTTCGATGATTTGGGTATTCGTGTATCTCGGAATCACATCGACTGCGTCATCATACGTCTGATATGTCAGCGATTGATCGACATTGGCTCCTGCTGTGGCACCTGCCACCCAAGCCGTAGCTTGTACCGGTGTAAGTTCTGTGCCGTCGGCAAGAACGACGCCGTTCTTCACGCTGATAACTCCTTCGTAATCGGCAAGCGGATAGTTCTCTAATACGCACTGAACCTTTTTGCCTTCATCTTCACGCATGCGTTTGACAAACGATACGAATACACTCTTCAATGTCGGGTCGGTAACCGGCAAGGCAATCGTATCAAACGAATGTGTTTCGATTGCCGACAAGTAGTCGAGGTAGTCTTGATTTGTCACTGTACCGTTGGCTCCGCCTGACAGCCTGATTCCTGCCGATTCTTGTAATGCAGCTTCTTCAGTACCTGAGAAAGTGACCCAGTCATTGTCGATTAACTCTGCAATGCTCGCCACTGTCTGCGTATCTGCAACAGTTCCCGCGATGATTGTCGTTATATCGTATTTTTGTTCGTCATCGATATTTTTTTCAACGACAACGATAATGTCATTACCGCGAATACCGCCGTGTAGAGCTGTCACAGTTAAATCACCGATCATAGCCGTTGCCTGCGTGCCTGTGTTCACGCGATAGATAAGTGCTTTTTTCGCTCGTTTCAATGCTTCACGTATCAATAAAAGTTCCGGAGATGTAAGCGAATATCCAAGTTTTGTATATACGTCTTCTCCCGCTTCTACTGTAATTACATTTTTACTGCTGCCCCACGGCAATACGACCGGTATCGTAGTGATGCCTCGATCCGCTACCCCTCCTAATGGTTTGGGTTCCGTTTCAAAATTGATGTACACCCCAGGGCGTACTTTGTTGGCTGTCGACCATGTACCTGCTGCCATTTATTCCACCTCTTCTTTCATAAATACATCCAATATTTGTTTCACTTGCTGTCTGCTATACTGCCGATCTGCCTGCAACAACGCTTGCAAGCAGTCTCTCTCTACAGGACTCCATTGCTTAGAAGAGAGAATTTGCTGTTTGCTGTACTGCACCTCTGCCATGTTTGCTTGATTTGCCATTCTATCGCCTCCTGTTTTATTGCGCACATTTTTCATTGCGTACATTCAGAAATTCCATGCATGGTTTTGAATGCTGAATTACACTTCATTGGTCTTGTTTGTTTTCGGAACATACGTTCCGTATTTATATATTACTACGGCTGTATGTGACATTGGTGACAACTTGATTTACTGCTTGCTTCCCGCGAAAAAACCGGCTGTGCATCTGGCGGATATTCTCTTCTGAGTTTCCTCCACCTAAAGCAATCGCGATCTGTTTCCAAGACATGCCCTCGACATAGCGCATGGAGAGCATTTGCCGAATCAGACTGTCTTCAATATTTGTGATGTAACGCTCCAACCGTTCCCTCGTTTCAATCACTCGCTCAAGCCGCTCTTCCAATAACGCCTGTAATCGGTGAATTTTGTCATTGTAACCGCCTGTGGTAATTCCTCCATCGTAGCGATATCCTGTCTGTACCTCTTTTAACTGCTTTTGTAAAAGCATAATTTCTTTATTTATATAGCGTAATTGCGATAATTCTTGTTGATTCATTAAAATTGACCTCCTTAATCTATTGCTAACTTTGCCAATAAAGAAAACTTGGCATTCCGAAGAGTATGCCTTAGTTGCACTTATACTATCTACATTAGTATTTATACCCGCAGGGCATACGTTTTTGATAGTACAAAAAAACGGACACCGAGCAAGCAATGTGCTTGTCAGTGTCCGCCGGATTGCCGGTAGGACTGCCGTTATTTTATTTTCTATGATAAAAAGTCGATTTTGCAGATTAGAATTCTTCGCCTTCTTCAAAGCGCACCCGTTTCACTTTACCATTATGGGTGACAATCCGCGTTTCCGCGAAATCCGGCAATTCGCTGTATTTGGCTATACCGTTTGAGAAGATAATCACACAGGAAGATGTTGCTCTACCTGTATGACGTTCCACAATATCTGCTATCTGATTTTTCTGAATCTCTGCCAGTCGCATGATGCACCACCATTTCCTAGATTTAACAAGTAATTCAGCGAACTTTCCACCTCAAATGGTCATCCTAAAATTTCCACAATCTGATTTGTATAGCCATTATATTTCCTTATTTGGAATTTGTCAATGCTATTTCGCCAAAAATATTCCATCGTTGGAATTTCTACTATTGACTCAATATACAAATTCTGCTAAACTGTTCTTATCTAGGAGGAGATAAATATGGGGTTAGGTAAGATTAATGCACTGCGTAAGGCACAAGGATTCAGCATTGAGGATTTATCAAAACGATCCGGTGTCCCTTTGGGAACTCTCAGCAAAATTACCGCTGGGATCACGAAAAATCCCAATATCGATACGGTAATCGCAATTGCCAATGCGCTACATTGCACATTAGATGATTTGAGCGATCAACCGCAATCAATGCCACGTAAAGTTACAAAGGAAGAATACAAACTCTTAGATAAATATCACGCTCTTGATCTTAAAGGGAAACACACCATTAACACGATCTTAGACGTAGAATACAACCGTTGCACCAACAATTTGCATTTCGCGCCCATCGCTGCCCATAATGACGACCTCTCTGACGATCAATTGGATTTGATGAAACAGGATATAGACGAGTTGTAAAGACAGAGGTGATACAATGAGCACTTATGAAAAGCTAATCATTGAATCCTACGAAGTTGAAGTTGTCGAAAAGCACTTCAAATCGAAAGCAAAAGGATTATGTAAGGGGAATAAAATCGCAATCAGTAAAACATTGAAAACGACTGCCGAGAAGGCTTGCATTTTAGCTGAGGAACTCGGGCACTACTATACGACAGTCGGCAATATCCTCGACCAGGCGACGATCGAAAACCGTAAACAGGAGATGCGCGCCCGCGCTTGGGCGTACATGCGGCTAATTCCGCTTGAGCATTTTCTAGATGCCTACAACGCCGGCATTACAAACCGTTATGAACTGGCTGAATTTTTAGATGTCACGGAAGATTTCTTGATTGATGTACTCGCTTATTATAAAGGGAAATACGGCGTCTCAAAAATTGTCGGAAATTTTGAAATCTATTTTGAACCGCTGGTGATTATCCATATTTTTTATAGGTAAAATAAAAAATCGCAGCCATAATCAGCTGCGATTTCTATATATTTTTATAACACATTACATCTTCGATTCGTTTATTTTTTTCATTCGTTCCTCTTTATTCAAAAATTCAAAAAATGTTTGAAAGGCATATGTCGGTTCTGTGTCAATTTGTTCCATGTAATGATCTCGCGTTACCGGCGGTAACAACTTGGTTTGCATCATTCTCGCTTTCATATATGCGAGACTCGTCTTCTGAATGATTTTATTCTGATATATTGCTTCCTTATACAATGCCATCCCAATTGCTGCAAGCAGACAGAAAGCTCCAAGCAAGATGTTATTGCTTACATTCCCGAAGGTCAGATGATATAAATTGACAAGGGAAAAAGACAATATCACTACAGCGACAATTCTATAGATACTGCTCTTCTTTGCCAACGGCTGAATGAGCGCTTGCAGCTTCTCTAACTCTATTTTGGTGTACGATGGGAAATTATCATATTTAATAGGCGCCACGCGATTCACTCCTCCATATATTTAATGATATTTTATATGTTTCAATACATGCAAATATATATACATAAACACATACTGTATTTAAATTACAGTATTCCCTACTTTACTCACGTAGTCAAGTGAAATGGTGCCTGTTATTCATATTAAAATTATACACTTTTTATATGAACTGGATATGAATTTGTGAAAATTGGGAACATACTAACATTTACAATTTCCTCATTATTATCCTCAAAATCAGAGGAAACCGGAGACAGCGATTATTCGCTACTCCCCGGTTTCTGGCATTAAAAAGTGTGAAATACTTTACAGAATAAGCAATGATTGAATTATATCGTGCATATTTTATACGTCTGTTTTATAATTGAAAACTTGCGGCGTTGTGTAATCGATAGCGACCTCTCTTTGATAAACTCCGTCTTCTCTTTGCTCCATCACATGGGAAGCAATCGCCACTTCCACTTCTAATCCTTTTAGCCACAGGATTTTTTCAGGATGAAATTCCAGAAAATCATGGTCACGGTTTACTTGGTAAGTACTGTAGTTCTTTTTTCTGAAAACTTTCAATACTTCCGGTATATCTCTGCCGAACACTTTAGCCGTTTTATAAAAATAGTCTTTATTAGAAAACAACATAAATTTGTCTACCTTTTGTCCAAAATTCTGTTGATATACCTGCCCTGTATGTTTATTCTCCAGTGAACAGTAATGTACCCCCATTTTAAAGTTCTGCTGTGTGCTGTATTCCAACAGCTGCAGGCATTCTTGCTCACTGCCGTCAACCGGTAACCCTCCGGCATACCAGTAGTTATACAAAACTTTATATGGTCGCTGCTTTACTTTAAAGCTCTTTTTATTAAACACCTCAACATTATGGAACGGAAAGCAAAATTCCAATAGGTTAATTCCATAAATCCCCATGCGCTCTAACTCATTCAGAATATTTTTCATCTGATCTAATGTATCTGGGATCACCGGCATCTCTACCATAACCCTTGGTATATATGGAACTGCCATTTCTATACGTTGCAATTGTTTGGCAATCTGTTGCTCTGTATCATCAGTCTTAATGCTAAAGCGTATTTCATCGAGACCGGCATCTGCCAGACGCTGTAGAATCTCTTGGTCAACCAATTCCCCACATGTGTACAGACGTGTTTGCGCCTTTGGATATAATGTTTTCGCTTGTCGGAAAAACAGAACTGCTTCCTCTTTATGCAACAAAGGTTCTCCGCCTGTCAATGCAATATGCTCCAACTTCTTTTTCTTCTGGTGCATCTCCTCTAATTCCTGCCTACAGTCGCGAATATGATTTTGATAATAATGATACTCTTCTTGGTTCTCATTAAAGCAAAAATAGCATTGCCGCACACACTTCAATGAAATAAAAAAAGTTATGCTGTTCTTGCCTTTTTGGCAAGCGACGCAGGATGGCGAGATGGCATTTAAGCATACACTATGCCCATTATTGCGAAATGATACAGCCATGTCTTGCAACTGTTGTCGCTGCTGTAGATTCATATCTGTTGCATTTTCACTAAAACGAATACCCGTACTTGCCACATTTTCAGCAAAACGGCGATAAACGTCTGCGTATATTTCACTGTATTTTCTAAAAACAGGATTTTTGACAATGTCAGCGTTGCCAAATAAATCAGTAATCATATGCATACTCCTCATTAAAAACACTTAAACCGAAACTAGTTTTCCATTATATCATACATGTGCTATTCAAGCAGCACTACTGTTTGTAAATCCCGTATTTTATCATTTCCAAAAACTTTGTAAATTCTGCAACGGTTGCATCGACATCATCCAGCATTGTCTCCCAATTGTCATACCGGCTCAGCAGTTTATTGGAATATGTGTCGACTGCGCTCCAGGCAAAGTCAAATGCCGCTTGCGGATCAACTCCTGACCGTATATAAGAGTCATCGGCATTCTCTATCAATCGCTGCGTCACTTGTTCCCTATAGGAGTCGACTCTGTCTCTGATTGCCTTTGTTTCCTTTGACAAGTCAACAGTAGCAGCTGCCATGAAAAATTTAGAAATTACTTTGTGTTTCATCATAAACGCCACTTTAATTTTTGTCTGCAGTAGTAATCTGTTAAATAACTCCTTTTCTTCCCAAAGACCGTTTTCCACCTGTGCCTTTTCAAACTGATCCAAACAATCGTTTAGACAGACTAAAAACAGATTACTTTTATTCTCGAAATGATAAAATACCACTCCTTTTGATACCTGTGCCCTTTTGACAATCGCATCGATGGAAGTCCTATAATAACCATGCAATGAAAATTCGATAATCGCACTTTCCATGATCTTTTCTCTGATGGATTTATCGGATTTCGATTCTTGCACCTTCTTTCACCCCTTCATCGGTAACATCTTTGATCACTCGATCTCCGACATCCAACCCGCTGACAATCACATATTCCGTACGCAATTCCTTACCCTTTTCTACTTGTCGCTTAGCGGACAGCCCGTTTTCCCCTACAACGAGCACGACGTCTTTATCCGTATCCACATCTTTATAGACTGCGGTCTTCGGCACTGTCAGCGCTTGCTCGCTATACGTGATAAAGCTGACATCCAAATCGAAACCCGGTAATAACATTACAGAAGCGCCACCTGCCCCTGAAATTTCTCCTGCTGCAATCGGCTCTACAGACACTTTCACTCTACGCTCCTCCAGTCCCAAAGAAGACATATGGCTGATTGCCTCTCTGCCAATCTCCGTGACCGTTCCCGGGAAAATGATATCTTCCCCTTGCTGTTTCAAGGTTAATTCTACTTGATCGTTGACAGCGATCGACGGAATGTCCTTCGTCGAGACGTATACTTCCACGGTCTGACGCTCTTCTTGACTGCGTATACGGGCGACAGCCGCTGCAGGTGCGACAATGTTGCTATGCTTAACAGGCAACGCGGTAATTTCTCCCGCTATCGGCGCAGTGATCAGCGAATTTTCGATTTGTTTGTCTAAGAGAGCGATCATCCCTTGACTGTTTTCGATCAGCGCCTGATAATATTCCTCCATTGCGCCGGTATAACTTTGCGACAAAGAATGGTCGATATTTTGAATTTGCGCTTCTAGAGCCGATTTTGCGGCGGCATAGTAATCGTTACTGCTTCCTCCTTGCTCAATGACAGCCAACTGCTGGCGATTGGAAGCCAACGCTGTCTCCGCTTGACTGACAAGCTTTTCCGCATTTTCGAGTTCAGCCCGGGCAATGATCCCGCTTTCGAATAGTGTTTTCGCCTTTTCGTAATCTGCCTGTGCCGTCTTTACGTCCTTTTCGCTCTGCTCAATAATGATATTCTGCAAACGCAATTGTTCTTCCAACAGGAATTTGCCGCTGTGCTGCTGGGCGGTCAGCGCATCCATTTCACTCTGCAACTGTTTTTTTGTATATGTTAAATTATCTTTTGCCTTCTTTTCTTCCAAATCCAAATTCGCCATTTGTGCACGATAGCCTTGAATCGTACTGGCAATCTGCATTTTCTCTATTTCCAGCGGAGACGAATCAATTGTGCAAATGACATCTCCCTGCTTTACCATATCTCCTTCGGCAACGCTGATTTCTAAGACCTCACCGCTGACAAGCGGAAAGATGTCTAACACATCACTGTTCACAACATGCCCTTGCTCCGTAAAACGCAGCTCGGCTTGTTTGAGCTCCACCGTATACAAGGCGATTTTTAGCGGCTGCATGTAACTATAGATAACCGCAATCACGATCAATAACGCCACAACAGCAAATAAAATATACTTTACACGCTTTTTCATTTACTCCCGCTCCTTTAATACTTCGATCATATCGAATTTCTGAATATTTCGTTTGGCGACGACATTGGATATCCATACAGCCAGGATCGTACCGACAGCACCTGCGACGTAAGCACTGATTGGTGTATATGTCGGAAAGCTGAACATATCACTGGCGATCATTTGTGCAACCAGGTTTTTCAGCAACGATGTCAACGGTATACCGGCAATCATCCCCAAGAATAACAACAGCCAATATTCAAAAGCCATGATACGCGCCACCTCTTTGACATGCATACCCAATACGCGTAAAGTCGCGTATTCCCGCTGCCGTTCCGAAAGCGATATCGATGACGTGTTATATATAATGGCAAACGCAATGCCGATCGCGATCAGATCCATTATTTTCATAATCGCACTGTATGATTCCATCATATCCCGGTTTTTCTGCTCGGTGACTTTGATATCTTCCATAAACGCTATATTCTCAGCGTATTTCAAAGTGTTTTTCACATGTGCCGGATCGCTTGTTTTGACGACTAACGATGTAATGGCGTCACTTAGACGAAATAGCTCCTGCAATCTGCCTTTTTCGGCAAAAGCGGCATGACCCATGTGCTGTGTGACGACATCAGCGATGATCACCTTTTCATCCTGATCGAACAAAGGGCTGGATACATAGATGACATCTCCCTTATCTGCATGCAGCGCCTTTGCCAGCGAAGAACTGATGATAATTCCGTCTTCCGGGACGGCGAGATACGCTTTTGCATCACTGTCGTATATGCGGTATAAGGTAGAGCCTGCATCCATACCGACGACATTGACACCTTCCTGCCAATTGTGATGCTTCATGGTCAGGGGCAACGCCAGTAACCCTTCGACTTCGCTGACAGAATCGATCTGACTGACGCCGTGCAACGCCGTCGCTTCTCTACTCATCATTTCCAAATCAATTTTAAAATCAAAGTGCTGGACCTTCGTATATTGAACCATCAGCATGTCATCAAACATACTATTGTACGAATTCATAAATGCCAGCAAGGAGAAGGAGAACGCGATGCTAAGGACGATAAAAAACGACCGCAGCTTGCTTCTGGCAATGCTTCTAATCGCCATGCTCCCGCCGGAGTTAAACAGTTGCCGCAAATATGGGAAGAAACGGAACGGATCTTTAGACACCGCCGCCGGAGCCACGGGACGCATCGCTTCTGCGGGAATTAATGTGATGATTTTTCCGGCGCCCATCAGCGCACCGAATGCTCCTCCGAGAATGCCGAGTGCCAAGCTGTTGGCAACAATATTCAAAGGATACATACTCTCAATCGCCGGCAGCGCAAAGAACTGTGTGTATAAATCTGTCATATATTCCGCCAATAGGAGCCCCAGTGCAATTCCCAGCAATGAGCCGAAAAAACCGGTGATGATTCCGTAACTGAGATAATGCGTTAACACCTTGGCATTGGAATATCCAAATGCTTTCAGCGTACCGATTTGCATTCTGTCCTGCTCAATCACCCGTTTCAGCATCAGATACAAAATCACCATTGCCATGCCGATGAACACCGCCGGAATCGTCGTCACCATCGAGTTAATGCTGTCCAATTCACTTTGCAGCATGACATTGCTCAGTTGATCTTTTACCGGGAACAGGCTCATCAGACCATATGGCGATAACGCATCCTCTAAAGCCACAGAAACGTCTTCGTACTCCCATCCTGCCTCCAACAAAAATGTCACATCGTTGTATATATCCGCTTTATCGAGTATCCTCGCCAAATTGTCAACGTCCATATAAGCGACACTAAAATTGCGTGGATCAGGAAAAAGGTCTTTCGCGCTTTTAATCGTATATACATATTCCGGGCTATCTGCCGCACCCGCTATGTTCAGGGGAATCTCCCTGCCGTTGACAATAATATGGATCGTATCGCCGATTTGCAATTCCCTCGCCTCAATAAATGCCGGTGACAGCCAGATATCGTTAGAATTTTCGAGACCCTGACCGGAAACGACGACATCGTTTATCCGGTTATCATTTTGCAAATCGATCGAAACCAAACGCAGGGAGATATCACTATCGGTCTCCCCTTCATCTTCACTCTGATTGACCGGTACATCATACACTAAGCGCAAATTGACATCGCGAATTCCTTCCAGCTTGCGCAGAGAATTCTCCGCACTGACAGGAATCGATTGGACTGTGGCAAATACATCTGCCATTTTGTAGTCCCAATAATATTCGTCCTTCGACGTTTGCAGGCTGTTTGCCGATATACCGTATGCTAGATAGAGACAAATCCCTAATGAAATCAGGGCGATACAAGCAAAATACGCCGCTTTATTATCCCACATCGCGCGAATGGCTTTCTTAAATAGAATCACCAGACCACCTCATCCGGATTAATCGGGTTGTCATTCGTGACAATCTTCTCAATCAGACCGTCTTTAATATAAAAAACACGGTCTGCCATCTCGCCAATCGCTATATTATGGGTAATAATCACGACTGTTTTTCGATACTCCCGATTAAATTCTCGCAAAAGTTTCAGGACTTGCACACCGGTGGAAAAATCGAGCGCTCCCGTCGGCTCATCGCAAAGTAAAATATCAGGGTTCTTCGCCAAAGCTCGGGCTATGGCGATCCGCTGCTGCTGACCGCCCGATAGCTGCGAGGGAAAGTTATCGCCGCGTTCCCCCAACTCTACTTTTGCCAACAACGACTCGACGGCGATCGGATCATCCGACAGTTCGCTCGCCAATAAAATGTTTTCTTTTGCCGTTAAATTGGGAATTAAATTGTAGAACTGAAATACAAAACCGACAGCCGCTCTGCGATACTCCGTCAATTCCCGTTCGCTGACTGCCGTAATGTCTTTACCGCGATATACGACCGTTCCGCTCGTCGGAGTGTCAATGCCGCCGATAATATTCAGCATCGTGCTCTTACCGGATCCACTCGGTCCCAAGATGACGACAAACTCTCCTTCATACAGCGAAAAATTGACACCACCCAGTGCCACAACCGTCACTTCTCCCATGATATATTGCTTCGTGAGGTTTGCTACTTGCAAAATTTCTTTCATTTCACCACCTCTTTCCCCTAAGTCACTGGATAACGCCGTTCATAACATCTCGATAGTCTAATCCACATCTCGATGATTACATATTGATGATTACCTTAATCAATGGTTACGTATGATAACTTCATATTAATGATTACCCTATTGATAATTACTTGATAACTGCTATTAGTAATTACCATTAATTATAACTATGACTGACTGGTCGGTCAATATATATTAAAAAATACTTCACGAGCAATGGGAATTCATCCGTTGCTCGCTGCATCTCGCATTTTTACTATATTCCTGCTATATTTTTACCGCATTTAATATTGTAGTTTAATCATATCCTGACTTTCTACAAATGTCGAAGTATTGAACAGCAGCAATACATCCGTTATCCCGTTGTCCTCAATATATTGGCGAATGCTGCCGTTATAAAAACGAATATCGATCACATCGATGAACGGTATATCAAGGGCGAGAAAAGGCAGTACGCTGTGGGAGTAAGAATCTTTAATGACGAGCAATTTTTCTTGTTTTACCGCATCTTTGTCTAATTTACTGGATATTTGCATTAAAGAGTGTACTCCGCCTTGGAAATAGGCGTATTGATCCTTTTTATGCAAAAATTCAGCAAAGTACCAGCTCTGATATGTCCCCGCTTTATCGGCGATATAGAGCGACATTTCCGGCGCATTTTTAGGTAGATAGACTTGAATCGCATCGGGGTCAATACCCGTAAACTGACTGCGTGTGTGATAGCTGCCCAAAAAAGAATTACTGACTGTTTCGATATTAAATTCCTCAAGCGGGCGACCTGCCCATCCCTGCCGCTCACAAAACTCCCGATAGGCGAGGTATGCGCTGTATGTCGTCCAGTGATGATCTGTTTTGTAATACAATAGTTCTGGAGATGTAGATGACAGAAAGTCAAATCCGTCAATATAGGTAATCAAATCTGCCAGACGATCACCGACCATCCGGTTAATCTCGGATTGCGGAAAGACACCGGCGAAGGCAGGTAATTTCTCCGGATAGATTCCTACGGAAGTAGGTGCTAACAGAAATGTGATATTTACTTTTTCGTTATTAACAGCCATTTTGTTGATCGCATCTAGATACTTTTGTATTTTTACAAAGTCAGGTTTTTGAAACTTTTCCAATAAGTATCCGTCGCTGCCTTTATAAATTCCGTTGTTTTCCTTTTGCCCGCGCAACTGCTGCAAACTCGATTTGACTGCTACCCATTGGTCGCGGAACGGAAATTGGTCTGCGATGAAGGTCTCCATCTGCTTCGTAAACTGCTTGGATACAATCCGTTGTAAAGAAATTTCCGGCATCCCTTGTAATACACGGTTTTCCGTGTCGGAAAATGATTTGACAGGAGAAATGAGCAACAGCAAAAATAAGCTGACAATAATGGCGAGAAACCCTATACATAATGAAGTATCTTTTTTATTCATAATAAAGCTCCTTACCGTTTAGAACCGGAAATATAAAAACGGATTATAGGTGGCATCGACCAAGTAGGCAATCGACATCAAAAACAGCAGCATGTAACCGACATCCTGCAATTTATAGCCAAGACCCATCAGCTTCGGATACCTCCGGCGTATCACAGATACACTGCCGACGGAGCCAACAGAAGCTACGATCAGAATGGCGAATAGGACGAGATTTGTGTATAACAAATAAATAAACTCCGTATCCCATAAACTGGGCTGATTCATAGCAAACATCGTCATTAAATAATGCGTGATTTCACTCGGCTGCTCGAATGAAAAGAGCACCCAGCCAACCAGAATCAACAGCAGAGCATAGCTATGCTGTATCCACTTCGGAAGTTTGTCCAGTATGCGCAAGCCGATCCATTTCTCAAACATCAACAGTAACCCGAAATACAGACCCCAGAACATAAAGTTCCAGTTCGCCCCGTGCCAAATCCCGGTCAACATCCAGACGATCAGAATATTGCGCATTTGTATCCACTTTCCGAAGCGGTTGCCGCCCAAAGGAATGTACAGATAATTGCGAAACCATGTGCCGAGCGAAATATGCCAGCGCCGCCAGAATTCCGTGATGCTTCTCGATATATACGGTCTGTCAAAGTTTTCATTAAAACGAAATCCGAACATCAAACCCAACCCGATTGCCATATCGGAATAGCCGCTGAAATCAAAATAAATCTGAAACGCAAAGGCGATGATGCCCAGCCACGCCATTGCCATTGTCAAATTTGCCGGATCAGACGAATTGACTGTATCCCAGACAACGCCGATATTATTGGCAAGCAGCACTTTCTTCGCTAAGCCGATGATAAAGCGGCGAATGCCTTCGGCAAACATCGGCACCGATTCTACACGCTGCCTTAATTGTTCCGCGATTGTCCCATAGTGTACGATCGGACCTGCGACCAATTGCGGGAAAAGCGAGACAAAAGTGGCAAAGTCAATCCAATTTTTTTGTGCCTTTGCCGTTCCTCTATAGATGTCGAGGATGTACGACATAGATTGAAATGTATAAAAAGAAATGCCAATCGGCAAAGGAAGATCGGTCAAAGGAATCACAGTTCCCAATAAGCTATTGATGTTGATAATCAAAAAATCCGCATATTTAAAAAATGCCAACACAGCAATGTTGACAAAGAGAGAGCAAGCCACAACCCATTTCCGCTGCTTGCCAGTCATTTGTGGCTTACTCAATAACAGTCCAAAGAAATAGTCCGTGACAGTAGATAATAACATCAAAAAGATATAAATCGGTTCACCCCAGGCGTAGAACACGAGACTTGCTGCAAACAAAATCAAGTTCTTCCATTTCCGGGGTGAAACGTAATATATGCCTAATACGATTGGCAAAAATAAAAACAGAAAAATTAAGCTGCTAAATACCATGATGTTTACTTATCAGTAAAAAAATCGTTGAACGTCGTCTCTAATTTATCCGAATCTTCGCAGATTGCGAACATAATATACTGCCCTTTTGTGACCAATTTATAGTTCATTGCGTTTTCATATTGATCAGGCAGATAATTTTCAAATGTTTTTTGTACATCCTCCGCCCGTTGCCTAACAGCTTCCTCGACTGTCGCAATATCTTTGCTATCTTTGACTTTTAAAACTGCGACTTCATTCGTTTTAATGTTTATAAGTGGATAGCGGATCGCGTACTCCTCCAGCAACTCAGGATTTAGATGATAAAGTGATTCCACCAAATCACTTTCCATCTCAGCCAGCATCGGTTGCTCATTTACTTCCATCAGCTTAGTAACCATTTCCTCTACAGTTATTCCCGGGTCGATTGATCCCGTCTGATCGCCTGAACCTGATTGATTGCCTGAGCAAGCAGTCAGTAATGTTCCGATTAGTAAAAATATCAATATACTTTTAAATGTTTTCCCCACCATAATCAAACTCCTATCTGTGTATTTTTTTATATACGATTTGTATACACAATTAATGACGTAGCTGCTTTCAATAATGTTTCGAAAGAATTTGCTTATGGCGGCTAAACCAGTTCCATACTGCCTCTACATCTTGGCGTTTTAAACAATAAACGCCAAAGTCGCTATAGGTTCCGAGAACATAGACAGCTAGCGATGTCAATTCACGGCGACGCTGTCCCCGTGACGCTTTGACCTTCATCACGACAATGCGCGACTGAGCAATCAACAGGGTAGAGCGTTGGATCATCCTCCGGCGAATTGACAATTGCTGATCGGTAAGCCGAATACTGGCTGTGCGCTGGCAAGCAAATCGCCATGCCGCAACGACCGGCAGTAATAGTAGCGACCAGATGCCGATAGCCCCCAGCCAATAAATAGCACCGACAACGATAAGACTCGCAATCAGCAACGGCACGCGCAAATAATACAGCAGTGCCTGGCTGGGAGCGCGCCCAACATTTCCATCCCACGCCGTATCAAAACCGGGAATAAATGCATCAAGCAGTGACTGAATATCCGTATACTTCAAAAAAGGATGCAGCATCAACTGTTCTTGCTGCTGCGATGTGACGACCTGCAGCTTGACTTCCGCATAGCCAAAGGGCTGGCGCAGCAAATTTTCATTCACGATTACGGCTTGGACACTTTCCGGGTCAAACACAACCGTTTTTTTCTCAAACAACCCATATGACAAAGATATTTTCTGATGGACTCGTTTCACAGAAAACCCACTGTATTTAATCACATAAAGCACCAACGATAAAAACCATACCATGAACACGGCGATCAAAACGCCAATTACTACGAACAATGGCAATGACAGCGGATACACTGACTGTCCTACCATATTTTCGAAAAAATGGTCCGGAAGGAGCGTCTCGAAAAAATCATCGGCAAAAGAATAAATCCCAAAGATAAACGCGATCGCCAAGCCCAAATTCAGTGACGTCGCTGCCGCGCAGAATAACTCCAAAGCCGTAATTCTGATCCCATTCGTCTGACCATATGCTGTTGTTCTGATCCTATTCGCTTGACCGTGTGCCGCTGTTTGTTTTGGCTGACCTTGCGACAGCTCTGCTAGTTCCTGCTGTGCTGCATATGTGGTTTGCGCTTGTGGCACTTCACCCTGATCACTTTCATCTTCTTGACGTGCAAGTAACTGCTTTTGAACATCGAGGGCATCCGGCAATGATAGAACGTACAGCACTCCATCGCCGCTTTTAATCCCTCCCGGTGTCTCGATTTTTAGCTGTGCCAAACCGAGCAGCCGTTGAGAAAACGGTTGATCCAAATTGACAGAATGAATGCGCAAATAATAAATCGTCTTTTCTTCACGAAAAAACAGCCCGTTACGAATGACGATACAATCCTCTTTTAAGAAAAACTCAAATGTGCGCCATTGAAGAAAACCGTAGACCGCCGCTAGAAGCCCGAAACCCACAATTCCGGCTATCCAGGACCAGTGCAGCAAATCAGCAGGTTGTACTTCCCGCAATCCCCTGATGAAGATAATCACTATCAGTGGCAGAAAGTTGCGGATGAGACCGCCCATGGCAAATACGATATACACCGGGTGTAATCTTCGAAACTCATTCATGGCTTTCTTCCACCCTTGCTAACATGCCGATTCTCCTTTTTAGCCCATCGGCATCATCCGATGTCAGCCCCTGGATCGTATGGGTTGTTGCCGCTGTTACGACCGATACGCTGGCAAGATTGTACCTGCGCATTAACGGTCCGCTCTCGACCTCAACATGCTGCACTCGAGACATCGGCACTAAAACATTGGTGATAAAAATAATACCTGATTGAATTTCTAGTTCCTCTTCAAACAATTCATAACGAAATCTGGCGTACTTGACGGAGGGTATGACCCAAACAAACAGCACTAAAGAGACAACCAGCAGTCCCATTGCTCCCCACGCGGGAATCAGCGTCCAGTCTGCCCACAACGCCCACACTATATAAAATACAATCAAGGACAACAATGCGCCGTTCCATATCAAAGCCGATATCCGGTACACTTTTAAATAATCTAATGCTAGTCTTTTCGTCAATGTGCGGTTCATACGAATCCTCCCCTGAGCTACCAAATCAAACCCGCTTTACTTAATGTTTACCGACATCTGATTACTATACGATAGCCGAGCTTAAAATCCTCTTTTCATATGGGTATAAATGTCATTGATTTTCCAAATTTAATTTGTTATACTGCATTTCGATTTCTCAAAAATCTGAGGAATCATACTATTCTAGTAAAGGATGTTGATAAATGAAAAAATTGTTTGGGTATGCGGTGGTTTTTGTGACTTTGTTGTTTTTGGTAGGATGTGATGGACAAAAAACCCCCGCAACTAGCGAACAGGAGCTGACGCATTCAGCGCAAGAAGCATATCTCAAAAATGTAGACGGTAAATACGCCTATGAGATTGCAAAACGATTAGAAGAATTTCGCTCCCACGAGCAACTCGGCTATCGTACTGCCGGTTCTGAAGCAGAGAAAGCGGCAGGAAACATGTTGTATGAAGAAATGAAAAAGATAGGTTTGTCCGATGTGACGAAAGATGAGTTTACCGTGGATAGCTGGACGTTTGAAAAAGCGACACTCACTTATCAGGAAGATACGGGAGAGCAAATCGACGTATTGCTTGGCGGCTACGCTGTAACCTTGGATACACAAGGTCCTAAACAGTATGAAATTGTTTATGCGGGACAAGGAACCGCAGATGATTTTAAAGATTTGGATGTAACAGATAAGTTAGTGTTGATTGATATAAATCAACGTGAAAATTGGTGGATTAACTACCCTGCCTATGAAGCAAAACTTCACGGAGCGGCTGCTGTAATAGCGGCTCAAGACGGCGGGTATGCAGAAGTATCCGACGAAGCACTGAATTCACAGGATGTTTGCGGACCGGCAGATGCACCGGCATTTTCGATCAGCCGAAAAGATGCGAACGCACTGCAGGATTTGATCAAGAAAAGTGGCGACAAGCCTTACACAGTGACACTCGATGCGAAAACGATTGTCGAGCAAGATGGAAAGACAGCCAATATCGTTGGGATGATTCCGGGTAAAGACCCTGACTCGATGATTCTGTACTCGGCGCATTACGATGCGTACTTTGACGGATTCCAAGATGACGGCATGGCAATCGGCTTGATGATGGAAATTGCTAAGGGAATGATTGATTCGGGATATCAACCGAACAAAACATTGGTCTTCGTGGCACAGGCAGCAGAAGAGTGGGGAGTCACCAACTCCCGCTACGACTGGTCAACCGGTGCTTACAATCAAATATTCCGTGTGCATCCGGAATGGGTTGGGAAAGCAATTGTCGATATCAATTTCGAGCTTCCTGCCTATGAGCATATGCCATCTGATGAAATTCGCACTACATACGAGTACGCCGCATTTTTGCGCGAATTCGTCAAAACAGTCCCACAAGTGGATGGTGTCTATGCTGACGGCGTCGATGTAGTTGCCCCACTGCGTACATGGTCTGACGATTATTCGTACTCTCTGGCGGGTGTACCGGCAATGCGCAACGATTTCCAAGACAGTCAGTTTATGCACACGCACTATCATTCGCAGTTTGATGATATGCACACATATAATGAAAAGGCCTTACAGTTCCATTTGCAAATGTACGGTTTGCTCGGGATCGCTTATGACGACCTAGCTGCACTGCCACTCGACTTCACTGAACGCTTATCCGCTTTAGAAAGTTCATTAGAGTGGGAAGATGCCGATCCTGCGTTGACTGCTCCGATCCAGGATATTATATCGTCTACGAAATCATTGGCAAACGATTTGAATGAAAAAATCCGTCTGCTAAATGAGCAGTACCTCCTAGCATTGCACAACAAAGACGAAAATCAGATCGAACAGCTAGAAGCACAAAGCAAACAGCTCAATGCACAGACACTTGCTATTTATAAATATGCCCAAGATCATTTCGTGCGTTTGACTTGGGAAGATGAAGAAATTTTCCCGCATGAGCATTATCAGACGAATCTGTTCGCTTTGAAGAAATCGATTGAAGCCTTGAAAGATAATGATCCGCTGGCAGCTTTAGATGAGTACTTATATTTGATCGATAACAACTGGTACGCATACAGTTTCAGCAATGAAACGTATCGCTATTTTACCGATTATGTACTTGAACAGCCAGACGACCGTCTCCTATGGGGCGCCGGACGGATAATGGGACATATCGATTTGTATGAAGTCATTCAGTCTTTGCAAGAAAAAACAGAGGTAGAAGGAACTGATTTTACCGAGGAAATCTCTGTTTTAGAATCTGCATACCAAGCATCATTGGAAGGATATGTGAAATCCCTCTCAGGTGTTCAAGGTCATTTGCAGCAGATGAACACGATGATTGAGCAAAGTATAAACGAGTAACAAATTTTGAAATTCCAATGAGTCCAGTATGGGCGTACCCTGCCAAATAGGCAGGTGAAACCATACCGGACTCTTTTTATATTTTATACAAGCTATTTTACATTCATTTAACCTATTTTATAGTACAAATCTATTCTATATTACATACAACCTAGCGTATAAATTACTTACTTAATTCACCATATATTGTGTGCTATAATGAAAACAATTCCATTTTCATGAGCGGAGGAAATTTATGACGACGATCTTGCTTATTGTTATTTGGCTGCTTTCACCAATTGTGTTAGGAATACTGCTAGCGATCAACATTTCCCGCAAGAATAAATTAACAAAAACAGTCGATTTCTTCACGTCCTATTTCAAACATTTATACACAGAGCAACGTATTTCGGAAGAAGATTACCGCAGGCTCCTGCGAAAAGCCGGCAAGCATCATGCATCTTCAACGGCGGCTTCCGACATGAGACCGGAAACCGTTTTTTCGAAAAATACAAC
This sequence comes from Bacillota bacterium, assembly GCA_023388635.1. Classification (GTDB taxonomy): domain Bacteria; phylum Bacillota; class Bacilli; order Desulfuribacillales; family Desulfuribacillaceae; genus JAEWFW01. The sequence goes on from JAEWFW010000043.1 coordinate 37,866, forward strand.
ACGATCCGAAAATGCAACGCACTTAGAAAATGTAACACGAGTTGCACCAGCAACCGTAACTACTGCCAATCGTTCAGACCTTACTTCTGGCTCTGGTGCTAATCTCACTTCAAACCCTGCTTCCGACTTTGGCATGTCAAAAAAAGCGATACGCAAACCGATAAATACCTTGAATATCGTACTAATTATCGGTGTGCTGTTTATCGTCTTAGCCGGACTTATTTTCGCCACTACTTCATGGGCGTATTTACATAATTTCGTAAAAGTAATCATCGTATCGTCCTTAGTGATCGTGTTCTTTGCCACGTCAATACTGGCAGACACAAAACTGCAATTAAAACAGACCGGTATTGCCTTTTACACATTAGGCAGTATCTTCTTGCCGATCGCCGTTGTGGCAATCGGTTATTTCAACTTACTTGGCAATTGGTTCTCGCTTTATGGTGCGGGGCGATATGTACTCGGCTTGACAGCCTTCGCGCTATTAGGCATAGCGACTGCTATAGGAGCGAGCAAATACCGCTCTAAATACTTCATCTGGGCTGCCTATGCATGTCTGACCTTCTCTGTGCTCTGTCTCGCCAGAAGTATCTTTACGGATACCGGCATACTTGCCTTATGCTTTGCCGTATATTGTCTGGCTGTCACTTTGCTCAGTCCGCGGATTACATCATATGTCAGTGCACATGCCGACAAATCTTACACGACACTTCTCAACCATTGGCAGATGTTCTCGATTATCAACGTCGCTACTTTGGCGATCCTGTCTCTAGCCATATCTGGCAACGGTATCCCGTCGTCAATCGCGGCGCTGATATTTGCCTGTTTATTTTTGGGTAGCGACTTCCAGACGGTCGACAAATTCTATAACGGCTTTCCATTCGCCATTTTGCTGATGATCGGCTTTATAAAACTAAATATCAATAACGCTTTCGATACGGGTTTATTACTAATGGCATTATCGGGGTCAGCCATCCTGTTGTCTGATATGATGAATCTACTCAGCAGACAGATAAAAAACGGTATAAGTATTGCGCTTCTAGTTGCCGTGGTACTGCCCTACATATTTGGCAGTGCCGCCTATTGGACGGAAGAAACCACCTGGACTCTACCTCTGTTTTTGTCAACAATTATATTATTGATCAACATCACATGGATGGCGGTCAAATATCAATATCGCCCGCTGATTTATTTGCATCCACTGTTTACCGCTATCCTGCTTGGCGGAGTGATTGATTTATTCCTGCCTGCCGCTGTGCCCGTGGGACTGGCGGTCTCCGCTTTATCTCTAGCTGCCTTTGGCGTATATGTTTATCTAGAGCGGTTCAGCCAATTTGCTTGTCTACGCAGCAGATTTGCAGATATTTTGTTCGCTCTCGGCTGTCTATGGGCAGGTTTTTATGATCTTAGCTACTTTTATTTTGGTGCTTCGCTGACACTTGCACAGCTTTGGACGAACTTGTTCGCTTTGTCTGCTTTCTGTTTCCTGTTAGGCGTTCTGTCGCTGTCAAGAAAAATAGATATTGTCAGTCAAGCGGCTAGTTTCATACTGCCTTATGCTCTGCTTCTTCCGTTAATTCCAATTGCTACTATGATAAACCGCAACTCAATCAGTTTACTGGAAAATAACGTGTTCCTAGTATTTAGTGGGCTTTTGACTCTAGTAGCGGTAATTCTGTTATTGCAAGACAAACAAAAAATAGCTGACCGCTATGAACTCTCGCTGGCAATCGCTATTTCTCTGTACGGGGTGTTTGCACCTTTGGTTGCGTGGTACGATTTTAATGATCGACTTTATCCTGTTTTCTTCTGGCTGCTTACAGGCTATTGGGGAGTCCAGTGCCTGATACAGCAGAAACGCATAACTACAATCGGCAAATCGCTCGGTGCCACCAGGCTATTATATATCGTCGGAGCCGGTCTGCTCGTATCGCTATTTTGCACAGCACATGGCTTATTCCCTGACGCGCTTTTAGGATGGCTGCTTTTAGTACCGGCATCTGCATCCGCTTTACTGTTTCTAGCGTATCTGCGTGTTCGTGATAATTTGACAGTATTGCCCTCGGGTTTGCGAAACGCAGAAGACTTGAATCACTTCTGTGCATGGGCAATTCATCTGCTTATGTATTTTACGGCGAGTGAGTATTTCTCTGATCATCGACTGCCACCGGTTTACGCGATTGCCGTATTGGCTCTGATTACACTGGCGTTTTATACTTTATACAGCAGGCGGCATACTCTCTTGGGTGTCTTTTCCTTGCCACTTGTGTATCCACTTGCCTTTGAAACAGTTGCCAAATTTTCACCCGCCTCACTTGCGGAAGACACCGTTTATCTGTTTACAGCTTTGGCAATCTTCGCGGTCTTTGCTGGTTTCAGCCGGATACTCTATACACAACTTTACACTGTAGAAGGCAAAAATATCGCTACGGCACATTTTGACTGGTTTGCAGTCAGCAGCATCTTATCTCCTGTCTATTTGCTGTCATCTAACGATCAACATTGGCAGTTCGTAGGTTGTATTTTGCTTGCCGCCTACGCACTATTGTTTTATAAGCGTCTTCCGGTGCCTTACGGCGACCGCATTGTTTTATCCGCAACAGCAATTGCTGTATGCTTAGCCTATTGGACACAACCGTTTTTCACTTTCCCAGATATTTTGGAAACAGAGCTGAATCTGCTGCCGTTAATTGTGCTTGCTTTTGTAATGCAACGGAATATATGGAAAGGTTCTTTTGCAAGCATCAACCAATTGCCGTTCACGGTCGTCAGCTTGAGCTTGCTAGTCTTGGCAATGGATGCAATCACTTATGAATACACGACAGATGCGCTGATTATCGGTATCAGTTCACTGTTTATACTGATCATAGCTTTCTATTTTAAAAGCAAGCGGTGGTTTCTGCTATCAAGTGTTACGCTCGTGCTGCTCGCATTGTACATGTCGAGGAGTTTCTGGTTATCATTGGCGTGGTGGATCTATCTATTAGCAGCAGGGATTCTTTTACTCAGCATCGCTGCCTATAACGAACGCTCTAAACAAAAAAGGCAGCAACTGACTAAACGTCTCAGCCGGTTTATGGATGACTGGTCATGGTGATTTGTGCCCGTGCACTGCGCAATCGATCCAAACATAATGCAAAACATCACTTGATTTTTCGATCATACCGCCGTTAGCTAATGCAATTTTTATTGATGGTATATTATTCTTTTCAATTGTTAGTAACACTTTTTCTATATTCAGTTTTCTACATTCTTGCAACAGTCCGGCTAGTAGAATCATTCCATACCCTTTGCCTCGTTCGCTAGAGCATATGGAGTAGCCGATGGAACCTCCGTCTTCCAGAAGCTTATCTGTGAGAAAATGTCGTATTTTGCCCATCCCGACTGGCACATTATTAACAAACAACCAATACGTAGTTTGTGGAACTTTCCATCCATCGACTACTCCTTCTTGCTCAGCATCCGCATTACACTGAATAAGCCATTGCCGATATTCTTCGTATGTTTTTTCTTTTACTTCGTTAATAAATCCGTTCTCATCTAAAGGAATTTGTTGAAGCATTTCATAGACGTCCATTCCGTCATTTATCGATAGTTTTCTCAAATCATAAGCCATACATAACACCGCCTTATGAAATATATCAGCCACTTCGCAAATCAAGATTGCTTAACATACAATCACCATCTCCCCATGAATAGATGATGAAGTAATTTTTATTATCAAAGTTTCCGTTGAAAAACACTTTTCTATTTTCAATTGCTTTAATACGACTATCATTTTGTTTCTCAACGAAATAATTCCTGCCATTTTCACTGTATTGTTCATAAAAGCGCTTTAATTCATCTTCTGAAAGTTCACTTTGGATGAGAATTGCACCAAAATATTGCATCCCGTCCCCATTGCCTGTTAATTTCCCGGCACAAGATATATAATCTACTAATTCTGTATACTCAGGAAGCGGTAATTTGAGTAAATCCTTAGTTAATCCTTCCGCGACCCTATCGTTTATGAAAGGCATAGATATCAGAAGTTTAACAATATAATAATACCCGTAGAAAGTATCACAAGAGATCTAATAACTACTTTCATATAGAACCTCACTTAGCAATCAAAATAACTGGATTTACATGTATATTATCATAGAATTTCTTTCTGCCTATGCAAAATATTTTAACTCTTTTTCGACCAATACCGATGCAATACGGAATGCCTTTATCCTGCGGACGGCTAGTGTGTGCTGGGGAGTACCTTCCTCAAATTTAGGCTGCACTTTCTCAATCCTGCCTATTACAGAAGCTATAGTTTGCAGGGCTTCTTCTAATTCCTCTTTCATATATTTACTCTCGTTGGCATCCTTGATCTCATTTACATCGTTGCCCTTAAATGAGTCGCCTCTACTATTTGTTTCTACTTCTCTGTTTAGCAAGTTTATTGCGACATAGTATGCTCTGATTCCCTGTACAGTCATTATATGCTGCCAGGTCCCGGCTTTTAATTTCAGTTGCGCTTTCTCACTTTTACTAATTGTTGATGCTATGGCTCGAATCGCTTCGTCTAATTCTTCTAGCGTAAAATTATCTTGTTTCAGAAAATTATCTTCTCTCACAGAACTACCTCCCTCTTAGGATTACTTTCTTTCGTGGGATTATCTTCTCCCATTGTATTTATTGTCCATGACATACTCCCCATAAAATAAATAACAGTATCGCTCATTATATACATTCTGTCAATCAATGAAAACTCAATTTACCTCGTAAAAAAACTAGGCGCAGTAATCAATTATGACGACTGCGCCTTACTTGTATATTTCAAAATCTCCACCTAAATTAAGAACTTGCTTTAACCTCGATTGATGGCACTTTGCAAATTTGTCTGTGCCGGATTGTCTATAAGGTTGCCCTTATAATCAAAACGTGATCCGTGGCATGGGCAGTCCCAGCTTTTTTCGTCCGGATTCCATTCCACTTGGCAACCGAGATGCGGACATTGAGTGGAAACAACAAATACGTTTTCATCTTCATCCTTGTAAACGCCGACCTTTTCTCCCTCGTATTCCACAACTCCACCATGTCCAACTGGTACTGCTTGTGCATCTTCTGCCGGAAGTGAAAACACTTGTCGAGACAGACCTTTTACAGCCTGACCCATATCCGTAACCAATGTTTTCATAGAAGCAGAAGGCGTGAACCGCAAAGGAGAAAACACTTTAGAGTGCGGATTTTCTACTCCGGTAATTTCGTCTGAAATTAACTTGGCTGCTACCATACTGCTCGTCATCCCCCATTTGCCAAATCCTGTCGCAACATACCAATCGGGGGTGGAGGAAGAAAACTGACCAATATAGGGAATGCAGTCCAAAGTCATACAATCCTGCGCCGACCAATGGAGAATTTCCCTACTTTGCGGATAAAGCTGTTTTGCTTGCTGACGGAGAAATGAATATTTTCCTCCGGCAGAATTCTCACCTGTACGATGTCCACCACCGCCCAGCAAAAGCACGCGATTAAAGTTACGAAACGATAGACCTTGATCGTCTACACCGAGGTACATGCCGTTCAGTTCGGCGGCATCTTCTAAAGCTAAAACATAGCTACGTTCCTGATGCATTCGCGCAAAATAGAATCCCGGCACATTTAAAAATGGAAAGTGGGTGGCAAAGACAATGTATTTTGCCGTGACTGTTCCTTGATCAGTTACGATCCGATTGCCTTCTACCGTGATCACTTTAGTATGCTCGAAAATATCAAGGTCGCTGGAGATCGTCTGTAAAAATGCGAGCGGATTGAACTGCGCTTGTCCATGAAATTTTACGGCTCCAGCTACAGAAAACGGTAATTCCGTTTCTGATGTAAATTCCGCATCGATTCCCAACCTTTTAGCAGCATCCGTCTCCTGTTGTAATTTGGGTACATCCTGCTCATTTTGCGAATACAAATAAGCGGGGAACTCCTGAAAATCGCAGTCTATGCTCTGCTCCTTAATTATGCGGCGGTATTCCTGAATTGCCTGCTCATTAGCCTGAGCGTACTGCCTCGCCTCATCCTCCCCGAAACTTCCTATTAGTTTGTTGTAGATCAGATTATGCTGCGAAGTAATTTTTGCCGTCGTATTTTTCGTTTGCCCGCTCCCTACTTGTGCGGCTTCCAATACAACGGTTTTGACATTCCGCTGTTTCAAGAAAAATGCCGTCAATATACCTGCCAATCCTCCACCGATCACGGCAGCTTCTACCGTTAAATCTCCCTGTAAAGTAGGATGATTCTTTATGCTTACTGTTTTGCTCCATATGGATTCCATGCTTATTCACCTCTCCCATAGCTTGTGTAAAAGGAGGATTTCTAAACATGTGATGTTTGTTTTGCTGTTTGATTTAAATCCGAAATACTACTCTACTCGATCCGCTTCAATTCCTGATAATAATAATTGAAAATGTGTCAATGCCTCTTGCTTCAAATCAAAGTCTGGATGTCTGATACACCATTCGTAGCTTAACCCCCGTATTGCCATCACGAAATGGCGGGTCAATATTTCAAGGGGAAGATTGGTTTTAAATTCTCCCCGCTGCAAGCCTCGCTCCAGTAAATTAGCAAATATCTGATACAGCTCCCTGTTATAGCTCTTGACGATATTCATATCTATCGCAGTCGTCAACTGCATGTTATAAACAGTACGCATGATCGTATAGCCGATCGTATCCGTAAGAGTATCGGCAATTTTACTGATCAGCCCCAATAATACCTCTGATGATGACGCATCGGGCGGATACGATTCCAATAAAGCCCGATAATCTGTATCGACTCGCTTAACATAATCAGCCATACATGCGGCAATCAAGGCATCCTTAGACTCAAAATAAATGTAAAATGTCCCCTTAGCCACCCCTGCAGTCTCAACAATTTTGTCTACCGTAACCTCGTCAAAAGTGTATTGGTTAAACAGTTGTGCCGCACAGTCAAACAGCTTCCTTCTGGTCTTTTCTCCCTTTGTCTTTACTTCCTTATCAGCTTTCTTTACTCTTTCCTCTGTATTCATAGATCCTAAACTCCCTTATTGAATTCAAGTAGAAAATATTATATAATAATCTCAAAATATGACCGCGGTCATATTTGCTTATATTTTTATCATATCATTTAAAAATTTTATATTCAAGGAGTGTGGAGCTATGAAACATACGCGGAAGCATTTATCACTCGTATTGGCATTCATCATGGTATTGTCACTGGTTCCGGCATACGTTTTCGAGCAAGATCGAACCTACGCTACCGGAGAAGCAGGGGATACCGGCATACCATCAGTGCGAAGTCCTTCGGAAATTACCTATGACACTCGGGTCTCTTACGAATTAGTGTCCATCGGTAAGACAGGCGAGGCAGCGGCAGACACCCATTCAGCCGTGGTTCGATTTAGTCTGGAAAACCCAGGTGAACTGCCGGTGACTTTCGATTATGCTGCTGTCTCAGGAAGTGCGGAAACCGGAAAACATCTGACTGGCATCATCTCCGGAACAGTCAGCCTATCACAAGTAATCCACGAAGTATACGTAACCATCGACATCGCACCTTTTGCAGACAATCCAAACACAAATGGCATACCAAACAGTCCTAACAACTACTGGACGGGCGAACGCATTTTTTACTTATACTGCAATGATATTACGAACGCTTTATTCGAAAATGATAGAAGCAGCGTGACCATTCCCGTGCCGATCGAGAGTGGATTTGATTATCAGACCAGCTATGACACTGCTTCGGCTGCTCTACTGGTTGACCTAGACCAAGTAGACGGCGGTGAAAATGGTGTCTATCCCATTCCTGCAGATAACACCTTGTCCATGACAGGGTTCGTCGATGGCGATGTTCGTAAAATGATCGATGCAGGAGTATTCTCTCATATTCAACTGCCGGACGGATATTTTGCAAACGAAACTGGTGAACCGACATCCGGGGATATCCAATACCGAATTACCCTAAGCCGTAAAACTGACGGCAGCGGCGATACACTGGACGCATATACGTATACGATTACCCTCAATGATACCGGCAAAACTCCCTTCTACTCTGCCGATCATCCGCAAGAAGTGCCAATCGCTCAAGTAGGATTGGGACCGGGGCCCGAGGGAAACGGAGTCTTCAAACGTCTTGATCTCACATTAGACTATTCCACGGTGAGCGATCATGTCTACACCTATTTTCTCGATGATCAAGACCGCTACATGCAATATCAAGTGAGCTTGTCCGACGAGCTTTCTCCTGGGGTAAAATCGTCTTCGATTGGCATGGCAAACGTGCGTTACGGTGATGACATTCCTGTGATTATCACCTTCAATGAACCGGTCCACACAGACAATATCTCCTTTGAGGTTGGCGGAAAAACTTTAAGCCCTTTAGAGAAAACCGGTACGATCTCAGAGTCGGTCAGCTTCCTGTATCACGTAGAAGACACTTTCGTCGGTGCCGGTTCCATCGGTATTGCCATCGACAATATTGACGGTGCCGTCGATCTGTCGGGTAAAGGACAGGAAAGCATTGGTAGCGCGAACGCATCCGGTTCCTTTGATACCTTTGATGCACGACGTGCTTTTGCCTACTGTGCAGAACCGGAAATTACGTTAGATCAAGGAACGAGTCCTAACATGCAAGGGACGATCAATATCCCAATTAAGCGCGACGGAGATTTGAGCAACTGGCTATACGCTCGTAAGGACGCGAACGATATCTCCACAGTTGTCAAAGCGCGCGTGATTGATTCCACCGACACAGCCGTGGATGTCCCATTAGCTTTAATAACCGACTTGATTGGTGTCACGGAGTTAACCGGTTCTTTTACTTTGCCGGAAAACACTACCGAGGAGACTCTCTATTATGGCTTGGAGATTTACTTAGATTCCGGCAGCGGCTATGAACTGGTCTACAACTTGACAACCGTCTATGCTGTTCCTTCCTTGATCCTGATCGACGAAGCGAGTGATTTGTCGCTTGATTATGCCAACTGGCCGTCAGGAAACAGCATTTCGGTCGATTCAGCGACCGCTCTCGCCCTCGGATATATCCTGCATGTGGATGCTACTTGGAAAGACGCGGAATATTTTCAGTGGTCGAGCAGTGACAACAATATCGCTACAATTGACGCTTCCGGCGTGATTACCTTAACAGGTGCATCCGGTACTGTCAGCTTTACACTGACGGTCACAAATCCATTGTCTGTTGACTTAATGACCTTTGAAAGCCATACACTTACCGTTCATGCGGCAGAGGATGCATATCTCTACATCCCGAGTGCTTTAACGAATTTAGATATCTTAAAGGGCAGTTCCCCGAAGGTCAGTTTTTCTTCAAACCTGACTGTACGCAACGCTGTCTATGGCGGGGCCGAAACTGAGACCACTTTCACCGTACACCTTTATAAAGCAAATTATGAAGATTACGTCCCGGAAAAAGGGGAAACACTCCTTGAACAACACGTAACGGCAACAGAGGAAAGTCCCATTGCCTCCTATACTGTTCCTGCAGAACTACTGCAAACAACGACGCCGAAAGGCACTTATGGCTATATTCTTGAAATTAGCGGACATGACTTGCAATCCGGTCAAACGTTAACCACTGCGGCTAATATCCGCCTGCGGGAACTCCCAGCCAAGGCTGTGCTGGCTGAACCTGACACCATGTTCTTCACCGATAACACCCGCAGTCTTTCCCTGCAGTTTGATATTGAAAACAAAAACTCGGCGACAGAGTATCTGATGACTGTAATAAAGAACAGCCAAACGGAACCGATACTCAAGACTTCTTCTGCCGCCGACATCGGTCGAAGTTTGGTAATAGGAATTGATACTGTCGGTGCAAGCCGTCTGTTAGACGTTTACACCATTTCTTTGAAAGCGAAAAATCCGTCTGACGAGACATGGTCCTATGATTCCTACACTGTTTACGTTTACAACAGCAATGCAATGAAAATCCTCGTCAAAGGATTCCCATATGGTGGTATGACATTGAATCTAAAGCCTAATCTGGAAGATGGCGATATTTTTTACACGACAGATATTCTGCGCTATCGGTCTGATTTAGGGCTGTCCAGTTCTTTGAGTATCAACAGCTATGATTACCCGTGGAGTGCCATAGCCGACAAAGTTACCTGGTCTGTGGAAGGAGACAGTGTTTCTCTGCGGTATGAAGGGCGGCAGATCGTAGATGACCACAGCCCAGTCTTACTTCCCGGTACTGTCATCTCCCTGCGTGGGGAACAAGCAGGCAGTGCCGCGATCATTGCCAGCCACACGCTTACCGACATGACAGCATCACAACAGGTCACCGTAGACCCTGTCAATAAACTATACCTGTTCCAAGCCTATCCCCAAGTTTCCTGCGAAATCGTCTATACCAATGGCAACGGCGTGACAAAAACCCTTGAAGCTGTCAATGGTCAATTAGGCGTTTATGAGGAATCGGGGATTAGCAGCGATGTGCACTTTTATCCGACAGGCAGTGCAGAGGCAGTTTATGGATTTGCTGTTTTGAGCCACAGCCAGTTGACGGCGAACCAAAATACCTCAGCCGGAGCCTTTGATCTATATCCACTTAACACGGTTAAGTTGCCTGAGACAAACTATTACGTCTCATTATCTCTTTTTAATGAAGAGACGAATGTGCCTTACACCGGCGATCTCGTGATTCGCGGCGGATTATACTTAAATGACAGCTACCGGCAAGCTACAACGATCAATGGTCAAATGGGCAATGCCGACCAAACCGTAAGTGCTGACGAAATGGGCATCTATACGCTTTCATTCCGTCCAGCCGATGTCACCTCAAGGCTCAGGGCGACGGACGAACTTAAGTATGTCATAGAAATCGTCTTTAAAGATAATTCCCATATGTCAAAATTTATCACCATAGAAAATGATGCTATTCAGGCAGGCAGACAGTCTCCTCAAGGTGTCAGCCTGAACGTAGGTATAAAAGAGCTGAATCCATCCTCTATCCAAAATAAAGCTGTGGTCCTGGAACAAAGTCTTTTTATTAATACTACGCGGCAACCTTTGTCAGAAGTTTTTTATCTGGAGGAACCCCCAGAGGTAAGCAGCCTGAATATGTTGTTAATGTTTTCAGATCATAAAGATCGAAATTATCAGCTTCAAATCCTCGATAGCACCGGTGCTGCTTTCGGTTCTGCAGGAATTGTGGATGCAACACGTCCCTATCCATTTTCAGACACAGTGATGTTTAAATCGATAACCACTGTTTCAACTCCACTTGCCTATATGCTGAACCACGTACTGGATCCGGGTGAAAAAGGATATTTATATCCCGTAATCAAAAGTACTGACGGCAACCTTGAAATCAAGCTATCAAAACCGATCCAGGTGCAGAGTTTCTACAAAATGCCGAGTATGGGACAGCTCAATAATCCAGATTCTGAGTTCAAAGCAATCCACAACTTGCTAGCGAATATTTCGGCTACATCTGCATCGGGAAATTTTTCATTCTCTGCAAATTCAATCGTCAAAGAAGCTATGAACTATGCAAACTCTTTTGCTGTCAAAGCGTCTACGATTGGTCTGGAAATCAAACCCACTAGCGATCCACTTGTTTACAAGGGTGCGATCCGCTACGCTGTGGGCAACTACAGCAAATATAATCCATCGGGTCTCTACTTGGAAGAAGGAAACAAGGCAACCTTTCAGTTTCTGCCAAACAAAAGTGAGAACAAGCCACTGAGTAAGAGCGATTTCTCGAAAATATCGAAGGAAGAGATGAGCAGGAAAACGGAGAAGGTTTACGGCGGCGGCGCTTATATTGATTGTGAAATTTATTTCAGTGTCGCTGAGCAAAAGTGGAATCTCCGCGTTTTACAAGGGGATGTCTATATCGGCGGCGGTGGCGTCTATTTTAAAAATTACAACGGGTGGATTTCCTTTGTCCCGGTGACCGCTACGTTCCGGACTACCCTGACTACAGAATTGGGGCTGAAAATCCTCCGCAGCCAATCCGGCAATAAGACCGCCTATATTCCGCGGATTCGTCCTGTTTTCAGTGTTTACGGATTCGGTGGGGTGGGCAGAGATTACAAGGTCGCTTCCTTGAAAGCTGGCGTATACGGTGTCGCCACCCATGAACAGCTTTATTTGTGGTATAGAGACAGCGATGGTGCAACCGCCAACGGTCAGCGCTTAACCCTTTCAGGGGAGGTTGGTGTCAAGTACGAGATTAAAGTGGCAGTGCTTGTCAATGTGAGCGGAAAGTATGTGTTAACCAAGACCTCAACAAACTGGAAATTCAATAAATTTGATAAGATAAACAACTTAACGCCTGCCGGACTCGGCTCCTTCGCCATGTTTTCCGCTTACGACGGAGCAGATGCCGACACGATAGTGTTTGTTCCTGTAGAAGAGGTCATGTCCTTTGAAGACCGCTCCTACCTTACAGCCTTTGACCGCTCCTGGTCTGGAGCATCATCGCCTATCGGACGGTTTGCCCGGTCTTCGGATGATGGCTTGAAAAGTGTTTGGACGAACGCGTATCCCTATGCCAATCCTTCTATGACTGACGACGGTGCGATCATGACGTACCTTTCCGATATGGATAGCACCGACCTCGAAGATACAGAAGCGCTGTTCACGGTAAAAGATGCCGACGGTTCTTTTCCGGAGGGTATAGAAATTGATCAATCCGAGTATCCCGATGACGATCTGTCCGTTGCTGGAACGATTGACGGTGCATCGGCTGTCTGGGTCAGAAGTTATATATCCGATATCGGCGATGCCGGAGATGAAGCGTCTATTGAGGATGTTTTAGAGCCGTTGGCTGCTTCGGAAGTTATGGCAGGCTTCTACAAAGATGGAGCCTTTACGACGACACGACTCACGAATAACGACAACCCGGACCTTTCACCGGTTACGGCAACATCCAACGGCAAAGCGATTGCTGCGTGGCGGAGTGTTACGCTGGGCGACTTAGAAGATTCCTCTGATTTTACCAGCGACTATAATCCATTTAATTTTACCAGCGACTATCTTATGTTTTCAATCTATGACGGCTCCAGTTGGAGTGCTGCAAAATACTTATATGACGGCAGTATTGATAATGTACATTCTTTCAATGCAGCTATGCTTCCAGACGGCAGATCGGCGGTCGTTTATCAAACTGTCAAAGCTGATGGCGGCAATTCAGAAATCTTTTGCGCAATCCTCGACCCTTCTGGGGAAGTCATCCAAACGATTCGATTGACTGCCAACGAAACAGCGGATGAAAATCCTCAGATTACCACGGCTGAATTTCCCGATGGAACGATTCGTTTTGTCGTTGGGTGGAATGCGAAAGGGGAAGATGAACAAGGCACCGTGTACCTCGTGGCAATTAACGGAGACGGAACCCTGTACACTGAATTCGGTTTGGAACTGGCTGATAATTCCGGTGCGACCAGTTATGCGAACTTCCGCTTTACCAAAGGAACACAGAAGATTGAAGACCTATCCGTCCTATGGACTGAACCTGAGTATATCGAAGGCGGCAGCGAAGAATACGCAGAAACTATCTGGGGTACGAAACTGGTTAAAACCCCCGGCGATCCAGGTTCAGTCGACGATCCGGGCTCATCCGGCGGTCAAATCTCATTGACTGGGAAACTAAAACTGCTGACACTGGACTCCGGTCGTACAATCGATTCTCTCGATGCCCGTGTTGATCCCGAAACCGGAAAACTGCATTTTGCCATGCTTTTATCCGAGCCTACGGAAGAAGCGACTTTAGTTACCGCCGTTGCCGAATACCAAAACATGCTGACGCTGGCTGCACCCAGTTTTCAATATACAGATTTGCTGCCCGGACTGACGATGCCGATTGGATTTACGGCAAAAAATGATGGAATAGACCCGATCACCCAAATCAATATTGTTTTGGATGAACAGAACTTTGCATATGAAAATCAGCAAATTATGCCGGGAGCAACCAAAGAATTTGTGATTTTCTATCAAGTGCCCGATACCGTAGCCGATGCCGATTATACGGTCACGGCACAGTTCGCAAGTGCCGCAACTGACGAGCAGGCAGGTACGATAAAGTTTGCCCTGCCCGATGTGGGAATTAAACAAATTGACTTGACCAAAGAAACCCAGCGGGAAAGAGGTTTTCGCATTTTATTACAAAACGGTGGATTTACCGAGCTGCAACCAGCCGTCCACACAGTCAAGCTAGAGGTCTGGGATACGCCTGATTTTGAGGATGAAGATGGTCAGCCATTAAAAACACTCTCTATCTCCGATGAACACCTATCTGCCCTTAACAATAGTCTGTTACCGGTAGACGTCCTCCTGACGGAAGCCGACTTGCAGGGTATATTAAATGAGGATGGTGAAATTCCGGTAGGCGGTTCGTGGATTTTCTTCCGCACAGTGCTGTTGGAAAATGGAGTTATTATCGAAGATGCCGACATTTCCAATGATATGGACTACGCCAAGGTCTACAGTCTGATTGAGCGCAATGGTGCTATGGTCTCTCTGGCTAGCTTCTCGGAAGTCGAAGACGGCAAAACCGCTGTTCACGTAGAGGCATTGAATCATTCGATGAATACGGTTACCAAGGGAAATATTGTCGTTACCCTCAGGGACGAACGGGGCAATGTGCTGGAAACCAGACAGACTTACGATCCCGGAAACACCGGCAGTCTTTTGTCGATCGGCGGAGAGACCTCTGAAACGGCGAGCCTACTGTTTGACGGCACAGGTCATCGGATTGACGCAACTTTTGCCAGGGTTTCGGAAGGTAGCACTTTGCTTTCCAGTTTGAATTTGACCGGAATCAATCTATCATTCGACCAAAATATTTATGAATATACCCTGAACGTATGGGATTTAAAAGAGACTTTGATTACTGCTTTGGCTGAAAATCCGGACTCTATTATTACAGTCACGCACAACGGCACTGCAATTTCACTCACAAGCCCATGCACCCTTGTCAGGGGTACGAACACTTTTGTCATTACAGTAACAACGGGAACACTGGAAGTAGCCTATACGATAACTGTCCGAAACGAAACTGCACACAACGGCGGAGATAGCAGCGGTGGCGACGGCAGTGATAGCGGCAGTTCATCCTATGGTGGTTCCTCCACTACCTATTATGCAAATCTAGCATTCGGTACAGGTAGTCAGACGTTGAATATCTACGTCAGCGACGGCAATGCATTAATCGATCTTGGTTCGCTCGCACAGGACATCTTCACGTCCGATACAATCACCGAGCTTCGTATTCCTGCGATTCCTGGTGTGACCTCCTATACGTTACAAATGCCTGCCTCAGCTTTAATAGGATATGATAGCAATGCTATTCTCAACTTCGTAACTGTTTTAGGTTCTATGAACGTTCATGCCGGTATGCTTTCAAGTATGATCGATTTAGATTCTAACATGAGCAATTTAGACGGTAAGTTGGCTGGCATTACAATCGAAGCTGCTGACATTACCGGTTTCCCAGAGCAGGTAATGAATGCTATTGGAAATAGACCATTACTCCGCTTGACTCTGACGATTGATGGGCAGCAGACCCCTTGGCAAAATCGTCAAGTACCGATTACCGTCAGCATTCCCTATGCCATAACGTCAGGCGAATTGTTGAATCCTGAAAGCATCGTCATCTGGTATATTGACAGCAACAATAATCTAATCACAATTCCAGATGGCGTCTATGACTCTGTGACCGGCTTCGTCACCTTTACAACTACGCATTTCAGTCATTATGGCGTAGGGTTTAATCGAATTCACTACGCAGATGTGCCGACCGGCAGTTGGTATGAAAAGGCTGTATCCTTTATTGCCGCCAGAGAAATCACCAGCGGTACCGGCGATGGTAAATACAGCCCGAATCAACTCCTTACCCGTGGACAATTGATTGTGCTTTTGATGCGAGCTTATGGAATTGAGCCGGATAATCAGTGGACAGATAACTTCTCGGATGCGGGCAATACTTATTACACATCCTATCTGGCAGCAGCCAAACGCTTGGAAATTGCTAAAGGAATCGGTGATAATCGCTTCGCACCTGATAACACGATTACCCGTCAAGAAATGTTCACGCTGCTTTATAATATCTTGCGGGAAATTGAGAGGCTCCCCCAAGGGAATTCAAACAAAAAACTTGCTGATTTCTCCGATGCCAACGAGATCGCTGCTTGGGCAAAGGATTCTATGACACTACTGGTAGAATCGGGCAAGATCATAGGCAACGACGGTAAGCTCTCACCTACCGAAACTACTACACGCGCTGAAATGGCGCAAGTGCTGTATAACCTGCTTTCGCAGAAATAACCGTTTGATGCACCAAAACAAAAACTTCCTCCAATACATCAGGGAGCAGTTCCCAGTGATTGGGGGAAGCTTTATTTAATACACTAGACAACTTGGACTCAAAATAAATATAATGTTCCCTTATTAACCACTACTGCGAGGTTAGTTTTGAAATGCTTTTAATAACCCTCCTACAAAATCTGTAAAGTTTATTTTTGAATTATACATCAACTGCTTAATCCCCGGTGTATCTATTAACGAGACCAACTTATCAAAATCCTTGTTATCAAAGCCATCGACTACTTTTCTAAAAGCTGAAATATTATCAGTATGTTTTTGTAAAGGTTTCATTGTTTCCTCATAATCTTCATTATCGGCAATCGCTCTTGCAGCCAGAACACCACTGGCTAATGCTTCCACGCTTCCCGTCCCGACTAAACTTTCTGCTAAACCAGCCGACCTTCCGGCAAGAAGTATGTTGCCAATTTTCACTTTCTTTGCCCTGCCGTTATAGTATGGAGGTAATATGATCTTATATAACATCTCCAAACTATCTAATTTTTCTATTTGAAGAAATTTATTAAATAACGTTTCTGATTCAATATTCTCTAATCCCATAATATACAGTGACACCACGGCTTGGACTGAATTAAAAGGAGTTAACCTTGCAAATCCTGTCCCTGCGTACTCTGTATTTAAATACATGTTTGCTGAATCAGGATCAAAATTGCCTATCGCTACGCCTTGAATAATGCGAACCAATCCAAGGTCTTCCCAAACATTTAGTTCCCTAGCTTCTGTATCCCTACCGGTCGCTATAACAACCCAATCATATTTTTTAATAAGCTCTTTGTAGTCAGCAGGCGTATTGTATTGTATCGGTGTTTTTCTAAATTGTAGTAGTAACTGATTTTCAATTGACTCATTACCTTTTCCTCTCGCAATGAAGTACCCAAGGTTCCCTCGAATAGTGGCTTGCTGATTAGGAGATTTTATTATGTTAGTTCGACAAACTGTAATTGGTTTAATATCTACTTCAAAATCTTTTTTTAAATGCTCTCTTGCGTCACCAATATTTGCGTAAAGTATGTTAGGCCAATAACTAATTTCCGCCCATGCCCATCCAATATTATTGTCTTTTTCAAAAATATCAGCGATTATCCCTTTCTTCTCCAGCTCTAATGCACATGCTATTCCCGCTAGCCCGGCACCTATTATTGCAACTTTCATTTGCACACCTTCTTTTCTCGTCTAGCCATTATTATGTCTGTGTTAGTTCCTTTTTATTATGATCAATCTAATTCCACAAAAGGAAAATGAAGAACTACGGATGGAGAATGAGTTGTTAAAATGGCTTGGTTTGCTGTACTCATTTTTCTTAAAAATCTTTTTTTAAAACACTGTTGACTTTTATTAGCTGGTCTAATGATTTAATGAATTGGAAATCTATCACTGTTGCTTTTTATAGAGTAGATTCCCAGAAGGAATTAGATTAAAATTGTAGAAACTATAGCTTTAAAATTAGGTAATGGGAAAAGGGGAATCATGATGAGAAAAGTATACGAAGGAAAAACGAAAGATGTATTTGCATTGGAAGATGGAAGCTACCGCTTGAAATTCAAGGATGATGTGACAGGAGAAAATGGTATCTTTGACCCTGGAGCTAATACAGTAGGTCTTTCGATTGACGGAATGGGAAAAGAAAACCTGATGGTATCTGCCATGTTCTTTGAAATGCTAAAAAATGCCGGCATTGAATCCCACTATATAAATGCAGACATAGAAAACGTAACGATGGATGTCAAAGCAGCAAAACCATTTGGTAAGGGACTGGAGATTATTTGCCGCTATAGAGCTGTGGGAAGCTTTCTACGCCGCTACGGAGCCTATGTCGAGGAAGGGGACGAGCTAAATGCTTACGTTGAAGCTACATTAAAGGATGATGGAAGGGGAGATCCTTTAGTTACAGTCGAAGGACTGGAGGCATTGGGCGTTATGTCTGCTATGCAATTCGCTGAAATCAAAACAAGTACTCAGCAAATCACAGCATTGATTCGTGATTTGCTTAAGCAAAAGGGGTTAGAGCTATACGATATAAAATTGGAGTTCGGCATCGACAAAGATGGTAACGTAATCTTGATAGACGAAATCTCATCTGGTAATATGCGAGTTTATAAAGATGGCAAAGTTATCGCTCCGCTGGACTTGACTGCGATGTTGCTTTCAGACAAGAAATGATCAAAACCCATCCAGGTTTATGTAAATAGAAAATAGAGCGATATTTTGTAATAGGCAGCTAGCTAGCTGCCTATTAATGTTAAACATAGTAATATACAGAACTGCTCCTTAATTATAAACGAAAGCACTTAATAAATGGGGTAGGCATAAATTTGCCATTTTATTTACCTGTACTTTGTATAACGCGAACGATGATAAATTCCGCCGGTTTGACCAGGGCAATTCCAACCACATAAATCAGCTGCCCGTTATCAATATCGTCCTGCGTCATGGTGTGACGACCGATATTCACATAAAATGCTTCTTCCGGAGAACTACCAGCCAGCGCGCCGCAATATCAATGCTTTCTTTCAATATTCAGTGTGGCAATACGCGTAAGATTCTTCGTATGATATGCAAGGTCGCTGGGAGCGACAAATAACGCATCTAACGGTAAATCGGACGAAGTCTTTTCCAATATTTCTTCCACCAAAGCTAAAAATTTGCGTGCAAGTTTCGTTATATTGCGCATGTCTATGCCGGCGTCTAAACTAGGATCGTTAACCTTGTCGGCGTTTTCCATTGCTTCATAAAATAATTTTGCCAGTTCCTCCGTATCCGGTTCGGTTGCTTCTCCAGATACGAGAGCTTCACTATTACCACTTTCCTCCGGAAATTCATTTTCCGCTATCATATCAGCCAAACAAAATGTGTCGCGACCATTCTCCGCCAATCTATCCATAAACAAGCCGCCTTCAAGGTGTATTTCATACTCTTCGCCGCAATCGCGATAAATTTGATATACCAACTGCGAACAAACCATAGGCTTACCAGGTTGCTTCTGTATTTTTTGAATCACACGGTTCAGCAGCAAACACGCACCACTCAGAATAAGATCGGTAGCATGCACCATCTCCGGTGTTTTGCGAATATTGCGGTAAATAATCATTCCAGCCAGAATTGCAAGCGCCGGGATATCATACCGTGTTTCAGCATCCACATACTTTGTGGCGGCTTCGACAAGCGGTGCAACAGGTTTCTCAGGATTTAGGCGCAACAGATATGCTTCATCACCCTCCACCGTACAAACATTACATACGCTAATACCGGAGAGTCCCATCTCTACCATCGTGTCGTTTTCACATATCATGGCAACGTGACTGACATCAGACTTGGTAAGCCATGCAATACTTTTGCTAATCCAGTGGTCTGCGGCTTTGAAAATAACGATATCACCGGGTTCTAATATTGTTTTCATGTACTTCCACTCCCTTTACTAGATTTATTAACTTTTTAGCTTGCTTGATGCGTGTGATTTAACTCCGAATGTTGTATTTAGGTATATTATACCAAAATAGGTTAATAATTTATAGCTGTTTATTTGGGTATGGAAAACAATCGGAGAATCAATTGATACAACAAAAAAGAAGTCAACCCATGACAGGCAATTGACTTCTTCTTTGTTAAACATAATCTAATTAAACGAAGCGACGTATTCGTCGATCATGTTCCAATATTTCTCTCTCTTTTCGTCTGAGATCCATGCTATTCCAAAAGAGTTCTTGGCGATCTGAACAATGTCATCCTGCGTCAAGTTGTACTGTTCCGTAAGCGCTGCCATATCATCCGATATGTAGCTCTGGAAATATGCGGGGTCGTCCGAATTAACTGTAATCTTAACCCCCTGATGCAGCAGTTCCAGCATCTCCTTGCCCTTCATGTCATCGACAACAAAGCTGTTGGACACAGGGCAGCATGTAAGCCCAATGCCATGCTCCTTGACGTAAGCAACCAAGGAAGGATCTTCGACAATATTTGTACCGTGATCCAATCGCTCCACACCAATGTCCATCAATGCTTCCCGAATATGACCAATGGAGTTTTCCTGATCAATGTCACAATGCATAGTGATATGAAAACCATCCTTTTTTGCCAGAGCAAAAACTTCGGCAAACTTGCGGGGCGGATTGTTTCTCTCGTCCGAATCCAAGCCAATCCCTAAAACCTTATCTTTATATGGAAGTGCCTGCTGATATGTTTCCATGGCGGATTCAGCGGACATATCCCTCAAAAAGCACATAACCAAATTAGCTTCAATGCCAAGTTCAGGTGCTTCACAGGTTGCTTTATAGTATCCGTTTAGGACAGTTTCAAACGATATACCTCGGGATGTATGTGCTTGGGGATCAAAAAACAACTCTACGTATTTGACATTATGCGTCTTAGCTTTCTTCAAATAATCCATAGCCAGCGCATAAAAATCATCTTCACTCTGCAACACGTTCATAGCCGGATAATAGACCTGTAAAAATGAACTCAGAGAGTCAAACTGGTATGTTGCCTTTACCTCTTCAATTGTCTGCTGTCCAATATCAATACTGTTCTTTTTTGCCAATTGCAGCTTAAGCTCTGGCTCTAATGTTCCTTCAAGATGGAGATGGAGCTCCGCCTTAGGCAGTCCCTGAATAAATTCTTTAGTTACCTTGCTGTTTTGCATGTGAACCGTCCACCCTCTCTAATCATAAATTAACGAATTAAATTCAATATACCATCCAGTCAGGTAGAAGTCCATACTACTTGTTCAGTTCCGGATTGGCGAAAAAAGCCGCCGTAGTTTAAGCTGTCAGCAGAAAGATACTTCTGTTGACGCGTCCATATTCGCTTGATATAGTTACTATATATCTTATAGTAACTAGGAGAATTGAAATACGAACCCAAAATAGAAAAAGAAATGATGTGTCCGGTTGAATACGGACTTGATCTTTTCGGCGGCATTCTACCAGGTATCTATAATCCATACCCGTCTCCCTTTGCCTGATTACTTCCGCTCAATTTCGGTAACACATTCGTTTTTGATCCTTCCCACTAGATATTGCAGTGCATCCACCACATGGGGTCTGATGTCGCCTCCTATCAATACATACATGATGTCATCGCCTAACTCAAGCTGGCCTTCATTAAGCCAAACCCTGACATGGAAAATCCCCTTCATCTTATAAGTTTCAGCAATCACCTCATCAACCTTTGTCGCATCGTAAGCGAATTCCATGCCCTTTACCATGGATCCGTCATCAATTCCTTGGCGCACCTGTGCTTTAGGCGTTTGACGTACAACGCCATTATGAACCAGGAACATCCCTTCCTGTATAGCTACTGGATCAGCTTTTGCCTCTTTGAGCCACTTATCAATTGATGGCGATGATTTTTTCGTTTTTCCGTTAGTCATAAACAAAACACTCCTTTATTAATGCTTAAAGTAATCTCTCTCCCACACTGCTGCTCCTCGAGGGACTAAAAAATCCCGAGGATCAAATAAGCAATATAAGCCCCAAACCAAAGGATACCCCATCGGTCATCAGAGCATAGAGGGCGATAAGTCACTTTACATTGCGAATTCTTTGCGTATTCTTCACCCGTTCCAAATCATGTAGGATGCTTGAAAAAGCGAGTTGACCTGAGGTGAGAGTGCGACCTCCGGCTCATCCAGTATATACAAACTCCTTGCACTAAATCAAGTAATGAATAGGGATAAAAACGCCTCTCCATGGGATTGCTGATTTAAGGACTTACCGCCATAGGCACTATAAACTTCCCTTGCATCTTCAAATCAGTAACTTCAGTGATTCGTATACCATCAACATAGCAAAATAGATGTCCCAAAAACCTGAAACATCTACCACATTTAGCCTATTAAATTATGGTGGAGACGGCGGGTTTCGAACCCGCGTCCGAAGATAACGCCACATAAGCGTCTACGAGTGTAGTCGTCGTATTATTAGTTCGCCCGAGAGGGAACCCAACGACAGGATTCTCTCAGACTATCCGATTAAGTTTCGCCATAGAGCCACCGGCATACTCAATGACTAGCCTGCTAATATGAGCCTCAACCACGCCACACAGGCAATGGAATGGAGAGGCAGCTACTTTATATTAAGCAGCTAAAGCGTAATTTTGTTTGCCAATTGAATTTGGCTTCCATGTTTTTAAGAGGCCATGGTCCCCTACTCGCAGCCCATGCTCGTACTACCCCCGTCGAATCCAGAACGTCCCCAGGTTTATAGAGCACTTTTACTATTATATCACCTTTTGAAGTTATCCACAAGTGATATCGTTCGCATATAACATACTATTGCTTGTGTTTCATATATACGCAGGTTCTTTGTGATCTAGCGATTCTCATGCACCTTACATCTTCTGCCGTTCCCGGAATGCTCGTTCAATTTCTCGTTGAGCGTCTTTTTTCGCTTCATCGTGGCGCTTATCGTACAGTTTTTTACCCTTTGCCAAACCAAGTTCTAATTTTGCGAGACCGTTTTTTAGGTAAATCGACAGCGGGACTATCGCGTATCCTTTCTCTTTCGTTTTACCGATCAATTTGGAGATTTCTAATTTATGCAGCAACAGCTTCCGCATTCTCGTCGGTTCATGGTTAAAGCGATTGCCTTGATCATACGGGCTGATATGCAGATTGTGAATAAAAATTTCTCCTTGCTTAATCGTAGCAAAGCTATCTTTTAAATTCGCCTTTCCGGCACGAATCGATTTAATTTCCGTGCCAGTGAGGACGATACCTGCTTCCATTTTTTCTTCTATAAAATAATCGTGGTACGCTTTCTTGTTTTTCGCCACCAGTTTTATGCCTGAGTCTTTTGTCATAAATCCTTCCCCCTAATTCTCCTCCATTGCCGCCATATACATCGTTAAATAACCTACAATGTCCTCTATCTCTTTCTTGCTAATTCTCAGCCCTTGTCGCTACTCACTTTTATTACTGATATAATGCTTTTCGTTCTACTTCTTACCGCCTTTTTTATTACGCTCGGTGCGCGGCTTGCTTTGTTTCGTTTGGGATTTGCCGCGTTCGGAGCGTGCTTTTGCTTGTCCTGTTTTCGGTTTACGGTCACGTACTTCTTGTTTATCGGATTTTTTGCGTCCTTTGCTTTTGCCCTGAGTGACAGCTTTGCGCACTTCAATAGCAATAGGCTCCTTGCGCGGACGGCGTTGGTTGCTGCCGACAACTTCGAAGTCCAGTGCTCGTTCTTGTTTATCGGCTCGAATTAGGCGTACTTGGACAAGATCTCCAATCCGGTACGTTCTGCCGGTACGCTCGCCGATCAGGCTGTAAGACTTTTCATGATAATTATAATAATCATCTGTGAGATAGCTGATGTGTACGAGACCTTCGACTGAATTGTCCAGTTCCACGAACATTCCGAAATTCGTCACGCTGGTAACGATCGCTTCGAATTCTTCGCCGACGCGATTTTCCATGTATTCGACTTTTTTCATTTCATCTGTTTCCCGCTCGGCATCGACGGATATACGTTCACGCTCTGAGGAATGCTCGGCGATTTCTTGTAATTTTTTCGCCAATTTCCCTAGCTTTTCTTCCGACATTCCCTTGTCTTTCAGGCTTTTGCGGATCATCCGATGAACGATCAGGTCAGGGTAACGGCGTATCGGTGAGGTGAAATGTGTATAGTATTTGGTCGCCAAACCGAAGTGACCGATGCCCTCTGTATCATATTTCGCTTGCTTCATCGAACGCAGCATTAGCGTATTGATGACACGCTCTTCCGGTGCTCCCGATATTTGCTCGATAATTTGCTGTAATGATTTAGGATGTATTTTGTTGTTAAAGCCTTTGACAAAGAAACCGAAATTGCTGATAAATTCGTTAAAGGCAAAAATCTTCTCCAAATCCGGGTCTTCATGTACTCGATAGATAAACGGATGATTCAGCCAGTGAAAATGCTCGGCGACAGTTTCGTTGGCTACAAGCATGCACTCTTCGATAATCTTTTCAGCAATACCACGCTCGCGTTTGATGATATCGATCGGCTTCCCGTCGAGGTCGACAACGACTTTTGTCTCGTCCAGATCAAAGTCAATCGCTCCGCGTTCCATGCGCCGCTCGCGCAGCACCATTGCCAAATCTTTCAGCATCATAAAATCATCGACGAGGTCGCTGTATCTTTCCATCAGTTCCGCATCTTGATCTTCAACAATTCGACGTACATTGGAATACGTCATACGCTCACGTGTACAGATGACACTCGGATAAATTTCGTAGCTGACGACCTTTCCATTGTCATCAATCTCCATATCACAACTCATCGTCAAGCGGTCAACTCGAGGATTTAAACTGCAAATCCCATTGGAAAGCCGTTCCGGCAGCATTGGAATCACCCGGTCGACGAGATATGTACTGGTTCCACGATACATCGCTTCTTCATCAAGCGGGGACTTTTCTTTCACATAATAGCTGACATCGGCAATGTGTACACCCAGGCGCACATGACCGTTCGGCAGTTTTTCAATCGATACGGCATCGTCCAAATCTTTAGCGTCTTCGCCGTCGATCGTAACCATTTTGCGCTGACGTAAATCTCTGCGGTCTTCTAATTCCGATTCGTCGATTGTCTCCGGTATCTGCTGTGCATATTGCAGCGTTTCTTCGGAAAATGCTTCGGGAATTCCGTATTTGCGAATCACGGAAAGAATATCGACACCTGGCTCGTTGATATGCCCTAATACTTCGATAACCTTCCCTTCGGCACTTGCTCGACCTTCGGGATAACTGGTAATTTCCACTACGACCTTATAGCCATCTTTAGCTTCCAGTGTTTCATCTGTCGGTATCAGAATATCCTTATTAGCGAGCCGTTTGTCATCGGGGACGACAAATCCATAATTGCGGCTGAGAAAAAATGTGCCGACAATCTGCTTATATGCGCGTTCAATAATGCGAATGATCTGCCCCTCTTGCCGTGCTCCGTCGCGGTTGGGAAGTAAACGCACCAATACGCGGTCTTTGTGCATCGCTGAATTAGTATTCTCCGCACTGATATATACATCGGGGTATGATTTGTCTTCGGACAGCACGAAGCAAAAGCCCTTTGCATGCCCCTGTACCTTACCGACGACGAGGTTCATGCGCTCAGGCAATCCGTATGTATTCGCCCGTGTGCGAATGATCTTACCCTCATTCTCCAACGCATTTAATAATTTAACTAACTCTTTGAACTCCTGACTGTCTTCCCCTTCGAAGGACTCGAATAATTCGTTGGCAGTCATCGGTCTGTATTTCAATTCACCCATAAATTCAAGGACTTTTTGACGATCCATCTTTATCACCTCTAGTTATTGCTGTTTGTACGATTGATTCGTTAACTATCAACACAATCGCCATTCTTATTAATATACCCTTAATTGGGCAGATGTAATAATACTACCGATTTTTCAAAAAATCGATCACAAATTGATTGACATCCTCAGACTCTTCGCCATAACACATGATGTGCGGCGATTTGTCGAGAAATAGCAATTGCTTCTCTTGCGTCTCGATCATTTCATAGGCACGTTTCGCACTTTCAGGATCGACGACGAGGTCTTGCCGCCCTTGTAAAATCAAAGTCGGCACTGTCACTTTCGCTAAATAAGGTGTCAGTTCTTTGCTTAAGCTGTGAAAACCAATGATGCTTTTCATCGGAGTATTAGTCGTATGACGTATGTATTCTTTGACATCATCATCGAGCGACTCCATGAATTTATCGCGTATCGCTTTTGACATATTTTCAAACAGTTGACGGTATTGTATGTAATAAATCGCCGGGCTGATTAGAACGAGCTTCGCGACCGGATAGACTGTTGAAAGATATGTCGCAATTAAAGAACCCATGGAAAAACCGATAATATTAATTTCTTCGTATTCGCCGACCATTTTCTGTAGCACCGTCTCTGCGGAATCAATCCAGTCGGTCCAATACACATCTTGCAAGTCTTCATCGATACCGTGTCCCGCTAAGACCGGTAATTCGACGACGTAATCATGCCGGCGCAACGCTTCTGCTAAAGGTTGTATCTCGTACGGTGAGCCTGTGAATCCGTGTACTAATAAACATGCCTTCAAGTGTACCCCTCCATATTTCCATCCATATATGCTTATCATACCACAATTTGTGTTGTTTTCTCTGTATATTTCTCACATTTTTCTCCAGTAAAAAACTCACCATAATTTGAAATTATGGTGAGTCATGGATTTCTATTATTGAACTACGTAAGCAACAATAAAGCTAAGCAATAAAAACGCAATGGCAACGTATTTTGTCACACGCTCCAAAATTCGTTCATAGCCTTTTGCTCTCGTTCCGATCATTTGCTCCGCTCCACCGGCAATTGCTCCAGATAGTCCGGCGCTTTTACCAGGCTGCAATAACACGACTGCGATCAATGCCAATGAAACTAAAACTAACACTACTTTTAATAACACTTCAATCATTTTGCTACCTCCTGCAACAGGTGTGTCTAATATTAAGAACACGTCTAAAAGATACTATACCACAATTACTTTTGCCAAGCAATATTTTCTTTTGCAAAGCAAGGTTTTATTTGTTTATTTTACCCATATCCTCCCTATATGAAGGATTTTAAATTATAAAACGCTTGTCTGCCCGGATACGCCGATGTGTATGCCAAGTTATCTTCAATTCTCAGCAATTGATTGTATTTGGCGACACGGTCTGTTCTGGAAGGTGCCCCTGTTTTAATTTGTCCGGCATTTGTAGCTACAGCTATATCGGCAATAATCGTATCTTCACTTTCTCCTGAACGGTGAGAAATCACAGCCGTAAATCCAGCGCGTTTCGCCATTTCAATTGCTTCAAATGTCTCTGTCAATGTGCCGATTTGATTGACTTTAATGAGAATCGAATTGCCGATGTTTTGCTGAATTCCTTTTTGCAAGCGCTCCGTGTTCGTAACGAACAGGTCATCACCAACGAGCTGTACTTTACTTCCAAGGCGCTCCGTCAACGCTTTCCAACCATCCCAATCATCTTCACTCAGACCGTCTTCAATTGATAGGATCGGGTATGTGGCGACTAATTTCTCGTAATAATCGATCATTTCTGCTGCTGTCTTCTGCACGCCTTCACCTTCTAGGTGATAGATGCCGTCTTTATAAAGCTCCGTCGCTGCAACGTCTAGAGCGAGAAAAACTTCTTCGCCCGGTTTATAGCCGGCTTTAACGATTGCTTCCATAATTACAGTCAATGCTTCTTCATTCGACGCAAGATTCGGAGCGAATCCGCCTTCGTCACCGACAGCCGTGTTCATGCCTTTAGCTTTGAGTACTGCCTTCAAACTGTGGAATATTTCCGCACCCATGCGCAGAGCTTGCTGGAAATTCTCCGCGCCAACAGGCATGACCATAAATTCTTGAATGTCGACATTATTATCTGCGTGCTGTCCGCCGTTCAAGATATTCATCATCGGTACCGGCAATTGTCTGGCATTAAATCCGCCCAAATATGTATACAGTGGAATTCCCAAATAATCGGCAGCAGCTCTTGCCACAGCCATTGAAACACCCAGAATAGCGTTGGCGCCAAGTTTACCTTTGTTCGGCGTGCCGTCCAATTCAATTAACAATTGGTCGATCCCGACTTGATCTAACGCATCTTCACCGAGCAGTTCCGGTGCAATTACATTATTAACATTATCGACGGCTTTCATAACTCCTTTTCCTAAATAACGGCTCTCACCATCACGCAGCTCCACTGCTTCGTACGCTCCCGTAGACGCTCCCGAAGGTACAATAGCCCGTCCTATATGACCGGATTCCAGTTCTATTTCCACTTCTACCGTTGGATTACCTCTCGAATCGAGTACTTCCCTTGCATAGACATCATAAATAATCGACATGATTGCTTGCCCTCCTGATTTTTGCTAATTTTCATTAATATATTTAACACATTTTTAATCCATTAACCGTCAAAATGCTTGATAGCATATTGTTTTACAATATAAGACTTTTGCCCGTCATTTCTTTTGGTTGTTCAATCGATAATAACTTCAAAATTGTTGGCGCGATATCCGCCAATATTCCGTCTTCACGTAAGACGATGTCGTTCCCGTTCCACGTATGACGCGTGATAATAAACGGAACTCTGTTAACCGTATGTGCAGTGTACATACTTCCGTCAGGATATTGCATCATATCGGCGTTTCCGTGGTCGGCTGTCAACAAAACAATTCCGTCTTGTTCAGCAATTGCCTGAACGACTCTGCCGACACAGTGATCGACGGTTTCCACGGCAGCAATCGCTGCCGATAATTTTCCGGTATGCCCGACCATATCGGGATTGGCGAAGTTGAGAATGATCACGTCAAATGCTTTAGCGGCAATTTGTGCACAAACGGCATCGGTGACTTCCGGAGCGCTCATTTCTGGCTGTAAATCATAGGTCGCCACTTTCGGTGAATCGATCAAAATGCGCGTCTCTTGGTCAAAGGGCTGTTCTCTGCCGCCGCTGAAAAACGAGGTGACATGCTTGAATTTTTCAGTCTCCGCAATACGCAGTTGCAACAATTGATGCGTTTGCAGAACTTCTCCTAATGTATTGCATAAATCCGTCGGCTGAAATGCGACATCAGCCGCAATCGTTTCACTGTATTCCGTCATGCAGACAAAATGTACTTGCGGTGGATCGGAGCCACGTTCGATTTGTGGAAAATCCTTTTCCGTAAAGGCACGTGTAATTTGGATCGCGCGATCAGGTCGGAAATTAAAGAAGATTACAGCATCACCTGATTGAATCGCACCGACAGGCTGCTGTCCATCAACGACAACGATCGGTGTGATAAATTCATCGTACACTTCGCTATCATAGCTATTTTGAATGTTTGGCAAAACACTGCCGATTTCCTCCTGAGCCCCTTCGCCGTAGACCATCGCCCGGTAGGCTTTCTGGACGCGGTCCCATCGTTGATCACGATCCATCGCATAATAGCGCCCTTGTACTGTCGCCAAATGTCCAGTGCCAATTTCGGCGATTTTCTCTTGTAGCTGTGCGATATAGCGTTTCGCCGAATCGGGTTCCGTATCTCTACCGTCTAGAAATCCATGGATGTAAACGTCAGCAAACGCTTGTTGCTTCATCAATTCCAATAATGCGTAGAGGTGCTGATTATGTGAATGTACCCCACCGTCGGATAAAAGACCGATTAAATGTATTTTTGTACCGTGCTGTTGCGCATGATTGATTGCTTGCAACAGTGCGGGATTGCTAAAAAATTCACCTGTTTCAATCGCTTTACTGATACGTGTCAAATCTTGATAGACGATACGCCCGGCACCCATATTCAAATGTCCAACTTCCGAGTTGCCCATTTGCCCGTCCGGCAAGCCCACATGCTGCCCGCTGGCACCTAAAGATGTGTATGGGTACTGTTGTTTCAGCGAGTCGAGATTCGGTGTTTTCGCAAGTGCCACTGCATTTCCTTCTGTTTCTTCCCGTAGTCCATAGCCATCGAGTATGATTAATGCAAGCGGTTTTGCTTGATCTTCCATATGTATCCCTCCCCGCAATCTGATCACACCAAAAGATTGTAAAACGATTCAACCGCTAAACTGGCTCCGCCAACTAAAGCCCCATCAATATCCGACTGATCGAGATATTGGCGAATATTGTCTGGATTGACGCTTCCTCCGTATTGAATGCGCACGCGCTGTGCTGTCATCGTGTCGTATATTTCTTGTATATGTTCGCGAATTTTCTGGATTGTCATATTTGCCTCTTCCGGACTCGATGACTTTCCCGTGCCTATCGCCCATACCGGTTCATAAGCGATGACGATTTGCTCCACTTGTTTAGCAGATAACCATGCTAACCCGCGTTCAATCTGTACACGCAAGACTTCTTCTGTCTGCTGCATTTCGCGCTGCTCCAAAGTCTCACCTACACACAAAATGGGAGTGATTCCATAAGCAAACGCACTGCGGACTTTCTTATTGATCAACTCGTCTGTTTCCATAAAAAGTTGCCGCCGTTCCGAGTGCCCTAGAATTACATATTGTACAGACAAATCACTGAGCATCATCGGACTAATTTCACCTGTATACGCACCTTTCTCCTCAAAGTACATATTCTGTGCCCCAATTTTAATCGCACTGCCTGCAGCAAATTTAACAGCTTCCGAAAGCCCGACAAAAGTAGGGCAGACGACGATGTCCAAGTATCTCGGCAAATCTTTTGTTTTTAATTTGCTGAGAAATTCAACCGTTTCCGAGACAGTCTTATGCATTTTCCAGTTGGCTGCGATAATCGGCATTCTCGTCAAGTCATATTCCTCCTTCTCAATCTTTAATCTGCGGTTTCCTGTATATCTAATACTTCCACTCCAGGTAGGTTTTTCCCTTCTAGCATTTTCAAAGAAGCTCCGCCTCCGGTGGATATATGATCCATCTTATCGACTAAACCTGCTTGCTCCACGGCAGCGACTGAATCTCCTCCGCCGACAATCGTAAATGCGTCGTAGTCAGCCAATCCCTGGGCAATGCGGTTCGTTCCGTTAGCGAACGGCGCAAGCTCAAATACACCCATCGGTCCGTTCCAGATGACGGTAGCAGATTTGCGAATCGCTTCTAAATACAGGGTAATTGTCTGCTCACCGATATCTAACGCCATCCATTCCGGCGGAATTTGATCGACCGAGACAGAACGGCTTTCCGTATCGGCAGAGAATTCTTTGGCAATTTTCACATCCAGTGGCAACAGCAAATCCACTTGCTTTTCTTTAGCCTTTTCGATCAATTGTTTCGCTATATGTACACGCTCGTCTTCTACGAGTGATTTTCCCAACTCATACCCTTGTGCCTTAAGGAATGTATTTGCCATTCCTCCGCCGATAATCAACGTGTCGACACGGTCAAGCAATCTCTCGATTACGAGAATTTTATCACTGATTTTGGCTCCGCCGATGATTGCTGTAAACGGTCTGTTTGGAGATTCTAACGCATCACCGAGCGTTTTGATTTCTTGCAAAAGTAAAAACCCTGCCACAGCAACCGGAACATATTTGGCAATTCCCGCTGTCGAAGCATGGGCACGATGTGCAGTTCCAAATGCGTCATTGACAAAAACGTCAATATTGTCAGCAAATTCTTTTGCCAATTGATCGTCATTTGCCTCTTCTCCCGGATGAAAACGGACATTTTCTAAAAGCAATACCTCGCTTGGCTGCATTGCCGCTTTTGCCTTTTTTACTTCTTCCCCGGTACAATCCGCCACCATCTTAACTTCTGAGCCCAAAAGTTCCGATAATCGCTCGGCAACCGGCTTCAAACTGAATTCCGGTTTTTTCTGCCCTTTGGGTCTGCCCAAGTGACTTGCAAGTATGACTTTCGCGCCTTGCTCAATCATATATTGGATAGTCGGAATTGCTTTTCTGATACGTGTGTCGTCCGTAACTTTGCTTTCCGCAGAAAGCGGCACATTAAAATCCACCCGGCAAAAGACTACTTTATCCGATAATGAAACATCTTTTACTGACATCTTGCAATGATCCATTACTAATATCCCCCTAGTTATATTCCCCTATATTAATTGGCATCTATGACCATGCCATGTATTATTGTAATCTTAGCTTTGATTTTTCGCAATATGTGAAATTAATTCTACCAGTCTTGAAGAGTATCCCCATTCATTATCGTACCAAATCAACAGCTTTGCCAAGTTATTTTCCAAAACCATCGTCGAAGGTCCGTCGACAATCGAAGCAAAACTACTGCCTTTGAAGTCAATCGACACCAACGGCAGTTCCGATACAGAGACGATCCCTTGCATCTCTTTGGTTGCCGCCTGTTTGAGCAAATGATTAATTCCCTCTACTGTTGTATCACCGGCAAGCTCCACCACAAGGTCTACACAGGAAACATTCGGTGTCGGCACGCGAATCGCCATGCCGCTCAATTTCCCCTTTAACTCAGGGATAACTTTCGCCACCGCTTGTGCCGCTCCAGTCGTCGTAGGAATCATCGACATTCCCGCTGCTCTGGCACGGCGAAGATCGGAATGAGACAAATCGAGCAATACCTGGTCATTCGTATAAGAATGAATCGTCGTCATCAACGCCCTTTTTACACCGAGCGTCTCGTGCAACACTTTAATAACCGGCGCTAGGCACGTAGTGGTACAAGACGCCGCTGAAATAATCCGGTGCTGTTGAGGATTGTATTGATCCTGATTGACTCCCATAACCATCATAATATCTTCACCCTTTGCAGGCGCGGAAATCACGACGGTTTTGGCACCGGCATCAATTTGTTTCTGTAGCTGCTCACGATCTTTAAATCTTCCCGTTGATTCGATGACGATGTCAATATCGAGATCGCCCCATGGTAATTTTTCCGGATTGGGCTCTTTAAAGACTCGCACTGTATGTCCGCCAACCGTAATTGCATCTTCCGAAGCCGTAACTGTCTGGTCAAATACTCCATGCACGGAATCGTAAGTCAATAAATGTGCTAATGTATGTACATCTGTCAAATCATTAATAGCCACTAATTGCAGGTGGTCCGTTGACTGGCTGAGGATAATTCTCGCCGCTAACCGCCCAATTCTGCCGAAGCCATTAATCGCAATTTTTACATTTTTCAATCGTATCCCTCCATAATATTCGCAAGCTGCTTGTGAGTACAGATATATTCTAGTGTTACAAATACATCCTATATCTATTCTTCTACATCCCATATCTATTCTTCCGGCTGCCACTTGGTGAATTATTATTGAAAGGTGAAAATTCCACCTGAATCAAACCTTACTTTATATTGCGTAATACAAAATATTGTACTATAATGAAAAATGCATGTTTCTAACTTACTCTATGCGCCCATAGCTCAGTGGATAGAGCACTGGCCTCCGGAGCCAGGAGCGGGGGTTCAAATCCCTCTGGGCGCGCCAGAAAAGACACACTTTCCGTCAAAGGTAAGGTGTGTCTTTTCTTATGTAGGGAAAGCATGATATCATGGATACAAAATTTATATCAGGTGAAAAGGGGTATGGTTTTGAAATACTATATTGTGGATGCTTTTACCGATAAACTTTTTGAAGGAAATCAAGCGGGTGTTTGTTTACTTGATGAGTGGCTTGATGATGAAGCTATGCAGAACATCGCTTCAGAAAATAATCTTGCGGAAACTGCCTTTGTTGTTGCACGCAATGATCATTACGATTTGCGGTGGTTCACACCGGAAACAGAAATCGATTTATGCGGTCATGCTACGCTTGCAAGTGCTTTTGTCATCTCCAACTTCGTTGATAGCTCCACGGTAAAAATGGATTTTCATACCATGAGCGGCAAGCTGTCTGTTGAGAAAAAAGCTGATTTATTTGAAATGGATTTTCCGGCGAGGATGCCAACACCGATTCCAATAACACAACTGATGGAACAATCAATTGGTGTGCCGGTACAGGAGGCTTATTTATCTCGTGATATGCTTTTATTAGTTGATTCTGAACAGCAGGTGAAAGATTTGCAGCCTGATCTAAGCTTAGTATCAAAGCTGTCTGATTGTTTTGCGCTTATAGTGACGGCAAAGGGTGAACAAGTAGATTTTGTCTCAAGGTTTTTTGCCCCTAATGCCGGCATTCCCGAAGATCCCGTTACAGGCTCATCTCACTCCACTCTAATTCCCTTTTGGGCCCAAAAACTAAAAAAAGAGAAAATGATTGCAAAACAGCTCTCAAAAAGAGGCGGAACACTCTATTGCGAACATCAAAACGATAGGGTAATAATTGCAGGCAAAGCTATCCTATATTTGCAGGGCGATATTAGAACCCGATAGATATATTATGATGGCTCATTTAGTAGTACAAGGTTCATTATTGCGATAATGAGAATACTGTAATTTTTAATAAGAGCAGAGCAGGTCAAGTGAACAAATTGTTGTAGTGATATGCTGTCTAATGAAGGAGGTGCATATCATGCACGCATGGGAAGCTATACAGAAAACATTGAATTTTATTGAAACAAATATCAGTGAAGAAATTGATATTGAACAGCTTGCAAAAGAATCAGCACTATCTCTTTTTTATTATCAAAGGTTATTCTCTCGCCTTGTTAAAAGACCAGTCCGGGAATACATTAAACTGCGACGATTAGCTTGTGCCTGTGAGTCGCTTGCTGATAAACAGCACCGTATTTTAGATATTGCGCTGGATTGCGGCTTTGGAAGCCACGAAACATTTACAAGGGCATTCAAAGAATCCTATAAAATGACGCCGGAAGAATATCGCGAACAACCGATGATGCTCAATCAATTTGATAAGCCCGATTTATCGTTAAACTACACAATGATTGATGAGGGCGTCCCACTTATCAGTGATGGACTTGTGCTGGAGTTTAACCGCAAAACAATCCTGCGACCAATTCTTTTCTTGGGTGTGACAGGTATCATTCCTATTGCGGGACAAATGCCACTCGGCGAAGCTACGGGCGTAGATATGCCTGGTCAAGTATGGGAGAAATTTCACCGAGAAAAACAGCTTATTCCCCGGGTAAAGGGAGGGCGTGAACTGGGGGTTGCTTATCTAGGCGATGTACCTGAAGGTTATTTCACTTACTTTGCTGGTACGGAAGTGGCGCAGGGAACGGAAGATAGCCGCTTTGTAAAATGGGAGCTGCCAGCCAGAGAATATATTGTTTGCAGATTTGAAGCAGAGAACTTTGAACAGCTTGTAACCGTAGCGATCAATAAAGCTGTAAAATATAGTGGACTTTGGCTTGAAAAACATGGATTGACTATGGATGTTTATTCGCCTGAAATGTACTACGACAGCTCACCAGAAAGTACCTATATGGAATTGTGGATGCCAGCATCGGAAAAGTTCTGATAACGATATGATGCCCTATCGGGAAAATCTTTTTTTGCACCATTACTACATAGAGACATAGCTTCTACAAAGGGCTATGTCTTTTTTTATACACAAAACATAGTATGATAAATGTGCAACAGGCGTTGAAGCAATAGTGGGGCGACGCACATTTCAACAATCCCGCAGTTTTTGAAAAACAACAGGTCTCATTAATGTTCCCAAGCAGATTGGCTGCGTGGAATAGTGATCATAATCCCTGAGCGATGCCGTTGCGATCTGCTGATTATTATAAGTATTAAAGAAATATTCGCACGTATTGGTATTCATAAATGCGGTGTATTTCGTATAATCGCACGTGTTGCGGTCTGTCATGACGATTCCTTTGGGAATCGAAACACTCTTCATAATCTGAAAACATGCATTGACAGTGTCAAGCCCATTTTTCGGCGTTTCGATATGAGTTTTTTGATAAGCTGTTCTTACGAACCGTTCCGGCGAAGTATAGCCTCCCGGCAGCAGCATCGTCCCCGCCCCTTGCCCGAATGGCGTCAATGGAACAGTTCCCCATTTCACCTCATTGATCTGCTTCTGTGACACACCCATATAATTTCTTAGATTC
Source organism: Bacillota bacterium (assembly GCA_023388635.1). Taxonomy (GTDB): domain Bacteria; phylum Bacillota; class Bacilli; order Desulfuribacillales; family Desulfuribacillaceae; genus JAEWFW01. The sequence continues at coordinate 73,637 of JAEWFW010000043.1, forward strand.
GTCATATGCCATGGAAAATCCGGACTGTTTGCCAATACACCGATAGAGTTCTGAAATACGTACAGACCTGCCGCTGTTTGCTCAATTACGACACAATCTCCGGTTCTATCTGTGGCAATCCAATGTAAGGGTGCAATCGTTTGGGTCACGGGATCCGGCACACCAACGATTGATATACCCCCCAGAATATGTGCTAACTCTTTTAATGAACTGCAATTTCCCAAAATATAGTGCAAGAAATCGAACGCCGCTACAGGCAGTTTGTTCATACAATTCGTATGTGTGCCGTATTTAGCATAACCTGCAAAATATAGTGCAGCCGCTGCAAATCCGCATTCATTGACTCCGTCAAAAAAACCAAGTAAACCATCGCTTTCCTGACCAATCCCTATAAAGCGATAGCGATTCTGAAATTTATTCATAGTAACACTATTTTCCCATACATAATTATTAGGCATGATGTAAAGCTGCGGCTCAATATCGTAAGAAAAATCCATTGTCCGACCGAAAAAATTCTCCCTTTTCCTAGACTGCAATGTGATTGATGTACACATATCAAGTTCCTCCTCTTGACTTACATAACTAGAAGCATGACTTACTTAGAGTTGGACTCTCGCCTAAAGAGGTGGGAGACTTACGCCAAGTTAGTCAGGTTAAATCTATATGCATTACAGTATGAATACATTCACTAAAACAGACAAATCCAAATGGGGAATTTGTCTGTTTTGTTTTGCTAACGTATGAGATATAATATCGGCAAACCATCACGATACGCAGCAATGCACGATAGAAGTTACGATTCGTATGCAGGAGGGCAAACTATGAGCGATAAAATTACTACAGCTTATCGGAAATCGAAAAACATATATGATGATGTATTAACACAAAATACGTGGTGGGGTAAACTCTATATCCGCTTATTTTGGAATGGAGTCGATGATGCCGCTGATATAGCAACTCACCTGTTTGCACACATTCCCGATGACTTTTCCGGAAAATTACTCGATGTGCCTACAGGCACCGCCACGTTTACTTGGAACAAATTCGTATCTCTTCCATCCGCCTCAATCACTTGCATCGATTACAGTGAAGATATGCTGGAGCATGCAAAGAAGCGCCTTGGTCATGCTGCCAATATCTCGTTGCTTCAAGGTGATGTGGGAAACATGCCTTTTGAGGATGAGACATTTGATATCGTATTGAGTATGAACGGATTTCACGTTTTTCCCGATAAGGAGCGAGCATTCTCCGAAACGCATCGTGTATTGAAAACGGGGGGAAAGTTTTTAACCAGCTTCTATATTTCCGGACAATCGAAAGCAACTGACTTTTTAGCTAACCACTTCATGGCAAGAAAAGGGTGGTTTTCACCTCCTTTCGACACAGAGCAAAGTGTAAAAAGCAGGCTGGAAGGCTTATATCAAGAGGTTGAGTTTCAACTTTACGGTCCGATCATTTGCTGTAAATGTATCAAATAAAAAATTCAGCAGCTTTAATTTTTCCGCTCGATTAATTTTTCCGCAATCTCATTTAATTTGCGCAGACGATGATTGACTCCCGATTTGCTCACTTTACCTGGCAATGCCTCTCCCAATTCTTTGAGATTTACATCGGGATGTTCGAGTCGCGCTTCGGCAATTTCCCGCAATTTGTCCGGCAGATTCTCCAACCCGATGATTTGATCGATCAATTTAATATTCTCAATTTGTTTCATTGCCGCATCGATTGTCTTATTTAAATTTGCCGTTTCGCAATTGACTAGTCGGTTGACGGAATTTCGCATATCTTTGATAATCCGAATATCCTCAAAGCGCAGCAACGATTGATGCGCCCCGACCAAACTCATGAAAGCCGAGATCAACTCACTCTCTTTGATATACAGAATAAATCCTTTTTTGCGTTCAATGCATTTCGCATTCAGACGAAAGGAATTAGCCAACTCGCAGAGAGCTTGACAATGTACGGGATAACTCGATGCAATCTCCAAATGGTATGATGTGCGTTCCGGATTGTTAACAGAGCCACTGGCAAGAAATGCCCCGCGCAAATATGCCCGTTTGCAGCAATTACCTTCAATCAATTCCTCAGCTATTCCCTCGATTGCCTGCATATTCTCATCAATAATATATAGTTCCTGAAGAATTTTTTTCGCATCTTCGGAAATTCTCACGATATACGTATTGTTCTTTTTCAAACGCATTTTTCTCCGCACAAGCAACTCCGAACTGATCGAAAACAATTCTTTGCATAGGGAATAAATGCGTCTGGCAATTGCCGCATTTTCTGTTTTGATATCGACATACATGCGCCGCTGACCCAATCCAATACTGCCGTTCATTCTGACCAATGCCGATAATTCCGCACGTTTGCAACACTCATTGGCATTGATAAACGTGAGTTCTTTTTTCGTCTGTGCAGCAAAAGACATTGACTTTACACCACTTTCTTTTTATTCACCTTGATGAATTCGCTAAAATTTGCATAACCAATTTACTGACCTTTTGTGGATCATGGCGGAAATATGTTTTGTGAATTGTCAGATCTCTCTCGAAGACACGCAATCCAAGTTTCTGTAATCTCTCACTGTCAACAAGTACGGGAGATGCCCCTTGTTCGTCATATCGTTGGGTGATCGTTTCAGGAATTTCACCGGAATGACAGATTACCGTATCAAACATTCCATGACCCACATGGTTATAAATTGCTTTCACATGATCATATGCCGTATAGCGCTGTGTTTCACCAGGCTGTGTCATCACATTACATATATATATTTTGGAAGCCTTGGATCGATTGATCTCGTCGCTGATGCCGTTGACAAGCAATGCCGGTAAAACACTCGTATACAAACTCCCGGGACCGACTACGATCAGATCGGCTTCGCGAATCGCTTGCACCGCCTCTTCGGTAGCGACAATGCCTCTAGGTTCCAAAAAGACGCGTTGAATACTTCCATTCGCCAAAGGGATCGATGATTCACCGTGTACGATCCGCCCGTCTTTCATCTTCGCCGCCAAATGCACCAAATCTTCCGCCACCGGTATAACCTGCCCGCGCACAGCGAGCACACGACTTAATTCCCGAATCGCCGACTTAAAATCGCCGGTAATCTCCTGCAATGCAGCAAGCAGCAAATTCCCAATACTGTGTCCCGATAAGTTCTTGCCTCTGTGAAACCGATGCTGTAATAGTTTCTCCAACAGCGGTTCTGTATCTGCCAATGCTACCAATACATTGCGAATATCGCCCGGAGGCGGCATATCCATTTCATCGCGCAAACGACCGGAACTACCGCCGTCATCTGCTACCGTCACAATGGCACTGACATCGATTTTATACTCCTTCAAACCGCGCAACAGCATGGAAAGCCCGGTTCCGCCGCCAATGACAACCACTTTGTACCGTTCCTGCAGATTGCGTTTTTCCAATCTGACGCGGAGGCGGTAATACGAATGCGTAAATCCGAAAACGGAAATTATCAGTCCGATAATACATATGACGACCGCCGTTGTCGTAGACAGCCACAGCGGTTGTGCTTGAATAAAAAAGTTATCGATCAATATTATCATGCCTAATAAAAAAAGCAGGATGCCCAAAGAACCGAGTAAATATCCGTAAACCTGCCTTGTTTTACGTATTTTCCCGAATTTTCCGTAAGGCATCCCTACACTCCGTCCCGATGAATGATTTGTACACCATATTTCTTATCTCGCAGATATTTCCCCAAATATTCCGCTGTAGCAACCGAACGATGTCTGCCTCCCGTACATCCAATGGCAATCACCAATGAAGGTTTCCCTTCTTTAACATATTGCGGCAACAGGAAATCGAGTAAATTCGTCAATTTATCGAGAAATGTCTGGGTCTGCGGCCAGCGCATGACATACTCATACACATCCTGATTCTGTCCCGTATGCGGTCTCAATTCATCGACATAGTGAGGGTTCGGCAAAAAGCGGACATCGAATACTAAATCAGCATCGAGCGGTACCCCGTGTTTAAAACCGAACGATACAATGGAAATTTGCAACTCTTGGCGATCATGGTCGGCAAAATAGCCAATGACCTTTTCTTTTAACTGCTGCGGCTTCAAATGTGTCGTATCAATGATAATGTTGGCGATCCCCTTAATTTCATTCAGTTTCTTGCGTTCTTCTTTAATACCTTCAACAAGCTGCCCCTCCGGTGCTAAGGGATGTCTCCTTCTCGTTTCTTTATATCGCTTAATCAGTACCGGATCCTCGGCATCGAGAAATAAGACGCGCGGAACAATTTTTCCATCCTGTGTCAATTCGCGCAACGAAGCGACCAAGCTCGTGAAAAATTCCCTACTCCGCAAATCAATGACAAAGGCGATCTTTTTCAACTTTCCGTCGGACTGTTCAATCAATTCTACAAATTTGGGTATCAGTACAGCCGGTATATTATCAATGCAGAAATACCCGATATCTTCTAAAGCCTGCACAGCCACCGTCTTTCCGGCACCTGACATTCCTGTTACGACAAGCAAATTCATCACTGTACCTCCCTGCATGTTCTACTTCATTATATCTCATTATATATCGAAGCGGCAGATAAAATCCATTACATCTGCTCTTTTTACATCATGACAAAAAAAAGAGACGTGTAATCCACACGTCGAAGAGTATATATAAAAAGGGGGTCAAATTTTCTTTGACAATTTCATTATACTGGTAATATGTTGCAACAGTATTACAGACAGTTTAAAATCTTGTAACAGTTTATTAATTCGGCACCTTTTTAATTAACATGCGCTCATCACCGATTCTACGCGTGATCCGTTCACGGTCGAAATATTCCAATAACGCGATCGCATATTTACGGCTGGTGTCGATGTGGTCACGGAATTCACTGGCTGTAAATTTCTCTTTATCACTTGTGAGATTTTGCAGTGCGCGGTGAATATCTTCTATGACATTGACATGGAAAAACATATTCTCGGCGACAAAAACCAGTACTTGCTGTTCCACTAAATACATCGATAAGTCCTGCAACAATTGTCCATCGGAAATACGCAGTGATTCCTGCACTTCTTTGGCAAAAGGCGGTGTCATAGCTGCTTTTATGTAGATATCCGTGATTGCCGCTACGAGTTTCTGTTCCTGTTCGTTGAGGCTGACTTCATAGCCCGTCAATACAAGAGAATCGCCGACAGTCTCTATCTCTCCGCCAAACTCCGGCTGACTCCAAATTCCTTCCAATACCCGCGGTTTATACACTTGCTTGCCGACAGCTTTGGTCACTTCGCTTTGCACATGCCCTTTGGATACATAACGAGTATACCGATTTTTCTTATAGTAATCTTCAATAATGGCAATGGTCGTTTTTAATAAAAATTGAAATTCTGTTTGCAGCATATAGAGATCTTGCCCTTGTAAAAAACGAATCTTCCCGGTATCATGCAATTGTTGCAGCGGCTGGATCAAGCTGTCGCTATCTGATAGCTTAAGCTCCGTCACGAGCTGTTTTTGGGAAGCGATACCCAGTTTGCGCAATGCCTCCACGATGCGTTCTGCGATGCCGCCTTTTTCCTTTACACGCAATTCTCGCAAAGTTTCTTCATCAAAGCGTTTATAGAATTTCAGCGGATGCGGTTCGATGACGACACCACCGCCAATCGTCTCCATCGGCGAATAGAAACGAATCACCAGACGGTCCTTCGGCTCGACGACAATTGGGCTTTCCAGTTTGATCTGTGCAAGCCCGTTCTCGCCAGATTCCAGTTTCTCATGTTCCAATAATACGACTCTACCGAAAACTTCACTACTTCCCGTATAAATACGCACCCGCGCGCGGCTCACCAATTCCCGAGGTGAATTGGCGATCATTTGGATGCGCACATCGAGACGCTCCGTCGGCTGGAAAACATCTGGTTCTACAATGACCATGCCTCGCTCAATCTCTACAGTCTCCCACCCGGAAATATTGATCGCCAGACGCTGCCCGGCAAATCCGGCATCGACTTTTTGGCTATGGTGCTGAATGCCGCGTATCCGCCCTTCTTTACCGACAGGCAACAGTTGTATTCTGTCTCCGACGCGAATTGTCCCCGATATTGCGGTACCGGTGACAACCGTACCAAACCCGGAAATAGAAAATACGCGGTCAACGGGCATACGAAACACTGCCACCGCTTCCTTGACCTTCACCTCATCGGCAAGCACCGCTATTTCTTTCTTTAACTGATCAATGCCCTGTCCAGTCGTCGCAGACACCGATACAATCGGTGCATTAGCGAAAATTGTTCCCGAAAATTGTTCGCGAATGTCTTCTTTGACAAATTCCACCCATTCTTCTTCCGCAAGATCGACTTTCGTCAAGACGATGATTCCTTTAGTAATTCCCAGCAACTCGATAATCTGATAATGTTCCGTCGTTTGCGGCATTACACCTTCGTTGACATCAATAATCAGCAAGACAAAATCAATACCGCCAATACCGGCAAGCATATTTTTGATGAATTTCTCGTGTCCGGGCACATCAATGACGCCGATTGTCCTTCCGTCGTCAAGCTGAAAAGGAGCAAATCCAATGTCAATGGATATCCCCCTTTCCTTCTCTTCTTTAATATAATCGGTTTCTTTACCTGTCAAGGCACGAATTAACGTCGTTTTACCGTGATCGATATGTCCCGCGGTTCCCATAATAACATGTCTATGATTCATTGGCACACCTACTGTTTTACAATCTTTATTTATTTCGTAAACGAGTACATATATTGAGTAATTCTTGATATTTCGATGATAATGTCGAAATGGATACTTGATATTTCTCTGCTATCTCCCGTTGGGTGATCTTCTGATTATGCAACTTATATACAGCATATTCCAGTGCCGCCGCCCATCCGTCCACTTGAAAGCGCCGTGGCAGAGATTCCGCTTTACGGCTGAGGAAATCGATCCATATGGCTTCTAAATCGGCGATATATACCGTACTCTGTCGGTCTTGCTCCGAAAGCCTTTCAATGACCAATTCCAATACTTTAATCCATTCCGGTTTCCAAGAAATATACATTTTGCTGACTTGGGTCTCCGTCACTTCCGTATATTTTTTTCTCAGATACGCTTGATACGGACCGGCAATTCCTATTTGATGGAATAGAATCAAAATAATTTTTTTCAAATTATCGTTCTCTTCAGGCATTAGCAAGAAGTGTTCAAACTCCCGCTGCACATCTTGGTCAAAAATCAGACTCAACAAGCGAATGACATTAAATTTAATGCGATCATCGCTGTGATGCAGCGCCCAGAATACAGAAAACTTTACCATTGGATCTTTGAGTACTTCTGTCGTGGCATCTTTTTCAAGATTCATGCCCATCTTGCGCAGATATTCTTCAAATGGCAATCCGTAATAATAACCGATCGGGTCCAATATGCCGTTCTCTCGTAAAACAACTTGCGCAAATTCGATATAAAAAGCCGCCACCTTCGACTGAGCGTCTAAGTTTTGTGCCTTTTTCCAATATTGTATGGCAAGCTTTACATGCCCCGCATTCGCTGCTGCAACACCTGTCATAAAGTACGTCTGCGGATCATCGTAAATATCATATTTCAGCAGACGCTGAAAATGCCGCAGTGCCAGCTCGTGCTCTCCCAACATGCCCAATGTCAGCGCCAGTTTATATAAATGCTCTTCAAACATCGGGGTAATCTTGCGTAAATACTGCAATTGCTGCTCAATTTTTACGTGGTTGTTCTGCTCATAATAAAAGATTGCCAGGTTGCATCGCGCATGCAGATTGGTCGAGTCTTTCTTTAACAACATCTCAGCTTCCGCAATCGCTTTCGCCGAATCACCCATGTAAAAATACGCCAGCGACAAATTATTCCTCGCCATATGGCATCCGGGATCGTCACGCAAAATCGCCTGCAATTCCTCCGAAGCTTCCTCGTATTTCTCTTCCTCCAGCAATCTCCGCGCGTAATCGTGTTCTTCCCCTTTGTCCTCGTATTCACCGAAGAACTCCAGTAACTCTTCCGCATCGGAAGCGAACTCGCCGTCCCCATCATGTTCAAGGTATTTACTGGCGTAGATAGACGCCCTAGTGAAATCTCCCATATTGGCGTAATTATTAGCTATATAGTAATAACATTCATATACTGTGCGATCAATATGTGTAATCACATGGAATAATATCTTGTTGCTCTCCTTATACTCGCCCACTTCCGATAGAACACCGGCGAGATTACAATGATTTAACACATTGATGGGATCATGTTCTACTGCACGTCTGAAATATTTTATTGCCCCTTTATAGTTCATTTTATCAAGGCAACGAACGGCACGCTCAAAGAAAAAATTTGAATCCACTCTAAGAGGAATAATTTTTCTGTTCATGTGATTTTCCTCCATCCTTTTAAAGCTGTTCAAGGCTCGACTCTGGTCGTCATATCCAGGTCGGTCCTCAGTCACCATATCTCTGACTGATGCTAGTATACCATATATGCATCAAAACATGCTATTTCATCGGCAAAACTTTGCATGTTACTTCCCCGAGTTACTTCCCTGACAAAGAAATCGCATATCTCCGACGCTGCGCAAACCCATGAATCTCCTGAAAGCCCATTTCCAACAATTCTCCGTATATACGCTTTATATTGGTGCCGACGCGATTCGGGTCATGGGAATCGGAGCCCACTGTCAGTGGAATTTCCAGTCGCCGGCAAGATTGCAATATCTCATTGGACGGAAATATTTCCTTTACCGGCATGAATTCTCCGGACGTATTGACTTCCACACATACGTCGGCATCTTTGATCGCTTGTAATGCTTTAAAAATAATTTCCGTCATATCTGTATCCGGCAAAAAATTATACCGCTTAATCACATCGAGATGCGCCAGCGAATCGAATAGCTTCGACTGTGCCGCCTGCTCAATTAACGCATAATAATCGCGATACGTCTGTTCAATATCCCGACCCTGCCATTGGTTGACTTGACGGCTGTCAGAGTGGTCCCATTCACCGATAAAATGCACCGAACCCAACACATAATCAAAGGGATATTGTGCCAATTCCCGTTCCAGGTATTCTTCCCATCCCAGAACATAGTCGGCTTCGATACCCAATTTTACGTGAATTTGTTCTTTATACGCCGCTTGTAATTGCAGCACTTCTTCTACATAGCCGTGCAGTTGATGTTTTTCCATCGTGATTTGCGGTAACTTGCGTTCTTCCGGTATGTGAAACAACGGGAAGTGATCGGAAATTCCGATTTCCTGAAAGCCTTCCTGAATCGCATGGATAATATACTGTTCGATCGTGCCTACGGCATGTCCGCAGCGTTCGTTATGTGTGTGATAATCGACAAAATAAGGTTGGTATTTCATATCAAACGTCCTTTTTATGGTGTCTGGCTTCCAGCTCTTCAATGATCTGATCAATCGCCACACCCTGGTTTTGCAGCAACACGATCAAATGGTATATCAAATCCGCCGCTTCATAGACCAATTCTTCTGTGCTGTTGTTCTTAGCGGCAATGATCACTTCACCGCTCTCTTCGGCGACTTTTTTGAGAATTTTATCGATACCCTTGTCAAATAAGTACGTCGTATAGGAACCCTCTTCCGGAAGCTGCTTGCGATCACGAATAAATTGTTCCAATTGATACAAAAAGTTCAAAGACATCGGCTTCGGTTGTCCACCGACTTTTTGCCCGGCAATCGGCGTCTCAACCGGTCCAAAGTCGTCCGCATACAGCGGCCATTTATCAAAAAACGAGCGATAGAAGCAGCTATTATTGCCTGTATGACACGCCGGTCCCTGGGGACGCACGAGAAAAAGCAATGCGTCTTGATCGCAATCGTAGCGCACATCGACGACTTCCTGCGTATTGCCCGATGTCGCGCCTTTATTCCACAACTCTTGACGGCTGCGGCTCCAAAACCATGTTGTTTTCGTCTCCATTGTCTTCTGCAACGATTCACGGTTGACATAGGCGAGCATCAATACCTCTTTTGTATCGGCATCCTGCACGATTGCCGGCAAAAGCCCGTCCGTTTTCGAAAAATTCACCATCAATTCATGTACCATCAGCGTATAGCAACTCCTTCCTGCTTTAAATATTCTTTGACTTCACTGACTGATGTTTCTTTATAATGAAAAATTGAAGCTGCCAGCGCAGCATCTGCATTCGTCTGCGTGAACACTTCCAAAAAGTGCGTTTTATCGCCTGCTCCGCCTGACGCGATGACCGGAATCTTGACCGCTTGGCTGATGCGATTTGTCAATTCCAAATCAAAGCCGTTCTTGGAACCGTCGGCATCCATGCTTGTGAGCAAAATCTCTCCCGCTCCTAAGCGTTCCACCTCTTTCGCCCATGCCACGGCTTCCCACTCGGTTGTATTTCTGCCTCCGTGGGTCAAGACCTCAAAACAATCGGTGTCTTTCCGATAGCGCGCATCAATGGCGATCGTGATACATTGACTGCCAAAGCGTTTTGCCGCTTCCGCTATCAAATTCGGATTCAACACCGCCTGGGTATTCAAAGATACCTTGTCGGCTCCGGCACGCAAAATTCGCTTAATATCATCGATAGACGAGATCCCTCCACCGACAGTAAACGGAATAAACACCTCCGACGCCGTGCGCTCCACCACTTGCAGCATCGTCGCACGTCCCTCATGGGATGCCGATATGTCGAGGAATACCAACTCGTCGGCACCTTCACGATCATAATACGCCGCTAACTCCACAGGATCTCCGGCATCGCGTAAATTGACAAACTGCACACCCTTGACTACGCGCCCATCTTTCACATCGAGACACGGTATAATCCGTTTCGTCAACATACGATCCCCGCTTCCTTGATCTGCTGCCAGGTCACAGCACCCGTATATAATGCTTTGCCGACGATTACGCCGCAAATTCCTTGTTGTTTATGAGTATGTAAAAGCTCAATGTCGCCAAAGCTGCTGACGCCACCTGACGCGATCACATTACATTGCACTTCTGCGGCAAACTCCAGCATCTCTTCGACGTTCGGTCCCGACAGCGTGCCGTCTCTGGCAATATCCGTGTATATGAACACTTCCGCACCCCATTGCTTCAACTGCTTGCCAACCTCCGTCGCTCGCACACCAGCCGTTTCCAGCCATCCTCGAGTGGCTACCATGCCGTTGCGGCAATCAAGCCCAACGGCAATTCGGTCGCCATATTGACCTAATGCCCGTTTGACAAATTCCTGATCTTCTACAGCCGATGTACCGATAATCGCCCGCTGCACTCCCGCGGCAAAGACCTGTTCCAATGTATCCATCGAACGAATGCCGCCGCCCAGTTGGATCGACACTGAGTGCATCGCTTCTTCACGCCAATCATGCATTTGCCGCACGATTTCCAGATGTACAGGTGCTCCCGATTTCGCGCCGTCTAAATCTACGACATGGATATAGGTAGCCCCTTGCCGCACCCAATCTTTATATACTTCCAACGGCTCTTGGTGGTACACCGTCTCCTGTTGAAAATCCCCTTTGACTAACCGCACGCACTGTCCGCCGCGCATATCAATTGCCGGATATACAGTAAAATCCATAATTGCCCCTCCGCTTCCTGTTACAGCATCCGATCGCTGTATCTAGTATACCATATTCTTCAATTCTTTCCTCTACGCCACATAATCAATTGCATGGGATCGTTGCACAAATCAATAGCATAGTTTCACATGAAATATAATCATCGCCATATACCACTTATTTACATTGCTTAGCGAAATTCTCCAACAAGTGCAGCCCTATTTGGCTGCTTTTTTCCGGATGAAATTGCATGCCGATAATATTGTCTCGCCCGACGATCGCCGTCACGTCTCCAAAGTAATCGGTCGTCGCGAGAACATGCTTCGCATCTTTAACCTGCACGTGGTATGAATGGACGAAATACACATGCCCACCTGCGTGAATTCCTTGAAAGGCGTGATGATCCGGTTGATGTATTTGTAAGCTGTTCCAGCCCATTTGCGGAACTTTAAAATCTCCTCTAAACTTCACGACATCACCGGCAATCAACCCCAACCCGCGATGCTCACCCATTTCTTCACTACTGTCAAACAACAGTTGCATACCCAAACATATGCCCAAAAACGGTCTGCTCGTTTCGACGTATGCGTAAATGGCATCAATAAATCCCCGCTCCTGCAAATGCTGCATGGCGTCCCCAAATGCTCCGACCCCCGGCAGGATCACTCCCGCCGCCTGCTGCAACTGCTCCGGTCTGTCGACAATCTGCGTGCAATAACCTAACTTTTCCAGTGCCTTTGTCACACTGCGCAAATTGCCCATTCCATAATCGATAACTGCGATCAAATTTACAGCGCCCCCTTCGTCGACATAACACCCTCGATACGCTCATCATACTGCGTCGCTTGGTCCAGTGCCCTGCCGAGCGCTTTAAAAACTGCTTCGATCATATGGTGTGCATTGCTGCCGTAGAGGATGCGCACATGCAGTGTCAAACGCGCTTCCAAGGCGAATTTCCATAGAAACTCTTCCACTAATTCCACTGCGAAACTTCCAACTGTTTCTACAGGGAACTTACCGTCATAATGCAAATGTGGACGATTGCTGATATCGACAATTACCTCGGCAAGTGCCTCATCCATCGGCACTACGGCATGACCATAGCGGCGGATTCCCTGCTTATCACCAAGCGCCTGCAAAAATGCCTGTCCGAGCACAATCCCCATATCTTCTGTCGTATGATGATCATCGATTTCCACATCTCCATGACCTTTGATCTCCAAATCGAAAAAACCGTGTTTTGTCCATAAATCGAGCATATGTGACATAAACGGGACCGCCGTATCAATTGCCCGTTTGCCTGTTCCGTCCAAATTGAGATTGACTGATATATCCGTCTCCTGCGTTTTGCGCTGAATGCGCGCATGACGAACTATGGTAGTTCGCTCCATCATCTATAACCCCTCCCTGTCTAAACGAATCGTAACTGCTCGTGCATGTGCCTGCAGCCCTTCCGCCTCGGCAAATTGGGCAATTTTCTGACCGTTATCTCGCATCGCTTGCTTACTATAATAAATGACACTCGACTTTTTGACAAAATCATCGACCGATAGCGGCGACGAGAATCGCGCTGTACCACTGGTCGGCAGCACGTGATTCGGACCGGCAAAATAATCGCCCACCGGTTCCGCACTGTAAGGACCTAAGAAAATCGCACCGGCATGGCGAATCTCCGCTAAATAGGAAAATGGATCGTCAACGAGCATCTCCAGATGTTCAGCGGCAATGCTGTTGATTATCTCAATCATTTGCTGACGGTTATCGGCGATGATGATTTTTCCAAACCGCTGTAACGCTTGCTCGGCAATGTCCTTTCTCGACAATCCATCGAGTTGCGTGGTCAATTGCTCTTGGATTTCACGCGCTTTTTCCTTTGACGTCGTCACACAATACGCTGCCGCCATCACATCGTGTTCTGCCTGTGACAGCATATCCGCGGCGACATAGGCAGCATCAGCCGATTGATCGCAAGCGACGAGAATCTCGCTGGGACCGGCGATCATATCAATATCGACCGTTCCGTATACGAGTTTTTTTGCAAGCGCCACATAGACGTTGCCTGGTCCGGTAATTTTATCGACTTTCTTGATTGTCTCCGTCCCATAGGCAAGCGCGGCAATTGCCTGAGCACCGCCGATGTGGTATATTTCCGTCACGCCGCATTCCTTGGCGGCTACGAGAATCGCCGCCGGAAGTGCGCCATTCCCCGGTGGTGTACACATTACAATTTCTTTGACTCCGGCAATTTTCGCCGGTATCACATTCATCAACACCGAAGACGACAAAGCTGCTGTTCCTCCCGGTACATACACACCGACACGGTCGAGCGGAGTGACCTTTTGCCCGAGTATCGTTCCGTTATCTTCCGTAAGGTACCAGGAATTCTGTCTCTGCCGCTCATGGAACCGGCTGATATTGTCTTTCGCTTGACGGATAATCTCCAGCATATGCGGCTCGATTGTCCGGTACGCCTCAACAATTTCTGCTTCACCGACACGCAAGTGATCGAGCTCTACTCTATCAAACTGCTTCGTATATTTCCGAACGGCGGTGTCGCCATTTTGTCTGACATCTTCCAGCAGGCGTCCGACATCGGCAAGCTGTCTTTCCTGTTGCTCGTTAGATTTACTAGAATTACGCTCATCTTTAAAATCACTGGCTGCTATAACTTCTATTGGCACCATATTGGTCATCCTCCTCTTCTACTCTTTTACACCAGCTTTTGCTCCAACTTATCGACGATATCGGTAATCTCATGATGCTTCATGCGATAGCTCATACGATTGGCAATGAAACGGCTGGTAATCGGCATGACGCTTTCCAATTCTCGCAAACCGTTCTCTCGCAATGTCTGACCTGTAGATACAATATCGACGATGCAATCGGAAAGACCTACCATCGGCGCCAATTCAATCGAGCCATTGAGTTTAATAATTTCTACCTGCCTGCCCTGCTTCTTAAAATAGTCCGAGGCAATGCGCGGATATTTCGTCGCCACACGTAAGACCGTGTGCGGCTGGATATTGGCTATTCCGGCTACCGCCAAATGACATCCGGCAATCTTGAGATCCAAAAGTTCATAGACATCCCGGTTTTCCTCCAAAAGCACGTCTTTGCCGACGACTCCTATATCTGCGGCGCCATATTCGACATAAATCGGCACATCCGATGGTTTTACGAGAATACATTTCAGCCTCCCGTGGTCTTCCTCAACAATCAATTTGCGTGAAATATCTTCACTGTCCGAAAAACTAAAACCGCAATCGCGCAAGACCGCAATCGCCTCATCCATAATTCTGCCTTTCGGCAAAGCCAATACTAACGGTTCCATGTCATCACTCCTCTGCCGCCTTCTGCTCTAACGTCCCCCACTGCTCATACAACCAGATGTCTGCGTATAAACCGGATTCCCGGCGCTGCGCAATCACATCTTCCATATTCCCCCCAGTGCCGATGATCTCCACATTGTGTCCCGCCGCACGCCATATTTTTGCCTTTTCGATGACCTGTTTCGCTTGTTCGCCTACACGGCAGTCATAAATAAACAGATACGTTTTCGGAGCGGGATACTCCACATGCAATGCTTCAATCAGCCGCTCCAGCCAAATACCAAATCCTACAGCCGGCGCCGGTCTGCCAAATTCACCGATTAAATTGTCATATCGACCACCACCGCATATGGGAAAACCGACCGATGCAGCATAAATTTCAAAAATCATCCCTGTATAATAATCCTGTCCACGCAGCGTCGTAAAGTCAACATGCACGTATTCCTCTGCTCCGTAATACTCTAAGAAACTCCATATTTCCTCTAAATATTGCAGCGCCTGAATCGCTACCGGGCTCTGCGTCAATGCTTTCGCTTGAAAAATCACCGATTTCCCGCCTTGCAGCTTCGGAAGTTGCAACAAAGCATCTCGCTGTCTTTCCTCCAACGGTAACGAAGTTATATATTCTTTCCAGCCGACAAAATCCTGCTTAATCAACAGATCCTTCAACGCTTCCGTATACGTCGGTGCCATCTCGCACAAAAAAGATTCCAAAAAGGTCGTTTCGCCTATGGCAACCTTAAACCGCTCAAGCCCCGCCGCTTTCAGTGATTCAATCGCCAAAACGATCACCTCTGCATCGGCAAAAGGCTGCTCACATCCGATTAACTCAATGCCTGATTGGAAAAACTCCGCGTATTTTCCTGTATTCGATTCCTGCATACGATAAATAGAGGTATTATAGCATAAGCGTAAAGGTAAGGGCTCATCTTTGAGCAATGATGCGACAACTCTGGCAATCGGCGTCGTCATATCGGGACGCAGCACGAGGGTTTTTCCGTCTCGGTCAATCAACTTATATAGTTTATGCTGCGGTAAGTTGCACTTGCCGCCAATCGTATCATAGTATTCCAATGCAGGAGTGATGATTTCACGATACCCCCATCGTTCCATGCACGTACTGATACGCCGCTCAATTTCCTTTTTCCAACTCACCTCATCAGGCAAATAATCCTTTACACCCAACGGTTTTTCAAAAATTAACGGTTTCTCCATACTCCATCCACCTTTTTCTCTATGATACACGAAATTCCATAGCATCGCTTTATTATGCTACTATAATAAAGCATTTAATTTTACATATCGTACCACGGGAAAAACAGTCTGTCAAGAAAAAGGATTTCAAGCTTTTTCGTCGAAATCCTTCTAACAATTGGAGGTGTTATTTAACTGTGCATGTACTTATTCCATTTATTCTCTGCTTGCTCATAGGTACAGGAGCGGGGCTGCTGGGCGGCAACCAATGGGCGCTAATCGCATTGATCGGTGTACTGTTCACGACGATTGTCAATGTTATCATCCATTACCGCATGAACAAGCGTTTGGAAAACCACCAAACCCTGTCGAGTATGATTTTTCGTGCAATATCGATGTTTCTGTTGAACAGTTCGATTACATTTATGTTCGCTTTCGCTACGCTGCTGCTGTATAACGCATTAACAAAAGCCCTTTAATACCGCCTGATATGAATAAAAAGACTGTCACTTACTACATTTCATTCTGTAGTCGTAACAGTCTTTGTTTATCATCACTTATAATTTAATTTCCACTTGATGACACTCTAAAATATCCATTTTTTCTAAATCATATACAGTGATAGTCCAGTTCTGCCTATATCTACCCGTATCGCCGTCCTGTGATTCACAAATGGTCGCTTTGATCATCGTGATCGGTAAAGAAAAGCGCTTCGGTCCACAGCTTCCGGGATTGATATACAAAACATCATCTCGCTGATTAAGGGCAAATGCATGGGTGTGTCCGCTAATAACGATATGAACATCAGCCGCCCGTGGAACGATATCGAGTTGCGATAAGTCGTGCAGCATATATATACTGGCTTTCCCCAGTTCAATATATTGCGTTTTCGGCAGATACATCGTCGCCTTTCCCTGATCGCAATTTCCGCGCACGACATACACCGGGGCAATTCCTTGGAGCATCTCCAACGTCGTTTGTATGACAATATCACCCGCGTGAAAAATCAAATCCACTCCATCAAGCAAATCAATCACTTGTGGTCTCACCAGTCCGTGTGTATCCGATACAATCGCCACTGTCTTCTCCATAAACCCTGCTCCTTTTACATTCTTATCCCTAACTTCCCTATGTATACAATCTATATGCAAGACGTTGTGTATATCATTCTGGCTATTTAACGATTGCCAATAATTCGCGGATATCATCAATCAGAAAATCCGGGGCATACTCGCGTAAGTGCTCCTTGCCACGCATACTCCATGCGACACCGCAACTGGCGACACCCGCGTTCTTTGCTCCCAAAATATCGACAGAATTATCGCCAATCATGATCGTCTTTTCCGGATCAGCATCAATCAGTTTCATCGCCATCTGTAATGGTTCCGGATCCGGCTTATGTCTCTGTGAATCTTCGAGACAGATAGCATGGGTAATGTACGCATCAAGTCCTGTCAACGTCAGCCCTCTTTGCGCCGTTGTCCGCCGTTTTGTTGTGACAAGCGCCATACGATACGCATTTTCATGGAGTTCCTTAACCACTTCTAACACGTGCGGAAATGCATTCACATACTCATCATGGTGACGCAAATTGTGCTCAAGATAGATTTCTACTAATTCGTCGGCTCTTTGTGGATCGAAATGCTCCATCATCTCACCTAACGGCTTGCCCATGACAGCCAGAACTTGCTCTCGCGTAAACGCATCAGGATGAATCTGATCTAGCGAGTACATAAAAGAAGTCATGATCAGCTCATTCGTATCGATCAGCGTACCATCCAAATCAAACAATATATATGGATATCTCATGGGTGCATCCTCTCTTTCCATCTCCGTTGTTTAGTTTAATCGAGTTCCCCATAGCGTTTATTCGCATAACCTTGAGTACGGCGGAACCAGATGATAGCTGCAGCAACGATAATAATCACGATACTGATCACTTGCGCAATGCGTAACATGTCTGTGAGCATCAAACTGTCTGTACGCATTCCCTCGACGAAAAATCTGCCCAGTGAATACCAGATAAGATAGCCCAGGAACACTTCGCCGTTGCGAACCCATGGCTGTTTGCGCAACCAAAAAATCAACAGTATCACGCCTACCAAGCTCCAAAGTGATTCATACAAAAATGTCGGGTGATAGTATACGCCTTGGATATTCATTTGTTCGGAAATCCAAGACGGCAGAATATCCATAATCCATTGTGTACTTTCTGTGATCGGTCCGCCGTGGGCTTCTTGATTCATAAAATTACCCCAACGCCCAATCGCCTGCCCTAACAAAATACTCGGTGCCGCTATATCTGCCATCGTCCAAAACGATATCTTTTTGATTCTCGTATAAATATAACCTGTCAATACCGCTCCAATGAGTCCGCCATGAATCGCCAATCCGCCGTTCCATATGGCGACAATTTCGTCCAAATGCTGGCTGTAATAATCCCATTTAAATACCACGTAATAGAGACGGGCACAAACAATCGCTATCGGCACACCATACAAAACTAAATCGACAAAAAAGTCCGGGCTGATCCCCACACGCTTCGCCTCACGCGTTGCCAAATACAAACCGAGAAAAATGCCAAAACCGATGATCAGCCCATACCACTGAACTGGTCTAGACCCGATATAAAATGCTACACTATCAAATACCGCAAAATACGTCATGCTAAGTACCACCCTATTCTTTTTATTCGTTGTTTTTCTACATGCACTCTTATGACAAACATCATTATACCACGAGTTCCCGATAAAAAGAAAATAGCACTTATCGTGCTATTTCCAAAATATATTCTGTACCTATAATTGTCTTAAACTAATAATTATCTTGAGCTAAAGTAATTTAACGGATTCACCGTTCCGCCATTGATACGCACTTCAAAATGCAAATGCGGACCGGTGGAATTACCTGTGCTACCTACAGCTCCAAGCACTTCTCCTTTTTTCACAGCCTGACCGGCTTTCACATTGATCGAACTCATGTGGGCATAATACGTTTGCATCGTCGATGTGTGCACGACGCGCACGAGATTTCCATATCCTCCATACCATCCGGCAAATACGACCGTTCCGTCGTCAGCGGCATAGATCGGTGTGCCTGTAGGGTTTCCAATATCGACACCGGAATGTCTGCGTGCCCCGCCATACGGTGAAGTAATTTTGCCACCGCTTGTCGGCCAGATAAGCTTTCCTGAACCATTAGCCGGAACTCCTAAAGTTCCCTTTTCAACAACCTGATCTACTGGCTTTTTCAGCTCTTTTTCCTTAAGGATTTCTCGACTTACTTCTTGTCCGTTGACTTTGGCAATCCGGTATACAACTTCCCGCTGCCCTGATTGTCCAGGAGTTTTTACCTTTGATTCCCAAGTGTACATTTTATTGTTATTGACGTTTTTCGTCTCAAACGGAACTTCTTCAATTTCAGTAATTTCTTCGACAACTTCCACATTGACAAAAGGTTCAGGAACAACCAAGCTCAGTTGATCTCCCGGATGGATAATATCCTCTTCCGACTTCAACTGTGGATTGGCATGCATAATTTCACTGACAGTAACCTTATTTTTCTGGGCGATAACCCATATATTTTCTCCGTTTTCAACAACGTGTTTGATTTCTTTGTCAGTTCCTTTTAAAAGAATCGCCGTAGCGCTTTCAAGGTCTTTGATAGAATCGGACTCCGCCCATTCCACCTGGTAATCGACGCGTTCGTTAATTTCCGCCATCATCACAGTCGCTTTGTCACTGTGTGTAACATACGTATCCTTTACGTTCTCTATCACTTGCTCGGCTTGCTGCTCGTCGGCAACACGCACAACCGGCGTTTCGTTGACATACACCATAACCGACTTCGTCTGAACATCGAGAATTTCATCAAGCTTTTGTAAGACTTGTTGATCTTGTGGTTGATTGCCTATTTCATAGTATTCATCATATGTAATTGTATTCCCTACGCGAACTTCCAGTGGAGATTCCGCTTTTTTCTCTTGCAATTCTTGCTGGACATACTGCTCAACGACATTTGTCTCCGATACCATACCAATATATGTACCATCGACAAATACTTTATAGACTTTGCTCGCTTCCAATAGCTCTTGATGTATCTGGGCTTGTTTTTCTTGATAAGCATATCCTGAACCAAGCGTCAAAACTAAAACCACACAAGATGCGAGAATCCAGTTATTGCGGAGCATGCTCAACGGTTGCCTGTCTGATGTGTCTAAACGAAAATATTTCGGTAATTTGAAATTGAGGCTACGATTCGCTTTTATCTCTTTGATATTCTGATATGTTTGTTTGCTAGTTTGTCTGAAAGATTGATAGATTTTTTTGCCTGTTACACCAGCTTTATCTTTGAAAACTGCCATCTTCTCGGAAATCTTTTGCATGAAACTCGTATTCTGTTGTTGTGAAAAATTTGTATTTTGTTGTTTTGATGGTTTATTCAGTTTTTTTGTAGTTGAAAACTTCTTCTCTTGAGGTCTTTTCATCTTCATCTAACAAATTTCCACCCTTCCCACCATAAGTGCCTGTAAAAAGTACCTACGCCATCTTTATTCACAAAAAGCCACGCTATATATTCTACGTTGACCTACTATATTCCTGCTTGTTTTCGACAGAACACTACATAAGTCCTAGTCTTTTTTATACTTAGCGATATTTTTTGTCTAAAAATGAGTAAATGAAACTGCTAATAATACTCATTAAAATGGCTGCTAATATGGCTGTAAAAAATCCACTGACGTGAAATCCATCGAGTAACGATGCCACAAGTAGGAAAAACGCCCCGTTAATCACAAAAGAAAACAACCCCAACGTCAAAATCGTCAGTGGCAACGCCAAAAGCGATACAATCGGTTTGATTGTAATGTTGAACACGCCGAGCAGTAATGCCGCCCAAATGGCAACGCCGAAATCGACAATTTCGATACCTGACAATATTTTATCGGTTAAAAATAATGCTAGCGCACTGACAATGATTTTCACAAAAATTTTCTTAAACATCAGTAAAATCCTCCGAATCGTCCTTTGGAATGACAAATCTCAGGGCAATGTAAAGAATGACACCCGGAAACACATGTGTCAGCATGGTTGCTGCCAGATACAGAATTCGCACTATGGTCGGATCTGTACGGAAATACTCTGCAATACCGCCGCAAATACCACTGATCATTTTATACCGTTTGGAGCGATACAATCGTTTCATTCCATGTCCTCCTCGTACCCTTTGTACCATATTGTATGCGAACTCTATATCAATAAGCAACCGCCTTTTGTCTAATTTTCTAAAACATCCGCTTGTCTCGCTTGCTCCATCCGCGCGTAATCCCGTTCCAGCACAGGTCGCAAGAATTGTCCGGTATACGATTTTGCTGCTTTAATAACTTGTTCAGGCGTTCCTGTGACGACGATTTTTCCGCCGCCATCGCCGCCTTCCGGTCCCAAGTCGATGATGTGATCGGCGACTTTAATGACATCGAGATTGTGCTCAATTACCAACACTGTGTCACCGTTATCCACCAGACGCTGTAATACATCTAGTAACCTGCTGATATCGTCAATATGCAGCCCGGTCGTCGGTTCGTCGAGAATATACAACGTTTTCCCCGTACTGCGGCGGTACAATTCAGAGGCAAGTTTCACGCGCTGTGCTTCTCCGCCCGAGAGTGTCGTCGCAGGCTGTCCCAAACGGATATAGCCCAAGCCCACATCATAGATTGTCTGCAATTTTCGTTGAATTTTCGGAATATTCTTAAAAAACTCCAATGCGTCTTCGACAGTCATGTCAAGCACATCGGCAATCGTCTTGCCTTTATATTTCACTTCCAATGTCTCTCGATTATAGCGCTTGCCTTTGCAAACTTCGCAAGGAATGTAGACATCAGGCAGAAAATGCATCTCAATTTTGATAATTCCGTCTCCGCGGCATGCCTCGCAGCGCCCGCCTTTGACATTGAAGCTAAAACGCCCTTTTTTGTAACCGCGCACCTTCGCTTCCGTCGCATTGGAAAATACGTCTCGGATATCATCGAATACACCGGTATACGTCGCCGGATTCGAGCGAGGGGTCCGTCCAATCGGCGACTGGTCGACATCGACAACCTTATCTAAATGCTCTAAACCGGTAATCGCCTCATATTTGCCCGGTTTCTGCTTCGAACGCTGCAATTCCTTCGCCAATCCCTTGTGCAGAATTTCATTGACAAGTGTACTCTTACCTGAACCAGACACCCCTGTGACGCAGGTAAATACCCCTAATGGAATATCGACCGTCACTTTCTTTAGATTGTTCTCTTCCGCTTTGCAAACCGTCAAATATTTGCCGTTCGGTTGGCGGCGCTGTTCCGGCAAGGCGATGAATTTCCGTCCGCTCAAATATTGCCCGGTGATCGACGTCTCATGCCGGCATACTTGCTCAGGAGTCCCTTCCGCTACGACCATACCGCCGTGGATGCCCGCACCCGGACCAATATCAATGATCCAGTCTGCCGCCAGCATCGTGTCTTCGTCATGCTCGACTACGATCAGAGTATTCCCCAGATCACGCATCCGCTCCAATGTCGCAATTAAGCGATTGTTGTCCCGTTGATGCAATCCGATACTCGGCTCGTCCAGGATATATAGCACACCCATCAAGGAAGAACCAATCTGTGTCGCTAAGCGAATTCTCTGTGCTTCTCCGCCCGATAGCGTTCCGGCTGATCGACCGAGGTTTAAATAATCAAGACCCACATCACGCAAAAATCCCAAACGCTCCTGAATCTCTTTCAAAATTAACCGGGCAATTGCCATCTCTTTATCAGTCAATTCCAATGTCTCAAAAAAATCTACTGCTTCACGAATCGTAAAATTCGTCACCTGAGCAATATTTTTCTGATTCACATACACCGCCAAACTTTGCGGCTTCAAGCGCTGCCCCTTACATTTAGGACATGGACGCGAACTCATAAACCCTTCGATGAAATCGCGCACGTAATCGGATGCCGTTTCGCGGTACCGCCGTTCAAGATTCGTAACCACGCCCTCGAACTTCACTTTGCTCGTGCGGCGTTCACCAAAGTCATTCTCATAATGGAAATCGATGACCGCATCGGCACCTCGCAATACAATCGCCCGCTGTTCTTCAGGCAACAACCTCCAAGGTACAGCCGTATTAATGCCAAAATGGCGGCATGCCGATTGCAGCAATTGCGGATAGTAGTTCGACACCGTTCCCGCCCAAGGCACAACAACCCCCTCGTCAATCGAAAGTTTATCATCGAGGATGATTAAATCTTCGTCGACAATCATATTCGTCCCCAAACCGGTGCATGCCTCGCAAGCGCCGAAGGGACTGTTAAAGGAAAACATCCGTGGCGCCAATTCTTCACTGCTATATCCGCATTCCGGGCAAGCGAGTTTCTGACTGAACAGCAACTCCTCTTGACCGATCACATCGACCAGCAATAACCCGTCCGATAATCCCAAAGCCGTTTCAAACGAATCAGCTAAACGGCTCTCAATATCAGGTTTGATGACGATTCGATCGACGACTACTTCAATCGTGTGTTTCTTATTTTTCTCCAACTTCGGCACTTCTGTAATATCGTGTATCTCACCGTTGACGCGCACGCGCACATAGCCGTCCTTCTGAATCTGCTCCAGTACTTTCATATGCTCACCCTTGCGCCCGCGAATGATCGGCGCAAGAATCTGAATTTTTGTCTTTTCCGGCAACGTCAGTACATGATCGACCATCTGTTCAATCGTCTGTGTCGCGATCGGTATATCGCAGTTCGGACAGTATGGTCTGCCAATTCTCGCAAACAGCAAACGCAAGTAGTCGTATATCTCCGTCACTGTTCCGACCGTTGAGCGCGGATTGCGGCTGGTCGTCTTCTGATCGATGGAAATTGCCGGTGACAACCCATCAATCGAATCGACATCAGGTTTGTCCATCTGCCCCAAAAACTGACGGGCATACGCCGACAATGACTCCACATAGCGGCGTTGTCCTTCTGCATAAATCGTATCGAAGGCGAGTGAAGACTTCCCTGAACCGCTCAAGCCGGTCAAAACGACAAACTTATCCCTCGGTATCGTAATATCAATATTTTTAAGGTTATGGGCACGCGCCCCTTTTACTATAATGTTCTCTAAAGCCATGACTCTACCTTCACCTACCCCAGTTGATTATCTAATTCCTATCTATTTTCTATTGTCCATCTACAAGTTTGCAATTACAACTACAGTTCACAATTACAATGCTCCATTACAGCATGAACTTACAATGTCCCATTATAATTCGCCTTTTAACTCTATCATTAAATCGCGCAACTCCGCGGCTCGTTCAAACTGCAAGTCCTTGGCCGCCTGTTTCATTTGCTGCTCCAAGCGTTCCACGTATGCGCGTTTCTCCTGTTTGCTCATTGTATCTAACGGATTCGTCGGCAAATAATCGGCTTTTTCCTCGGCAACTTTCGTCGCTTCGATGACATCACGGACGCTCTTGGAAATCGTCTGCGGTTCAATACCATGCTGTTCGTTAAATTCCATCTGAATTGCCCGGCGGCGTGCCGTCTCCTCGATGGCAATCGTCATCGCCTTTGTCATTTTATCTCCGTACATGATCACTGTACCGTTGACATTGCGCGCCGCTCGACCAATTGTCTGGATCAAGGAACGCTCACCGCGTAAAAACCCTTCCTTGTCCGCATCCAAAATCGCCACCAATGACACTTCCGGCAAATCAAGCCCCTCACGCAACAAGTTAATTC
This sequence comes from Bacillota bacterium, assembly GCA_023388635.1. GTDB lineage: Bacteria > Bacillota > Bacilli > Desulfuribacillales > Desulfuribacillaceae > JAEWFW01. Next base: position 98,448 of record JAEWFW010000043.1, read on the forward strand.
CAATCAGCACGTCAAAAACACCGAGACGGAGTTCACGCAATATCTGCATCCGTTCAATCGTCTTGATCTCCGAGTGCAAATAGCGTACTTTCAGTTCCAAATCTCCCATATAGCTCGTCAAGTCTTCCGACATCTTCTTCGTCAACGTCGTGACGAGTACGCGCTCCTTCTGTGCGACACGCAGGCGTATTTCGTGGATCAAATCGTCAATTTGCCCACTCGTCGGACGCACATGGATGACTGGATCAAGCAAGCCCGTAGGACGAATAATTTGCTCAATCACTGCCTTAGAGTGTTCCCCCTCATAAGGACCCGGTGTTGCCGATACGAACACCGCCTGTTTAACCTTCTGCTCAAATTCATCAAACTTCAAGGGACGGTTGTCTGCCGCCGAAGGCAGGCGAAATCCGTGATCGATCAACGTCATTTTGCGTGAACGGTCTCCCTCGTACATGCCCCGCACTTGCGGCAATGTGACGTGCGATTCATCGACGATCAACAGCCAATCATCAGGAAAATAGTCGAGCAACGTGTACGGCGTCGATCCGGCTTCCCGTCCAGTTAGATGGCGTGAATAGTTCTCAACGCCTGATACAAAACCCATTTCGTTCATCATCTCTATATCGTAACGCGTCCGCTGTTCCAGCCGCTGTGCCTCTAATAATTTACCTTGATCGCGTAACGACTGCAGTCGCTCTTCTAACTCTTGCTCAATCGATACGAGCGCTCGCTTCATATTATCCTCGGTCGTGACAAAGTGCGACGCCGGAAAAATAGCGATGTGCTGGCGCTCAGCGATAATTTCACCCGTCAGCACATCAATTTCCGTAATACGATCAATTTCATCACCGAAAAATTCAATCCGTACAGCATGTTCACTGCGGGACGCCGGGAAAATTTCCACTGTATCTCCGCGCACCCGGAATGTACCACGCGTAAAGCTGATATCGTTGCGATCATATTGCACAGCAACTAAGCGACGCAATATATCGTCACGATTCAATTCCATACCTACCCGCAGGGAAACGACAAGTTCCCGATATTCTTGCGGCGACCCCAAACCGTAGATACAGGAAACGCTGGCGACGATAATCACATCCTGGCGCTCGAACAGCGCACTCGTCGCCGAGTGACGCAGTTTATCAATCTCATCATTAATTTGCGCGTCTTTCTCTATATACGTATCGGAGTGCGGGATATACGCTTCCGGCTGGTAGTAGTCGTAATAACTGACAAAATACTCAACAGCATTGTTCGGAAAGAACTCTTTAAATTCACTGCATAACTGTGCCGCCAATGTTTTATTGTGAGCCAATACCAATGTTGGACGATTAAGTTGTGCAATCACATGTGCCATCGTAAATGTTTTCCCAGAACCGGTAGCACCAAGCAATGTAGAAAACTTGTACCGATCCTCTTGTAGTGTCTTCACCAACTGCTCAATTGCCTTTGGCTGATCACCTTTAGGCTGGTAATTCGAGATCACTTCAAACATTCCGCCGCTTCCTCTCTTCGTTTGCTCATTTACACCAAGTTAATCAAATTAAATTATATCATATTTAAATGAGACAAGTAAATTTGACACGTTCTAAATGCATCTTCGTAACCTGCATTTCCATATATGTTAAGTTTCTATATATTGTTAATTTCTGTACTGCTAAATTGCTGCATATGTTGATATGTCGAAAAGGACTTGTCACCTGTGATGTATACAAGTGCCAAGCCCTTTAAAATCCTCTATGTAGTGTCTTTGCCTATGCTTCCGCGGCGATTTCATCGACTTTGAGAAGTTTGACGACATCCAACAAAATAATAATACGCTTATCGAGGTGGATCAGTGATTTAATATAATCAGTCGCTTCCGAATACTCAAGATCGGGAGCTGCTTCAATCCGGTTATTATTGACTGTCAAAACGTCCTTGGCTCCATCAACGACGAAGCCGACTTCCATCGTATCATGTCGACAAATAATAATTCTCGTCGCATCTGTCGTCTCCGTAAGTTGCTGAGAAAATTTGTATTTGAGGTCGATGACTGGAATGACGATCCCGCGCAAATTAATCACGCCGAGAATATAGGTCGGCATATTGGGAACTCTAGTAATTTTTATACTGCGTTCAATCGACATCACGTAATCGACAGGCAGCGCAAATTCCTCTGTGCCGACTTGAAAGACGATATATTTCTTCTCTACTTCTTCTACTTGTTTTGCTTCCTGAACCGGTTGCGTCTTCACCGCTTCAACGACTGCTGTAGACGCAATTTCTTCTGCTGATTTTGGCGTATTGTCAGCGTGCATTTCCATGACGACATTGTCAATTTCCGATATGTTCTGTATATCCCCAAGAATGTCGTGTTCTGCTTCCTGCGTTGTATAGATGATTTCGAAAGTATTGCCAAAATCGCCTTGCTCAAGCTGTTCCATACCCGGTGTTGTCGAAATAATTTCGCCGTACTCCTGTAATTTTGCCAATACCATGTATGCGCGGACACCTTTTAACTGCGTATCCTTTAAAAGACTGATCTGAATCTTATATACTTGTGATTCCATCAGCTAATTCAACCTCCCCACTTCCGTTTGTTTGCTTCGCCCATTGTCTATAATTCTACCATGTTTCATCATGCGTTTACCAGTAGATTTTGTACACTTAATCACCGATTTTCATATATTTCGTCGCTTGTTCGTCATCAGGTACGAAAATGATACCGAAAGAATGGTGTTCTCCCTGATAAAGTGGCGTCTGTAGGAATTTGATTTCCTTGTGCAGATTCTCCACTTCCATTTTTACGTATACAGGCTGCGAAGCAACGGCATCGTACAGCTCCGTTTGATCATTGACTTCTACACCATTGACTTTCATAACCACTTCCCCTGATTGTAGACCCAACTTCGCTGCCGTGCTATCCCGCAAAACTGCCAGTATGCGCATCCCACGCTCCGGTCTGCTGTACAAAGCGCGCTCCAACATCTCATTGCGTCGTCCAATCATGACAATCGCTTCATAAGCACCGATCACGAAAACAGAAGCGCTCAACAATATCCACGGTGAATAGTTTACAGTGTAAGCAAATGTGAACAGAACGCCAGCATAGATCATCAGTAACCCGGCTGTCTGCCGTGACTTTTGCTTTGGGGTTCTCGATATGGCAAGATCACCATATCCCAATACGACGGGAAGAGGGAATATACCGAGCACAATACCGGCTAGCGGCGACAATTCGATTGTCGTTCCCGGTTGCGATGCAATGAACACAAACAGGGGAAGCAGCCACATTTTCTGTATGTGAAACGCGCCGACCAACTGTCCACGTTTACTCTTGACAAATATTGGGCTGGCTTTGTTTCCCCCGTCAAGCCAAATTAAAATTGCTTCTGCTATTTGTAATATAGCAATCACTGCAATAATCGACGCCATATTCAAATAGCCGATACCTTCCCAGATGGTCCCCAGAACCGGAAGCTCTGACCCTTGCTTCCACATTTTCGAGACAAATGCGATAATCCCTAACATCCCGGTAATATATGGAAAGCATACAAAGCGATTGCGTATGACGACAATCAGTACAGCGACAATCCAGATATATAAGGCATCATAGACACTGAGTGTGACCTTCAGCGATACCGATGCGACACTGGCAAGCACACCGATTAATATTCCATATCCTAACGATAGCAAAGTTTGTTCGGTTACAGATGTAACACGTACAGAGTGAATTTTCCGCTCGTTATTAACTGCCCTCTGGTACTGGAAAATCATCATGATGACCGCCAAATATACCAAGGGATTTAAGACGAGATACAGCATATGATCGAAAATTGCCAAGTCCATTTCTGCAAACGGAAACATCTCTGTTCCTCCCATTTCGTCAGCCTTATTGCTTTACTTGCGATTTTATCACTTCAACAGCTTTCACCAATTGTGTGTCGGAATTTTCCAGCGTCTTGATAACTGCATCATTGATCGCCGCGGCTTCTTTCTCTGTCACGATCCCTGTCATCGCCAGTCCGTTAGCCGACTGAAAATCTGTCACTGCTTTTTCTGTCTGGCGACTAAAATACCCGTCTGTACGCCCTGTATCATATCCCAGATGCTGCAACATTACTTGCAAGCTGCGCACATGCGTATTGTTATTATCGTATTGCAGTGTCTCGTCTGCCGGCAGGCGCGGCACCGTGAATACTTCCGGCAGCTCTACTACGTGATTAGGAATAACTCCCTTCTGATGAACCCAGTTACCTTCCGGTGTCAGCCATTTGGCAATCGTAAATTTGATCTCACTGCCATCTTTAAAGCGTTCCATTGTCTGTACGGAACCTTTCCCGTAAGAATCGACTCCTACAACCTGGTAACCCGCCGACTCCTGCAAGGCAGCCGCCAAGATTTCAGACGCACTAGCACTGCCTTTGTCGACAATGACAACGACAGGAACGAGTTCTTTTTCCAGCGTAGAGTGAATGACTTCTTTATTGCCGTCATGATCCTCTATTTGCATGATAATCCCTTTGTTCGGAATCAATAATTTACTAATTTCAACGACACTATCCAGTGTACCACCGGGATTGTTGCGCACATCAACAATCAGTCCCTTCATACCCTGTTCTTGCAAATTCCAAAATTCTGTGGCAAATCTCTCCGCCGTTTTATGGGAAAACTGCGTAATCTCAATTTTGCCGATTCCATCATCCAGCATATCTGCATAAACCGTTTCCAACGGTATCGTATCTCTGATCAATGAATACGCAATCGGTTCTTTATGACCTTCCCGTAAGATTTCGATGACGACAGTCGAGCCCTTCGGACCGCGAATTTTCAGCACTGCCTCAGTCAAAGAAAGTCCTTCCACCGATTCACTATCAACCGATAGAATTATATCCCCAGGTATCAATCCGGAGCGTTCTGCCGGTGAACCTTTAATCGGCGATACAATCGTCACATTCTTGCCGTTCATCGTCACTTCTGCTCCGATGCCTTCGAAAGACGATTGCAGCGAACTGTCGAAATCCGCCGCTTCCGCCGGCGTCATATACGATGTATACGGATCGCCGATCGCATCGAGCATCCCTTTAATGGCACCGTCAATTAAAGTCTCATCTGACACATCTTCTATGTATCGTTCTTGAATATGCTTATACGTTAAGCGCACTTTATCAAAATTCTGCGGATATTCCAAAGCACCGGAATTCGTTGCAAATGTCTGATAGAACATGGAGACACCGATACCCAATACAAAGAAAAACACAGCTAACAATAACGACTTCCGAGAATTTTTTATCATCAAAACACCCCTATCCAATACTGACTGAATATCTACACAGTTTATTCTACCAGAATTCATTCAGGAATCAAAGTACAGAAAACTTGGTGAATCTAACCGCAGGGCAAGATGAACCTTAGTTGCACTTATGCTTTAGCGCAAAGAAAACTTGATGAATCCAACGTAAGTGCAGATGAATCCTAGTTGCACTTATGCTTTAGTGTACAGAAAACTTGGTGAATCTAACCGTATGGCAAGATGAACCCCTAGTTGCACTTATGCTTTTTAGCGCGACAATAAAAAAAGGGCTATTGCCCTTATTTTATTACCACGTAACATATTTAGAAGGATTGACATCCTTTCCGTTTTCATAAATTGTAAAATGCAAGTGCGGACCTGTGACGTTTCCGGTGGCACCGGCTTTAGAGATCAACTGACCTTTTTTGACTGTCTGTCCTTCTTTTACAGCCAATTCACTGTTATGTCCATACAAACTCGTGATGCCGCTTCCGTGGTCAATAATCGCAGTCCAACCGAACCCACGCACCCAACCGGATAATATCACGACTCCGTCTTCTGTCGCATAAATCGGTGTGCCTGTCGAAGCTCGGAAATCGACTCCGTTATGCCATTCCGTTCTACCCGTACCAAACGGATTTTTACGGTTGCCGTAACCAGATGTCACAACCATGCTATCTAGCGGCCAGCCAAAAATGCCTGTACCGGAATAAATTCTGCGATATTGCTGGACAACTTTGTTTAATTCACTAATCAATTTCTTTTGTTCCGCTTCCTCTTCATCCAGTAACTTGTTTAACTGCTCCCGGTCACTCGTTAAGGAGGATAATTGCACCTTTTGTTTGCGTTCCCGGTCAGAAAGCTCATTTTTCACAACTTCCGTCTGGGCATACAAATTTTGCAATTGCTGTCTATGTTCTTCTAATTCTGTCTTTTTGGCAAATATAATTTCACGGTCTTGTTTATTTTCGTTGAGAATCCTACGATCCTGCTCAATAATCAAGTTCAGCGCTTCAAAACGATTGAGAAAATCGATAAAGCTATTGGAGCCTAGTAGAACCTCCAAATATGACACCTTACCATTTTCATACATAGAGCGTACTCTCGATTTGAGCACATTATCTCGTTTTGCCACACGTTCTTCTGCCTGTTGGAGTTCGACAGTGGCAATTTGCTCTTTTGTCTGGGTCTCTTCAATTTGCAGCGTCAGATTTTCCAATTCCGCATCTTTCGACATAATCTCCGTCTCCAACAGCTTAATTTCAGAAGCCGTTGTGCGTTCCTGCTGCTTAACCTGATTAATATTCTGCTGCAATGTCTCGGATTTCTTCTTTGATTCTGCTTGTTTCTTCTTAATCGCTTCTTCCTGCTTGCGCAGCTCCGCTAGCTGTACATCGTCATTTGCCAATGCAACGGTCGCCGGAAATAGCAAACTGAACAATAGGGTGAGTGTGAACAATACAAGGACAGGGCGCTGAATGTTTTTAATTGACTTTTTCTTCATTTATTCGACCGTGCCTCCCCACAATAATTCTCTATTTCTACTATACTAGACAGGCTTTTACAAGATAAGGGACTTTTTGACTAAATCTAGCATTTGTAACATTACTGACATTTACCGCTTACACTTTCAAGAATCGTCTGATGGACATGACGCTCCCTGTAACGCCGATCAACACTCCCGTGCCTGATAATACGAGTGCCAACTGCCACATAAACGGGTGAAATGGCATCAAATCAAGGAAAAACAACCCCGCTGTTTGATATTTCAAAATCTGCGTATAACCGACAAGCAAAACGATAATCGGCACCAATGCGCCGATGAACCCCATTGTCATTCCTTCTAAAAAGAACGGCCAGCGGATAAACCAATTTGTCGCACCGCATAGTTTCATGATCTCTATTTCTTTGCGCCGTGCATAGATCGTCAGGCGAATCGTATTGGCGATCAAAAATAATGATGTAAATGCTAGACCGATCGAAAATACTAAACCGACATTGCGGATAATCGATGTCACATTAAATAACATCTCTACCGTATCACGCCCGTATTTCACCTCTGCTACAAAAGGAATCTTTTCGATCTGTCCCGCCAACTCCCCGACGAGGCGAGGTTGAAAGCTTTTGACGTAAAAGGCGTCGCGCAAAGGATTTTCTGCCTCTAAACCATCCAGCACGCTGGCTTCTTGTCCGAGGTCTTCACGCAACAGCTCCAGCCCTTCTTCTTTCGGTATGAACAAAACTTCCTTGACATCATTCATCGAACGGAGCTTGGCGTCAATCGTTTCCACTTCTTTTTCATTTGCCAACTCATCTATAAACACACGTATTTCCACTTGTTCCTCTAACTGGCTCGCCATATAATTCACGTTCATTGCCAGCAATAAAAAGACGCCTAATATAAATAGGGAAACTGCCACCGCACCGACGGAAGCAATTGTCATCCAGGAGTTCCGAAACAAGTTTTTGAACCCTTCGCGAAAATGCCTGCCAATTGTGCTAGCTTTCATAGCTGTACCCTCCCCGGCGTTCGTCACGGCATATGACCCCATCTTCAAAAGCGAGCACCCGCTTCTTCGCACTGTTGACTATTTCCTTGTTATGCGTTGCCATAATTACGGTCGTACCGCGGTAGTTGATATCTTCCAACAATCTGACGATTTCCCAGGAAGTCTCCGGATCGAGATTCCCTGTAGGTTCGTCGGCGATAATAATCGCCGGATGATTGACGAGCGCCCGCGCAATCGATACACGCTGCTGCTCACCACCAGACAGTTCGTTTGGCTTAGAATCTTCCTTTCCCTTTAGTCCCACTTGCTGCAATATTTCCATTACCCGCTTATGTATCTGCTTCTTCGGTGTTTCTACTACTTCCAAGGCAAACGCCACGTTTTCATAAGCTGTGAGATTCGGCAACAGCTTGAAATCCTGAAACACGACACCGATCGTGCGCCGAATCATCGGAATTTGCCTCGCTCTGATTTTATCGACATTGAAATTATTGACAAAGATTGCACCCTTGGTCGGTTTTTCTTCTCTATATAAAATTTTTATGAACGTCGATTTCCCTGCTCCGCTGGGACCGACAACATATACGAATTCTCCTTTATTTATTTTTACATTGACTCCACGCAGTGCATGCACACCATTACTGTATGTCTTCCATACGTCGTATAGTTCAATCATATAATAAATACTCCTTTTGAATGCTAGGTATGTGATTTTATTGGACTTGTTTTTCTAACTCTACTCACTGACTCTTTTGCTCACTCTAAGTGTATATTTATTCGACATATTTCTCGCAAAACCTGCTATCAATTTGAAAACAAAAAAGCTCGGAAGACCGACTTCTAATCGTCACCTGTCTGTTTCCGAACCTCTTGATCACTGATTCCATGCGAAAAACCGCGTAGATTGTCAAATGATTACGTATAAATATTTACCAGCAATCCCTTAATTTCTCCAACTAACGACAAAACTTCCAAGCCCTTTTTCTGCTGATCAAGTACAGCGTCCGTGACTTCCAGTAATTTCTTATCGACTTCCTTGATGATTTTGTATACTTTACTGCGCCCGCGACGGTTAAATCCTTGGCGTTCTTCCAATTTTAAACCGAATTTAACGGCATCGTCCATCATTTCTTTGACGAGTTTCTTAAATTTATTGAGATCTTCAACTGTGCGATGTTCAGCCAAGCGTTCTCCCTGCTTACCGATTTCCAATAGGCGCTGATTGAATTTTTCAACTTGCGCCGCATCGCGTTTCTGTGTCATAATCTCCGTAAAATTTGTTTTTTCCGTCACACCATCGGCTTTCGCCGCTGCTTTCGCCATCTCAGCACGTTGCACGCGATTGACTTCCATATTCATTCCACCTTTATTGAGCGACTGTATGCGCTATCCTATTGGAGGAGCTGCAATACTCCCTGTGGCAATTGATTCGCCTGGGCGAGCATCGCCGTGGCTGCCTGATTGATGATATTGTTCCGAGTAAATTCCGTCATTTCCTGTGCCATATCGGAGTCACGAATACGAGATTCTGCCGAAGTCAAATTTTCTCTGGCGACAGCTAGATTGTTCATCGTGTATTCCAAACGGTTCTGCATCGCCCCCATTTTTGAACGTTGAGACGATACTGCCTCGATTGCTTCTTGGGCACGGGTAATCGACTGGTTTGCCGCAATACGTGAAGTTACATCAAGTTTCCCACCAGGACTTCCACTGCCAATTCCTAATTGAGCCGAACTCATCTCGCTGATTATCATTTCTACACCTTGGTTTGCGTTGGCACCGATTTGCAGATACAGTCCACTTCCTACAGTACCAAAAGAACCATTTAATAACTGCTTGCCGTTAAATTGTGTATTCGATGCGACATCGTCAATAGATTGAAGTAATTGATCAATTTCTTCTTGAATTTCCAAACGGTCAGAATCTTCATATGTTTCATTCGATGCCTGTACTGCCAATTCACGCATTCTTTGCAGCATCTCATGTACGTTTGCCAATGCACCCTCTGCCGTTTGCAGTAGTGATATGCCATCCAATGTATTGCGTTCAGCCATGCCCAAGCCACGGATTTGACCGCGCATTTTTTCAGAAATTGCCAGCCCTGCCGCGTCGTCCGCCGCACGGTTAATCCGCATTCCGGAAGACAAGCGTTCAAGGTTTTTCGATGTTTTAAATTGGTTTCTACTCATATTGTTGTATGCATTTAATGCTTGAATATTGTTATTGATTCTCACAGAAATTCCTCCTAAATTCTAATTTTTGACGTCTAAATTTTTCACATCGTGCCCATTGTTAAAATCCGCCTGATCATCATATCCAACTTTTCTCTTCTTTACGGCAACACCGCTGTGAGCAGTATCCATCGCCTGTTTCCAGCCATCGGACAACCGACGTACAATCAAAAAAATTTCGTCAAAAACAGTAATTTCCTTATGTATTGCCGCCTCCATAATCTTCTTAACCAAGTATTCGTACAAAACATGCAACTGGTCGGCAATAATTCCCGCTTCGTAGTTGATGCCGGCTCCCAACCGTTCGACAATATCGTTGGCACGCTTACACTTTTCATTAACCATTGCATAATCCTTGCCCTCGACAGCTTGCCGGGCTGCGAGCAGATTTTCCTCCAATGCTTGGTATAACAGCATCGTGATTTCTTCCGGTTTCTTCTGATAGAGCTCTTCTTTAGTGATTTCCGCTATGTTCGTTTGCTTCAAAAAATATTGCACCTCCAACAAACCACGTAGACATCCCTGTATATATTCCCATCCCTGATTATTCGCTAACTTTCACATATTTCAATTATCATTGATTACATACTATCATTATCGACAGGCATCTGAAAATATTAATCAATTTCATAATTTTCCTTAGGAGTTTTCGATTTCTTCCAGCATAATCAACACTTCTGCAATCACATGGTATAGCTGAGGGGGAACATTGGCGCCAAGGTCCATGTCAATCAAATCACTGACGAGCGAAGCATCCTCTTGCATTGGTACATCATTGTCTTTCGCCAAATCTAAGATTCTTCTGGCAATCGCCCCTCGACCGTGAGCGACGACGACCGGGTTGTCATCTTCGCCGTCCTTATAGCGCAGAGCGACAGCCGATGGACCTTCTAATTCGCGTTTCTTTTTCAAATTAAAATGTTTCTGGATCATATCTTAAAATCAAATCCTCTCTTTGGAGCGTATTTCTTTTCCTCCGAAGATGATGTTGGCAATGTCTGCTCGCCCCGATCACTTTTCACGTTGCCAGGCTGTTTGTTTTTTTCAATGGTAGGTTCCGACAATGGAGCAAATTTAACACCTTGCATGTGGTATCCCAGTTCGCCCAATTGGTTCGTAAAACGCTCCAGATGCGGTGCGAACAACCGCTGCACCCCATGGGTATCATTCTTTACTGTGACAGCTATTCTGCGGTTCGCGACGGCAATCTGTATCCCTGTCTCGCCAATTTTCTTCGTATCCATCAGAAAATATAAGCTGCAATTCTCCCAATCGATTTTGTCTGCTTTGCTCTTGCCGTTGACAAACACCTTAATATTTTCCACTTGCTCCTTCAAGATCACCGGCAGAGACAATATCATTGACTGCATCGCCGAGTTTCCGTCAAATTTGCCAAGCAATTGCTGTCCTGTCAATTGCGTCATTGTCTGCTCTGCGGCTTGCTGTCCGCCACCTTTGGCAAGTTGACCGCTTTTCATCCATTCCAGCAACAGCGATTTCAGATTATGCCGATTATCTGAAAATTGCTCTTCTTGGCTACGGCTGGTAGCCTGTAGATTCTCCCATGTGTTGCGATCAAATATTTTCTGTAATTGTTCGAATTTATGCTGAATCTCCGGGGACATTCCTGTCTTTGGAGCCTGGAGATATGTCTGTAATTCCTGTAAAATCGGCTGCACATTCTCCCCTTGCCGAACCCCATTGAGCAGTTGAGCAAACAGTTGGGTCAATGGTATCGACGCCGATGTTTGCGCTGCTAGGCGAGTAGATGCCGTTTGATCTTGTGCCCCTTGATTCCCTTGCTTGTTAAGCATGCTCTGAATATCATCGGTAATTTTTGTTACAAGTGCCTGTAGTAGCTCTCGTTCTTGGGGGGTGAGATTTTGCAACATCGAGTTCAGCCCATCCGTTGCCACCTGAGGTGTATTTCCCTGCCGAGCACTCATTTGTTGCTGCACACTCGTTTGCTGAACATTCGCTTGATCGGACAACTGTGCCACCAATCTCTGGGCGACCTCGCTCTCATGGTTGAGCCCTAAGCCACGTAGCAAATCGTAAATCTCGCGTCCGGATGTTTGATCATTGACAGGCAAGCTATATCGATCAAGTGCCTGACTGAGTTGTTGTTCTGCCGGTTGGCGCAAATACTCCAATTGTTTTTGACTCTCGACGACAAACCGCTGCACACGATCCGCCGTCGGCTGCCATTTTAAATTGGCGATACTGTTGCGCACGTCTTCAACCAATTTTGCCGCTTCCTGCTGTTTTCCTGCTTCCAGCAACGAGCGCGCTTCCGCCATTTGCGAGCTCGCTTTCATTAAAATCTTCTCTGTCTTCATATCGGTAAACAACAACATATCGCTTTTCAGCAATGTTTTGTCAAGCATTTGGATCGTCGGCTCAATCATCCGCAACGCAAGCTGTGAAGAATTGCGTGCGCCCGTTTCTAACAATCTGCCGATATTGTCCAAATTCCGTGTCAATTCCTTACGCAAATCTCTAAATTCATTGCCGACCTCTGCCATTTTCTTTGTGACAACACTGACGAGAAAATCTTTAGTGCGCAAATTTCCCATCGTCTGCAACAATTCATGATCGCGATAAGAACTGCCGAGCGCACTCGCCGAATCCCTGATAAGCGTTTGAAATTGTTCTTGTAACTGCTGCAGCGAATCCGCAACCGTACTCCCATACAACGCCTCATGAATCGCCACTAAATGTGCTTGCGAGATTTGTGAGTGCTTCGCCAAGGCTGTTTTCAAAGTATCTAATTTGTTTTCTAAACTGTTCAGTGACTGAATATAGGATGCGTTTTGTCGATTGGCATCCCAATGCTTTTCGATAAATCCCCTGACTTCGTTAATCACTTCTCTTGACAGAGGAATTCTCGCTTCCGCCAGCACTTGCAACGCCTGGCGCAATTCAGGAGTCAGTCGCTCACCCATACTCTGCGCAATCTGCTTCATCTCAGCTTCTGATAATTGATTCGATGCGCCCGACGGCATTTTCGGCGATTCTTCCACAACGCGAACAGCTACACTCTGCCCCGATGTATCGCGTATCTCAACTAACGCCCGGCTGCCTTCCGGCGGCACCTTTCCTTCAAAAACCGCATGTACTTCTTTCCCGCGAACAGATACGATAGCTTCTTGGTCTGATAAACGTTCTTTGATGGTCGTCGTAACCACCTGACCGGAACGCAGATCACTCTTCTGCTCTGAACTTTTTGCACCTACTGGAATTTGATTGCCTATCTCCATCTATGTTCACCAACTTCACATATATTCTCTCATATTGATTGCCGTTTGTAATTTTCCTATCACGCTGTTTGCAATTCTTATCGTGCTATTTTTTATATTATCGGCATATTGGCGAAATATTTTAGGGCTCTAAACACAACATAAAAAGGCGCCTGTCTGAAAAACAGATTGGCACCTTTTATCATTAATGATCTCTTAATCGTTTAATAGTTGCTTCGCTTTGTCTATCGCTTTTAAAACTTGTTCCTTTGCCGTTCCGCCGTGAACGTTTCGTGCATTGACGACGTTCTGTGGATTGACTACATCGTATACATCAAATTCGAACAAGTTGGAAAACTGTCGGTATTCGTCCATTGTCAAATCAGGTAAAAACTTTCCGCCCTGAATACAGTAAAGAACGATCTTGCCGATAACCTCATGGGCGTCACGGAAAGGCAGCTGCTTACGCACCAGATAGTCAGCCAAATCGGTGGCATTGGCAAAATCCTGATTAACCGTCTTCTTTAAGACATCCTCATTGACCTTCATCGTATCGATCATCGGTGCAAACAACAGCAATGACATTTTCAGCGTATCGACGACGTCGAACATGCCCTCTTTGTCTTCTTGCAAGTCTTTGTTATACGCCAAAGGCAACGATTTCATCACTGTGAGCATCGACATCAAGTGACCATAAACACGCCCCGTTTTACCGCGAACCAATTCCGCCACATCGGGATTTTTCTTCTGTGGCATGATGCTGCTGCCGGTACAAAAAGCATCGTCCAGTTCAATGAACTGAAACTCTGTGCTCGACCACAAAATCAATTCTTCGCAAAAACGTGACAAGTGCATCATCGCAATCGAAGCTGACGATAAGAACTCTAATATATAGTCACGGTCACTGACTGCGTCTAAACTGTTTTCATATATCTTAGAAAAGCCCAACTGATCAGCGACAAACTGTCTGTCAATCGGAAACGTCGTGCCAGCCATAGCACCGGCTCCCAGAGGCAGAATATCCGCCCGCTGCAAAACTCCTTCAAAGCGCTCAACATCGCGCTGAATCATCCAGAAATACGCCATCATGTGATGCGCGAACAATATTGGCTGCGCCCGCTGCAAATGCGTGTATCCGGGAATAATCGTATCAATATGAGCCTCTGCTTTGCCGACAAGCACCTGCTGCAATCCTTTGAGCAATTCAATAATCTCACGCACACGGCGGCACAAATACAAATGCATATCCGTAGCTACTTGGTCATTGCGACTGCGGCCAGTGTGCAGCTTACCGCCCACAGCTCCGATTTCCTCAATCAGGGCTTTTTCAATATTCATATGCACATCTTCATCGCTGACGGAGAAGGTAAATTCGCCTTTTTCAATCCGCTGACGGATAATGAACAGCCCTTCTTTAATCTTCTGTGCATCATCCGCTGGAATAATTGCTTGTTTGCCCAACATCGTCACATGGGCAATACTGCCTTCAATATCTTCCATCGCTAATTTTTGGTCAAACGTCACCGAAGCCGTAAATTCATCGACTAGTTTATGGGTTGATTTTGTAAACCTGCCGCCCCATAGTTTCATATCTTCAACCCCTTATTTACTTATCCTTATTCACCATTGCGTAGACTTTTGTCGGAAGTCCCCACAATTTGATAAATCCAACAGCCGCATCGTGATCAAATGCGTCACCTGCTTTGTATGTTGCCAATTCGTGATTGTACAACGACTGCGCAGATTTTCTGCCGACAACAAAGGATGTCCCTTTATGGAGTTTTACCCGAGCAACGCCGGTAACTGTTTTTTGTGTTTCTTTTATAAAAGCATCTAGTGCATCTCTCAATGAAGAGTACCATAGACCGTCATAGATCATTTGTGTATACTTTTGTTCAATGGTTGGTTTAAATTGAATGACTTCTTTCGGCAATGTCAAAAATTCAATTTCTTTATGTGCTTGAATCAATACCATCGCTGCCGGAGCTTCG
Organism: Bacillota bacterium; assembly: GCA_023388635.1. GTDB lineage: Bacteria > Bacillota > Bacilli > Desulfuribacillales > Desulfuribacillaceae > JAEWFW01. The sequence continues at coordinate 113,694 of JAEWFW010000043.1, forward strand.
TACACTTCACGTGATTTAATACCAATCAAACGATTTTCCACGTGGTCAATCCGCCCAATCCCGTGCTTTCCTGCGATAGCATTTAATTGAGGAATCAATTCGTGCAACGGTAATTTCTCTCCATTTAAAGAGACTGGCACACCTTCGACAAATTCGATTTCAATATATTCCGCTTCTTCCGGTGCTTCTGCCACAGCGTTTGTCCAACCAAAAGCAGCTTCCGGTGCTTCTGCCCAAGGATCTTCCAAAACGCCGCATTCGCAGCTGCGTCCCCAGAAATTCTCATCAATACTGAACGGATTCTCTTTCGTAATTGGAACAGGGATTCCCCGCTCTTGCGCGTATTGAATTTGCTCTTCCCTGGACATCGCCCATTCACGAACAGGTGCAATAATTTTCAAATCAGGGTTCAAAGCTGTCACCGACACGTCAAAACGCACTTGGTCGTTTCCTTTTCCCGTGCATCCGTGTGCAACCGCTACCGCACCTTCTTTTTCAGCGATTTCCACTAATTTCTTTGAGATCAACGGACGGGACAACGCTGCTGATAACGGATACTTTGATTCATACAGTGAATTTGCCTGCAATGCCGGCAATGCGAAATTATACGCAAATTCTTCCCGCGCATCAATACTGTAAGAAGCCACGGCTCCAATCGTCAATGCCTTTTCTCTGACAAACTCCAAATCCTTACCTTCCCCGACATCCAGTCCTACAGCTACTACATCGTAATTGTACTTTTCCTGCAACCATTTAATTGCCACCGAAGTGTCAAGACCTCCGGAATATGCCAAGATAATTTTTTCTTTACTCATTGCCAATTCATCCCTTCTCGATCATTTTCATGTTTTTCATCAAGCGAGTATCAGCTAATAAAAGCACAACCTGATACTAAGAACTTTTGTTTATATAATAGAATACACTCAATATTCGTACAGAACAACTATTTTATACTTTATAACGTATAATTCGATTGTATATCGTGAATTATAATCCGCCCATACATGCGACGAGAATTGCTTTCTGTGCATGCAGGCGGTTTTCCGCCTGATCGAAAATGACCGAATGTGCGCCATCGATAACGCCTGCCGATACCTCTTCGCCTCTATGTGCTGGAAGACAATGGAGAAACAGATAATCCGCTTTAGCATGTCGACACAATTCTTCATTGACTTCGAAGCCTGTAAATTTCTCAACGCGCTCCGCTTGTTCATCTTCTTGTCCCATGCTTGCCCACACATCGGTGTAAACGACATCGGCATCGCTGACTGCGACCACAGGATCATCTGTAACGACGACCTGCGACCCATGGGCTTGTGCAAAAATTCTTGCCTGTTCGACAATCTTTTCATCAGGGAAATAGCCTTGCGGTGCTGCCACTGCCACATCCATGCCCATTTTCGCGCATCCGATCAAAATGGAGTGTGCCATGTTATTGCCATCGCCCACATATGCCATTTTAAGACCGGCGAGTTTCCCCTTATGTTCGCGCACTGTCAGCAAATCCGCCATCACTTGGCAAGGATGGTATGTGTCTGTGAGACCGTTAATCACCGGGATATCGGCATGCTCTGCCAATTGCTCTACTTCCTCATGACCGTGCGCCCGAATCATAATTCCGTCTAAATAGCGTGACAGGACCTTTGCCGTATCATATATTGTCTCACCGCGCCCCAGCTGAATATCGCGATTACTGAGAAACAGCGGATATCCGCCCAACTGTACCATGCCCACTTCAAAGGAAACGCGGGTTCTCGTCGACGACTTTTGAAAAATCATCCCCAACGTCTTCCCTGCTAACGGTTTTTGTGGACCACGGTTCGCCTTAAGGTCAGCTGCCAAATCCAGCAATCCTTCCAATTGTTCTGTCGTAAAATCGGCGAGTTTCAAAAAATCTCTGCCTGCCAATGATTTGATTCGTTCCATATCCAACCCTCACCTCATATTTGATTTTACCTGATACCAAAAACTTTGCTTATCTGATCGTTTACTATTTATTTTATAGCTTACTATTTATTTTATATCTGCTGCAAAAATTGTCCGTTCAAAAACTCTTCCAACGTAAACGGCAAATATTTATCGCGTTCGACAATACTCTGGCACAAGGCATCTGCCGTATCCAATGCGGTTAAGCATCCGACACCGAATTCCACAGCCATTCTCCGCAGCTTGAAACCGGGTCTTGTCGAATCTTTGCCTAACGTCGGAATATTGATTACGAGATTGATTTCGCCCCTGCGGAACATCTCACGTATCTGTACGAGCTGCCAAGGCACTGTTTGCACCTCTAACCCGGCATTTTCCAACGCCGCTGCTGTGGATGGTGTCGCATACAACCGGAATCCCAGGGAAGCCAATTTGCTGAACAAGGCAATCGCCTGCTCCTTTTCCCTGTTACTGACGGAGCACAATACGCCAAGCTGATTCTTGTCGACCGATTCGCGAATATGCCCTGTAGCAAATACTTTTCCCAAAGATCCGACAAAATTTCTCGCCAAGCCCAGAACTTCTCCGGTAGATTTCATTTCCGGACCGAGAAAAATATCGACATCACTCATCTTCTCAAAAGAAAATACCGGTGCTTTAACTGCGACAAAATCTTTATGGGCAACGAGTCCGCTTTGATATCCCATCGATTCGAGCGTCTCTCCCAAACTGACCCTAGTTGCCAACTGCACCAGTGGAATATCGGTCACTTTGCTGATAATCGGCACCGTTCGCGAGGCACGCGGATTGACTTCTAACACATATACCGTTTCATTAACGACGACATATTGAATATTAATTAAGCCACGGATTGACATTTCCCGGGAAATATTTGTCGTATATTGAATTAATCTGTCCATCACCTGTTGACTGACATTTTGTGGTGGATACACAGCCATGCTGTCACCGGAATGCACTCCTGCACGCTCAATATGCTCAAAAATGCCCGGAATCAGCACTGTCTCGCCATCGGTGACAGCATCAACTTCTACTTCTTTGCCCGGCAAATATTGATCGAGCAATACGGGACGTCCCGCAGAAATTTCTACAGCTTCTTGCAGATACCGCACAAGTTCTTGCTGCTCGTGAATTACCTGCATCGCCCTGCCGCCGATAACGTATGACGGTCTTGCCATCAGAGGATAGCCGATTTGCTCCGCCACAGCCAACGCTTGTGTAACCGTTTCCGCCATGCCTCCTGCTGTTTGCGGAATTTGTAATTGGTCAAGCAGTCTGCGGAATTTATCGCGGTCTTCTGCCAAATCAATGCCCGCCACATCGGTTCCTAAAATCGGCACACCGTATGAAGCTAATCCGTGGGCGAGATTGATCGCCGTTTGCCCGCCAAATTGCACGAACGCGCCACTGACTCGTTCCTTTTCGACAACATTTAAAACATCTTCCAAGGTCAATGGTTCAAAATACAGACGATCGGCAACATTGAAATCCGTACTGACAGTTTCCGGGTTATTGTTAATAATCACCGCTTCATACCCGGCTTGCTTCAATGCCCAAACGGCATGTACAGAGCAATAGTCGAACTCAATACCCTGACCGATGCGGATCGGTCCAGAGCCGATGACGAGAATCTTTTGTCTGTTTGACTGTTCCACTTCATCTTCTCCTGAATAGGTAGAATAGTAGTATGGCGTCGATGCCGGAAACTCTGCCGCACAAGTATCGACGAGTTTATATGCAGGCAAAACCTGCAATTCCTGGCGTTTGCGGCGTACATCGAGTGCATCGAGTGGATTACCATTGATTCGCTCTCCATCACTCAATATATCTGCAATATACGCATCGGAAAAACCGACTCGTTTCCATATACGCATTTGCTCAGCAGTTACGTCTTGGAGCGAACATTGTCCGATTTCCTGTTCCCAGCAAACGATATTGTTAATTTTCTCAATAAAAAATGGATCGATTTCCGTCAACTGATTAATTTGTTGGACGGTTACACCTTTGCGCAATGCTTCTGCTAAAACAAACAGGCGTAAATCATCAGCCTGCTTTTCCAGTATCTGTATGAGCTGCTCTTGCGTCGATTCCGCATATAGTGGATGGCGCAATGTCTGCACTTTGATTTCTAATGAACGTACGGCTTTTAGTAACGCACTTTCCAATGTTCTGGCAATCGCCATCACTTCTCCGGTGGCTTTCATTTGCGTGCCCAGTTTGCGGTTACCCTCCGGGAATTTGTCAAACGGCCAACGTGGAACTTTAATGACGACATAGTCCAAAGTAGGCTCGAAACTAGCATAAGTCACTCCGGTAATCGGATTGATAATTTCATCTAAATGCATTCCAATGGCAATTTTTGCTGCCACTTTGGCAATCGGATAACCGGTCGCTTTAGAAGCCAAGGCACTGGAACGGCTGACCCGCGGATTGACTTCGATGACGCAGTATTCAAAACTGTGGGGGTGCAATGCCAATTGCACATTGCAGCCGCCTTCAATTTTCAAAGCGCGGATAATATCCAAAGACGCTGTACGCAGCATCTGGTATTCGTAATCAGTGAGCGTCTGCGAAGGTGCGACAACGATGCTGTCCCCTGTGTGTATGCCCACAGGATCGATATTTTCCATATTGCATATTGTGATGCAAGTGTCATTAGAATCGCGCATCACTTCATATTCAATTTCTTTCCAACCTTTAATACTCTTTTCAATCAGTACCTGACCGATCGGACTCTGTGACAAACCGCGGCTGACGACTTCCCGCAATTGATCGTGGTCGTCGACAATTCCGCCTCCTGATCCTCCCATCGTATAGGCTGGACGGATAATTAGCGGAAAGCCGATACGTGCTGCAAATTGTTCTGCTTCCACGAGATTATCGATAATTTCACTTTCGGGTATCGGTTGACCGATTTCCATCATCAGTGAACGGAACAGATCACGGTCTTCGGCTTTTTTGATCGCTTCCAAAGACGTCCCCAGTAATTGCACAGCATACTGCTCCAACACACCCGCTTCCGATAACTTCACCGCCAAGTTCAGTCCTGTCTGACCTCCCAATGTAGGAAGCAGACCATCCGGTCGTTCCCGCTCGATGATCTGTGTGAGTGAACGCACAGTCAGTGGTTCTATATATACTTTGTCTGCAATACCTTGATCGGTCATAATCGTCGCTGGGTTGCTGTTGACGAGCACAACTTCAATTCCCTCTTCCCGCAATGCATTGCACGCTTGTGTCCCGGCATAATCAAATTCCGCCGCTTGCCCGATGATAATCGGTCCTGAACCGATGACAAGCACTTTATGAATCGTATCTATTTTCGGCAAAGTAATTCACGCCTTTCTGTATGCAAATCAACCGCAGTCAAAAATTGCTCAAATATCCCCAAAGAATCCCTCGGTCCCGGACACGCCTCCGGATGGAACTGAACACTGAATGCCGGCAATGATGCATGGCGAATGCCCTCGACAGTGCCGTCATTGACATTGACATGGGTCACTATCAAATCTGTTCCTTGCAAAGAGTCTTCTGCGATCATATACCCGTGGTTCTGCGAAGTGATATAGACTTTGCCATCGGCGATACTGCGCACAGGATGATTGCCACCCCTATGCCCATAAGGCATTTTAACTGTTCTCGCCCCGAACGCCATGCCTAACATTTGATGACCGTAACAAATGCCCATTACAGGATACGTCTCCGCCACCTTACGCAGCTCAGGAACGACACTGACGGATAACGCCATCGGGTCTCCAGGTCCGTTGGACAGCAAGACACCGTCAGGATTGAGGAGGGTCATTTCTTCAAATGTTGTATTATAAGGAACAATCGTCAAAGTAAAGCCCAATGCCTGCAATGAACGGATCATACTCCACTTTAGCCCAAAATCGTAAATGGCGATATGCCTACCGTTACACTGTACATGTTCTCTATTGGTCGTTGCATTTGACGCCGTTGCCGGTAGTTCGATAAAAATGTTCGTCTTCGTCGATACGTTATGCACCAACTCTGTCGACATATCAGGGAACTGCAAGTTTTCTTGCACGTGATTTTCCTGTAGATGTTGCTCCAATAAAATATGCCCTTTCAATGTCCCGTAGGAGCGAATCGTGCGCACCAATTGTCGGGTATCAATATCGGCAAGACCGACAATCCCTTGTACACATAAATATTCTTCCAAAGTCATAGTGCTGCGGAAATTGCTGGGAGACGGACAAATTTCACCGACGATAAATCCTGATACATGTGATCGATTCGATTCGAAATCCTCTTGATTGATGCCATAATTGCCGATCAACGGATATGTCATGATGACAATTTGCCCTGCATAGGAAGGATCGGTCAGCACTTCTTGATATCCGGTCATCCCAGTATTAAATACAACTTCACCGCATATAGTACCTGCGGCATCCTTAGCTTTTTCCACTGCGCCGATCAATGTTCCTGTAAATGTCATGCCATTTTCCAGTACAAGTATTCCTTTCATTCGATAGTCCCCCCATTCCGATGTTTGCTTTCCCTTGATGTTATACGCTTATTTCGCCGCTTCTAGCGCTACGGTGAACACCTTCTGTAAAATGTCAAATGCCTGTTCCAGTTCTTCTTTTGTCGTATTCAGAGGCGGTAACATACGCAACGTATTATCTCCTGCTGCCGTCACGAGCATCCCGTTTTCTCTGCACAACTTGACAATATCCGCTACAACAATCTTTTGCTGTAACTCGATGCCGGCCAGCATTCCCATACCGCGAATTTCATTGATAATTTCTGGAAAATTTCCGTGCAAAACACGCAACTTGTGCTCCAATACCGTACAATTCTCGGATAACCTTTGTTGTATATCAGATTTTTTAAGCTCTTCTATAATCGTACTCGCTACTGTCGTAGCCAGTGGATTTCCGCCAAATGTCGTCCCGTGGCTCCCCGGAACAAACGCTTGAGCGATCGACTCTTTTGCAACACATGCGCCAATCGGCAGCCCGCCACCGAGACCTTTTGCCAACGTGAAAATATCCGGTTCAAAGTCAAATTGTTGCCAAGCAAATAGCGAACCTGTACGCCCGATTCCGGTCTGCACTTCGTCAACGATTAGCAGTATCCCATGCTCATCGGCGAGCTTTTTGATCGCAACTAGAAAATCACGGTCGACTACATGGACTCCGCCTTCCCCTTGGACCAATTCAAACATAATCGCTGCCGTCTGCTCGTTGATCCGCTGTCTCACATCTTCAAGATCATTAAATTTTGCGTAAACAAATCCAGACGGCAATGGCTGATACCCCTCTTGATATTTCGGTTGTGCCGTCGCTGTAACTGTCGTTAGTGTACGTCCGTGGAATGATTTATAGAATGTTATAATTTCATGACGATTGTTTCCGCAAACTTTCTGCTGATACCGTCTCGCCAATTTAATAGCCGCTTCATTGGCTTCCGCACCGCTGTTGCAAAAAAACACTTTGCCATAGCCTGCCTGTTCGACCAGCGCATCAGCCAAAGACTCCTGATGAGGAACTTCAAATAAATTTGAGGTATGAATTAACTGTTCCGCCTGCTGCTGGATCGCCCGGACAATCGGTTCATAGCAATGACCAAATTGATTGACAGCGATTCCCGAAGTGTAATCCAGATACTGCCGCCCATCGACATCCCACAAGTAACTTCCCGATCCTTTGGCAACGGCAATCGGCCAACGATTATAGGTATTCATTACATGACTCATTGTCCTTCCTCCCCGTCTCCCTCTTTTGTCACCATCGTGCCGACACCTGTATCGGTCAGCAATTCCAGCAGCAATACATGCTCTTGTCTGCCGTCGACAATATGCGTACGTTTGACTCCTCTAGACAAGGCTTCTAGGCAAGCCTCTACCTTAGGTACCATGCCGCCGCTGATTTGTCCTTCTTCAATATATCTGGCAATTTCCTTTTCACCGATTGCCGAGATGATTTGCTTGACACCGTCTTGCTCAATGTATAAACCGGGAACATTTGTCGATAAAATTAGCTTCTCCGCTTTCAACTCTCCGGCAATCGCCGCCGCTGCCGTATCGGCATTGATATTATACCGCTGTCCGTGACTATCGACACCGACCGGCGATATCACTGGGATATATCCCTCGGCAATTAAACCGGAAAGCAATGTACAATTGACCGAGACCACTTCACCGACAAACCCCAAATCGACCGAGGTATTTTCCTTCTTCTTTGCCAAAATCAGTTGACCGTCGATACCGCTCAAACCAATGGCATTGCCACCGAAAGACTGCAATTGGGCGACAATCTGTTGATTGATTTTCCCGACAAGTACCATACTGACGGCATCAAGTACAGCATCGTCCGTCACACGCAAGCCGTTGACAAATTGTACAGGTACGCTCATCGTTTGCAAGAAATCAGTGATTTCCGGTCCTCCTCCGTGAACGACTACGGGATGGATATTGACTTGTTTCATCATCACCAGATCCTGAACGAACGCCGATGCATCTTCTTCCCGCGTACTGCCGCCGTATTTAACGACAACAATCTTTCCCGAAAATCTTTGTATATATGGCAACGCCTCTACAAGCACCTGTGCCCGATGCAAAATTGCATTCATGTCAATTTCCCTCCATGTTACTTTCTCTTTTACTTTCTTTTCTACTTTTTACTTTCTCTTCTACTTACTTTCTTTTCTACTTACTTTTATATCCGATTTTTTTATGTTCGATTTTATGTCCGATAGCTAGCGTTGATCCGCACGTAATCATATGTCAAATCGCATCCCCATGCCGTCGCCTGCGCGTCTCCTTCATACAGATGTAAGACAATCGGGATCAATTCTGCTTGCATTTTTGTTTGTAGTACATTTTCATCAATATAGACACCCATGCCACCTTGGAAAATTAATGTTTCCATCAAATATACATCCATTTCATCGGGATTAAATTCGACCCCACTGTATCCAGCGGCGGCGACAATTCTTCCCCAGTTGGCATCGGCACCGAAGATCGCCGATTTGACGAGTGAACTACCGATGACAGATTTTGCGATCTTCGCCGCATCGGCTGTCGTTTTCGCGCCCTTGACAGTGACTTGCACGAGCTTTGTCGCCCCTTCACCATCTCTGGCAATCGCCTTCGCCAAATACATAGCGACATGCTGGAACGCCTTTTTATAGTTTTCCCACTGCGGATGGCTTTCATGGAGCTGCACTCCCGATTGCCCATTTGCCATCACCATCACCATGTCATTCGTACTCGTGTCACCGTCAACTGTAATCATATTGAACGTTTGATCCGTTACATTCGCCAGCAATGCTTGCAATAATTCATATTCCATCCCAGCATCCGTCGTAATAAACCCCAGCATCGTCGCCATATTCGGATGAATCATGCCCGATCCCTTCGCTGTACCTGCAATAGAAACTGTCTGACCATCAATCTCTAACTGTACGGCAATCGTCTTCTCAATCGTATCGGTCGTCAATATGCTTTCACTGAAAGCATCTCCGCCGTCTTCCGAAAGATCAAGCAGAGCCATTTCAATTCCCTTTCGCACCGCATCCATTGGCATCTGCTGACCGATGACACCGGTGGAAGCGACACCGACCGCTGTTTCTGAAAGATTCAGCCCCTGTGCCACCATCGTTTGCATCGTATATGCGTTTTTCTCCCCCTCACTGCCGGTACAGGCGTTGGCATTACCGCTATTGACGACAATCGCCTGTAGTGAGCGGGATTTTGCCACTGTCTTTTTCGTCAGTTTCAAAGGAGCTGCTTGAACGACATTTAAAGTATAAACACCGGCAGCTACTGCCGGAGTCGTAGAATAGAGAATCCCTATATCGTTGCGCTTTCTCTTGATACCTGCATAAACTCCTTGCGCCAAAAATCCCTTTGGCGTTGTAATACTCCCATTTTCTACGATCGTAAATTCCATCTCAGACACTCCTATTCATAAACCTCTGTATATTTATGCATAAAATTCATTCGTTTATACATCAAGGAATCAGTGCCAGCGTATCCAATCCCAGCCCCTCATCCCAACCGCACATCACATTCATATTCTGGATTGCCTGACCGGCTGCGCCTTTTACCATATTATCAATCACAGAAACAACAATCACGCGTCCCGTCCGCTGGTCTACATGGACACCGATGTTGCAAAAGTTCGTACCACAAACCCATTTCGTCTTAGGGAATTGTCCCGGTGGCTGAACTCTGACAAACTGTTCCTTTTGATAATATGTTTGGTATACATCATGCAGCTTTTCTGTCGTCATGCCGAGCGCTTGCGCTTGATCGGACAGTTGCCCGTATATTGTGCTGAGAATTCCGCGCGTCATCGGAACTAGGTGCGGTGTAAATGTCAGATAGATCGCTTCCCCGCTTAATTGGCTGAGAAACTGTTCTATTTCCGGTGTATGCTGGTGCTCCCCTATTTTATAGGCATGGAGGCTCTGGTCAATTTCTGTAAACAAATTGCCCACATTTGGCGTACGCCCAGCACCTGATGTACCTGATTTCGCATCAATGACAATCCCTTTATGTTCAATCAATCCTTCCAACAACAGCGGTGCAATCCCTAGGGCGACACTCGTCGGATAGCAGCCTGGATTCGTGATAAACGATGCTTGCGCAACTTCCGAACGTTTGAACTCCGTTAAACCGTATACCGCCTGACTCTGATCGCCGCGCGGCGGCGCCGGCTTTTTGTACCATTGTTCATGGATTGCCCCATCAGTCAGACGAAAATCACCAGCAAGATCGATGACTTTTAGCCCTTTCTGTAAAAGCTGCGGAACAATTTGACTGCTCACTCCAGAAGGTAAGCTGAGAAAAATCAATTCTGCTTTGTCGGCAATTATGTCAGCATCAATGGCTTGCAACTGTGTATCGGCGACGTGGGAAAGACCGCCAACTAGATGAGGATATACCTCGGTTATATCGAGTCCTGCTTGTGAATGGGAACCCAAATATGTGATTTTACAATGCGGATGGTTTTTTAACCATCGAAGTAGTTCAATCCCTCCGTAACCCGTCACACCGATGATACCAACGTTCATAAAAACCACCCTTTCATTTGAATATTTATGCAATATTATACATTCTGATGTATAATATTGCAATCACTTTTTTATTTTTTTACACACAATAAATAGATGTACGAATTGCTGCAAATACAAAAAACAAAAAGAGCTGCATGCACAGCCCTTCCCATCGTTTCTATCTATCGTTTATCTTTTATATAACTTATCTTCCATATAACTTATCTTGTATATAATCTATCTTCGTTTAATCATTGTAGTTATATATCCATTCCGCAACTCTTTTCGCTTCGTCGCCTTGCAAAAAGCCCCCGGGCATATCGCGTTTACCATCGACAATGATCTGATAGATTTCATCCTCCGTATATTTGGAACGACTATCAATGATCGCCGGATTTTGCATCCTACCTTCCAACGCTTCCCCGTGGCATAGGCTACAGGATTGCATATACCAGCGCTCCGCATCATTCACATCGGCTGACAAACCATTTGGTTGCTGATCCGTCGTTGACGGCGGCTGATCCAATTGTTCTGTCGTTGCAGCCTGTTCACCGTGATTCCATATTGCAATAACCAGCAACGCCAGACATGCAACTAACAAAAACATCCGGCGTAATTCCTTCCTACCAATCACTGCTGTTTTTAGCCTATCCATACTATCCACTCCCATAGAATGATCCCTATAACCGTTACTTCATTCTATGCAAAGGGTAGGACGAGTATGCTACAATAATTCTTGTGCCGTCTGGACGATACGCTCCGTCGTCAGCCCATATTTCTCTAGCAATGCATCCGGCGTTCCTGATTCACCAAATGTATCTTGCACGCCAATACGTTTTAACTTTGCTGGACTGTTCTCTGAAAGAACTTCCGCCACGGCACTTCCTAGACCGCCGATAATACTATGCTCCTCGACAGTGATGATCGCTTTTGTCTCTTGCGCCGCTTTGATAATGATCGATGCATCGAGCGGTTTAATGGTCGACATGTTGATCACTCTCGCGCCAATTCCCTGCTCCGCCAAAATTTTAGCGGCTTCCACAGCTTTGCTGACCATGATACCGCAAGCAATAATCGTGATGTCATCACCTGGCATTATTTCATGCCCTTTACCGATTTCAAATGTATATGACTCATCAAACAAGACAGGCACCGCCGGACGACCTAAACGAATGTACATCGGCCCCTGGTATTCTACAGCGGCTTCTATCACTTGTTTCGTCTCCGTAGCATCGGCAGGCACAACGACCGTCATATTCGGAACGGCACGCATATACGCAATATCTTCAATCGCCTGATGGGACCCACCATCTTCGCCGACCGTCAAACCAGCGTGCGTCGCAGCAATTTTTACGTTCAGTTTGGGGTAAGCAACGGAATTGCGAACCTGATCCATGACACGAGCCGTAGCAAATACAGCAAATGTACTGGCAAAAGGAATTTTCCCGGCAGTGGCAAAGCCCGCTGCTGTTCCGATCATCCCTTGCTCAGCGATCCCCATATCGAAAAAGCGCTCAGGATACAATTTAGCAAAATCCACCGTCTTAGTCGATTTCGATAAATCGGCATCCAACACGACGACATTTTGATTCTTGCCGCCGATTTCTGCAAGTGCCTGTCCATAAGCATCTCTCGTAGCAATTTTCGTCATCTTACATCTCCTCCTTCACAATCAAGCATAGATCGGAAAGTGCGATCTCCAATTGTTCGGCATTCGGCGCATTGCCATGCCAGCCCACTTGATTTTCCATATAAGAAACGCCCTTGCCTTTCACTGTGCGGGCAATAATGATCGTCGGCTGCCCTTTCACCGTCTTTGCCTGCTCGACGGCTTGATCAATCGCTTGAAAATCATGTCCATCGATCTCGATTACATGCCAGCAGAACGATCTCCACTTTGCCGCCACATCACACAACGACATAACTTCCTCTGTCTTGCCGTCGATTTGTAAGCCATTGTAATCAAGGAACGCCGTGACGTTGTCCAATTTATAATGGGCTGCTGCCATCGCCGCTTCCCAAATCATACCCTCTTGGGTTTCCCCATCGCCCATCATCACATAGACGCGGTAATCTTTTTTGTCCAATTTGCCTGCCAAAGCCATACCGTTTGCTGCCGCTAATCCCTGTCCTAAGGAGCCTGTACTCATATCGACACCTGGTGTGTTTTTCATTTCGGGGTGCCCTTGCAGCATCGCGCCGATTCTGCGGAACGAAGCCAATTCTTCCTTTGGAAAATAGCCTTTTTCCGCCAGAGCTGCATACAGCACCGGTGAAGCGTGTCCCTTACTCAATACGAAGCGGTCGCGGTTAGGATCGCGCGGATTTTCAGGATCAATGTTCATCGCCTGAAAATACAAATATGTGACAATATCTGCCGCCGACAGCGATCCACCCGGATGACCTGATTTTGCCTGGCATACCATAGTGCATATGTCTTTACGAATTGTCTGTGCTGTTTGTTTCAGCGTATGTAATTGCTGATCTGATAGCATAAAAAACCCTCCTGTTACCCGTATTTATATCTCTTATTTCTTAATACCTCGAAAACCTCGCCCTACAACTTCCTGGGCATTGCCAATGATCACGAAGGCATTTTCATCAATGCCTTTGATCATTTCCTTTAATGCAGTGACCTCTTTTTGCTCGACGACACACATGAGGATCGGTCGTTCCTGACCGGTAAATCCACCTTGACCATACAACTGGGTCACGCCTCGATTCAATTTTTCAAAGATGCCTGTGCGAAGTTCATCGGCTTTGTCAGAAATGATAAACGCAATTTTTTCAAAACTGAATCCTTCTTGCAGCAAATCTATGGTTTTACTCGTCACATAGAGACTCAGTAAAGCCATAAGACCGACTTCGGCACCAAACAAAATAGCAGCCGTCAATATAACCAATCCGTCAATTAGCAATAAACAGATTCCCAGACTTAACCCTGTATACTTATGTACAATCTGCGCAATCAAATCGGTTCCACCGGTACTCGTTTTCGCGCGGAAGACCAGCCCTAAGCCGACACCTACCAGCAATCCGCCATATAATGTCGCTAACAGCAATTCATCGGTCAACGGCTGAATCCCACGCGTCAAATACAAAAACAGCGATATTAGCAGCAGCCCGATAAACGATGTCACACTGTTCTTTTTCCCGAGAATCCACGTGGCAACCAGAAATACGGGGATATTTACAGAAAGAAAACCGATCCAAACGGGAATTCCCGTAACATGGTACAGAATATTGGCGATGCCGCTAATGCCGCCGGAAGCGATTTGATTCGGTATGAGAAAGCAGTTTAAGGCGAGAGCCATGCAAAAACAGCCGCTCACTAACAAAATGTAATTCTTCATTTATTCCACCATTAGTTTTTGACGTAACCATGCATCGATAAATGCATTGATTTCCCCATCCATAACAGCTTGTACGTTTCCTACCTCCACATTGGTGCGGTGATCTTTCACCATTGAGTAAGGATGAAAGACGTAAGAGCGTATTTGGCTTCCCCAGCCAATCTCTTTTTGCTCGCCGCGTAGAGCCAAATGCTCTTGTTTTTGTTCATCGAGTTTCTTTTCCAGTAACTTACTTTGCAACATTTTCATTGCCGTTAAACGATTTTTGATCTGCGAGCGTTCCGATTGGCAAGTGACGACGATTCCCGTCGGTACATGGGTAATCCGCACAGCTGAATCTGTCGTATTGACATGTTGTCCCCCTGCACCACCCGAACGGTACGTATCGATCCGCAAATCCTCTGTTTTGATATCGACTTCGGTATCATTATCGAGTTCCGGCATGACATGCACCGATGCAAATGATGTGTGACGTCTTCCCGAGGAGTCAAACGGCGATATGCGCACTAATCGATGCACGCCACGCTCGGCGCTCAGATACCCATAGGCATTGTATCCCTTAATCAATAAGGTGACACTCTTGAGTCCCGCCTCATCACCAGCAAGGTAGTCAAGGGTTTCCACTTGATATCCCCGTTTCTCTGCCCAACGGATATAGAGACGCAACAGCATTTCCGCCCAATCTTGGGACTCGGTGCCACCGGCTCCCGGATGAATTTCCAGGATCGCGTTGTTTTTATCGTAGTCACCGTCAAGCATCAATTCCAATTCGAAGGCTTCCAACTGACTGCTCAATTCGTTCACCACCGTTACAAGCTCTGCCAAAATACTGTCGTCTTCCTCTTCTTCCAGCAACTCATATAATGTGGTCATCTCATCGTACAATTCTTCTAACTCATGAAAGCGGTCAACAGTCTTTTTAAGAGCATTGACTTCATTAATGACCGTCTGCGCTCGCTGTTGATCATTCCAAAAATCAGCTTCTCCCATGACGGCTTCCAATTGCTCAATTTTGTGTTTATTGGTTGAAAGGTCAAAGAGACCTCCGGATATCGTCATACGTTTTCTTGATCTTGTTTATATCTGACTTCATTTCACTAAAAAGCATCGGCTTACACTCCTTAAGGTAAATATCACAATACGGTATTATATCATATTTTTCGGAGGAATCGATATACTTTTCCCATTTGCATTTAACTTAGTCAGGTTAATGCGCATCCATATCGCGCAACAGCATACCGCCTACAATCTCTACGGTAACATTGTATTTTACATTAATATCGGGATATACACCACCACACCAATCTCCTCGAAGCTGGCGCCATTCATCGGGACGCTGGCGATAGAGCGCCCGTCCAAATCCCCCCGGATCGGTGCCCACTTTCTTCGTTATCTTCACCACTTCTTGCATTTCTTGCTCAATGATTTTTGCCACTTGTTCCTGGATCATTTCCGTCAGATGCTTGTATTCGTCACGAACAAAATTTTCTCTCAAATTTTCTTCTCCCAAACTTGCCTGCACCTTTGTATTGACTTCAAACTGCATATTCCCTAGTGCCTTAATTTTCGTTTTTGCATTTAGCACCTCGATGGATATCTCATCTGCCGGAAACTCTTCCGCATTATTTTTTGCTGTTGCTGTCACATTAACCGGTATGACAGTGCTATTCATCATATCCAACAACCATACCAACCCTCGGGTCTGATCAGCCGTCAATTTAGCACTCATCTTATCGTTGGCAAATAGCGCCGTTCCAGACATTTCGTAATGCGGGACTCCTTCTTTTACCTGCAGCCTGACTAAGGGAACGACATAACAGATGCCTGGCGTCGCATCGGCGCGCAAATAGTCATGTACTTCCACGGGAATCAATTTGCCATTCGATATATAATCTTTAACCATCGTACGCAAGCTCATTAAGGGAATCTCTTGCTTGCTCGTTTGGGTATACATAAATGCCTCTGGATCACCTTCAATGATCGCCATCATCACATGCCTGCTCGTCTCATGGTCTCTGGCAAAAAAATTAATCGCATCCGTAAACCCGTCTTTTGCCAGCTCCTCGGTGATAAGCAACATTTGTTGATGTCCCCAAAACAACTTTAGCGGTGATTCCAACGTGATATTGCGTATCGCGTCAAAAACAGTTTTGCCTGTCTTTTCGAAATTGACAAAAGCAGGTGTATCCGATTTACTCGTTGTCGCCAATACATCCACACGTGCTGTTTGGGTAATCACCTTGATGCCTTTTTCGTCCGGACCTTTACCGATACTGGCACCAATCACAAACGTAATTTCCGATAATTCCTTCCGACTCCAACATCCGGGGAGAATTAATAAACTACATAGAAATACGACCCATAGCGCCCTGCGGAAATTTCCGCGCTTCATGAAGATACCCCCTTTCCGCGCAAACGCATGACGAGATACATCATGGCCGGCAAGATCAGTCCCACGATGTAAGAGAGTACCGCGTATTGCTTATCACTGTAAAATCGCAACAATTCACCGATATTAGAGAAGAAGAATGGCGTAACCAAGGCGACGAAAACAACCGCTATAATACTTATATATTGTTCATACGATTTCAACCAGAGAAACGTATGCTCCATCATATCCTTTGCGATAAATAAATAGACGGCGACTCCAATAAAAATACTCGCGATCCATACCCAAACGACGACAATTTCAATGCGCTCCAGAAAATTACCGACCGATACAACCCGCGCCAATGAAAAGAAGGGAAATTGCAGCTTTTCTGCCTCTTTTGCACCAAAGGTTGCCACCAACATGCCAGCCAAGCTTAGCAGCAATGCCCCTGACGCAATATTAGCTAAATAAGGGATTCTATAGGTCCATTTTGTCTTTTTGACCATCGGCAGAATTTGAAGAATAAACAAATTTTCGAGAAATAACGCTGTCGGCAGCACAACTCCCTTTAAAACTGGAACCCAGCCGTAATACAGCACAGGTAAAAACTCCTGGAGATCAATTTCCGGTATTAAAAACAGCAATAAGGCGATGTGATTCAGGAGAATTGTGAAAAATATAATCCCCGTCGCCCTGATAGTGCTGTGCAGTCCTTTGTACAATGAATACCAGACTACGAATAAAAACGCCCACTGAACCGCTTTCATCGGGGTTTCCGGCAAAACTGCCATATGCATTAACCCCAAAAATGCGTTAATCCCGATGGCAAGGGCCAAAAAGTACACAATAAAAATAACTGACAATACTTTCCCTAAATATTTACCGAAAATCTCATGACATAGCTCTGTTAAATTGCAATGGGGTAACCGCTTATGAATCGCAATCAGAAACCATAGCTGGACGAGACTTAATAACGTGGATATGATCGTCGATATCCAAACATCCTGTCCTGCATCACCGGAAGTTAACGCTGAGGTTAAACTGGTGGCGATAGTATTACGGATAATGACCATCACAAAAAAAAGTTGTGTATTTGATATCCAAGGAATGCGAAACTGTTGCATTTTACGATAATTCATTTACGATAATTTCCCTTCCTCGTTTTGGTATCCTGTTCAAATATCATTTGATCATCCATACGACTCAAGGCAATATTATACGGTTGCTTCGCTTTCTGACCCCACCACTGTCGAAAAAACCAATCTTTCATCTGTCCATATTTCATCGGTCCCAGCGGTTCGAAATACGGTACGCCAAACGATTGCATGGATGTCAAATGAACGAGCAAAAATAAATTAATCAGCACAAATCCTACCAGACCCAAAAAAGCACTGGCAAGTAAAATGACAAAGCGCAGCAGGCGAAAACTTATAGAAAGCCGATAGGCAGGGATGACGAAGGAAGAAATTCCCGAAAAAGCCACAGCAACGACCATAATCGGCGATACTAGACCTGCCTCTACCGCTGCCTGACCAATGATCAGAGCTCCGACAATACTTAGAGCCTGACCTACCTGGGCAGGCAAACGAACTCCGGCTTCGCGCAGCAGTTCAAAGGCAAATTCCATAATCAGCGCCTCAAGCACTGCTGGAAACGGAACACCCTCACGCGCGCCGGCAATTTTCAAAACGAGATCTGTGGGAATCATTTCTTGGTGGATTGTCGTAATCGCCACATACAATGCCGGCAAATACAAAGCAATCGGCATTGCCATCATGCGCAGTATTCGCAAAAATGTCGCATAAATATAGTTTTCATAATTATCTTCACTTGCTTGAACAAATTGTGTAAAAATCGTCGGCACGGCA
Source organism: Bacillota bacterium (assembly GCA_023388635.1). Lineage (GTDB taxonomy): Bacteria > Bacillota > Bacilli > Desulfuribacillales > Desulfuribacillaceae > JAEWFW01. The sequence continues at coordinate 132,257 of JAEWFW010000043.1, forward strand.
ATCGCCAGCGGTGATCCGTTGACCATGATCGCGACACGTCCTTCGAGAATCTGTGCCAACATATTATCAGGCTTTTCTGTTTGTTCCACCTGAGGAAAACACGAATATGGATGATCAATAATCAGTTCCTCTATATAACCGCTTTCCAATACACTCTGAATATTTATCGCCTTTAGCCGTCTTTTGACTTCTTTAAGAATCTCCGGGTCACAAAGACCGGCAATATAACAAATGACCACCCGAGTCTCTGTCAAAGTACCGATATTCATTTCTTCAAAGACAAGCGATGGCGAATTCATGCGTTTGCGAAGTAAGGAGATATTTACGCTGATATCCTCGATAAACCCCTCTTTCGATCCGCGAATCTGCTTTTCACTTTCCGGTTCCGTAATTTGTCTTTGACTAAATTTCGCGATTGGTATTGCTATAGGGGATTCGCTGCCTTGCGCAAATACGATAACATGACCGCGTGTCATGCTTTTGCAAATTTTCTTCCAGTTCTTTTGATAGACTATCGGAGTCGTAATAATCGAACTTTCCATTGGTTGGTCGGGAAAATCCTTTAACTGTTTAATTATTTCCCGTTCCACGCGATCAAGATCGACAACCGTATCTAAATATGCCACTAAAAATTGCTCGCCGATGTGGCACAATTGCAAATCCAAGCTATTATGGAACATCGTAGTTATTTTCCGTTTAATTTGCAAGAGGGGCATCGACTTTCGATAATAATTTACGGGGACTGTCCGGGTAGTAATCGACCTGCTTGCCGATGACAAATCAGTCACTTCCTTTCCCATATAAAAACACTCTGAATTTTCATATATTTTCCCCGAAAAAAAAGAAACCATGCGAATAAATTCCATGGTTTCTAAAAAAGGATGATACTCTATGCTCCACAACATTTTTTATACTTTTTACCGCTTCCGCAAGGGCACAACTCATTGCGCCCTACCTTATTATCATTAACGACAGGCGTCCGTTTTTGTTCGACACCACCGGGAGCATTGCCGGCAGCCGACGCTGAATGCATCGCAGCTTCCGCTTTGGCAACCTCCTTGCGCTCCAACTGTTCATTTGTTTGTACCTGTGCCTTGGCTATATATGTCGAAACTTCTTCCTTAATGGAATGAATCATCGCCTCGAACATTTCGAATCCTTCGAAATTATATTCCATAACCGGATCCTTCTGTCCATACGCGCGTAAATGAATTCCTTGCCGCAACTGATCCATTGCATCAATATGATCCATCCATTTGCTGTCTACCGCACGCAGGACGATCACCTTCTCCAATTCCCGCATCATCGGTTCCCCTAGTTGCTGTTCACGGGCACTATAGATCTCTTCGATCAATTCTTTCAGCGCCACGAGAATGCCTTCCGCTCCCCGATTACGAAGCTGCTGTAGCTCCTCCAACGACAATTGACCTGGCTTGACGTACAAGCGCAACAAGCCGTCAAGCAAGCCCTGCAAATCCCACTCTTCGGGAATCTCCTCAGCCGGACAATACAATTCAACCAAGTGCTCTGTGACATCCTCCATCATCTGAATGACGATCGTGCGGATACTGTCATTTTCCAGAACCTCATGCCGTTGTTTATACATAATCTCCCGCTGTTTATTCATTACATCGTCATACTGCAAAACATGTCGGCGTGCCTGGAAATGATTCGTCTCGACTTTTTCCTGCGCCTTTTCTATGGCTCGCGACAGCATGGACGACTCCAAAGGTTGGTCTTCTTCAAAACCGATTCGATTCATGATGCTGGTAATCGACTCTCCGCCGAATAAACGCATCAAATCGTCTTCCAATGATACGAAAAACTGCGATGAGCCAGGATCCCCTTGACGTCCGGCACGACCGCGCAACTGATTGTCAATGCGGCGGCTTTCGTGACGCTCTGTGCCGATAATATGCAGCCCGCCCAGTTGATGGACATCTTCGCCCAACACGATATCGGTACCGCGTCCTGCCATGTTCGTCGCAATCGTCACGGCACCCCGCTGACCTGCCTGGGCGATGATTTCCGCTTCCTGTGCATGATATTTTGCATTTAAGACCGTATGGGGAATCCCCTTCTTGTGAAGCAATTGGGAAAGCAATTCCGAATTCTCGATAGAGATTGTACCGACGAGAATTGGCTGTCCCGTGCTGTGACGTTGCTCAATTTCCTCAATCACTGCCAAAACTTTTGCTTTGAGTGTCTTATAGACGACATCAGGCATGTCGGCGCGAACCATCTCACGGTTCGTCGGAATCGTTACGACATCGAGTCCATAGATTTTCATAAATTCTTCTTCTTCCGTCTTCGCCGTACCCGTCATCCCTGATAATTTTTTGTACATACGGAAATAGTTCTGGATCGTAATCGTCGCCAGGGTTTTACTCTCTTCACGCGTTTTCAAGCCTTCCTTTGCTTCAATCGCCTGATGAAGACCATCGCTGAACCGGCGTCCTTGCATTAAACGACCGGTAAATTCATCGACAATGATTACTTCATCGTTTTCCACAACGTAATCGACATCGCGCTTCATCAGCACTTTCGCTTTCAGAGCTTGCAAGACTTGATGGTTGATCGTCAAGTTCTCGTCGTCATATAAATTACTGACTTTAAAAAAGTTCTCTGCCTTCGCGACACCTTCATCACTCAACGCCACCGATTTCGCCTTTTCATCGACGGTGTAATCATCAGGTGTCAGACGGCTGGCAAATTTACTCGCATGCTGGTAAAAATCCGTCGATTTCTCACCTTTTCCAGAAATAATCAGCGGTGTGCGCGCCTCGTCAATTAAAATACTGTCAACCTCGTCAATAATCGCATAATAGAGCGGTCTCTGCACAAGCTGCTCTTTGTAAAGCACCATATTGTCACGTAGATAATCAAAACCAAACTCGTTATTTGTCCCATACGTAATATCCCGCGCATAGGCATCTTGTTTCTCTTCATGGCTCATGCCGTGGATATTCAAGCCAACTGTCAAACCTAAAAACGTGTGGACTTTTCCCATCCATTCACTGTCACGCTTCGCTAAATAATCATTGACCGTAATGACGTGAACGCCTTTGCCGGTCAACGCGTTCAAATAGGCAGGAAGCGTCGCCACCAATGTCTTTCCTTCCCCAGTACGCATCTCAGCAATCCGGTGTTGATGCAACACAATACCGCCGAGTAGCTGAACGTCAAAGTGGCGCAGCCCCAGCACACGTTTTGATGCTTCACGTACGAGGGCATATGCCTCCGGTAAAATGTCATCGAGACTTTTTCCTTGCTGATATTCCTGCTTAAATTGCTCTGTCTTTTCACGTAGTTGTTCGTCACTGAATTTAGAAAATTCAGGCTCATATCCATTGATTTGCGTCACTATTTTTTGAAGCCGCTTGACTTCTCGCTCATTTCCATCTCCAAAAATCTTCTTAAAAAGCCCAACTACCATTGAGAAACACCCCTTTACGGCTATAAAACCTATCCATCTGTTTATTTTACCAGTTTCATACTCAATATACAACTTGTCGTATAAAAGCCTGTCACATAAAAAAGCCGCCACCATATTGATCGGTGACGACTCCCAGTTACTATTTTATTTAAGTGCCGGCTTAATCAAACCGTACTGACCATTGCGGCGCTTATATACTACGTTAACACCGTCTTCTTCCGCATTCAAAAATACGAAAAAGTCATGACCGAGTAAATTCATCTGCAAAATCGCTTCTTCAACAACCATTGGCTTGACCGTGAAACTTTTCGTCTTCACGATAGCAAACTCTTCTTCTTCCCGCTCATCAGGCAACGATGAAAGTTCTTTAAACATCGAGCGGACACCCTGATTTTCAAATTTACGATTGACCTTTGTTTTATATTTACGAATCTGACGTTCTAATTTTTCTCCTACCAAATCAATACTCGCATACATATCTGTGCTCGTTTCTTCCGCACGCAAGATGATCCCATTTAACGGCATGGTCACCTCAATCGTGTGGTCTAGCTTCTTGACGCTGAGCGTCACCTGTACTTCCGCAACCGGCGGGGTATCGAAATACTTCTCAATGCGTCCCAATTTCTTCTCTACATAATCACGTAACGCATCGGTAATTTCGATGTTGTGTCCACGGAGATTATATTTCATAACTAGCCCCTCCTAAAAATGAATGATGTGATTGGAAAAATAATACACTTCACTTATACTATATCTAAATCTATACTATAGTATTCTATTTAGCATACCAAAAATCCTCTTTTACCATCCACCGGAATGTGCAAATACGGCAAATATTTACAGAACTACAGCACTTTCGATAGAAAATCCTGCAACCTCGGGTTCTTGGGTGACCCGAAAAATGCTGCCGGCTCGTTTTCCTCGACGATTTTTCCATCTGCCATAAATATGCAGCGTGTGGCGACCTCTTTGGCAAAACCCATTTCATGTGTAACTACAACCATCGTCATGCCCTCGTGCGCAAGTTCCTTCATAAGTTCCAGCACCTCTCCGACCATTTCCGGATCGAGTGCGCTCGTTGGCTCGTCAAACAACATAACGTCCGGATTCATGGCGAGTGCACGCACAATGGCGACGCGTTGCTGCTGTCCGCCTGATAGCTGACTTGGATACGCGTCAGCCTTATCCAGAAGACCAATACGCGTCAAAAGCCGCGTCGCGTTGTCGTCCGCCTCACTTTTACTCATGAGCTTTAGCTTAATAGGCGCCAGTGTGATATTTTCGCGGATCGTCTTGTGAGGAAAGAGGTTAAATTGCTGGAATACCATGCCCATTTTCGCGCGAAGCGCGTTTACATCCGTCCCTTTACGATTAATCTGCTCGCCCTCAACCCATATTTCGCCGTTCGTGGGTGTTTCGAGTAAATTCAAGCAACGCAGGAAAGTGCTCTTGCCACAGCCCGATGGTCCGACAATCACGACCTTCTCTCCCTGCTTAATCTCCTGGTTGATGCCGTTCAGTGCGAGGATATTTCCACCATTGACATTAAAATGCTTATGCAAATCAATTACGCGAATCAGCACATCTTTACTAGTTGCGTCGTTCACTGCGTGCCAACCTCCTTTCGAGCAATCGTATGAGGAATACCATAAACATAACTACCACGAGGTAAATGAGCGCCGAGAATAACAGCGGTACAGCACTGTAGGTATTAGCACGAATCTGGCTTGCGTAATACGTGAGGTCTTTACCTGCTATATAACCTACGACTGCCGTTTCTTTCAACAGCACAACCGCCTCGTTGAACAACGCAGGCAAGATGTTTTTAATTGCCTGCGGTAGGATGATGTAGATCATCGTCATATTATTAGAAAGACCGAGACTGCGCCCGGCTTCCATTTGCCCGACATTGACAGCTTGTATCCCTGCACGCACAATCTCTGCCACATATGCACCTGAGTTAATGCCAAAGGCGATAATCGCGACATAGATCGATTTATCCATCGGCCATATGAGTATTACATAGAAGAATATCATCAGTTGCACCGTTACCGGTGTGCCGCGTATTATGGTGAGATATATATCAGCCAGCCAACTAAAAGGTCTTAAAGCGCGGTTTGTCTTGGCGTACACCTTGACGATCGCGACAATTGTACCCAGTATAATACCAATAATAGCAGCACCAAAAGTCACCTTAAGTGTAAAAAAAAGCCCGTCCATATACAGCATATAACGGCCGTTTATGATTATATTATTATATATTTGTTGAGGAAAGTTATCCCACATATGCTTACCTCCAAATGCGCCCGCGCGTAAAAACGCACGGGCGCATTATTTATTCTTAGACTATTCGATCTTATTCTGCCATATGCTTAGCAATCAGTTCATCAATCTTGCCTTCAGCGAGCATCTTCTCAAGCACACTGTCTACAACCGCCTTGAGATCGTCGCGTCCCTTCATAATACCTATCGCATACTGCTCGACTGTGAGCGGTTCCTCAAGCAACACAAGTCCTTTGTTCGCTGCTACAATCTTTTGAGATGGCATTTCATCAAGCACAACGGCATCAAGCTGCCCGTTAGCAAGCGCTGTACCTGCATCAGGACCCGTTTTAAAATCGTTTACATTGGCGTCTTCGATCATATCCCGCGCAAACAATGCGCCCGTTGTACCCGCCTGTACGCCAATGCTCTTACCTTTCAGATCTTCGACTGATTTAATGGCACTGTTTTCAGGTACGATAATCAGCTGTGTCGCATCAAGGTAGTTCATGGAGAAATCGATGCTCTCGCGACGTTCGTCGTTCGCAGTCATACCCGCTAAGGCTAAGTCGCCCTGCCCGTTCTGAATAGCCATCACAATACCGTCAAAATCCATATCAACGATCTCAAGCTTCACGCCAAGTTCGTCAGCGATCGCCTGCGCGATTTCTGGATCAACACCCGCTATTTCGTTCTGCTTATTCAAATACTCAAAAGGATGGAAAGCGGCATTCGTAAGCATAACAAGCTTGCCCGCTGCTTTAATTTTATCTACATTAGGCGTTCCTGCATCGGATCCTGCAGAAGGTGTTTGAGAATTATCCGGTGCAGGTGTAGCACCATCCGGAGATTGATCTGTGGACGGAGTACCACCACAGGCTGCCAATGATCCGATTACCATAACAAACGTTAATAGCACAACAATGATTTTTTTGTTTAACATTGATTCATACTTCCTTTCAGTTAATAGTGTAAAAATTTATATATATGCATAATCATACTACGCTCTCCACATAAATCAAGTATATTTTTGAAAAAACAAGTTTTAATTTGTATGAATATACAGTTTGTTTATCGGGACTCTGAGAGTAAATTATACATTTGTAAATTGATTTATGCAACAATATATTTTGTCAAGAGAACGCTCGTTTTCAAATGCTTACTAACACACTTATTCACAAAATAACCCCTTGTCATATCAGTTATGCACAGAGTTATGCACATTATCCACAGATTTTATTATTTTTTATCCCCAGTTCTAAGCCACTCAATGTGTATAACATTATGCTTACACACATTTTATCCACAGCGAAAATGAAATTTCGGGGATAAATCTCCCTCTATGATGAAACTGATACAGCAAAAAAGCCTGCCGTTGGCAAGCTCCTCTATACACCCAATCATGTTAAACTATACGCATAGCCTCTTACTTCTTCTTATCGAAGAATGCCGCATCAGGAGTCGCCTGGTAAGGACGTCTGCTGGTAACACTACGTGTCGCGCGCCCTTCTCCATATAGACTTGATGCTTGCTTACCCTCCGCTATCTTTTTAATCTGTTCGGCAATGTTGTTTTTATACTGTCCTACATGGACTTCCGCCTGTTTGTGCAGATCATATAACTTTTGCAAAACTGCTCGATGTACTTCCAATGTCGAAACATTTTTCCCCTGATTATCTGTGGATAATTCCGCCACCGATATCTGCAATACCGAGAACCTTCGGTCACGTTCCTCAAGCAGTTTTATAAAATCATCGTCAACTTCCCCACTATGTTTTATAACCGTCTCCGTCATCGCAATCAGTTCATTAATGATCTTACCGATACTTTCAGACATACTACGCCTGCTTCCTTTGCTGTCTTTCCAGCTTGATCGCTTCTTTCCACGTATCGTGGAGTTCCTGCGCCAATTCTATTACTTCATCAATATATTTGCTGTCTTTGCGGATATTAGCATCAATCAAATGCTGCAACATAAAATTATACAAATTCTCCAATTGTCCGCTAAGTGCATATTGTTTATCCAAGGCGAACTTCAGTTCCCGGATGATATCTTGTGTGCGGATCAAAGCCGTATTGGCTTCCATCGGCTTATTTTGTTCTAGAGAAAGTTTAGCACGTCTGCTAAATTTCAAAATTCCTTCGTACAGCATCAATGTCAGTTCACCCGGAGTGGCAGTGAACACTTTATTTTGTGCGTATTGCTGATACGGGTTGTTAACTGTCATGACAATTCCCCTTACTTCTGATTAATTTCTAGCGCTTTTCGTCAACAAACATGCCGCTGATTTCCCAAATTTTCGCCACCATATCGAGAATCTTTTCCGCGGGAATTTCTTTAATGACTTCATCAGACACAGGATCAACGACCTTTACCATGATTCTTTTCGTATCCTCATGGATTGAATACTCGAAACGCGCATTTTTCCCTTTAAAACTTTCGTTGGCTTTTTCAATGGCTTTGTACACTTCTTCTTCGTTGACTTCTTTTTCCTGCACTGATGTCGTGTCTTTTCCAAGTACATTGGATAATGCGGTCGACTTCGCAGTGCCGGAATCCTTGGTCATTCCAGTATTATTGATGTCTGTTTTCTTCGGTTCAACTGATCGCACACTTGATACTGTCATAGCAGACCGTTCCTGTGTCGACGATACTCCTGTGATACTCATTAGACCACCTCTTCTAAATTAAATGTCTCCCATCCTAGATCCATCTGTGTATTTTTCTTCCTTGAACTATTACTTAATTTATTGTGGGTTTAACATTGCCATAATGGAATTTCCCTGGCTCTGCATATCGGACATAGCCTTTTCCATTGCGGTGAACTGTTTCCAATAGCGCTCTTCTACCTGAGTCATCCGAGCCTCAAAACGTTCTAATTCATCTTCAATACGTTTAATCTCTTTTGACATCAAACTATTATCCACTTTATATGTTGCATTTCCTGCCTTTTCCGTCAAACGGCTGATCGAGTCATTGACTGATGTATACACGCGTGTAGCAATCCCTTGCTGGCTGGGATCATCGCTTCGTTTCGTAAACAAATCAATGACTTCCTCCGGTTTTTCTTCTAATGCCTCACGCAATTTGTCCTCATCAATATGCAGGAACCCGTTTTCTAACAGTCCGCCGTCTTCATAACTGGCTGTAGCAATGCCGATTGACGCTAGTGTCGAGAGTGCTCCTTCTCCCAGTCCCTGTACCGCGCTTCCCATGACCATGCGCATACTCGATAGCGCTGAAGAAATCATCGAATCTCCGCGCAACATCCCGCTCTTCGCTTTCTCTTCCCACAGATTGATTTCGCTTTCCGACATGTCTTTTCGTTGTTCATCTGTCAAAGGTGGAAAGTCACGATAGCGTTTCTCCGTCAATGTTGCGTTTGTTTTTGCTATCAATGCATTATATTGATCGACAAATCCCTTAATCATATCAAATACTTTATCAGTATCTGTAGTAGAAGAAACTGTTGTTTTTGCTCCCTCTGCTTTTTTTAAAGAAAATTCAACGCCATCGATTGTAAATGTATTGGAACTGCGCGAAGTTTCCAAGCCGTTTAAAATGAATTGCGCATCTTGACCTTTGTTAAAAAAGTGCTCATTCTCACGATCAATATTCAGCACTGTAGACAAAAACTTGTCACTATCTTCTTCAAAATCCATTTGCCCTTCACCAGCAACAGTGGAAGAAATAGAGATCTTTTTTGTTACAGTGTCGTAAAAAGCCGATACGCCGATTTTGGAATCATTAATTCGCTTAACTAAATCATTTAACGATTCGTCTCCTTTAATAGTAAACGTTGTACTATTTTCATACGTACCATCTTCTCGTTTTCCCGTTTTAATTGTGAAAGTCTGACCTTCATAATTTTTTAATGCCTCTTTACTATTTACATCGGCAATCTCAATCTCTTTCGTGCTATTCGCATACCCGCTTTTCGCCAATTGTTTTACTTTCAAGTCATAAGAAAAATTGGCTGCTGACCCTACAGCTTTCGCCGTCGCCACACTAGTGTCACTCGAAGTGACTTTCTTTGCCATAAAAGAACCTTGCAACCTCATATTCGATGCTATATTGCGAAACTCCAATAGCTGCGAATTGACTGTACGATAGGCATCACGTTGCCACTCTGCACGCACTTTCTTTTGAAACACTTTATCTACTTTCATTCTTTCTGCTTTCATCAACTGCTGAATCATCGTCTCTGTATCGAAACCGCTTGCCAAGCCGGTAAAACGAATTGCATTCGACATATCCCAGCCACCTCCTAAAATGTTTACTGTGCGTGTTATATATACTTGTTATATCGGCAGTTTCAATAAAAAAGTTTAGTTTATTCATCCATACCGTCAAAAATAATACTTTTGACCCAATCTAACGAAACCACTCTCATTCAAGAAAGAACATTTTTCCCTGCTCTATCCCGCCCTCTTCAATATGTATTCTCCGCTCTTGCACAAACCGCATAATAGTCTTTACCGATAACCCCGTCACATTGGATGCTTCATACACCTTGACTCCCGGATTATATTTGACATATTCGCGTAAAAGCAAATATTCTTTGCGATCCGTCTCTCGACAAGGTGAGCAATATTTATGACCATCCTTTTCAAAAAAACGACCGCAAATTCCACAAATATCATATGCCATACATTATAGCCTCTTTTCCATTAAAATTTCTTTATCCGTCTCTTGAAATCCCAATTTTTCGTACATAGAGACTGCCTTTCTATTTTCATCATCGACGATCAACACCGCTTTCGTTATACCGATATGCCGTATGTATTCTAAGATTGAAACAATCATCGCACTGGCAAATCCCTGTCTTCGTTTATCTTGTATGATCGCTATATCATATAAATAGACCATGTTCAACGATTCCCGTCTTTGCAAAGAAATCATCCCGATAATACGATGATACGGTGAATCTAGTTCTTCTAAAAAAAACAACTCTATAGAAGGATCGGCGAACATATGCGAAAAATGTTGATGCTCAATGACATGAGCAAAACACTCCTCCATAAGCTGCCTATATGTATCTAAATCATCTATCGTTGCTCTCCGAATGCGACTTTGCAACTGATCCAATGTGCGAGACGTATTGCTCAACTCCACCATAACAAGATCGAATTCCAATCGCCATGAATAGATCTTTGGCACGAAATTCCGTTTTTCCAAGAAAGCAACGGAATGCTGCAGACGCTGGCGAACTATGGTTTGCATCTGATAGATGTATTTTTCTGTACAAAACTCCAAAATACGTTCATATAAAGCACTTCCTAGACCACTTCGCCGATAATCGGGATGTACGAGAATTAGCACGTCTGATATCCCGGAACCAGTTAGATCCACAATACACGTCCCTAACCCATAAACCCTTCCTCGCCGATCTCCTGTACCGTCTAATAATTCTGTGACGAACAGCCCATGGTGCCCTACCTGATTGACAATATGTTCAAACCATTCCTCCGTCAGCGAATAATCAAGCCCATCTCTTTGGTTCACTTGTTCTATCAAATGTAATACATCTTGCTTGTCGCCAATAGCGATCGGACGCACCGTTAACAAATACGTTCCTCCCCTTCCGTGAATCTAGCAACACAAAACCTCCTAAAGTGATTTTACATTAGTTGAATCCCTAATGTCTACTTTAGGAGGCTCCTGATTTGCTAGATTGACTACTTTACTGACTACTATTTGTATATGTATACGGCATAATGAGAATTTCTACCCGTCTGTTCTTTGCCCTGCCTTCACTCGTATCATTGGAAGCAATCGGCTTATATTCACCAAAGCCCTTGGCACTGAACATACTCGGATCTAGTTGATCATTGCGCAAGACTAATTTCATGAAATTAATCGCCCGCATGACGCTCAATTCCCAGTTAGAAGCGAAGCGTGCTGAACCAATTGGGACATTGTCTGTATGCCCACTGATAATAATGTTCCGCGGTGGACTCATCACCAGCAGTTCCGATATTTCGTTGGCGATCGTAACGTCTTTCTGTCTGACATCGGCGCTGCCTGATTCAAACAGCACATTATCACCGATCAATAGCAGCAATCCTTCGTCCGTTAGCGATGTTTCCAACTTCCCGTCAAGCCCTTTTTCCTCAATATATTGCTCTACCTTATCTTGTAATTGACCTAACCGCTCCTGTTCAACGGAGTCTGTATTTTCACCGATCTCATCATTTCCGTTTTTACCGTCTTCTGTAAATTCTCCATCCCCCGTGCCAGTTTGGAATTCCGGAGGTACGACACTTTCATAGTCGAGAAATCCGGTACCACCGGTCAACGCCACATTGAATGCTTGTGACATCGCATGGAACTTTTCTTGACTGATAGAACCCATAGAAAATAGCACGATAAACAACGCCAACAGCAATGTAAGAATGTCTGCATAGGGAATCAGCCAAGCTTCACTGACATGTTCTTCGTCATGCTTCTTCTTACGTCTACTCATTTGTGCTCACGCTACTTTCGCTAAAGAATCGCACACGCTCCCCTGCTGTTAAAAACGATGCCAATTTTTGTTCTATACTTTTTGGAGCTTCCCCTGCCAGAATCGACAAAATACCCTCGATCATCATATATTTGATCTTTGCCTCTTGCTTCGCTTTGACACGCAATTTATTGGCAAATGGATGCCATAATACATACCCTGTGAAAATTCCCAGAAGCGTCGCAACGAACGCGGCACTGATCGCATGTCCTAATGCATCAATATCTGACATGTCGCCAAGGGCTGCGATCAAACCGACTACCGCTCCCAATACCCCCAGTGTCGGTGCATACGTACCCGCTTGAGTAAAAATCGATGCTCCCGACTGATGGCGTTCCTCCATCGCTTCAATTTCTTCTGAAAGAACATCCCTTATATAGTCTGAACTCTGCCCGTCGACAGCCAGTGACAGCCCGTTTTTTAAGAACAAATCATCAATTTCATTTGTCTTGCCTTCCAATGCAAGCAAACCTTCTTTTCTTGCCAATTGCGCCCAATCCGAGAACATGCGAATCAGTTCCACAGGGTCAGCTGTTTTCTTGTCCGTAAACAAAATACCAAATAACTTAGGCACCCGCTTGATATCTTTCTCTGGAAACCCGATCAAGATCGTGGCAATCGTCCCGACAATAATAATTAACAGTGCTGCCGGATTAGCCAAAGCCGTCACGCTGACTCCTTTCATGACCATTCCCAAACCAACTCCAAAAAAGCCCAAAAAAAGACCTACTACTGATGTTTTATCCATACTTGCTCTCCCATCTCATAACATTCTGTCATCATCAATTTTAGTTAAATTGCTAAATCAACCTGCTGAACTGTCCCGACAGTACCGTTTTCTTTGACATAGATTCCTGTTCGACTGATTTGTCCGTGCAGCTGATTTTTATCGTCTTTCAGATCAAATTGCGAATCGACGTTCCCCAAATAAATCGCACCAATCCCTGCTGCGCCCAAAGCGAGCAACTGGTCATTCCCCTGATCATCTTTAATCCAGATCGCTAGCTTCTCGTACACAGGATCATTGGCATCAATCCAGCCATTTCCATCAGCATCATGCTCTGCCAATTCGTCAAAACCGTTGCCACTAGATGGTCCAAACAACTCACTGCCGTCATTGATTTTACCATCACCGTTCAAATCCAACGCCAGAAATCCACTTCCCGGTTTCAGCATGGAAATCTGTTCTGGAATCCCATCCATCGTCAAATCAAAGGAAAATTTCTGCTGAGAAAGTGCAGCACCGCTTCCACTATAGTTAATCACCAACGGATCGATGACATTGGTTCCACCCGCCCGAAACTCAATGCTGTTGTATTCAGCAAAGGAACGACTCATATTCAAATTGACTGAGAACGTAATTTCTTTGCCGTCGGCAGTGCGGATCACACCTTCAGCATTAAAAGACATCTTCTCTGTCTCTACATAAGATTCCTGCATACTGTACTGCATTCCGAAGGCAAAAGGCATCACTTGCTGCTGGTTTCGGCTAGCTCCCTCGCCCAGAATCGATTCCCATGATAAGAAACGCATCTTCTTTCCCGTCAACGCTTCCAGCATTATTTGCAGAATACTTAAACGCTCTTTATCGGGATTACCAAGCTCTAATTTCGTGTCAATCGGTTGCAAACGACTAGCAATCGCCGCCTGCTCCGAAAAAGCATTTCTCGCCTGCTCGGAGATTTGCAGCATATCCGATTGCGCGCCGCCGTTACTGCGTTGCCCCGCATTCACACTTCTGCCCCCAAACCACATTGTCAGGCTCTCCGTCTTTTCATAGCGTTCATATCGCTTTGACTCCGAACGCATCGTAATATTTGAGTTTTCAATAATCACAGGAAACCCTCCCATCCTATTCTCAAAACATACCTATACAGAATATCGGCTGACGGGAGGTATTTGTTAACAACTTGACACAGATAATATTAATATAGTAAATTAAAACAAAAGACAATAAAGATCAAAGAGGTGTGTACCACAATGGATGACGATCCCCATGATAGGTTCCTGTATCTGATCCGAAAACCGATATTTTATATCCGTTCATAAAGCGCTTGTAGCATCAAACAAGTGAGTTATGACTTTTTTGTTGCCAAAAACCGGCAATGAGTAGTGATATAAAATTACGTTGGAGGTCAGATCCTATGTTAACTGAATTATTCCTTTTGTTTGTTCTTATTTTATTAAATGCATTTTTTGCCGCTTCGGAAATCGCTCTAATCACAATCAACGACAATAAAATTCGTTTGATGGCGGAAGAAGGCCACAAAAAAGCCCGTCTCGTGAAACAACTGCTCGCAGAACCGAGTCGGTTCCTTGCTACCATACAAATTGGCATAACTTTTGCAGGATTTCTTGCAAGTGCCTTTGCCGCCGACAGCTTCGCCTACCGGATTGTCGATATATCCAAGACTGCCGGTATCCCAATATCAGAAAGTGTTTTGAGACCGGCGGCAGTCGTCGTCATCACGATTATTTTATCGTATTTCACTTTAGTTCTCGGTGAACTGGTGCCAAAACGGCTAGCTATGAAAAAAGCCGAAGCAATTGCTTTTTTTGTCGCATCTCCCCTCAGCCTATTATCTAAGATCGCTTCCCCATTCGTTAAATTATTGACAGTTTCGGCAAATTTCTTCGTGCGTTTATTTGGGGTCGATCCGAATACGGAAGATGACCAAGTGACAGAAGAAGAAATTCGTATGCTTGTCGATGTTGGTGAAGAGCGCGGAACGATCAATCAAAGTGAAAAATTGATGATCAACAACATCTTTGAATTTGACGACAAAATTGTGTCGGAAATTATGACACACAGAACTGATATTATTGCTTTGCCGATAGTCAGCCGTTTGCAGGAAACGGCACAAATAATCCACGAAGAACGGCATACACGTGTACCTGTTTACGAAGATCATATCGACAATATCATCGGTGTCCTGCATGTCAAAGATTTAATACAGTTTATTGAAAATAAAAATATAGAGGATTTTCATCTGAGAGATATTATTCGCAGCGCCTATTTCGTTCCGGAATCAAAAAAAATCAATGAATTATTCAAAGACCTCCAGCATTCGAAACAGCATCTGGCAATTGCGATTGACGAGTATGGCGGAACAGCCGGTATCGTTACCATGGAAGATTTAATCGAAGAAATTGTCGGCAACATTTTTGATGAATACGACGACGAGGATGATGAACCGGAATTCATAAAACTCGACGACAACACCTACCGCATCAACGGAATGGCTTCGCTCGACGAAGTCAATGAGTTTATGGATACTGAATTAACCGATGAGGATTGTGAAACCCTAAGCGGATTTTTAATCAGTCAACTGGGTAGAATCCCTGCCAGCGGCGAACAACCGATTATCGAATATGAGAATCTCGTATTTAAAGTCGAGCAAGTCGCCGATAAGCGAATCGAACGTGTGAAAGTACATAAAGGCTGATCTCCGGATCAGCCTTTGTTGGATTTCGATTTGTCAATGCATAGTTGTGAAAAATATTTTTGGAACTTGCTTTTGGGTTTATCAGGAATAGTCATTTTAATTTTCCCCTCTTCAACTAATGGGGAAATATATGTTTTTATAAAATAGCTTGGTGCTTCAAACCGAAATTTCTCTGCAAGTTCTTCCCTAGAACGTGGCGTAATACAGTAATTTAAAATCTCCTGTTCAAAATCAGTATCTTTACTTTGAACGACTGACTTTTTATAAAATATGACTTTGAATACTCCTCGCTTATCAATAAATACTGGAGCAGGTAGGTTGGCTTTATTAAGTTCTGCTATTACAGTAGGAATACCAGAAAAACGGTTTTCTGTATCAATCATAATTTCTAATGCTCCTGCTAAATATGGATTTCTGGTATCTGCAGCTGCCTTCCCTAAATCATCTATAGTTATTCTGCCATATAGACCTCCTGGATTTTCTAGTTCCAATCTGTCTTCATACATTACTAACCTTACAGGTGAACGTTCTGTATGCACACTATAATCTCTATGTATAAGTGCATTCATTATAATTTCTCTAACTGCCTTTATTGGATATTCTGGTCTATCAGCACGGACCCCATCTTCAGTTATTATAGTCTTCACTTTCATGTTCCTTCGAACAAAAGCTAATGTACCTTCAAGCATTTGCGATATTGTTCCTTCAATACGTTTGTTATCTATAAATCGTTCTCCGTCCTCGCCAAGTTCACCTATCTCTCTGCCCTGCACCACCATCGCTGTCACACTTAATTGCGGGAAGAACTCCTGTGGATATTCGCCAAGTAGCATCAAGCCTGCCAATGTTGGAAGACCTTCTTGGCTTATACCTTGGGTTTCCATTATTCGTTCATCATCAAGATTTATCAGATTTACCTTTTGCCTACGCAGCTTTATTAGATATTCAATCATATTATCTGTTCCCAAATATTCCATTGTTGCTCTATCAACAGTACGAAGTTCATCATGGATCCTTCTTTTAAAGGCTTCATAGCTATATATTTCATATTCCGTCATAGGCTGATCTGAATCACCAACATATCCGGCATCTTCGTCAATTCCAAAAACAATTATTCCGCCACCTATTTGATTAGAAAAGCTTGATAAAGTATCATAAAGTTTTGATGGTGTACCGCCTGATGCCTTCTTAAGTTCTATATGCTGTTTTTCACATTTTTCAGAAATAATTTTATTAACTAATTGTACTAATTCTTCTTCTAACACATTATCCCCCCCTTTTCACCTCCATAATACTATATTTTATGCAAATATTTATATGTTTTAATTAAATCAAAACAGTATTTGTTAAAAATTTATATAAATTCACTTAATACCTTTCTTACGCCACGAATGACATCATTTATATCGTCAACCGTCATCTTTGGATATAACGGCAGTGTCAGAAACTCTTCATAGCATGTTTCCGCAACAGGACACAAACCTTTACGATACCCTAATTGCTGATAGTATGGCTGCAGATGGACAGGAATATAGTGGACATGAACACCGATATTTTCTGCACGTAGCGCATCAAAAATTTGCCTACGGGTAGCTGAAAACTTCTCTAGTTCTAGACGTATAACATATAAATGCCAGCTTGAGTGAACTCCCTGTATCTGATAAGGAGTAATTACCCCTTCAACATCTTTGAATGCCTCATTATAAATACTCGCATACTCTGTGCGTCGATCGACAAACAGTGGTAGCCGCTCCATTTGCGAAACACCCAACGCCGCCTGAATATCCGTCATACGATAATTATACCCGGGTGCAAGCATCTCATAGTACCAAGCACCGTCATCTTTCGTCATCAAATTGCGATCACTGGTAATTCCATGGGACCGAAACATCCGCAATGCATCTGCCAACTCTTTAGAGTCTGTAACAATCATACCGCCTTCACCGGTCGTGATATGCTTCACCGGGTGAAAGCTAAACATCGTCATATCGGCAGTCGTTCCTACCATTCGAATACCGCTATTCTCGTTATGATAAAGTTCTCTATTGTTCTCCCCATTAGAAATATATTTCGCATCATAATACGCACCCAGAGAGTGGGCAGAATCTTGAATCACTATCAGATTATACCGATCGGCAATCTCACGAATCCGTCGCATATCCACCGGCTGTCCAGTAAAATCGACAGCGATAATTGCTTTTGTGCATGGTGTGATCGCATTCTCCAACAACTCCGGATTGATATTGTATGTTTGTTCATCGATATCAACAAACACCGGCTTTCCCCCCGCATACAGTACAGCATTGGCACTGGCTACAAAAGTAATCGGTGGCACAAGTACCTCATCACCATCCCCGATTCCGGCTGCATAACAAGCACCATGCAGCGCAGCCGTACCGTTACAAAATGCCACAGCGTACTTTGCCCCAACATAATCGGCGACAGCTTGCTCAAATGTATCAATTGTCTTTCCTTGGGTAATCATCGGACTTTCCAATATCCGAACAACCGCCGCGATATCTTCATCTGATAACCATTGTTGACCGTACGGAAGATATTTATCGCGAATCGGTTGACCACCGTGTATGGCAAGCTGTGTTTCAGAATTCAAATCAGCACCCCCAATCTTTTTATACACTTCTCAATCTGATTACATGGTATATATCAAATCAGATTGCTCGTTCGAATCCATGCCTCTGTCTTAGCAATCCCTTCTTCAAGCGTAACGTTCGGCTTCCACCCTAACAGATGCTTGGCTTTATCATAATTGCACAACAGTTTCTGAATTTCACTCTGCGGGTGAATATGCTCAACATGCTGAATTCGTTGAGTCAACATAGTTCGTTGACCTTCCGAACTTGCCGGAACTACACCTTGCTGACTTGCGTCAATCGCTAGCACTAATTCCGCCAATTCGTTTACACTGATATCCCGTCCCAGACCGGCATTGACGATTTCACCGTTTACAGAATCATTATACCCAGCTTCAACGACAAATCGGGCACAATCTTCCACATATAATAAATCCCTTGTCTGGGTACCATCACCGTATATCATCAGTTGTTTTCCGGCTAACTTATTTTTGATGAAGATTGCCACGACACCGCCTTCACCGCCTGTCTTCTGAAACGGTCCGTATGTATTGAATGGTCGCACAACAACGACCGGTAGCCCATATGCATAGTAATACGACAACACCATATTCTCCGCGGCAATTTTTGCTCCTGCATACGGGGAAGCCGGCTTGGTCGGATGGATTTCTGTAATTCCAGCATCATCGTTACAACGATCATATACCATACATGTACTCATAAACACAATCTTTGTCTGATGCTTTTTGCACGCTTCCAATACATAGAACGTACCGACCGTGTCGTTATTAAATGTCGTCTCCGGATCATCAATCGAATCCTGCACGTTAATTGATGCGCCCAAGTGATAGCAAATATCAAATTTTACACTATTAAATAGTTCTTCTACTAAATTGCGCTGTTTAATATCCGCGACGATAAATTTTTTCAATCCCGTGTGCTCAGAGAACTCCTGTAAGTTTTCTTCGCGTCCATTCGACAAATCATCAAGCACCCACACAGCATGCCCATCATCCAATAATCGTTTGACAACCCAACGCCCGATGAAGCCGGCTCCTCCGGTAACTAATATGTTCATTATGTCACATCCTCTGCCAAAATTTATTCCCGTAAATCTATTTATGTACTCCAAGTAATTACAGCAACTCCCACGACATCGGTGTCCCTTTCCTCACGTCGCATTTCACTCGTTTCCCCAACAATAAATCCAAATACTTTGTCGGCAATCCTAACCCCGGACGAATCGACCGCAAATTGCTCTTATTCAGAACATCACCCACTTGTAAGTCCTCGGCAATATACAATGACCGGCGATCCTTCAGCGAAGGGCTTTCAGCAAGCGTCGGACCGTAATGAATCGCTCCCAAGCTCTGCCATGCTCGCTCCGCTTCCAAGGACAGTGCAGCAAATTCATCCGGTTCCAGAGAAAATGCCGCATCGACACCACCCTCTGCCCGTGACAATGTAAAATGCTTTTCAATCACCGTCGCCCCCAGTGCGACAGCCGCTACACTGACACCCGTCCCTAATGTATGGTCGGATATCCCAACTTGGCACTGAAATAACTCTCGCATATGGGGTATTGTCAATAAATTGCTATTTTCAGGAGTTGCCGGATACGTACTCGTGCACTTTAATAGAATTAGATCCTGACACCCGGCTTTTCTCGCTTCGCTAACCGCTTCGTGAAGCTCACCAATCGATGCCATACCGGTCGAGATAATCATCGGCTTACCCGTAGCAGCAACCTTACGAATCAACGGAATATCTGTATTCTCAAAGGATGCAATTTTATAGCACGGTACATCCAATTGCTCGAGAAAGTCAACAGCCGATTCATCAAACGGAGTGCTAAAAGCGATCAATCCTAACTGTCGGCATCTATCGAAAATCTCCTTATGCCACTCCCATGGTGTATACGCCTCTTGATATAATTGATAGAGTGACTTACCTTGCCAGAGACTATTAGGATTATCAATAAAAAATTCACCTTCATGCATATCCAAGGTCATCGTGTCTGCCGTATAGGTTTGTAACTTCAGTGCATCAACACCGGCTGCCGCTGCCGCATCGACCAATTCCAGCGCGCGCTCAAGTGAATGGTTGTGATTCCCAGACATTTCCGCAATGACGAACGGTTTATGCTGACTTCCTACTAATCTTCCTCCAATTGCAATTTCTCGCAAACGACACACCTCCGTATAAACTCTAGCATCTACCATATCTAGGTATACTTATATTAACGTGTTAACATAACGTTTCAAGTATCCAATCAAGCAATCGCTTTTCTCCGATTCCTTCCTTCATCATGACGACAGCGCGTTCTGACATACGCTTGCGTCTGTGAAAATCTTGATCCGCTCGCTCCAACAACACTGCCAAATCATGTGCTGTCACATCTGCATGCCAACCGGCATTCCATATCGCGCCTTGTAACGCGGCATATTCTGTCGTCGACCGCTGATTCTCGGCAACAATCGTGACGATCGACGGCACACCTAGATAGCAACGTTCCCACATCGCCACACCGCCCGCTCCCAAGACGATATCTGTATCTAAAAGTATTTCCGCCATATTATCCACATGTCGGAATAATTGTATATTCTTCATAGTATTGCATTGTTCCTCAATTTCCGTAAACATCGGATTCGATGTACCAGATATAACATTGACACGCACTTCACAGACATTTAGTTCCCCTGCATAGTCACGTAATCTGTCTAACCACAACGTAACTGCCTGTAACGCCTTCATTGTTTCCCTTGTTGGGTCACTTCCACCGTAAAAAATGAGAATATTACGAACACTAAGTTGTAAAGAACTATCCCTTAATTCTACAATCCGATTTTTCATCTGTTCCCTTACCAATAAGAACTCGGGACGCAACAACAAATGCCTCGGACCTATAAAACAACGGCACGATTCCGGCACCAATGTCAGATACCGTTCTGCCATCTGTTGATTGAGATTCTGATCCAATAAAGCGTCACAATCATGTACGCGATTTGCCAAATCATCAATGATAAGAATCGTTCTTGCCAATTCCCTCATAGTTTGCTCCCAAACCACGTCCAATCGATAATGATCGACGATGAGCAAATCAATCGGGCGTGATATAGACTCTGATGAAGCAGTTGATATTCGTATAGCTAATTGCCTTGCTGTTTCAACATCATCATACCTAGCCAGCTCTACTACTTGATAACCGAGACCTTGAATATGAGATATCAAATTACCGTCTTCACGTACGCAAAGAAAGATAATTTTCACATCATTTATCTCCCTGCGTATCTGCTCTGCCAAAACAAGACAACGCATCACATGACCGGTGCCGATTTTCCCAGAAGCATCGGCTCGTATCGCGACAATTTTCATTATTTCACAGCCTTTTGCTGAATATGGGCATTGAGTTCGACAACCTCCGGATGAGATGCCAGATAATCAATCACATCCTGCGCTGGAACTAGTATATCTCCAACAAAGTGACCGGCTATCGCTTGACATAATAAATAATCCTCTGGAGTATCAAGGGTGATACGCAGATCAGGACGTTTCTTAGCATCGTCAACAGCTACCGGATGAAAGCGAAATTTCTCAGGAAACTCGTACGCATAATAGGTCACATGTTCGCGATGATACGCCTCGGTACCGTTCTGATGGATATATCGTAACGCTGCAAATGACAACAATTCTACGGACAGTCCTCTGGGAAGACCTGACTCTAAGCGCACAACATCAACCATTTCCCCTAACACTGCAACCATCGCAGATGCAGTCTGATAATCGACAAACGGACAATCAGCTGTCACGCGAATCACATAATCAGGTTCATATAACTTCGCACACTGATAATATCGGTCAAGCACATCATCTTCTGAACCACAAAAATATGGCACATCATGTTCGATGCACCAATTGACAATTGCTTGGTCTTGCTCCAATTCCGATGTCGCTACAATCACTTCCGGGACACCTTCTATAGCACGACTGCGCTGCACGACATAATCAAGCACAATCGTATTTCCTAATTCTTTGAGAACTTTCCCCGGCAAACGTGTCGAACCCATACGTGCTTGAATAATGACTATGACTTTATTCATAACAATAGCTCCTATTCTATGAGTCTCTACTAAATAAATCTCTCGTATACACCTTATGCTCGACATCTTTAATCTCTTCTGACAGACGATTGGCAACAATCACATCGCAGAGACATTTAAATTCAGCTAAATCGTTGATGACTTTGGAGCGGAAAAACAATTCTTCATAGAGTGTCGGTTCGAATACCACAACTTCTACACCTTTCGCCTTCAATCGTTTCATAATTCCTTGAACAGCAGAGTCGCGGAAGTTATCGGAATTAGTCTTCATTGTCAAGCGGTAAATTCCCACCGTTCTCGGATTTCTTTTTAGGATCATATCGGCAATATGGTCTTTTCTAGTCCGGTTGGCTTCGACGATAGCTGACATGATATTTTGTGGTACATCAGAATAGTTCGCTAGTAGCTGCTTAGTATCTTTAGGTAAACAATAGCCACCGTATCCAAAAGATGGGTTGTTATAGTGCATACCGATTCTCGGATCAAGACTGACCCCTTCAATGATTTGCTGGGTATTCAATTGCCTTACTTCCGCATAGGAGTCGAGTTCATTGAAAAAGGCTATGCGCATTGCCAAATAGGTATTGGCAAACAGTTTAATTGCTTCTGCCTCTGTTGAACCAGTAAAAAGCACATCGATGTTTGTTTTCAACGCGCCTTGTTGCAATAGATTGGCAAATACAGTAGCTCGTTCCGATTGTTCACCGACGACAATTCTCGAAGGATAGAGATTGTCATAGAGAGCACTGCCCTCACGCAAAAATTCTGGCGAAAAAATGATATTTTCTGTTGCAAATCTCTCCCGGACGCTTTCTGTATAACCAACAGGGATCGTCGATTTGATTACCATAATCGCCCCTGAATTGATAGATAAGACATTAGCGATCACAGCTTCAATACTTCTTGTATCAAAATAATTCTTAATCGGGTCGTAGTTCGTCGGTGTCGCAATAATAATATAGTCGGCATCTTCAAAGGCGATATTGCAATCTGTTGTCGCTGAAAGATGCAATGGTTTTGTAGCCAAATATTCTTCGATTTCTTTATCAATAATCGGGGACTGTTTGTTGTTAATCATATCTACTTTTTCTTGAACGATATCAAACGCTACTACTTCATTATGTTGAGCAAGCAAAACGGCATTTGACAATCCGACATAGCCGATGCCAGCAATGGCGATTTTCATTATTTTATGTCCCTCCAATTTAAAATACTATTCTTCAAAAGTAGCAACATATTTTGCAAATTGCTGCTGTTGTTTCCACTTTTCAGCTAACAACTCAAAAATATGCACATCATGATATTTCCCATATTTAAAAATATGCTCTTTATACGTCCCTATATCACGAAATCCATACATTCTGTGCATCTTACACATATTCTCATTACCGTCCATTACTTCTGCATATAATTTATGTAAACCCAATTGCTTGAAAACATAATTATAAAAATAAGGGTGAATCCGACCACCGATAATATGAAAAGCAGGATCACCGATATAATATCCAAATGTTGCATGTCGATGTTGTGTATCTATTTGATTTAATGAAATCAAACCAATGAGCTGCTCTTTATGCCGTATTACCCAATAACGATTTTTCAAATCATTTTTCACACTGTCATACCACTGCTGCTGCCGCTCCATATCATAAGGAATGTCCGTATACATATAGCGTGTCACTTGTTCGGATGTCCGCCAACGCAGCACCGTCTCCAAATGTTCTTCCCGCAATCGCATGAACTCCACCGTATCGCCTCCCTCACATCAACAAATTTGAACAACTCTCGTAAAATACATTAATAGATCGTAACCATCCCAAATATCACTGAAATCCAGTGCCTGCCCCACAGGTACAATCCGGTCAACGCTACGCCCCCGCAAATTCATACAAAACGACTGCCATACCGACCGCTCCACACCAAAATACGTAATCGTCTGATCCTTGTCAGCTAACAACGGTAATATATCTTCCAACCTCTGCCCGTGATATTCAAAAAACAATCCGGCACCTCGATGCTCTTCCCGCAATGCAGCAGGGAAATCGTCCACCGTTACACATAACGGCAATGTAAAATCTTTTGCCGAAACCGAAACCGTATGATCCAATGTCGCCTGAACAAACCCTTGCGTCAATCGCGCCATATGGATTGCCGGTGCTAACTTATACTGTTTTTGCTCTATGACACTGCGAAAAACCTTCCAAAATCGCTCTTTCGCATCTATAATTATCGTTTCCGCCCCTAGCCAGCATACTAAACGCGGCGATGAACAAGCCAATTGATGAAAAAACAATGTATCGTTGTAAAAATTCGTTGCCAACTGCTGCAATTCCTGCTCCGCCGTAGATTGTAACACTGCCTCCGCAGACAGCACTGCTAATCCGAAACGATCTGGAAATACCAACTCCGTCGCCAATGGCGCCAAAGGTATACTGCGCAACTCACGCACACTGCGATCTCCGCCCCAAATCACACGCACATGACATAATGACGACAGCCACTCTGTCACCGTTTGATCATGATCATACTGGACGAATAGACTCCGTTGTCTTACAAGCACAAACCGCTCCTCTGACAATAATTCATTGAGCAAACGCAACAACACTCCCACTTGCTCTGATTCTCTGCCGGAGATGCGCACAACACCGCTGTTTCCAGCCAACAACGCTAGAATCCATGTGTAGACAAACATCGTATCAATATTTCCCGGTGCAAATGCTAACACCAACCCACGTGGCAGACGAACATCATCTCCTTGCTGTGCCCTACAGCGTTCCTTCATCTCTTGTAAATGGCTTTTACGCAGCCAGTATCCGAGCGACACAATTTCTGGATAAATACGCAAACTCTTATCCTGCAAAATTCGCTGTGATAATTGTTGTGCAAATTCTAGTGCTACATCTGAAAATATCGGTAACGTCTTTTCCCGCGCCAGCCTTTCAATAGCATTTTTCCAACTCATTCCCTGTGAGGATGACACCAGTGGTGCTACAATTCGCACTGCACCCTCTGCTATCCCTTTTGCCATTCCGTCATCTCCTCACTTCCATAGGCATATGTATCACTGCATCCACGCAGCTCGGCTGACGGCAAACGACCAGACACCTGAAAATACGTACCTTTACGACCACACAAGCAATCATCAGTTCCTAAAACCGTCCCCAAATCCTCTGTTAAAATGCTGTTGCCAGGATAGCTTCCCGGCAAAATACTGACAACCTGTATGAGCCCCTCCTGCCCAGCACTTACAGGCTCCAAAGTATGCTGATCACGGATAATGACATCAGCATAATCCGGCGTATGCAAACAACCGTGTTCGCATTCCATGAAAATCGATCCGACCTGCTCCACCATCCCATAGTAATTATGAACCCGATCAATACTGAACTGTTGTTTAAGGCTACTTCGAAATTCAGCGTTATCCACAGCTTGCTCCAATAGTTTCTTCCAACCACCGCCATGAATCACGATTGCCTTAGACAAATCCACGTGCGCTCCTTTGGCAACAGCATCTTGGTATAAATGCTGCCAAATCATATACGTAAATCCAAAAAGCAGTATCGACTCATCCTGATATTTTTGTAAATATTCCTGCAATCCTTGCCAATCGGCATCCATTTGATCATTTAACAAATAGAAATGGTCACGACCAAATTGCGAAAATCCGACAATTCCCGCTCCTCTCGCATTAAACGAAGTGCGATCTTTGAGCACGTTGCGATGATCGACTATCACCATCGGCAACCGTTTTTTGCCAATCCAATCGGTGACGATATGAACTAACGCCCGTGATTGATTAGCAGAAGTCTCTCGATCGAGAAATATTTTCGATACTTGCTGGGAAGTCGTCCCGCTTGACATCAGCGTTTTGAGCACCTGATCCTTGGGAATCGAACGCAACTCCAGCTCTTTGAACAATCCTACCGGAAGGTACGGATACTCCGACAGATGCGCATATGTCTTACCAAAGGGAATTTTATCGATCATATTTCGGTATTCAGAACAATGACGTATATGATAATTGTGGCGTTCTCGCAATACTGCCAATAGATATTCCTGTTTTTCTTTAGAAGACATTTGATAGGCTGATATTGTGTTTGGAATCATGCTGTTTCACCCTCCATACTTCTTACTTCCACGTCGTTTAATCCGCCGTTCAATCCACCATTTAATCCGCCATTTGTCGAACATGCTACAAATCTAACAACTTTATATAATCAATTTTCCCGTTATTAGTTACAGGAATCTTTTCAATCGCCTTTACGGTATATGCCGTATGATGTAACTGGTATCGCTGTCCGATCCACTGCTTAATCAACTGCAATAGCATATCCCCTTTTTGCTGCCCCTCTTGTTTCCTTTCTAACCATACGTTCATCTGCTCGTCATTACCTGTACATGCAATATTGATATGGAACTCTCGCTGAATCTGCTGTTCCAAATCATCAAGATTCACTCGTAAACCAAATAACTTAATGAATCGTTTGAGCCTGCCTGTAATATAATAATACCCTTCCGCATCACAAATGGCTATATCCCCCGTTGCTAATCTCCTTTGGCATTCGTCGCCCTTACTCAGGTCACTGCGGTCCTCCGCATAACCTAACATGACATTGGCACCATAGTAAATTAACTCTTCCGTTTGCTCATCGATCTCAAATTTTCCTCCCGGAATAGCTATACCAATAGAATTTAGCTTACTTAACAACATTTCCGGCGGCAAATAACTCATACGCGCCGTCGCCTCTGTCTGTCCGTACATGACAAAAAAACGCCACGCCCGCTCTTCCGCCAGCTCTCCAAAGTAACGAGCCAAATCCTCCGACAATCTCCCTCCTGCCTGCGTCAACGTACGCAAAGACGGCAGTTCCATCTTCGAAAGCCGCAAACGATGCAGCATTTGGTACATATACGGAGCACCTGCCAACGATGTTGCCTTGCCCTCACGAAATAGCTGCCAAAATGCTTTTGACATCACACTTTCGTTCGTCAACAATAACGTTCCACCTGCTAATAAGTGACTGTTAATTACAGACAATCCATAGGAGTAAGACATCGGCAAACTAGTAATTGCCCGTTCTTGTGAATGCAAATTTAAATACGTCGCTATCGCCTGGGCATTGGCTTGCAAATTCTGTTTCGACAAACGCACCATTTTCGGATTACCTGTCGTACCGGATGTCGATAACAACACTGCCAACTGCTCGTTAATCGCACTATCAGCTATCTCTTTTGTTACTTTTTTAATTTCTTCCCCAAAAGATCCCTTTAAAAACCACAGTGTATCTTGTCTACTCTCTTCATAGGATAGTGCTTTCAATACACCCGCAGTCCCATCTATAATGCAACTACCCGTAATCCAATCCGGTCGATACTGCTCTACTATGCCCCTCAATAATTGTGGATTCATCTTCCCATCCAGAAGCATCACCGCATCATTGACCTGCAACGCAGCCAGATAGAATATGAGATCCTGCAATTGATTATTTACTAAAATACATCCTAATTTCTTTGTCCTTCTGTGACCAGAATCTGTTTCTTCCTTAACACCCACTGCTATCGACAACAGCCATCCTTTAATTTCATCTATTCTCTGTAATAAATCCGCACCGGTGATCACACAATCAGGGATTTGATTAATAACAACTGCCTGCTGATCTACATATGTATTGTGAATATCCCAAAAATATCGAGCCGAACCATCGCTCATATCAACATGCCCCCGTCGACACCTACTACTTGTCCTGTCACATAAGACGACAAATCTGAAGCTAAAAACAAAGCGACATTGGCGACTTCCGAAGGCTTGCCAATCCGCCCCATGGCGACGCTGTTTACTCGTTCAGCAAACTTCTCCTCTGTCAACTGGCGCGCCATATCCGTATCGATAAATCCAGGAGCAATTGCATTCACTCGGATGTTATAGCGTGCCAATTCTTTTGCAGCAGACATCGTCGCACCAATTACCCCTGCTTTACTAGCACCATAGACAACCTGCCCAGCATTGCCGACGCGCCCAATAATTGAACTAAGATTAATAATAGAGCCCGCTTGTTGCCTTTGCATCAAACGAGCCGCGTATTGCATATGATAGATCGTCCCAAACAGATTAGCGGACATCGTCGCTTCTAACTGCTGCATGCGAATCATCCCCAACAACGCATCGTCCAACACGCCTGCATTGTTTACCATAACATCAAGTTTCTTATATTGTTTTTGAATCACCTGAAATGCCTGTTTTACTTCTGATTCGACACCGACATCATAGACAGCTAACTCTGGGCGACTACCCGTTACCTCAGCAATCTCATCTGCTAACGCACGCAAAGTCTGCTGGTTTCTGCCATTGATGACGAGTTGCGCTCCCTGTTCAGCGAAAGCGACAGCCGTCGCTCTGCCGATCCCCTTCGATGCCCCAGTGACCAATATAACTTTCCCATCCAATAGCTTCATTATTAAAACTCCACATCGTATTTTCTCAAAATCTCTTTTGCTTTAGCAAAAGAACTCATATCGATCACATCATCGGTATCAAGCATCATGTCAAAAGCATCGTCGATAGCAGCAATCAACGCCATATGAGCAATCGAATCCCACTCGGGGATACTATTATACTCCAGACTATCTTGTACGATTGACTCATCGATTCCCAATGCTTCTGCGAAGATTTCTTTCAGTTTTAGCTCGTTCATAATATTTATCCCCTTATATATTGATCGAATTCAAAATTATAAGTTCCACAGCCACTTTGTCTTTTTACATTCCCATACTCGGTATATCCAATCCAAATTCTTTCCCACAATTACCACATATATCAATAAATCGAGTCTATCAAATAATGCAAATGCAGAAGTTAAAAAATAAATCAAAAAAATATCGAAACTAGGTATAATCCCTTTAGATAAAAACCAGGCTTTCCACTCAGCACGAATTACACCGTATTTTCTCATAAAGGGTAGGACGTAAGTATGTACAATTAAAATATCTAAATAAATCGTACTAATAAAACCTATTTTAAGCCAAAGTGATACATCCGTTATATATGCTACACCAACAAATACCGAAATTCTCACTATTTGATCAAACACCCTATCCAGCTTAGCACCTAATGGAGTACATCTGTTAGTAAGCCTGGCCAAATTGCCGTCGGCACCATCAATAAAATGATGCAACTGTAGTAATAATGCGCCTATAACCAAAAAATCTAAAGCAAACATGATTCCAGCTATTACACCGCATATTCCGGATAGACCAGTAACAACATTAGGTGTCAATTTCAAATCATATGCCAATTTAGTAAGAAACGGATCTATTAAGTGGGCATAATATTTGTTAGCAAGATATTCATGTTCTCTTCTTTGTTGAACTACATACTTTTTGCGAAAGGAACGATACCAATTTATCATCATTTGCTCCTTTAGTATCAACTTATTTTTAATAAATTCTATTGATACCCATATTAGACATAAAACGCTCAATAACCCTATGAATAGTAGAAGACTCTTTCGGACTTAACTTATACGTTTGGCTTTCTCTTTGATTTATCATGGAAACAAATTCTGCAATTTCGTATCGTAATCCGTCACCATCAAATTTATAATAATATTTTTTATTACTTCTAAAATCTTCATATCGAATTTCAAAATATTCTGTCTTCCACCACGGCGAAGGAACATAAATATATGCATTCGTTCCAGAAATGATCAATTCTCCTTCTGACTTAACACCTAACCCTACATTAGCTGTAGCAATCGCATGCCTATACTTAAGAATAATTTTAGTATATATGTCAACTTCTTTATCTTTATCAAAATATGAATAAAAATCTATATCTGTAAATTCTATTCCTAACAGCTTTATGATTGCTAATAATGGATAACTGGCAAGTTCAGTAACACTCCCACCGGCGGAAAACTTATCCAATTCGCGAATGTCTCCAGATACAAGCTTCGTAAATGTAGCATCCACTGCCTTTATTTCACCTATAAGTCCACTCTTAGCAAGACTTATTAATCTGTTAAAGCCCGGAGCATACGCTGTTTTGATTGCTTCTAGCAATACACAGCCATTCTTCTCGGCCAAATTATATAACTCTTCTGATTGATTAGCAGAAAGTACCATAGGTTTCTCACATAATACATGTTTATTATGATGGATCGCTTTCTTTATATAATCATAATGTGCTAGGTGAGGTGAGGCAATATACACGGCATCTAATTTATCAAGAAAATCCTCATAATCTAACGAATAAAAATCTAATTCATATTTCTTAACAAAACTTTGCAAAGATTCTTCGTTGAGACCATAGACCCCTTCGATATTAAGTCCACTGACAAATTTAGACTCAGCAATAAATCTATTTGCAATTCTCCCATAACCGACTATTCCCAATTTAAGAATACCATAATTTGCAGTTCGCAATTGCGTGCTCGAGATTCCTTTTGTTCTTTCTAAATATATGACTTTACAATATTCCTTTAAATAATCAAACTTTCCCAACCAATCTGATCCAATTGCAAAAATATCAATCTTATATTTAAGAATATCGTTAATCTTTTGACCTTCATACTCCTCAATAATAATCTCATCAGCCAAACCACTAGCTTTCACATTTTCAATCCGCTTCATTAGATTTTCCTGTACATTTAATTTGCCGCGACTATCATCATAATTCTCAGTTGTGACCCCGACAATTAAATAATCGCCTAGCTCTCTAGCCCGTTTAAGCAGCCTGCGATGCCCTTCATGAAATAAATCAAAGGTCCCGTATGTAATGACTTTAATCATGGACTCTCTCCTTCTAAGTGATGCATCAAATGTCTCAGTTATATAAAAGGATTAATAAAATCAATTCCTTCAACTAACCTGTCCCGCTCTAAGATTTTAACAATATCTTCAGCTGCCGTCACAACAGCAATTATGATTTTATAATTTTTAGTTTCATTATAATCGTAACCATGTATCTCTAACCCATCTAAAAACATTCCTTGTTTATTTAGATCCATATCAATATAGGCTTTCACATCATATTCTTGATATTTTAACCAGGATGCAAAAAGTTGTCCTATTTCACCAGCACCCCAAATAATATATTCATAACCTTTAAAAAGCTCAACAAAATTTATTAGCTTATTTTTGCTAAATATTGAATGCTCACAATCCGATTTACGCCTTACTGTTCGGCCGTTAATAAGACTGTATATTGCTGTACACGCTCTAGCTGGAGCAAAATTATCTCGATATTCGTACAGATCCTTTAAAATATTATCATAATCAACGATTGACGATTCCAACGCAGTCTCGATAGCATTTAAAATGTTGTCATCAATAGAAACATGGGGTAGAACTTCTCTTATTATCACATCTAAGCTACTTTCACCATTTGATAAAATATCAACCTCATTATATTTCATGATATTTCCCATTTTTTTTATATTGGCAAACCCAGTATCAATATATTCCTGCTCTGTATCTAACAATAATATTTTTTTCTTAGCAAGCATCGCATCAAATATTACACCACTATAATCACTAATAACTAAATCAACACTCCCGAAAAGATCGAAAGAATCTACAACTTCATCACACAAAAAAACTTCTTCTTTATTCAAACAATTAAAATCAAATAAATCATTCAGTGAATTCCCATGATGCATCTTAATTATAACATCGTACTTTTCACTTAATTGGTTAACTATTTCTAAAAAGAAGGGTACAGAAGATAGTTCTCCCCAAGTTGGACAATATAAAATTTTAAATCTTTTCGTTAACCATACCGATAATCTTTCACCATAAATATCCTGTATTACTATATCATCTTTATCCATTCCTGAACAAAATCGCGGATGACCAATTGACACAGTCTGCACCATCTGAGATAATTTCCTCTCGGCATAAGAACCGTACACTAAGCACAAGTCAAACTCTTTATTCCATCTTGCATAATTCCATGCATCTTTTGCATAGCCATATAAAATACGTATACGCATTATATCCCTATCAATAAGAGGGAAAAAATTAAAATAATACGGCGCGATAACCGCTTGCACTTTTTCTTGATTACTAATGATATCTATATAGTTACAGTAGTGTACATTATTTTGTTCAAAATAATCTCGTAACTTCTCATATCGGTTGCCTGTTGTCAATTTAGGAGCATAAATGATGAAAATCGCCTTCTCATTAAATTCTGACGCTATTCTTCTGAAATGTAAATAGTGGAATATCGTTGTACATACAAAGCCGACTTTTTTCATTAGAATCGTCCTTTAAGTTTATATAGTAAGAATCTGTAGACATTATTAACAACGGTTACTTATATCTTCCCATTACGCAATAATTCTTCAAAGTATGTAATCGTCTTTATCAAACCATCCTGTAGTTTAACTTTTGGATGCCAATCCAGTTTTTCTTTAGCAAGTTCAATATTTGGCTTTCTTCGAATAGGATCATTCTCCGGTAATGGTAAAAATGACAATTTCGATTTTGAATTTGTCAAGCCAATTATCATGTCAGCCAATTCAAGCACTGTAATTTCAGCAGGATTACCAATATTCACTGGACCAATAAAATCATCTGACGAGTTCATCAGGAGAATCATACCATCAATTAAATCATCAACATAACAAAAACTTCTAGTCTGCAGACCATCACCATACAAGGTAATATTTTGATTTTGTAAAGCTTGTACAATAAAGTTTGATACAACCCGACCATCATGCAGATGCATATGAGGTCCATACGTGTTAAAAATACGCATCACTTTAATTCGTAATCGATACTGCCGATGGTAATCAAAAAATAACGTCTCTGCACAGCGTTTCCCTTCATCATAGCATGCCCGTATACCAATGGGATTAACATTGCCTCGATATGATTCTAACTGCGGATGTACTTCTGGTTCTCCATAGACTTCACTCGTAGATGCCTGCAAAATCTTACCTTTCACTCGTTTTGCTAATCCTAACATATTTATCGCACCATGAACATTCGTCTTTACCGTCTGTACCGGGTTATTTTGATAATGAACAGGACTTGCAGGACACGCTAGATTGTATATCTCATCAACTTCTGTATAATATGGGAAAGTAACATCATGACGGGTAAATTCAAAGTACGGATTACCGAATAAATGCATAATATTCTCTTTGCTCCCTGTATACAAGTTGTCCAAACAATTGACGTCATGACCTTCTTTAATCAGCCGCTCACATAAATGAGAACCTAGAAAGCCCGCGCCACCAGTAACAAGTATGCGTTTTCTCATTTTATTACTCCTACTCTCATAGATAATATCAATACTACAACGTTACTTTCTTATAGTGAAGGAATCAATAACTTTTCTTTTCTAATGTTTCTTTCTAATAAAAGTTTCTTTATTTCTGTCATATACATACTTCCTATAACAATAAAATCAATCTGTTCTTGATAAGCAACCAATTCGTCGGGTGATATTATCTTTATTCCCATAAATAAAGTCCCCCATTTTTCTGGATCCGAATCCGAAAAAAATAAAACAATTGATCCCTTTGAGTATATTCTCTTCAACATATATTCTGCCGATTGTCCCGTGCCATAAATTATGTATTTATGATTTTTTGAGAGCTTTATACTATCTGCTAATACCTCTGCTCTTGCACTTGGGTTATCTTTAACTGGATTTAACCCAATTATTTCAAAGCGTTTGTTTAATTCTTCTATTACTTTTTGTCGTATAATAGGATCACGATTATTATACCAACGGTTTCTATCATGCACCCTATAATACCCAAGTGACTCATTGATAGAATATACATCTGTTATGGCAAACGCATGCCACAAAATAAACAAATCAGCACAAATTCTCATTTCTTTCTCAGGAATAGGATATATATCACGTAATACTTCCGCTTTCAACGATAATCCTGACGTCGGTATCGTTCCTTGGAAACCATACTTTTTTAACACCATTTTATAATCCTTATTTACACTTAATTCTGTATACGGAATTAAGTTATTTTTCAATAAATTATGTTGCACCATCCCATATTTATCATGATATTTAACGATAGTTTCAAGTTTATTGTCAAACCAATAATCATCACTGTCTAAAAATGCAATAATTTCCCCATGAGCCTTTTTAATTCCTGCGTTAAATGCAGATGCTTGTCCCCCATTTTGTTTATAAATTGGAATAATTACATCTGCGTATAACTGATGGTACTCATTTATAATATCTTTAGAATGATCTGTCGATCCATCATCAACGATAATTAACTCAAAATTTCTATAACTTTGGAAAAGAACAGACTCTATAGCTTCCGATAAATATATAGCATAGTTATAATTATTTATAATGACAGACACCAGAGGATACGACATATTCAATCTCCTTAAGACTAGTTTCTTAGAACAAGCAACTCCTTAACCTCATTAAACCTTTTACATACTTAGTTTATATGTCTTGGTAAAAATCAGTTCTTTCCAAACTATCTCCAAATGTCTACTCCTTTGCATCTGTTCCTATATGATCAAAATCTAACAACTCAAACACATCTAAGTTTGTCTTTCGTGATGCATTATAGATCTTTCCTCCATGTTTCTCATATACTTGTTTTGCTGTTTGATATGCTCTCTCTTGATCAGCAAGCCTCGGTAATGTCCATTTATCACTTTCATGATGGTAATTAGGATGAAAATGGTTTCTTTCACCTTCGTTAACTAATAATGTTTCCCCGAAAATTGTCACTTCATCAATTGACTTTGGTATAATATAATTATGATCAACTCCTATTAAATAAATCTCCTTAATCCCCATATAGAAAGCGATTTGTAACATCACATAGGTTACCGTATATCCACCATATACGCCTTTTACAATATCAGTTGACATACCTTGTAACGCATCATCTTTCTTTTTGTTATTTAAAAAATGTAGCCAAGTCACATCCTCGATCTCTTCATTAAAAAATTGTTTTAACTTGTATGGGATAAATTTTGTTCCATTCAGTTTAGCAATGCACTCAGCATTATTCTCAGCTATTTTACTATCAATCACTGTATAATATGTAGGCCGCCAATCTGTTTCATCATATGCTAAATAAATTTTATTACTTGCAAAGCAAATTTCATTTTTTAATTTATCTAAATCACTAGTTCGCAGACTTGGTCCATTTCCAATAATAAATGCACGCTTCCCAGCATGCTTATTCTTAAAACATTTTTTGATTTCTTGTCTTTCAATATAATAGTCAAAATTTCGGATAATATCACCATCAATGAAATGTAAATTTTCTATAAATCCCATATTTATTAGTTGTTGACTTATTTCATCAATATACATACTTGCTACTATAATAAAAATACTCTCCCTATCTTCTGCAGAAAGCTTTTGTGGATTATTAATTTTACGATTGTAAAAATATTGCTCCCATTTATTATGATTATTATCCACAAAATAAGCTACTTCAATCGGTTGAGCCATAATTAATTTACTCATTTCACCAGTTCCAAATACGATAATCTTTTTCCCACATAAAAGAGAATAAAAATGTTCGATTGATGAAAATTCCATAAAAGCCCTCCTGGTAGATGTATTGTTAGATACTAATAGGATACATAATATCCACACTCTCCTTGTAGCCGAGCTTCACCAAATATTCTAAAATATCGATCACATGCATGCTAGCCACAATTATTTTTTCAATATCCTTTCTCACTTCCTTTATCATAGATGGAGATATGACTTTTCTCCCTAAAAACTCTACTCCCCATTTGTCTGCATTTGAGTCACTAAAAAAAAGTACTTTACCACCTGATTGTTCGACCAGATGAAATATTCTATTCGCAGTACTTCCTGTTCCATATATTAAATAAACAGCACCTACCGAAATCTGTAAACTACTTTGGACTACTTTCTCTTTTAGATACTGGTTAAAATATGGAATCGGAAATAGCCCTGTTGACATCAACTTTTCATTTATAAGCACAGTAATTTCAAACGGTATTCTCATAAATGAGTCAGATTTTAGAATATCTTCATTATTCCATAAATTTTTCCCATGAATTCGATATACACCTAAACATTCATTAACTGAATGTATCTCCGCATGATAGACAGCTAAATTTCTCACATAGGCATCCGCACAAGTGACCAATGGCTTTTCAGGAATTGGAAAAACCATTTGCAATACATTCCGGCTAAAAGATAAGGCTGATGACGGAGCGAACGATCCATAATACCCAAACTTTTTCATCAGAAACTGACGATCAAATATATTCGATAAATTTTTATAAGGCTTACCATTTTCCAGCAAATTATGTTGAACAACTTCGAAATTCTGGTGTGCCTTTACTATAGTCGCTAATTTATTATTAAACCAATAATCATCACTATCCAAAAAGCATATGATTTCTCCAGTGGAGTTTTTAAAGCCAAGATTATAAGCCGATCCTTGACCCCCGTTTTTTTTTAAAATAGCTATAATCTTATCTTGGTAACGAGATTGATAATCTACGATAATTCCCTTTGAATGGTCTGTTGACCCATCATCTACAATAATAATTTCAAAATTCTCATAACTCTGCTGCAAAACACTTTCAATAGCCTCTGCTATATAATCCCCATAATTATAATTGTTAATTAAAACGGATATACGTGGCTTAGCGTCCATTTGTACCTCCCTAATAATTACGACCTATTAAATAATTTTTTACTTAGTATTGACTTTAGGATAATAACAAATCCTGAAGTGTGTCGATTATCCTTACTGCTCCCTTTTTACATTCTTCTATTAATTCCTGAGGTTGCTCACTATATTGACTCATATAAACAAAGTCAATTCTATATTTTCTGGCAGCTTTCAAATCTGCTATTGAGTCACCGATCATTAAATAATTAGCAGGTTGCTTGTTTCCGATAATTGTATATATACATTGTTCTTTAGTTTTAGGTGATCCGTATATACCTTCAAAATAGTCAGCTAACCTTTTATTTTTAAACGCCAGACGTAATTCCTCTTCATCACTGCCGCTCGCAATATATAATCCCTTCTTTTCATTCCTCATAAGCATTAAAAATTTTTCGCAACCTTCTGTTAAATTAGCCAATCCATAAACTTTAACAACTTCTTTTGAATATCGATCTAATAAGCTTTGGTAAATAGAATCTGATTGATCTACTTGGTTAAGAATGTGCTTAATAAAGAATTTGAATTTTTCATATCGCGAAACTCCGCCATTTGCCTGATGATAAATAATAAAAGATTGTATCTCTTCATCAGAATAATCTTCTAATGTCTTAACTAATGCAGAAGTCTTTAAAGCATTTGTATCTGTTATGACTCCGTCGCAGTCAAAAATAATAGATTCGTATTTACTTAATTTCATGGAAATCACCTAAATTTTTTTCTTGTAACCATTTGAATCCGTATTTTTCATAAAGAAATTCTGAAAAATCAAAATGAATCTGATCATCAATATCAGTAGATTCTATGTCATTTAAAGTGATAAATCTAGGTCTATTTCCAACGATATTGCCTCTTTCAAACATCGTTTTTTTATCTATTAATGTAATCGCATAATTAAGTGAGACTATATTAGGTAGTTCTTGACTTTTAGGAGTTTTGTCTATATCATAATTTAACGGTTTTCCCTCGTACCATAAGAATTTCTTTTCTATACTTACAGAATTCACGCTATCAATGTCACTCGATATAAGCATATCTATAGCTTTGATATAACTATCTACTTTTACCATAGGACTTGTAGTTTGAGCTAATAATATAATATCTGCCTCTGTAGTTTCTGCAATATGACGCCAATGACTATCATTTGTTATAGTTGAACTCGCATAGTAAGGGTCCCTTCTATGAATATCGATACCGTAACTTTTGGCAATTTCTTCAGACTTCTCACAATCCGTATTCACTATAATATTATCGATATTAGGAACATGTTTTAAAACACGCAATTTTAGTTCCAGCAAGTTCGTGTCTAAAAACGGTCGAGTATTCTTGGAAGGTATTCTTTGTGAGCCTTTTCTCGTAGGTACTACAGCTACAACTTTAGGTTTTACCATTAGTAATCATTTCTCCTATCAGTATACTAATACTAGTATTTTATAAATTACTTGTTTGTCACAATGTTGGCACACGCCTCACGAAAGATACTGATATCAACAGAATAAGCTATATATGAAAACCCACTATTAGCATAACAACCTATCTTTTCAATAGAATCTGAAAAGATTCCTAGTTTTATCCCTCTAGCTAATGCCTTACTCGATATTTCCTGAATCAAGTTTAAAACCTCTGGGGCATTTACTTGTCCAGGCAATCCTACAGATTGTGCTAAATCATATGGCCCTATAAATAAAACATCAAAACCACCTACACTAATAATGCCGTCAAGATTTTTAATACCTTCTAGACCTTCCACCTGAATAATTATACTTGCCTTATTTGCATTCTTAAAATACTCTGACTTGATATTGCAACCATAATTAGCAGCTCGTACATAACGACAAGCACCTCTCATTCCATCGGGATAGAATTTAGCTGCCCGCACTACATCTCTCACTTGGTCAGGCAATGAGACATTAGGAACCTGGATCCCAAAAGCACCTATGTCTAACGCAGCACCAATGCTTTGAGCATCATTCCCCTTAACACGGATGACTGGCGCCATATCTGTTAGCATTGCTGCCCGTACATGATTTTGAAGTGTTTCCAAACTGGCAATGCCATGCTCACAATCTAAAATTATAAAATCAAGTCCAGACAAACCCGCAGCCTCAATAAAGGAACTATCAGTGGTTTTACTGAAAATACCTATGTTAATTTTATTTTGTAACTTTTCTTTAAATTCTATCATCTTTTT
Organism: Bacillota bacterium; assembly: GCA_023388635.1. Classification (GTDB taxonomy): domain Bacteria; phylum Bacillota; class Bacilli; order Desulfuribacillales; family Desulfuribacillaceae; genus JAEWFW01. Next base: position 171,455 of record JAEWFW010000043.1, read on the forward strand.
TGTTAGCATTCTATCACCTAACCTTTACTTCTTATATCATACTATAAATTGAAGTAGTAGCAATTTGGTATCTGGTTGATGTCACTGCAAGCAACTGAGTATTTGAAAACCTATGATATAATTCGAATATCTCATCTGTCTCCCTATTTTTGGGATTGTCTATTCCATAACCATCAAATCCTGCTAGTAAAATTCTCGATGCCTTCCCACAAGTTGCTATTGCCAATGCATAGGCTATAACTATCGAATTGGGTAATACGCAATAATTAGTTGCAAATTTAAAAGTATTGTCTTCGATTAAAATTCCAAAATCATAAATATCCTTTTTTTGCAAAACTTTGCCTATCGTCTCTGGTAGCATAGAAGCCGGTATAGCAAGAGGTTGGGGCAATTGTAAGTGATCATAATAATCAGCTAGCAAACGAACAGGATGACAGGCAGCTCTAATATCTATTAAGTCTTGGGCAATATGATTTTGAGTATTTAAAGCAATTACATATGGCTGGCTTTTCTTAATATACAACTCCAGAGCCTCTCTATGTTTAGCTCCACCTGGACCTGTTCCAATTATAAGGACTTCACGTCCCTGAATATCATCGTAAGGATTCCAAAAACCTCTAGGCTCTCCATGATAAAAATTCCTAGCTCCTTCTAACGTATCCAAATTGAATTTTTTTCCACCTACTTTCTTTAAATATTCTATTACAGCAAGTATATCCTCATCCTCATATCGCGTATCACATAACATTTCCTGTATATATGTTGGATGAATCCCCTCTCTCCCAGATAAATAATAATAAATATTTGATCCCCACTGGTATTTTTGTTGTAAGGGTTTAAAATATCTACTAATAGTTCTCATTAATGGTGCCAGATTACAATGTCGTTGATTCATATCAGCAAGTTCCACCGCTAAATATTCTGTTTTAGCATTACCAGGTCCTCTTCCCATACCTGTAACCGTGCTATCAATCCAATTAACACCTTCCGCTATAGCTCGAAGAGAGTTAGCATGAGCTTGTCCCATACTATCATGTGTATGAATCCCTAAATTACCTGACCAGTTTTGTTTAAGAACTTGGACTATTTGAGCAGTTTTATCAGGTGTCAAGCTTCCCATGCTATCTGCAAAATAAAGTACATCCACAGGATATTGATTAGCAAGCATAGCCAAATATCCAATTTCCTCAAAAGTTCTATCAGCTACTTGCATCAAATTATACCCAACATAATATCCTTGATCTTTCAACCATTGTGCAGCAGTTAATGCCTTCTCAAATTCATGAACATGGCAGACAATACGTACTATGTCCACAAACGATTCATCTGCCGGTATAAACATTTGAGTAAGAGCTTCTTCAATTCCATAGGCATAATTTATTAATTCATTCGCGTTAACCATTACACCAATTTTGAGATTTCGAGGGATTTCTAAACTTCTTAAAAATTCCTCAGTCGTGTACGCACATGCTCCCTTATAACCTTCTTTGATCACACTACGGAAACCTAATTCTACACAATCAACAGACACAGCTTCCATAGCACGCAAATATTCATTGATTAAACAAGAATCAAAGTCCCAAGCATTATAGTACCCTCCATCACGTAATGTACAGTCTAATAATAGTATTTCTCCCATGAAGCCACCCCTTCGTTATGAGCATAAATGCGTAAATAAAACTATCAAAAAATAAGTTACATCTTTTTAAAAACAAGAGTATCAAAATCTACTATTGGAAATACATCAAGTTTTGTTTCTCGTGAAGCATTATAAACTTTCACACCATTTGTATTTAAAAATTCATGAGCCGTCTGAAATGAAATATACTGCTCATTAATTTTGGGCACATTCCACTTTTCCCCTTTTTTATAATAATCATGATGGAAATGGTTAACTTCTCCTTGGTTAATACCAATAATATCACCAAAGCTCGATTGTTCTCCCGTTATTTGAGTATCTTTGTAATTAAAATCAACTCCTAATAAATATAATTCCGTAAATCCCATAAAATATGCGATTTGAAAGATAAAGAACATTACCGTATATCTTCCGGCGGCTTTTTGGACTATATCATCAGAAAACTTTCGATCTCCTTTGTCCTTTAACCAGCAAACCCCCTCTTCTTGAGAAAAATATTGTTTCAAACTATTTGAAATAAATTTATGCGATGGAATTTCCTGAATTTTCTTATTGTCATTTCTCATTACCATGCTATCAATTAAAGCATAATATGTCGGTCGCCAGTTCGTTTCCTGAAATGCTAAAAATATTTTATTGCAGCCAAAAGTGATTTCGTTTTGTAGTTTTTCAACATCAGAAATTCTCAGACTTGGTCCGTTACCAATAATAAATGCTCTTTCATTTCTATGTATATTTTGATACCTTCTTATTAGAAAAGATTCAAAATGATTATTAACATAGGAATAACTACAAAAATTAACATATTCAATAAAACCCATTTTCTGAAGTTGACACTTTATTTCAGCATAATAAGCACTAGTTACAATTATGTAGATTTTTTCTTTAAATTCTGATAATAAACTATTCGGATTTCGAATGGAAAATAATGATACTGTCTTCCCCCAAAGTGCCTGATTATTATCAACACAATAGGCTATATCTTGATTATTTTTAGAAAATTGCTCTAAAAAAAGATTACAAGTACCTCCGCTACCAAAAAGAATAATTTTTTTATATTTCGAAAATAAATGTAACTTCTCCACCTTATTAATTATTCTCACCTCGTTCACTAGGTAGTTATAACCAAATTAAAATCTAAAATGCACCACTAAATTGAATTGTCGCTTATTCTCATTTTTAATCAATATACGCTATTAAATCAGTAAGTGCCGGTTCCAAATTACTTCCTACGTATGCCATTAACCCTGCCTCTGACTCATAGAGCAGTATTGCTTGGAATATTGAGGCGCCTACGCATACTATTTCAAATCACTCTGAATGAGATAATAACTTAAGATCACTTAACAGATTTACGAGAGCTTCCTTTTCCATGCTTTTTCTGCTGCATTCCGTATAAGCAGCTATGTGTGGTGTTAGTAACGCCTGCTTATATTTCACCAATTTACCTGAATATGGTTCCACCCAAAATGCATCAAACCACACCCTGGAGATTTTCCCATTTTCTAAAGCTTTGATAAGAGCATCTTCATCAACTAATTCCCCTCTTGCAGAATTAAGTAAAACTGCACCTGTTTTCATTACACTAAACTCACGTTCACCGATTATCGTATCAATCCCACTTGCATGCAATGAAATAATATCTGCTTGAGCTAATCCTTCATGTAAAGGAATATACTTTTTATTATTGGATCCCACTATTTCAGAAGAAATATCACAAACCAGTAAGTTTGCACCGAATGGTTTTAATAGTTCAGATACCCTTTTCCCTATACGTCCATATCCAATCAAAAGTACTGTAGCCTCTTTTAAAGTAAATCCTTTGATTCTTTTCCATACTCCTTGATGCATAGCATCATTACTCGAAATAATTTCTCTAGATAGCGTCAACATAGCCGCTAAAGTCATTTCGGCAACGGCATCTACAGGTGCCAATGGAGTATTGGACACTTTAATCCCATGTTCCTTAATACTCTCAAAATCTATATTTGTAAGTCCTGTACCTACTCTTGCAATTGCTTTTAATTTTGAAGCAGTTAAAATTACCTTCTTACTATATGATTCTAGCCCAGCTATGACACCATCAACATCTTTTAATAATGAGATCATCTCATCTTCTGTCAATTTTCTTTCATAAGGATTTTTAATAAATTCGATATCTAAATTACCGACTATTTCTTCAATATCGTATTCGTCAAGTAAAAAAGACGCCGTACTTATTAGGATTCTATATTTACTCAATACATTTCACCCCTATCTATATGAATATCTGTAAAATATGTAACTCTACCTTTAGAAGATACTATTTTTTGAGCAGGATATTTTATAGGGTCAAACTCACCATAAAGAACATTTGTAAGTGCCTGTTTTTTCTCTTCACCCGTTACTATGAACCAAATTTCCTTAGATTTATTAATAATTGCAGGAGCCATGGAAATACGTTTCATACCCTCTGGACCTTCACTAGAGACAATCGTATAAAAGTCTCTACAATTTATTTCGCTATATGGAAAAAGAGAAGCCGTATGTCCATCAACACCTAACCCGAGTAAGGCTAAATCAAAACCTGATATGTCATATCGCAATAAATGTTCTCTAATATGTGCATCATATTGTGTTGCCGCCAATTCTATATTCCCCTCAGAATACTGGGGGCCATGCAAATTTTCATTAGGCATTTTGAGAGGACTAATTAAAGTTTCTTGAGACATTCTATAATTACTATCCTTTGACATCCTGGCTGACCATCGCTCATCTACTAAAAAGAAGTGAATATAATTCCAATCAATATTCCTATATTCTCTATGGAGGTTAACTATCTCTCTGTTGAGATAAATAGGCGTCATTCCTCCGCTTATAATAATAGAAATAGGTTTTCCAAGTATCTGATTTATAGAGAGATATCCCATAAATCTCTTTGCTATATCCTTATATAGGAGTACAGACTCTGCAGTTCTTTGAATATTAAAATTATTCTGACTCCGCCAATCTTGCAAACAAATCATCCTACTCTTCCATATTATATTTTTGAGAAATATCTGCCAAGCAACCAATAATACCTTGACCCATATCAATATACGGATTATTTGTTAGTTTCTTCCCAATTTTCGGACTAAAAGAATACGGTGTAATCATATAATGAGAATTAACCTGCTCCTTTTCATACTCAATCTTTATATCTTTATTGTTTACTATTTCTTGAATCATTTCAAATAACTCTTTATATTTAATTGCTTGATGCCCCGTTAAAATTATATTTTGATTAACATATTTTTCATCAAGAATCTCTCCACATAATTCCGCTGCATCCTTTACGTGAATAAACTCCCGTACTTCTTCTCCAGTACCCTTATGAACAATTTTGTTTTCAGTTAACACTTGCTTTAAAAATCTATAAATTCCATTCCTTTCATCAGATCTTTCTCCATATAGTGAACCAAAACGTACTATTGTATAAGGTAAATGATACTCCTGTGAATACATTTCTACGTACGATTCAGAAGCTTGTTTACTACAACGATAAAAAGATCCATATTGGCTATATACATATACTGAACTCGCAAATATGAAACGCTTAATCTCAGCTTTTCTAGAAGCCTCTAATAAAATAGTGTTACCTAGAATATTACATTTTACAGTGTCTAATGCATTTTGCTTGCACTCTTCAATATCAGCAATTCCAGCAAAATTAAAAACTATATCATTCCCCAAAATCGCCTGATCAACCTTTTCTGAATCGAGTAAATCTCCAACAATCATCTTCTGGTTTACCTTTAAATAGGGAGACACTTTTATATCATAAATTGTAACATGGTATCCGTATCCCGATAGCTGGTCACATACATGGCTTCCCAAAAACCCTGAACCACCAAATACGATAATATTTTTCATAATTTCCTCCCAAAATATTATGTCATGTAAAAATGACTCTTCAAAAGTTGTAACAACCTACCATACTATGAAATCCAGATGCTTTGCATCATCTAAAGTATACACCGCCAATTATCAAATATTGATACCTTTTGTACGACTCAATATTTTCTTGCAAAAATCTGTAGAACTAGAATTAGCGTGCTCACAATATAATAACACCTTTCTACATAGAGCTATGATTCCATTGCAATTAATACAACATAAGTATGCACGAGCACTCTCCAACTTCGCTTATTATCACCAGATAATTATCTATATTTATTTAGCCACCATTCAGCAATCTCTACATCAAAGATTGTGTGAGTATCTCTCCCAGTAACCCATAACCTCTCTATCGGCACGCAATTTTTACCCATCCACCACCATGGACTAGGTCCTTCTTTTGTCTTTTCACTTCTTAAAAGGCTTTCAAACTTGACTGTCCAAGGGCCTTGATCATAAAAATAAACATCAGGATAGCTTTGGCGATTCGTATCGACATTTTTCATTTCTAGAAACGGCTGCAAAAATCCATCGTTGCCAATCACCATCGCTCGATAAGGATGGTCATCCTGTGCTTTCCATACAGTCATACAAGAATCAATCTCATGTTTTGATAATGTGGTTAAAACTGATTGGTCGATATCTTCAGCAGTTGTCATTACTGTATTGCCTAATAGGATAGTAATTGTTTGCAAATTTGTTTTTATTAAATCAGATACAACTTTTGATGCATGGAGTATTACGTCTCCATGATTAGTAAATGGTTGAGCCAATTCTACTGGACGATCAATTATTTTAGCACCTAAACCGCATGCAACTTCTTTAATTAATGGACACTCTGTTGTGACATACACATCATCAATTTGTTCAGATTCCTGAGCCGCTTTAATAGAATAAAAAATAGAAGGCTGCCCGCCAATATTAACGATATTTTTATTTTCCAGAGTTTGATTGCCGCCTTTAGCAGTAATAATAGCTATATTCATCAAATTGATCCTCCCGATAAATTTTCGCCCATTCTTATAATCTGATCACTAAGTTGTTCCTCACAAAAAATTTCATTATATAGCTTAATAGATTTTAATCCCTCTTGTTCATATAAACTTTTATTTCTCATTAATTTTTTTATATTTTCATTCAAGTCATTGGCATCCACAGATATCATCCCAACCTTTTGATAAATCTCTTCTAAAAATAAGTAATTATAACTGATAAACGGCAACCAAATAATAGGTTTCCCAAGTTTCATTGCTATAAAAGTAGCTGTTGAATAAATTGATATACAGATGTCACATTTTAGAATACATTGTTCCAAACTTTCTTCAGGCTTTAAAATTTCAAAACTTATTTTAGATGCAATTAAGCTACTACACACCTCATCCATCGGGTGAGATGGATGAGGCTTAAATTGAATATGACAACCAGTGATATCTTTTAGTGCCTCCATAAGTGTTGTAGTTAGCTTTATATTTTCGTCTGGCATTTGGAGCAAAACAAGAATACAAAAATTTATTGAATCTTCCTTATCTATATAGTCATTCGCATCCGGATGTTTATTAAAAATATAGATGTGCTCCTTGGGAAAATATTTCAACAAAACTTCCCTGCTAATTTTTTCTTGAACCATAAATAGACTCGGTAACGATCTAACATTTTCAGAACTAAATTCCTCTTTTAAGAAAGAGTTGGTTAGTCTCTTTGCAGAATAAAAATGCGGAGCTACAGAACAAACTTTTTTTCTAGAACTCTGTACTGCACCTGTGATCACTCTAGAATGAGGCGAATTAATAGGACGTGCATGAAACCAAAAAGAATTTTTACAAGATTTTGCGAATTGTCTATACGCTTTGTAAAAAAATAAATATTTATAAAGAAAATCAATAGACACTTGATTGATTTTCTTTAAATAATATTTAAATTCGGGTTCACTCTGTTGAAAAGATTGCTTTTTAATATAAGAATCAATCTTCCCCTTCAAGATTTCTGCCTCTTTCTTTAATTCCTTTTCCATTTTCGGTGTTATAAACCAATTCACACATACTGTCCCAGGTGATCTGAATAACTTTTTTACAGAATCCTCATTATCTGTTCCATGAAATACAAATCCTATTTTCTCTCCTCTTTTTTTGAGGAGATCTGGCGCTGAACTATATCGTAATTTATGTGGCTTAGATTCATGTAAACAAAACCAATATTTTATTCTAGTACCTAATATTTTATAATAAGCTTTTACAAACGGCTGTAAAATACGAAATAATAAATTGATATATTTATTAAAATAACTTCTTTTCTGATCATTTTTTATTTTCTGTATATTTGGCTTTTTAAAAAAATGACATTCAAAAACTACTTCCTTTTTCTTGCAAATTCTCCCGATCACTTCCTTTTTTATATCATCTAAATCACATTCGCAACGGATGATGCTCACTTGGTATTTCTCGATTAATACTCGTAATAGAGAACTAACAAAATATAAATAGAATAAATCATCAAAATTGTCTTGCCTTGATGTTCCTGGCATAAACCACCAAATGTTTAATCCTTCATATGATATGATCGGTTTTTGATACCAAAAACTTGTATGCTTATAATATAAATCAACAGCAACTTCAATTGCTTCTCTCTCAATAGAAATCATTGATTCATATGGTAAATTTAATTGTTTAATACGATAACCATAAGTTGTATCACTTACTATATCAATATCCAACTGATCACCTCATTCAGTTTGCAACAATCTAATCATAAATTATTTCAGAAGATTATTGTGCTACTTCATTACATGCAAGTAAAGTATTCTATTGAGTAAGTTCATATAACGAAATAATAGTATTAACTTCTTTCGTTAATCTAAGTCACTATAAACAAAGCTGGTCTGAAACCAACGTATGTAAAATTCTGATTTTTATCAGGGAAAATAAACGTTTTTACATTATCATAATTATCCATACCTCTTGCTACACAATAGTTAGTGAATTCATCTATATTTATAACTTTGCCATTTGCCCGTGGATATTCCCCATACAGAGGAAAGTTCTTACAAAGACTAAAAGCATACTCAGTATACCAATTATATAACTTTGAAATTGCAAGAGAATTATCTTGATTTGCAAAAATATATCGATCAAAATCATTATTAGTAGGATAGCAACCATATGGCGTTGGAACGAATGAAGGTTTCCCTTCTCTATCTGCGTATGCATTTCCGCCATCTGGCAAACTAATCTGAAGCTTATGTTTATCAAAGTTTAATTTCTTACCATTTACTACACCTGCATTATTAAGCATATCCCATGAAATACTATGTTGTACATTGCGATCTGCTATTAGTTTTTTATTCCCTTGTTCATCATAACCTACCATTATGAAATAGAAATCACCGTCAGGAGTATCTGATGACCGCTGTGAAATAAAGTCTGCCGTTTTTTCTCCAAATCCTGAGAACTCACCTACTTGGTTATATGAAGCTCGATAATGACATCGAATCTTCTTCCCAATTTCAAGCTCATCAACAGATACTACCTCATCTTCATATAGCAATCTTCCATCTTTATCAGTGACTACCCCATATAAACTAAGAATATCATCATCTAATAGGCGAATTTCTACTTCATGTGTTTTCCCTTCTAAACTCTCTTCCATAAAAATTACTTGGTACATATCTGGCGAACAGTTCTGATCGAGTTTTATATTTTTAGCTGAGGTTTTGCATATTACATTATCTATTTTAACTTCAATATTATCAGAGCGATCACTTCTTGTAGAACCAAGAACCTTCAAGCTTCTTCCAAAAAAACGAAAGCGAATCATGCTGTCTTTTTTATTTGAATAATTCTCCGAAATATTAAATCTATGAGATAATACCGGCAAATAGTTACATTCCTGCCACTCACCTTCATAAACCAACTCTGAACTGTTACACGGATAAAATCTATAGGCACTCAAACTGTTCTGAGTACGCTTGATATACGTTTCCATTTGTTTGTCTATATATTGAATGACAGGCACCATCTCTTCCAAGGTTTCCTTCGTTAACGTAATGTAATGATAGAAGGGTTGATAAAAAATCTTTGCCCTTTCTAGGAAATCATCCACATGTATGATTTCTTGCGATTGTTTAGCAAGCTGCTCTTTATGAACATGAATAATTCTTTCTATAAATACTTTATAAACATCCGTCTTCGTCAATTTAGTAAACTGTTTATCAAATTCTACAAACGCCGACTTTAAGCCCTTTCGATCTTCTCGATTCTGATATTTTCTGATTTTCTCAAAAACATGGAGAATATCTTCATACGTTCTACGGAAGATTCTAATAGATTGATTCATTTGTTTGATCTGCTTACCTACAAAATCCATATCATAAAATGTGTCCCCATTTCTCTGATACCAATCGCGATCGACACATGTATTTTCGCTATTTATATGATGACTCTCCAAAATCTGCTCAATCACAGTTTCTAATGGTATAAACTGTGCACCTTGAATCGCAGCTCCGCCTTTCGTCGTATTAATAATATTTCCGCTCTCCCATTGAGCGATATAATATTCCATCTTTTCTCTCATTTGACTAAAAGAATAGTTCGTTTCAATTAAATTACCATAAACATCAAGCACTTGCTTTCTTTCTTTGAGATCTTTCTCTTTTACAGCAACATCACGCCCATATCCATCAACTTTTACTGATTTCGCGTAATAAAATTCGTTATAGAAAGCCAGGTTCTGTCCAACTAATACGATTGGATTGGCTCCTAATTTCATTGCAAGTTGTAATGTTACAATAGCAATGGTTGGAGCATCATTGACAACATCAATGGTTTGTCCATCTTTTCGTTTAAAATAATATTGAGATACCGTATCTTGACTTGTTACCATATGTAATTTTGGACCTTTATATTCTGTCAATGTCTCAAAACCGACACTTGTACCATAAATCATCGGAACCGTGTCAATCTCTTGGCGGATCATTGAGGAATACACCTGGTAATTATGGTTTTGAGGATCGTAGGTACATACAGCATCTGGATAAATACCCTCGGCAATCAACGCTTTATTAGCGGAACCAACAGCAAATATATAGGCTAACCCCTTATCTTTAATATGGCGCAAGTTATTATATTCCTCTTGCAACGAAGGTCCTGCTGCAACAATAATAATCGGTTTGTCTTGGAAATGTTCTTTCAAGTCTAGTAGAATGTTAGGTGATTGTAGAGTGGTCGATAAATTCATCAAACTATTGATAACCCAACGTTTAGCAAAGGCGAACTCAACATTCGTATCTGCTCTACGATTTCTAAGTTGTTCAATAAAATATTCTGTGAAATACGTCCATTTATCTTTATAGATATTTTCATAACTTGGGTACGTTAAGAGTCCAATGGGTTCATGAATCTCATTCGATAATGCAGTCAAAAAACTCTGGCAATCGCTTTGAGTTTGTTCTACATGAATAAATCGAAATTTTCTATTAAAAAACCCTTGCATATCTCTTGCATGCAGGCATTGACGAAATACTTCAATATCCGGCTCATAAATTGACCACGCTTTATCAGGAAACCTTTGTTTAAATATGTCGATATGATACCCCATTCCTACACCATAAAAAAGTACGTGAGGGTATTGTTCGATTGTTTTCGCATGGTGTTCAATAAACTTCTCTGCTTCACGTATCGGGTCATATTTACTATGTAAAAACAGCTCACGGCTCTGTTCAACAACCTTTAATGTCGTTACGTTATTTTTAGCTAAATGCACTTCTACCGAATAGTTTAGAGATGTAGTCGAAACCATTCGGACTCTTTTGCATATAGTATCTGAAATTGTCTGTAATCGCTCTAAATTTTTCTTGAAATACATACCAAATATCCTCCGATAAAGATTATCTTTCCTGCAAATAGACTAAACTATCCGATTTTATTATCGCTTTCTGCGGGTCGCAAAAGTATCTGTTCAATCTCCGCTTTAGATAGTATCGGAAGTTGATCTGAACTATATCGTTTAGCAATCGTTTGGTTATGAATGTTTACTTTATTAAAATTACGGATACAAAACATATCCTCCAGCTCCAGTGCGTACAACGATTCGTCTTCTGTCATGAGTTCTTCAAACATCTTTTCACCGGTCCTCAAACCAATTTTCTCGACTTGAATTATCTCCCGCTCTATTTGCAGTTCGGAAGAAAGATGGTCAACATATACTTCTGCCAAATCCTGCAATCGAATAACCGGCATCTTAAGTACAAAAATTTCTCCACCTGTCGCCTTCTCACTAGACTTTAGCAATAAAGATACTGCTTGATCAATTGACATCATAAAACGTGTCATCTTCGGCTCGGTAATTGTAATCATCCTGCTACTGACGATCTGCTCCCGCCATAGCGGAAGTACTGATCCCCTGGTCTCCATAACATTACCGAAACGAACCGCAGAGAAAACCGTTTCCGCTTTACCTTTAGAATAATCGGCAGAAGCAGTTAATCGTTCCGCTAGCAATTTCGTTGCCCCCATCGTATTTGTCGGGGAGACTGCTTTATCACTGCTTGCATAAATCACCCTCTGAACCTTATGCTCTAAGGCGCATTCGATTACATTTTGGGTTCCGATTACATTTGTCTTAACTGCTTCAAAGGGGTCATATTCACAAGCAGGCACATGCTTCATCGCAGCCAAATTGAACACGATATCAATATCATTCATTGCGCGCGACACACGCTCCTTATCGCGAACATCCCCGAGCAAAAAACGGATATTGTTATATTTCATCAAGCGCTCTTTCATCATAAACTGTTTATATTCGTCTCTGCTGAATATACGAATAACCGCTGGATTTAAAGTCAGCAGTTTCTCTGTCATTGCTTGCCCGATCGTACCTGTACCACCTATGATGAGTACCTTTTTATCTGTAAACATAGTTCCACATCCAAATATAATAAATTATTTATAGTGTTCAATCTCACAATAGTATATACTTATTTGTAAACACACTTAAATAAGTATCGACAAAATTACGAAGCTTATTAATGACCTTTCGTAATCTAACTACTTCTGAGATATAAGTTTTTTTGCCATAGACGCAACACTTCTAGTATTTCATATTCTAGCAAATCAGACATCAAGATAAGGTCACGATTTTGTATCGCCGACACCAATTCATTCAAAATATTAAGAATATGCTCCTGATCAACTATCATCCCCAATCTATCAAAAGTCGGCGCAGTTAGAATCGCCACTTCAAAAGACCATTGTAGACCTTCAATTACTTGTACAAGCAGCGTGAAAGCTTCCTTCTCATCTTTAACCTCAATATATTCCAGTACCTTTTCAATACCTTGGATCAATTTGGGCAAATATTCTTTTAGGCTTTCAACGCTTTCATAAATGAGCTGTTCGTTTTGTTCATTATTTTGCTCTGTCATAATCTATAAACTCCTTATTAAAAATAAGGCTGACCAACGAATATTGGTCAGCCTTTGTTGGCTTTTAACTCTTATTATCCTAACAATTGAAGTACTGATTGAGGAGCCATGTTAGCTTGTGCTAGCATTGCCGTAGCAGCTTGAGAAAGGATATTTTGTTTTGTAAATGACATCATTTCTTTCGCCATATCTACGTCACGAACGCGAGATTCAGCAGCCTGCAAATTCTCAGCAGCGTTGTCAAGATTTCTTGTAGTGTACTCCAAACGATTTTGAATAGCACCCAAGTCTGCACGCTGTGATGAAAGCTTAGTGATCGCACTGTCAATAGTCGTAATTGCAGTATTTGCACCAGATTGAGTTGCAACAGAAACGGCTGCAACATCTAACCCATCTGTTCCTGCACCCATGTTTTCGATACCAATAGTTAATGATTGACTTGCGTTAGCACCAATATGAATGACCTTTCCAGAAAAGCTTCCATTAAGTAGCTTCTGAGTATTAAATTCAGTATCAGTACCGATACGATCTAACTCTGCAACTAGTGCAGTAATCTCTTTTTGTATCTCTTGTCTGTCGGCATCTACGTTCGTATCACTTGAAGACTGTACAGCCAATTCTCTCATTCTTTGAAGAACTGCGTGCGCCTCATTCAATGCACCCTCTGCCGTTTGGATCAAAGAAATACCATCCTGAGCATTTCGGCTTGCTTGATTTAGACCGCGAATTTGACCTCTCATTTTTTCGGAGATTGCAAGACCTGCTGCGTCGTCTCCGGCACGGTTAATACGGAATCCTGAAGATAATTTCTCCATTGATTTCCCTACACCAGCGTTGTTCATACCTAATTGACGGTGTGAGTTAACTGCCATTACGTTGTTATTAATTCTCATTGTAAATTCCTCCTTGATTTTTCTCGTCACGTCCATGTGACTTGTAATTTACAGCTGTCTGCTGTTTAAAGCTAAGTATTCAGCAATAGGACTCTCGTACCATTACTGTTTTACTATTGTTGTAATTATTATCGGTATATTTTTATTTTTTGTTAACAGCCAAATTTAACATTTACGCTAAATTATACTTGTAAATCGCCGATTACCTCTCTAATAATCGTTCTTTCTTCAATTTATAATTTCACTTTTCTTTTTCTTGAAATGTAAATCCTTTGATATCATTAACGATACTAGCAGTACTCTCTATATTCATTGCTTCCCTATTCGTCTCCGCCACTTCATCACGCAACTCTTTACGAAGAACGGAGACTTTCTTAGGTGCATTGATGCCGATCTTCACACTGTCACCTTCGACTCCGAGGATGCTAATTTCAATATCTTGCCCGATGATGATCGACTGGTTCTTTTTTCTTGAAAGTACGAGCATGCCTAACCCTCCTCTGTAGGAAACAACGGTTGCTTTGTTGCATAGCGTTCATCACCCAGTATAAATTGTACAGCCGTAAATTTCTTGACATTGACAACAAGCGGAGCTTGCAAATTCGTCGTCGATTGTTTGAACGGTTCTCTCAATGTAACAATGGAATAAATTGCCACATCCTCCGATCTTTCAATCAATAATTGTTCGACAATTTCATCAGAGAGTCCCACTTCGTAATCGTGAAAAAACAGGTGAGGCTCCGTGACGACAAAGCTAATGACCGGGTCTATAGTCGACTGCAAAAAATAAAACGGATTGTTCTCCCCAGCAGGAATTAATGCAAATCGTTGCTCTTCCGGAAATCCGAGAATTCCTTGGGGAAAATTAATAATTTTCTCTTCTTCAATATCAATGGTGCCCAATCTGACAGATTCTATTTGCATGACAACGCTCCTATCCTTGTATTTTATTGATGAAATATCGCTATTTCTATTATTTCCAACATTACAATTTCTCAACTCTATTCTATTATACTGACTGTCCGCAGGCAAGCAAGAATATTGTGAATCTCGCCTCCATTAAATAGGCATAAGTCCGTTGATAAGGTCCTAGATTTCATATAAAATAGAGCCCATACTCACACTTGATTCGACAGCTTTCTACTAAATTTCACAGGAGGAAATCGAAATGAGCGAATACTTTTCATTGATACTTACGGAGCTCCAAAAACTCAACGCACGGGTAACAAACATTGAGCTAAACATGACTAGTAAAAGCGATATCGCTAGTATGACTACCAAGTACGACATCGCAAATATGACCGCTAAAGATACCCTTTCAAACATAGTCACCAAAGATGACATTGCCAGCCTAGCCGCTACTGTGGCTACTAAGGACGATATTGTAGATACCGCGGATATTCCGTGTATTCGACAATCTGTTTTAGAAACGAACGCTAATGTTAAACAGTTAGTGGAAAATCAACGATCTTTCTTTGAAATGCTCGGTGAGCACGATATTGCAATTCACTCTATCAATAAGAGACTAGCACTGCTGTCAAAACTTTCTCAAATATAACTTTGTCTATCATGTTGCTTTCATAAATAAGAACCTGGTGCAAAACATTTTCGTATAAACGTTTTGCATCAGGTTCTTAACTTTTAACTCAATACGCTGTATTTACATTCTCACCTACAACATCAAAAGAAATTGAATTCTTCTGGCGAAGGTAGAATTCGATGCCGCCTTGTCTATATTGCATTGTAGGTTGATTCGGTCGCACGTGAATTTCTGCTTGATGGGCTTGTACGTTGAATGTCGTCTCTGTCGGACGATAATCAATTTTCACGGAGCCGTATTTGGGAATAAATTCGAGATCAAAGTCGGCTGGTTTACCGGCAGAATCACGTTTTGCCATCGAAGCAAAGGCATTGCTGGGAATATGGATATCCGCCATGCGCTCGCCGTCTCGGGCAAGCTGCGCGATTTTTTGCAGTGCTTGACGCTGACCCATTGCTGCATAATCTCTTGCATGTGCGAATGTACTTTTTAATCCGGCGTCCGCGAACGCCTTGGTCTGATCGATATATATCTGCCCTTGCTCGGTATGCATTCCCAGATCAACCGGACGCTGCTGAATTTGTACATCTGCCGATCTTTGTTGAATTTGCAGTTGTCCGCGCTCAGATTGGATGCCGATCTGCGCGTACTGTTGCTCGATTCTAAGCTGCATCATCGTTTATCTGAGAAAATCCAGCAGTGTCGGCTGAATAATACGCATACCCGCAGACAATGCCGCTTGGTGGACATTCGATTGATTTCTCAATTCCGTGATAACCTTCGGAATATCGGCATCCTGAGCATCCGATAACAATTTCGTCGAACTGAAATGGCTATCATCGAGACGTGCTTGCACCAACTCAATGCGGTTAACTCTTGCTCCCAGCGAAGAACGCGTCGCCGTAAACAAATCAAAATTCTGTTCGAGGCTGGCTATATGACCGGTAATTACAGAGCCGGATTCGTCATTCTGCAAATCAGTGATCGCCGCATCAATGACTTTAAAAATACTTTGTCTGCCGTCGCCTGTCGTCGAGTCAGTAAAAATATCGACACCCGGAATGTTCACAGGCAAAAAGATATCTTGCCCCATCTCCAAACGAATCTCTGCGTTATTCGTGTTTGTAAATGCTCCCGCCGCTTCGTCATAAGGCGGTGTCCGCGTGTCTGTGCCGGAAAATATATATCTTCCGCCAATCGATGTATTACAAATATTGCCGATCTGATCACGTAACTGTTGAAGTTCTTGCGCAATCGCCGCTTTGGAATCGGCACCCTTCGTATCGACGGATCCGTCAACAATCAATTCGCGCACACGGTGAATGACCGTGACTACAGAACCGAGAGCTTCATCTGTCATATCCAACCAATTCATCGCCTCAATCGAGTTACGTTGAAATTGCTCGATCTCATTTAATGATGTCTTATGGTACATGGTGCGCACCGCGGCGACAGGGTCATCAGAAGGTCTATTCACCCGTTTCCCGCTCGCCAGCATATCCATATATTTATTCATGCCATTCATGCTGTTATTCAAATTACGCAGCATGTTGGTATTGAGCATTGACTGTGTGACACGCATTTCTAACTACTCCCTTCCTATCTGCCGACAATGCCCATGCCGTTGATTACCTTGTCGAGAATCTCGTCCATCGTAGTAATCATCCGCGAAGAGGCATTGTACGCGTGTTGGAATTTTATCATATTGGAAACTTCTTCATCGAGCGAAACACCGGACACTGATTGTCTGCGATTTTCCACTTGATTGACCATCACTTGCGAATTGTCGCCGAGCCGCCCTGCTTCCGTCACCTGAACACCAATCTCTGCCAGTAGATTTCTGTAAAAATCGTCAAAAGTCGCTGTTTCTGGGAAACTGCTCACTGTGTGGAATTTCAGCGATGCGATCGCATTGGCATTGGTACCGTCACCAACAGCGCCACTCTGAGCCGCAGCAATTTTATCGAGGCTCTTGCTAATCTCCGGATGGATCATGAAATTGCCGGAATCGGTCGGCGAAATAAACTCACCCGTACGTTCATAATGCTCTTTATCGATGAAGAACAGCAAGCTTTCACCGGCACCCGGTGTCGTAATGCCATTTTTAATATCATCTTGATTCAATCCTGTACTGTGAATATCATTGATCTGCTTTGCCAATTCCACAGCCAGCGTATCAATATGCGCAATGACGTCATTGATAATCCCCCGAACTTCCGGCTCAACACCCGGTGCGATCACTCCTCCGGGATAAATATTCTCACCGCGTGATTCCAAAAGTCCAAGAATCTCACCGCGAACCAGTTCCGCTTTGGCGCCGTTATATGTCACATCATATAATCCTGTATATTCGTTAGCGACAAAGCCCATTTCCGCTTGTTGGCGTCCGTCGACTAGCGCGACATTACCTGCTAAAATGCGTACCATCCCTGTATCTCGCCCGTCGGCACTGAGAACTGGCTGTACGGCATCGACATTGACCAATTTCGATAAATCATCGATCAGCACGTCCCGCTGGTCTTTGAGATCGTTGGCATTATATCCATGGGGCTCAATACGACCGATCTGATCATTCAAATCACGGATTTGTGTCATCAAAGAATTGACTTCCGACACTTTAGTGCTGATAACATTGTTTAAATCGTTCTGCTGGTTAATCAGACCCGTACGCATCGATGACAATGTCTCAATCACTGCCTGTGCTCGCTCGACAATGACGGCTCTTGCCGCCGATGCTTCCGGTTCCTTAGCCAAGTCTTGCCAAGAAGCCCAGAACCGGTCTAGAGTATTACTCAAGCCACTGTCAGACGGCTCCATTAAAATCAATTCAATTTTCTCCAGTGTTTCTTCCCTTGCTTGCCAATAACCGGCATGTTTGATCTCATTGCGGAATTGTGTATCGAGATAGCTTTCACGAATGCGTTGAATGTCCGTGACAATCGCACCGGTACCTAACTGCCCGGGATTCTTGCTCGCCTGTAGCCCCGGATAAGGCAACGCGCGCTGCGCCTGCATATTGACGACTTGGCGAGTATAGCCGCGAGTGTTGGCATTCGATATATTATGACCTGTCGTATATAACGCATTTTGCTGCGCAAAGATTCCTGTTTTCGCTACTTCCAATCCATGAAATGTCGATCTCAAAATCCGTCACCTCTTCTATGATTTAGCATCAAATACACTTTTACCTTTTCTACCCGCCAACTTAGCAGGGTTAGTGTATACGATATCTTCTCCGGGGTCATCCGTGATGGCCTCCATCGTCGCTTGAATGTACTCCAACGATTGCTTAAGCAGATTGGAATTGACTTCGTTAATTTGCATCAATTCTTCAATCACTTGCTGCAAATCACCTTTCAATTCCCCTAGCCGTTGTTTTTCTTCCGGCAATTGCACAACATCCGTCAAAAAGGAAATGGTAACTCTGTCCGGTGATATTTTCAATGCTTCTGCCAACTGCTTCACCATTGCCGAACGATCCCGTTCCAAATATTGCACTTCCTGAATCAATCTATGTTCGCTTTTAATTAGCCTCTCTAGACGTTCTAGGGAACCTTCGATCAAAATTGCCTTTTTTTCCGTACTGAGGGATACTAATTGCTCGTGAAGTTTCAATTGTTCCTGTAAGATATCGCAAAATTTTTCAATAAACTTCATCGACCTTCTCCTTCACTGACAAAACCGTCATTATTTACCGAGCAGCCAAGGCTGTTCTTCAATCAATTTACCGGCAACGGCACGCGCGTCTACTTGATAAGTACCTGTCTGCACTTGCTCGCGGATCGCATCGACTTTTTCCTGTCTATGGGCAGGGTTGAGAACGTCGCTCTTTTGCGCTTTTAACAATTCCTGTCCTTCACGGGAAATCTGTAAATTATCTTTTCGAATTTCTGCTTTTTTACTGTTGTTTACTTTATTCGCTTGCTGATACGCCTGAACAGCTCCGACACGACCAATATCATTTATTTTCACCGTAATCACTCCTTTAAGGCATTAAAAAAACCGATTTACAGATGTATACTTGTAATATCGGCTTTTGCTTCTAAATGTTTAGTATTTCTTTTTCATCTCATCAATATGATATCCGGCACCTTTTGTTTCACTTTGTCGACTTTTCGCCGGAGATGGCTTTAATACCTCGGCAAATCCTTTATTTAACTCCTCTATGCATTGATTACAAAACCTACCGGCGGCAATCGGCGTTCCGCATGTCTCACAAGGATATGCCATATTCGGGCTATGTCTGATGTCAATTCTTCCTTGTTTAATAAAACGCGTGATCATTTTCACCGGTACATCCGTAGCTTCGCTCGCCTCGTATATAGTGCAAGCGCGATTTTCCTTTATATAGTCCCTCACCTTTTCGTATACTTTATCTTCCTCACGAGCACATTGCTGACAAATATCCTTAAACGTATTATCAAAAAGTTTACCACATCGCGGGCAATTGCTTAATGCCATATGATCCAACTCTCCTTTCCTTTACTCAACAATAGCCTAGATACCTTCGATTTATCGGTATATCAATTCTTGAGTTCATTTGGCTACTGCTATCCTTCTGTCGTATATATTCTATACCCCACATGAAAATTCCTACTTCCTACGAAGACAAATGGGGAAATTTTATCCGCTACCTATTTAACGTGCCACCGTCAAAACATACACAGCGGTTGCCCCCGCCGAATACAGTATAGCTGCGCATGCATCGACTGTGGCACCTGTCGTGTAGATATCGTCGATTAATAGAATTCGCTTCCCACAGGCACGCTCTTCCTGTATGCACTGAAACGCCCCGACGAGTGAATGTGTGCGCTCCCATTTTGCCTTTTTGCTTTGCTTATGCGTTGCGTGGGTTCGTACTAAAATATCGGCAATCGGTATGTGTTTCTTCTCTGTGATACTCCGACACAAATACAGCGATTGGTTAAACCCCCGTTCTGCCAGACGTTCACTATGCAGCGGAACCGGCACGAGCAGATCGATAGCTAATGACTCGTAATGTCTCGCAAATGCCAGCAGCATGACATCTGCCAACAATTCACCCATATGTCTCTGACCTCGGTATTTGAACTGATGAATGATTTCGCGCACCGTTCCATCATATACCGCCGCCGACCTGCTGTGTAAAAAATTCCGTTTGCTACCACCAAAACAGTCACGGCATTGCTCTACTGCAGATTCCTGACTGGATAGCGTCAATATCCTATATTGTCTTCCCAAATTATCGTTTAGTTGATCGATTGCCCTGCCACATGTTCGGCAATACGAATCGGTAATCCACTGGATGCCGTCAAGGCAAACAGAACACAGGGCGTCCGCTAGGCATGCATCCAATTGGTACAAATATGGCTCCCGCAACGAACCTTTTCCCGCTGTTTCACGATGCGCAACCTGTCTGAAATGTTCTCTGTGAAACGGCTGTTTACATATATGACAACTCGATGGCTGCGGAAAAAGTAACTGCCAGAAAGCCGTCCACCATTCTTTCATTGCAGTTCACCCCATTGATTAAGTGCCCGAATCTCTTCCATCGCTAATACCACTTGCTTACTGACATAGCGGCTTAGAAATATCACTGTGCCTGTAGGATACTCAACAGTGCGCCCGACGCGCCCAGCTATCTGCACTAGTGTCGATTTTGTAAATACTTGATGTTGAGCATCAATAACAATCACATGGCTGTCGGGAATCGTAACCCCTCGCTCGAGAATCGTTGTTGTGACAATCCACTGATAGCGCCCGGCGCGTAAATCCGTAATTTTCTGCTCACGCTCCGGATCTTGTGCATGGACAAATGTCACTTGTATTGGCTTCTGCCACCGCTCTCCTTCACCCTGCAAATACATGCGCAATAAATGAGCAAACCTTTGACCGCTTGCTATCGTCGGCACGAAAAACATCACGACTCCCGATTTTGGCAATTGCTTAATAATATTCTTCAATTTGCTCGACAGCGGTGATCGCTTCCGTATCTTTTGCCATAGCAGATCCAATCCCCTAGCTTCCACTCCTTGAAAGAGCAAATTCACAGGCTCAGGCAAAGGCTGCCGGTGATGACGGTGAAACAGCGTCACGACCGACAAGTGCTGTTTTAGCAATCGGGAATCTGGTGTTGCTGTCATGTAGATAAATTGCTTGCCGATACGATGGGCATGCATCGATAATTCTTCGTCCCCCGCATATGGAAAAGCATCCGTCTCATCAATCACTACCAGATCAAACGCACGATCACTGTAGCGTAAAAGCTGATGCGTCGTGGCAATCGTAATTTCCGCGGCGCGATGCTTTTCTTGACTTCCTCCATAGACAGCATGTACCGTCAGATCTGGGAATGCTTTGCTAATTCTCGGCAGTAACTCAAAGACCACGTCTTTTCTCGGTGTGGCAAGCATGACTTTTTTGCGCGCCACAGAAGGAACAGCTGCATCAAATGAGACGTCTGGCGCATGAAGTGAATCATCTGCTACATGGAGCGCATCGCCTGACGCACGAAATGTATTATCATCAGCATCAAGTGAAACGTCTGACAGAAGTGCTCCGATTGCTTGAAATATCAGCTCCGTTTTCCCCGCGCCGCAGACCGCCCAGACTAAACAATCTCTTCCTTGCGCGACATGTTCCGCGATCTGTTGACTGACTTCCTGCTGCTCGTCCGTCAGTGGATGGGGATAGACAATCCGTACGCTCTTCGATAGATCGACGGAACAGCCCTGTCTATCACGGCGGTTCTCCGTGGAACGAGCTTCAATCATCGGCGTACAAGCTCGCACCTCACCGTAGACAAGACAATTTGTGCAGCTGTAGCAACGATCCTCCTCACACGCCCCGCAGACGTGCTCTTCTATATTGTCGGAGCTTAGACAGCGGAGACAAAAAAGCCTGCCACGGCTGTCTCGCTGTATGGCAGGCTGTATATGTATGTGGTTTTGTAAATATAACAACTGCAATGCTTCTAGCCACGCTCGGAAATGAGACTCTTTCAAGCGAGACTCTCCTATATTTGAGTCTAAATGAAGCTCTGGAACTCGCGCGTTACGTACATCGGAACGAATGGCTACGATCGCTGAAAATAATTCGGGCAATGTGAGTTTGCGGCTCCCGAGTAACTGCATCAGCAAATCCATTCTTTCTCGCTGTCCAGAGGTTAATTGCTGATGCTCTCTATAGTCCGTCTGGTCCTCTTCCTTGTCCATAGTGGATGCAGGCATACCGACAAATATTTGAAATAGCGTCATATCTCTGTGCTCAATCTTGCTGGTTTCCCATAGCTGTTCGCCCCAATATGCTCTGTCAATGCTCAAATCCGGCGTAAAATACATCTTTCCGTTCAGACAATACGCACAATATTTCACCCGATACGCATTTGCAGTCATTACGATGCCGCCCTTCGTTACGAACGATTTTCGGGAAAAACAGTAATTCCCAGTCCAATACTTCCTCTTCCTGTGTGGGCACCGACGACCGGTGTAAGACTCTTGATTTCAATCGCCACATCCGGAAGAATCTTCGTAATCAAATCGCGCAATGTATGGGCATCATTGATGTTCGAAGAATACATGATATTGACCAGCGGCTTGCCTTTGACGTTCTCCAGCTCTTTCTCAACATATTCCGCCAAGCGCGCAAGACCCTTTTTAAACGAGCGAATTTTCTCATGGGCGGTGATAACACCCTGCTCATTGACTTTGACGACCGGATTGATATTCAGCAATGAACCGAGAAAATACGCGACGCCACTCACACGACCGCCTTTATGTAAAAACTCCATATCTCCGACGAGACAGTAGACTTTAAATTTCTCAATGATTTCATCTAGTTGCTCTTTGACTTGTTCAACATTGCAGCCCTTTTCGCGCATTTCAGCGGCATACTGCACTAAATTACCCACCGGTCTCGATAATGTCTTCGAGTCGATGATGTGAATCTGCATGTCTTTGATCATTTCTGCAGCTGCTTTCGCCGCATTGACGGTACCACTAATACCGCTTGATATATGTACAGACAGAATCTCCGTGATCCCCTGTTCCTTCAAGCGATTATATGCCTCGACAAAACTTCCGACTGCCGGCTGCGATGTCTTAGGCACCTCCGTTATGTTTTGAATCTTTTCGTAAAACTCTTCGTTCGTTATGTCTTCTCCCTCACGATAACTCTGATTTTCGAGCAATACAGTCAAAGGGACAATGGAGATATTATCCTGCTGCGCTTCCTCTTTTGTCAAAGTTGCCGTACTATCTGTCACCAAACCAAACATCTGATGGCCTCCTCTTTTCATTGATACGTATCTATAATTATTACACAAATTTATAACTTTACCCATCCTTGTTTGATTGCTTGGATGACAGCCTGTGTACGATCTCTGACCTGCATCTTTTGGAAGATATTGCTGACGTGGTTTTTGACCGTTTTCTCACTGATAAATAATTCTTCACTCACATCGCGGTTGGACATTCCACGCGTCATAAGGACAAGGATTTCTTGCTCCCGTTGTGTGAGCATTTCATCCCACACAGTCGAGTCTACATCGTCATCAAGATTGGAGTTCATCTGCTGATTTTCCACTTCTTCACATAAGCGCGTGAACTCTTTCAGCACTTTCGAAGTCACCCGCGGATGAATGAATGAACCGCCGTTCGCGACATGAATAATCGCGTCAATCAATACTCGTCCTTCCACATCTTTCAATAAATATCCCGACGCTCCAGCACGAATTGTCTCAAAAATATACGACTCATCATCGTGAATGGACAAAATGATAATTTTAACCTCAGGCATTTGCTTCTTTATCCGCTTCGTTGCTTCTACACCACTGATTTTCGGCATATTGATGTCCATCAATATAACTTCCGGTACGATCTGCTGCACATCTTTGATCGTCTGTTCTCCATCTGTCGCTTGACCGACGACTTCTATACCTTCTTCTAAATCGAAGATGCGAACCAACCCTTCGCGAAACAATACATGATCATCTGCTATATATAAACGAATCATAAATAATGGATACCCCCCATTCTAGTCTCTATGTTTCCCCCTGCCGCTTACCCTCCGGCATGAAGCGGAATTTGTAGATGGACTTTCGTTCCTTTGCCAATTGAGGACTCAAGTGTAATGCTGCCCTGCAACAACTCAACGCGTTCCTTCATTCCGATAATGCCAAAGCTATCCCGTGCTGAACGCAGCACCTTTTCCACATCAAATCCTCTTCCGTTATCGGAGACCACAATAACTACTTTATCGGCACGAAACTCTATTTTTAAAGATACCATTTTCGCCGCAGAATGTTTCACGACGTTATTCAGACATTCCTGGATCAGACGAAACGCAGCAATGATCACGCCCGCATCGAGCTTCTCCTCTTTTCCCATGATCTTAATATCTGTCGCGATCCCGTTTCGTTCTTCAAATTGCATGAGATACTTGCGCAGTGTAGGAATCAAACCGAGATCGTCCAGCGCCATTGGCCGTAAGTCAAAAATAATCTTCCGCACTTCCGCCAAACTGTTGCGTACCACATCTTTTAAATCATGCAATTCTCGTCTCGCTTGCTCCATGTCTCGTTCCAGCAGACGATCGCAAATCTCAGCGCGCAACACAACATTGGCGAGTAATTGCGCCGGTCCGTCATGAATTTCCCGCGCCACTCGCTTGCGTTCCTCTTCCTGGGACTGGATGACGCGAATTCCCATCAATTGCTTCTGCTGCGCCGTCTCCAAGACATCGCTGATGACCGACAAATCACCAGACAAATACCCCAATGCCGCTCCCACTTGATGAATAAACTTTTCTGCCTTCTCTACCGTATCATCCAAATTTTTCAAGCGTATCTGCAATTCATCACGCCTTTGACGCAGACGCTGCTCCCTTTCACGCGTCAACATCAATTCGACTTGATAATAACTGGCATCCTCATACGCCCTTTTTATGTCTTTCTCAGGATATTTATGAAAATTTTTACTGACATCGGCAAGATGAATTTTTGCCCTTCGATATCGTTTCTCTAATCCATCGACCTTTTCAACAATTTCACAAGCTTCCTGATGGACGTGGAGCAACTCCTGCTTCAAGTTCTGTGTCTCTTTTCGAGCGCCTTCCGCAATACCATATACCTGGTGTTTGCTTTCCGATATTGCCTCCAACGTCTTCTTGATCACACCATCGATTGATTTCAAATTGATGTCACCTAACGAAGTTTCCCTTCCTGTATCAACATTCACAACCGCCCACAGACCTTTCTCTTTACATTACTAATATACTACAAACCAAGACCAAATTCCTGCATGCAAACGATGGCAACTGTTCAGACACTCACTACCACATCGGAAAACCATTCTCTTTTAAATAACGTTCCTTATAGTAGATTAACTTACGAAACATATTGTCTTCTGTGTCTTCCCAATGATCCTGCATCAAAGACACACTGAGACGCAAATCATTACGCGTCAAATGTGGATAGTCTTGCAGACCATAGGTGCCGTCAGGCAAATACGCATACCACAGATCAGCATTTTCTTTGACCCATGCCAGCCCAGTGTCATATACGGCTTGGCGTATTTTCCCGGCAAGCTGCAAGTATGCCTCATCGATTTGCGCTCCTTGCTGCCGGCGCAATTCCTTGTCATACAACAGCAAGAAATTCATCTCCGTCACTAAATGGTTTAATGACACATGTGTCGGTTGATGTGCTATGGTCGGATGGAAATAATCTTCGATCAGAACACCGCCGTTTTCCGTCTCAAAACTGTGATTCTCTGCATACCAAAGCAAGAAGTCGGCATAGTCTGTGACTGCTTCGAATACTTCCGGCAAATCATAGGATTGCGACATATCTAGTAAAAATAGTGCCGCATCGGTGGAAAACCGCGTATCATAGAACCCCGCCGCAACGCCATAATCTCCATATAGCCAATTGGACTGCGGCAACGTCAGCCAATATCCCCCGTCCGTCTGTTGCCCAAGGCTGTGATTCATACTCGCAATGGCTAACGTCTCCAGATAAGAACTGGAATATTTCCGCTCACCGGACTCTTCTTGCTCCCTGATTGAGCGGATGAAGCGCTGACCGATATGCTCTGCTGGCACCCGCCAAAATGCCCTCGGTTCATACGGAACATAGGAATCGGGAACCTCGTAATAGATTCCATCAACTCTCATTTTGCGAAAACGGTCTAGGTCCGCCACCCGTATGTCTTCATAATCCTTACTCTCAGCATTGCCATTGAACAGTAAATCACCGGACAATACGCCCCAGTGCTCTGTCTGCATTTGTAATCCCTGATCATATAATGGCAATTCCGCCGTCCATACGTTGCGATTATCGAAAACCGTCACCTGATTGACGGTCGACAAGTCAATATGCTCGACAAACACGTTATTCTCTAATTTTGTAAATACATCGACGATTCCGAAACGAATCTTGTCCGTATACATCGATGCCATGGGAAGTTCTACTGTCATTCCTTCTGCCAAAGCTGATGCGTATACAGGCAGTAATTGGTGAACCCATTGGCTGGTCGCATTGTCTATTTTTTCACCATAAGTAATGTATGACACTTCCCTAGACGGATCGATAGTTCTTTCCGTCACATTCCAACGCAGACGCAACACGTCACCGTCGGAAATATCCGCTTCTCCGCCGCTAAAAAAGTAGAGCAAATCTCCGTTCTCTATGTACCGCATACAAACTTCTGCCGTTGCCACATGGCGATCATCCAATGTAATGTTTAAAGGAAATCTATATTCCGTCTGTAAATAGCCTGCAGCCATTGTCGGAGTGCCCACTGCTAAACCATATGGTTCGTCTATCAATAAGTCCAAAGAAAAGTTGTCGGATAATCCTTCTGGCAACTCCCAGTATATATGTTGCGCCGATTTCGCTTGCGCCTTAATCTCGTATTCATCGACCGGAGGTGTCTCTTTCGTAGGGGTATCTTCTATAGATGTACCTTGATCTTGCTGCATAGAACCATCCTGATTGCCTGCCGATTGCGGCAAACCACCTATTGCATAGGCTATTCCCAAAATCAATAAGCTGGTGACAAAAATCGTAATAACCAAAGTGCGAGTAATTGTTGTCTCTTTTTTCTCGATTCCCACTATCAATTCTCCTCATTCTTTGCGTTTATCGTGATCGGTGTGTTCCTAATGACTTATTTATTATATCTTATATGACCTGTTTTGCAAACACAAACCGCCCCTTGAGTAGAGCTAAAGTCTACCAAAGGGGCGGTTAATTTAAGTACGTTATTATTTCTTAGATAAGGCATTTTTTACAGCTTCTTTAATTCCATTACTGGACATTGTTGCACCGGATGCAGCATCCACATCAGCGGATTGTGCTTTCACGATAGCAGCAGGAACTGTACTGAACGCAGGATCGGAAATGCCCGGTGTCTCACCGTGACTTACGACTTCAACAGCAGAAATTGTATCGCCATCCATCGTAACTTTCACTTTGATCGCTCCGCCAAATCCGGCACCTTCGCCTTCAAGTACACTGCTTCCACTAGCTGGTGCAGCAGGCTCTGCCGCAGTTGGTGCTGCCGCGCTCACATTCGCCAACGCGTTTTTCACAGCTTCCATGATACCTTTACTTGACATTGTGCAACCAGCTGCAACGTCAACATCAGCGGATTGTGCTTTCACAATAGCCGCAGGAATTGTGCTGAATGCAGGATCAGAGATACCAGGTGTCTCACCGTGGCTCAAAACTTCTACAGCAGAAATTTTATCACCATCCATGGCGACTTTCACCTTAATTGGTCCACCGAATCCAGCACCTTCGCCTGTATACTCACTACCACCAGCAGAAGCTG
Organism: Bacillota bacterium; assembly: GCA_023388635.1. Lineage (GTDB taxonomy): Bacteria > Bacillota > Bacilli > Desulfuribacillales > Desulfuribacillaceae > JAEWFW01. The sequence goes on from JAEWFW010000043.1 coordinate 199,668, forward strand.
TTGGCGCATCACCTTTGCTAGCAAGTGCTTGCTTCACGGCTTCCATGATACCTTTACTTGACATTGTAGCACCGGCTGCAACATCAACATCAGCAGATTGTGCGCTGACAATAGCAGCAGGAATCGTGCTGAATGCAGGATCAGAGATACCAGCAGTCTCACCGTGGCTCAAAACTTCTACAGCAGAAATTTTATCACCATCCATGACGACTTTCACCTTAATCGGTCCACCGAATCCATTTCCTTCGCCTAGAAGTTCACCTTCGGTTGCTTCCGTTGGCTCAGCAGGAGCTGGTTCAGGTTGTGGCTCCGGTTGTGGTGCAGCTGCAGCAGGTTGGTGACAAGATGCACACTTGCTTTCATCCCATATACCTTCCCACTTATCGTGAGCTGCTTTAGCATCAGCGTGACATGACATACAATCTGCAAATGGTCCATCTACCGGGTGCGGTGCAGCCGGAGAAGCCATATCTGCTGTAATCTTCGGCTTATCTCCAACAGATGGTTCACCCTTATCTGGTGGGAAACAGGCAGTTGCTACGATTGCAACGAATGCAAGTACAAATACCAACGCGATTACTTTTTGTAATTTCAATCTTTACACCCCCTTTCCCATATATCTTTAAGACAAAATCCCTTCGTTTTACGAAAAATTCCTTTGATGTGCATACTGCACAACAAATACTATAATACCACTTTATAATTAAAAAGTGTATCATTATATACAAAACCATTCAACACATTTTTCACATTTTCCACGTAATTTACTCTGTATATGGATATTCGCATGAATACAAGTGCAGGATTTCCCCGCTTCGGCGCGAAAGTATATTATAGCTATAAAACAAGAGTATTATTTTTCATACAAGGAGCAATCTGCAGCATGTCGAGACGTTTTACGAGTATTAAAATTTTATCGATTATTATCATGGTATCAATTTTCACATTCGCGACAGCCGGTGTGTCGATCTATCAATATTTCGTCGGTGATGTTGCACATCCGTCGCTTGCACAGCCGATACAATCGCCTACGGCTGTGGCGACGATTGCAGATGCCGATTCTCCAGAACTTGCCGATACCGTTCTTTTGCAAGAGCTTAGCGATGCTTTAGAGCGCCCTGCATTTGTCGCTTTGAATTACCACCACATTGATGCCGAGATCACGGACAACCCGATTACAATTTCGCCGGAATTGTTCCAGCGGCATATGCGTACACTGCGGCGAAGCAACTATCAACCGATAAACTATCAACAACTGACAAAATTTTTGCAGATTGCTGAACGTGCGCGATCCATCTACGCAGACAGGAAAACGCTTCCTTCCAATGAACTGTTATCTATAGAAGAACGGCAAATGATCACTGCCGACATACAGTTTCTCAACTCGCTTCCGGTCCGTGGGTACCATATTACATTTGACGACGGTTACGAAAGTTTCTACCGCCATGCCTATCCTATGCTGCAGGAACAGAAAATACCCGCTACTTTTTTTGTGATCGTCAGATCATCACAGAAAGCACTGGAAACGGCGCCATCCTGGATTCACTATCCGCACGTCACATGGGAACAATTGCAAACTATCCAGCGCCAAAGTCTATTTGTCGTCCAGTCCCATACCTATTCACTGCATTCCTACGAAACGACAGATACGACGCAGACGATTCCTTCCTTGTCGGGACGAATTTACCGCGACGATTTGGGACGAACTGAGACACAGGAAGAGTTTCTGGACCGCATTTATCAAGATATGCTTTTGTCAAAAAGCTATCTGGAAAACCGTTTACGCCCGCACATCGCCAACGGCTTATCGTATCCTTACGGCGTATACAACGAAGCGGTGATTGAGATGGCAAAAAAGGCTGATATCGCGTATTTGTTCACGAATCAGCCCGGAGTTATTACCTATGAAACTTCGCCTTTGGAAATCCCCCGTCTGAATGCCGGTATTCCGGAACTCGACGGAAATAAATTGCGTTCACTGCTAGACAGTTACTTAGCCTTTTAAATTTGACTTGTGGTCAGAATATTTTACCTGCATCACTGTGCTTCTGTCGCCGCGACGATTCAATATGTTAATCACATCGGCACCGATCGTAAACACAATCATCGCGATACCGAGAACGGTGAATGCCATCCACACCTCTGCCTGGGAAAAGATAATCGCCGTAATGCTGAAAAACAAGCTGATACCGTAAATAATGAACACCGTCTTGCGGTGTGAGAACCCCATTTTCAGCAGACAATGGTGCAGATGATGTTTATCTGGTGCCCCAATCGGCTGCTTTGACAAAAATCGTCTGACGATCGCCAGCAGCGTATCGGCAATCGGTACTCCCAAAATCAAAATCGGTATAATAAACGACACTAACGTGACGTGCTTAAAACCGAGAATCGAAAAAATCGCTAAATTATATCCGAGAAACAGCGCCCCTGTATCACCCATGAAGATTTTTGCCGGATAAAAATTATGTACGAGAAAACCTAAGGTTCCGGCGAGCAACAATAACGCCATAAACGCGACAATCACGTTCCCCATGGAAAACCCGATGATGCTGATTGTAGCTAACGCAATCGACGATACACCGGCAGCTAATCCGTCAAGCCCATCGATCAAATTCAGCGCATTGGTGACACCGATGATCCAGAGCAATGTAAACGGTATCGAAAGCCAACCAAACTCGAATCGCCCATAATCAGGTAAGGTGATAAACTCCACCTCAACGCCGAAAGAAACGACGACGACCGCAGCCACAAGCTGACCGAGAAATTTACTTTTAGCGGAAATCTGGTACTTATCATCAATCACACCGATCGCCGTGATAATTAATCCACCCAAGATGAATCCGAAAATCTGCCAGTTGCGAAAAACCGGACTGTCCACATCGAGCAAATCGAATGTGACGACGGCTATAAATGAGACCATAAACGCGATGACAATCGCCAACCCGCCCAAACGGGGCATGACTTTGGAATGCACTTTGCGATGATCCGGTTGATCGACTGCTCCGATGGCAATCGCTATTTTTTTTATGTACGGTGTTGCAAAACAGGAAATTAAGAAAGTAACGACAAACAATACTCCATAGCTAATAACAGTCCCCATGCAACCTTCCTTCCCCATTTACAAGTATTTATAAAATCCCGATGCCGAGCATTGCCCTCATCATATCACGATTTGCCAAGTTTTGCACCGCTTTTTTTGTCTTGTAAAACATAATAGACGAATTGCGGCAGGACGAGCATCCTTTTCCAACGGCTGGGCTGCTTCAATAATCGGTATAGCCATTCCAAACGGATTTTCTGCCAAAAAACTGGCGCTCGCTTGACAGCCCCGGCTAAAACATCGAGACTACCACCAATTCCCAACGCTAATGAAACATTCAGCCGCGGTAAATGCTCGGCGATCCAAAATTCCTGTTTGGGGGCACCCATAGCGACAAACAGCACCGTCGGTTGCTTGTCCCGAATGTCGTCACATATTTTTTGCTCATCGCCGACACGGAAATATCCGTGATGATATCCGGCGACTTGTAAATTCGGCAATAACTTGACGACATTTTCCACAGCTTGTTTAATAATCTCCGGCTTCGCGCCAACAAAATAGACAGAAAAGTTTCTGTCTGCACATAAATTCAGTAACCGCATGGTCAAATCAAATCCGGCGACCCGCTCTTTTGCCGAAAAATCTGTGTATTTGCTCGCCCAGACAATCCCTGTTCCGTCACAGGTGACAAGCTGCGCGCGCTCAATAATATTTCGCAAGCCTTCGTCTTTCCGGGCGAGCATGACGATTTCCGGATTTGCCGTGATCACATGATGGGCACTTCCCGTGCGAATCAAGTCTTCACAATAACTCACCGTTTCGTCCATGCCCATCACGGAAAAAGGCACGCCGAGAATTCGCACGATAGGAACTGCCTCTTTCACATGCGGTCACTCCTTCTTATTTTTAAACTCTTCAATCACGCGAGCGATACGATCACGCTCACTGTTGGAAACTTCCTCATACGATAACCCGTCTTTACCGGTAAAACCTCGGCACTCAATCGTCTCTGATTGGATCGCTGTACCGCTGATACCAAAAAACTTCTTAACTAACAGTTCAATCTCGTCTGGATGAATATCTGTCTTCACACCTTCGCTGACAGAATCGACGAACGGTATCACCTTTGTGAAAGAAGTGAATTGCGTCATCTTATCGACGACGGCACGGAGAAATTGCTGCTGACGGCGCATCCGTCCGAAGTCGTTTTCCGAATCAGCACGAAAGCGTACATAATCCAGGGAATTCTTACCATCTAAAAGCTGATAGCCTTTTTTCAAATTGATATTGGTTCCGTCTGTTGGGTCTCTATACTTCATATCTTTCTCGACATCGACATGTACGCCGCCCAATACATCAACGGCTTTCTTAAACCCATTGAAATCGACTGTCATATAATTGTCCACCTTAATGTTGAAAAATCCTTCGACAGTCTTCTTTGCCAGCGGCACATTACCATATGCCATTGCGTGGTTTAATTTTGTATTGCCATATCCCGGAACATTGACGTACGTATCACGCGGTAAAGATACGAGCATCACTTGCTCGATGTGCGGATTGACGACAGCAAGAATCATCGTATCGGAACGCGCATTTTCCCCATCGCGAGAGTCGATACCCAACATCATTAAAGTAAATGATTCCAATTTTTTAGAATTTCTCACCGGCGTTCTTTGTTCCCCGTCTTCCAGAGGGTCATACGCGTTACCGACCATATCGCGAAACTTATTTACACCCCATACAGCAGTTCCACCTATTATTAATGTAAAAACGACGAGCGTGATCAATAATATTTTTGTCGTTTTTGCTGATTTGCGTTTTTTTCGTTTAATTTCTGTCATGAAATGTTCTCCTTTTATGTATTTCTTTACGCTGCACAAACACTGATACAAAGCCACCGCTGCATATTCTAAAAGGCTGCTGCTGCATATTTAAAAAACTACCAATAAACATTGTATCGCATTCGCCATTTACATGCAATCAAGCTTTTGCTCAGTTGCGCTTTCCATTTTAAAAAACTATTGATATACTTATATACGAGTTTAACGCAAAAAATGTTTTACAGTATGTAAATTTACGGAGGCTTTCTTATGCCGCGCATTCTCATATCGGGTTACTATGGATTCAATAATACGGGTGACGACACAGTACTTGACGGAATTATAACAGCTTTACAGCAAACCTACAACGGCAATCAGCCGCTGGAATTAGCTGTGCTGTCCAATCAGCCTAAAGTAACTGCCGAACTCTTTCGTATTGAGGCATATAATCGTTGGTCCATAAAAGAAATATATACACAACTACAAAAATCACAATTGCTGATCATGGGCGGCGGCAGTTTGCTACAGGATGTCACCAGCCCGAGAAGCGTCATGTATTACCTGGGGATTGCCTGGCTTGCTAAGCGTCTCGGCAAACCGGTGATTTTCTATGCACAAGGAATCGGACCAATCCATCATTCTTTAAGTAAACAGCTGATGAAACGCATTGCAAACAAGGTCGATATCATAACGGTCCGCGACTATCGCTCGCTTTTGGAATTGCAAAATATGGGAATCCATAACCCGCCAATGTATTTGACGGCTGACCCGGCATTATCGATGAATCCCGCTCAAATCGACTTCACGATTGGGCAGCAGATTTTTGCCAAATATGGGCTTGCGAGCACTGATAGAATTTTCGGCATATCGATACGCATCTGGCGAAATGAACGTACATATTTACAGACGATTGCCCAGATTGCCGACTTTATTTACGAACAGGGCTGGAAGGTCGTGTTCATCCCTATGCACCATCCGATGGATATCGCCCCTTCCCAAGAGATTATCAGCCGCATGCAGCATCGCGAGCACGCCGTGCTGATTGATGAGAAGCATACTAACTTTCGTGAAGTAATCAGTATGATTAGCAACGTCGACTTTATGCTCGGTATGCGCCTTCATGCAGTCATTCTTGCCGGTATTCTCAGTATTCCATTTACGGCCATTTCCTATGATCCGAAAATCGACCGCTTTGTAGAAAGTCTGCAATATCCGGTGCCGCAGCACGTAGAATCTCTCGACTATGACGTACTATTGGCAGATATTGAAGAAAAGATTGCCAACTTGGAAAAGCATCAAGACCATTTGCGCGAAAAAATTGCCCAAGTAAAGCCGACGGCACAGACCAGTGCCCGCCTGTCACTCGACATGCTGAAAAAAAAATAACGGGGATGTTGTCAACTACATTGTAGTTTTCAACATCCCCGATTTTAATTACAAACCCGTTATAAAGCTTTCATTATTTTTATCTGAATTTTTTTGAGTAAGTCTTATTTAAATGCTGCGCGTCTTAACAATTCGGCTTTATCTGTCCGCTCCCACGGCAAGTCCAAATCTTCACGCCCAAAATGCCCATAGGCTGCCACATCACGGTAGATTGGTCTGCGAAGATCCAACATACGAATAATACCCGCCGGACGCAAATCAAAGTGCCTTTGTACGAGTACCTCCAATAACGCATCGGTAACGTACCCTGTGCCAAACGTATCGAATGTCACCGATACCGGGCGCGCTACGCCGATTGCGTACGCAATTTGCACCTCGCACTTTTTCGCCAAACCGCCGGCGACAATATTTTTTGCCACATAGCGTGCCGCATAGGCAGCCGAACGGTCAACCTTCGTCGGATCTTTACCCGAGAAAGCACCGCCTCCATGGCGCGCATAGCCGCCGTATGTATCGACAATAATCTTTCTGCCTGTCAAACCGGCGTCACCTACCGGACCGCCAATCACGAAACGACCTGTCGGATTGATGAAAAATTTCGTCTCATCGTCAAGCAACTCCTGCGGTACAACCGCAAGAATGACGTGTTCATGGATATCCTTTTTGATCTGCTCCAGCGTTATCTCTGCACGATGCTGTGTCGATACGACAATCGTATCAATCCGTACAGGGCTGTCTCCATCGTATTCAACCGTAACCTGTGTCTTTCCATCAGGTCCTAAGTATGGCAATATACCATTTTTCCGCACTTCCGCCAAACGGCGTGCCAGTCTATGTGCCATATAAATCGGCAACGGCATCAACACCTGCGTCTCGCTGCAAGCGTATCCGAATACCAATCCTTGGTCGCCTGCGCCAATCGCTTCAATTTCTTCATCAGACATTTGCCCTTCACGCGCTTCCAACGCCTGATCAACACCCTGAGCGATATCCGGTGACTGTTCGTCAATCGCAGTCAACACCGCGCAAGTATTTCCATCGAAACCAAAATCACTCGTATAGCCAATTTCATTAATCGTATTGCGCACAATTTTAGGTATATCAACGTAACATGCAGTCGTAATCTCGCCGGCGACTAAAACCATCCCCGTCGTCGCTGAACACTCACATGCCACCCGAGCATTCGGATCTTCTGAAAAAATCGCATCTAGAACAGAGTCAGATATCTGATCACATAACTTATCAGGATGCCCCTCTGTCACCGATTCTGAAGTGAATAAGCGTCTTCCCTTTTTTACCATGTATTTTCAACCTCCTCAAACAGCTTCTAGTTAAATAATAGGAATATGCGCCTATATTAATGTATTTCCCGCGATATGTCAATGATTATCAGACTCTGATGTCCCCTCGCGGAATAGCGATACTTAACTTTACATTAACGTACCCGGTTTAATTCGTATCCACCGCGCACCATCACATACGACGATGATGAACCATTGGCATCTGCCTGAATTCCTCGACCGTCAGAGCGCGGAACAAGCAACAAATGATTGAGCGGCACATTCTTGCCTTTTTGCAAATCGGTACCTGCCGTAACGTCAGGAATCCCGTCTTTGTCCGTGACAATCGATGTCTTGCCTGTGCGTACAATCATTTCTGTTCCCGCCAGACCGATTAACGTATCGCCGGGAAACAGTTCAATAACCACCAATTCATTGCCATTGGTCTGTACGCCTGCCTGGTTCAGCATATCGTCAATCTTGATCTGAAATTCCTGTAGTTTCTTTTCCAACTCGTTGTCCAAATTTCCTGCTGATGGTGAGCCGCCTGTCATTTCCTGAATCCGCTGATCGACATAACTTTTCGTCACTAGCGGATCGTCCGGTGAACCCGGTGTCACATTTGATGCAACGGGTGTCGCCGATGTTGATTGTACTCCCATAGCTTGTCCCAATATGAGAGCACACGCTAGCAATGCGATCCCCACGAAAGAAATACCTTTCCTCATTTCCAACTCCCCCTCATATTTTATAGACCCAAATCTGTTTGCAAAATTTTATATACAGCCAATGCCACATCAGAGCGATTCGCCTGCTGGCTTGGCATAAACATCGAATTTTCTTTACTGCCTATATATTGTAAAATCCCGTTCATCTGTATATCATGATATGCCCAATGGTTACGTGGAACATCTTGATACAGTTGGTTGATCAACAAAGGATTGCTGTCGATATCGCGATTACCGTAAGACGCCAATAAATTTCGATAGTGTTCATCAAATGCACGGCATAAAATTGTCACTAACTCCGCTCTGGTGACCAAAGCGTCCGGTCGTAGCGTTTGGTCGGCGAAGCCTACAAGAATCCCTTGATCGACCGCGACACGCATTGCCGCATATGCCCAATGGGTTGCTTCAACCTCCGATTGCCCTAGTGTGCTGGATAACTTAGCATTTTCCGCTTCGACATCGATATCGAGTACCCGCAGAACGAGTGTCGTCAACTGCCCACGTGTCAAAGGCTCATTCGGTCGGAACGTCCCGTCAGGGAATCCCTGGACAATGCTTTTGTCATACAGATATGTCGCTGCCTGTCTCAACTCATCCGTCGTAATATCTACGAAACGCTGCGTAGGCAACGATTTTTCTTCCTTGAGTACTGTGTTTGCATTCCCTGGCAAACTCTGCAACCGCAGACGATACGGTATGTACCGCGTCGCTGCATTCTCTTGTCCACCTTTTTTCATCTGAACATAATATACGCCCGGCGTAAATGACGCTTGCAGACTCAAATTCCGCTGACGTGTAATATTGCGCGAAAGCAACGGCTGCTCTTGGGTAGATTCATAGATATTGAACGCCACAACTACATTCTCCATAATGACATCCGCCACCAATGCATTGACATCCATCTGAATCGTCGATGTCTCTCCTACGACGAAGGCGTACCAATCTTCATCCGCCATGCCGTTGAAATAAGCGTACACATCTTGTCCCATGGCGATATTCGGAGCCATTTGCCGATTGTAGTTGGGCTCCCACCTGTCATCAACATTCGGAATATACGTGATTTTTACTTGGTAAGGCACCGGTTGCTTCTTCAACTGATAATCCGCTACCATAAAATAGAACTTGCCTGCTGTCACGTCGCCGCTCCAAAATTCGCCGGCTCCGTGCTCATGGTCATCAACCAGCATATATTTCTTCGAATCTGTCGTCAATTCTTTAGAAATCGTCAAGACCGGATCCATGCGCCCGTAAGAATTAATTACTTCGACCGTCAATTGACCGGCAACCGGTAAATCGAGTTCATACCAGTCATAATCCATATCTCTGTGGAATGTTCCCTCTAAAAGCATATACGGCAATCCTTGCTCCAATTGTCGAGCCGCAAATATATCTAATTTAGCTGCCTGAAAGATCGATTGATTCGGTTCAAATCGGTCTTCCGCTATTTGAAAATGTTGCTCCATGTGATAGATAATTTCATGTTGTCCATACTGATTTTGTGTTACCCCGCTCTGCTGTAAAGAAGCAATCATTGTGCGCCAGTCACTGACCTGCACCCGGATATAATAGCGTCCCGACTCCAATGTCCGGCTTGGCGAATGAATAATCGGCTCGAGTCGTCCTCCGGAGCTGTCATTCCGATAGCTAAACCACGTAACTCCCAGACCTGCGTATTCACTTGTAAACGGAAGTGATATCTTCCCTCTGTGATCGACATCGATATAAAACCAGTTGACATCATTGACGCCCCGCAAAGTGGAATCAATGCGTGTATCCATCGGGAACTTTTTGGCTTGCTCCCACGTGTTGTTCGGCGCCCAGAGATTGATTTCCGGCTTGATCGTCAATGCCCGGTACGCATCGACGACACCATAGCCGAGTTTCGAGTCCCATATCTGCGGATTCCCGGACACGGCAGACTGACGAATTAATTGACGCACTTGCCACGGCTGCATGTCAGGATGCTCACTGTAAACGAGTGCCGCAACCCCGGCGACGATCGGCGTCGCCATAGAAGTTCCACTGTTGTATGTCATTTGCCCTCGCAGACCCGTTGTATATATTCCCTGTCCCGGCGCGACAACGTCGACTTCCGGTCCGAAATTACTGTATGCAGGCACGAGATTTCGCTCATCACTGGCGCCGACAGCCAAGACTGTCGGAAATGCCGCCGGATAGTTGACAGTGGAACCGTTATTGCCGGTCGCCGCCACTAACAAAACCCCTTCATTTTCAGCGTAAAGCACGGCTTCTTCCATATGCTTCGAGTACAAACGGTCGCCGAGCGATAGGACAATAATTTTCGCTCCGTTTTTCACGGCATAGCGAATCCCTTGACCGATACTAAAATCATCGCCTTCACCGGCGGCATCCAATACTTTGATCGGCATAATTTGCGCGTTCCACAGAACTCCGGTGACACCTTGTCCGTTGTTTCCCGCTGCCGCTAAGATGCCCGCAACCTGTGTGCCATGCCCGTAGTCGTCCACCGGTAATTCACTGGGACGCAATACATTAAACCCTTTGACGAGATTGGCGGACAGATCGGGATGGGTATGATCAACACCCGTATCGAGAACAGCTATGACAATATTCCGATTCCCTGTATGTATGTCCCATGCTTGTGGTAGATTAATTTGCTTGTGGTGCCATTGCGTGGAATATCCGGGATCGTTCGGTGTTGCATGAATTTTGTAACGATAGTTCGGCTGGACATATTCCAATTCCTTATACGTATTGGCAAACGCCAATATCTCTTCTACGGAAATGTCGCCCTCAACCACTAGCTTCGCCAGCCTTGCTTCCGCATCTTGCACGACGATTTCCGTCCCAGGAATTTCAGGCAGGTCGGCTCCTTGTTTCCATTTGACGATCACTTCATCCCAATGATCCTGTGTCTTATAATCATCGAACGTCCCTGCTTGAGCGACAGGCGGATTTTGCCTCTCTAATGCTGGTCCATCATATGAAGAGCCGTCATGTAATGGCAACTCATTCAGTGGGAGCGCCAGCAGAAACAGAATTGTCAATATGCATATAATTTTTCCGTAATTCCGTCTCCGCATTTTCCTATCCCCCATACCATTCTCTCTAAATACCTTTAATCTCTATATTATCATATTTCCCGTCTATCTATAAACTACTTTTCTCAAAGATTTTCAACACATCGGCGCGCAGACGTTCTAATGTATCATCCGCCTCTGCCAATGTCGCGCCCCTAACGGCAAAATAAAACTTGATTTTCGGCTCCGTGCCGGAAGGACGCACACAGAACCATGAGCCATCAGCCAATGTGTACTTTATTACATTCGATTTCGGCAGACCTGTACCTTCCGTAAAATTTTTCAACAGATCCCACTTTTCCCCTGTATGGTAATCGGCAATTTCCGCTACGGACATGCCGGCGACCTCGTTCAGCGGTGAGTTACGCAAGCTGGAAATCATCTCGGTAATCGCTGCCTGCCCATGCAACCCTGCCAAAGCAATCGTCGTCAGCGCTTCTTTGTAGTATCCATATTGCTCATAGATGCTTTCCAAAAAGTCGACAAGGCTTTTCCCTTGTTTTTTACAGAAAGCAGCAATTTCACAAATCAAGACAGATGCCTGAATCGCGTCTTTATCCCGTGCGAACGGCTTAATCAAATACCCATAGCTTTCTTCATAGCCGAATAAGAAGCGTTTGTCGCCACTTTGTTCATACTGTTCAATTTTTTCACCTATGTATTTAAACCCTGTCAAGGTATCCTCTGTCATTACACCATATCTTGCGGCAATTACCCGCCCCAGCTCAGAAGTGACGACCGTCTTGATGATCAGATCCTTCTCCGTCAAACGCCCGGATTGCTTATACTGTGACAGTAGATATTCCAGCATTATTGCACCTGTCTGGTTACCGGTCAGCACAACAAACTTTCCTCGACTGTCCCTAGCCAGCACACCTAGACGGTCGCCGTCGGGATCTGTGCCGAGAATTATATCGGCACCTTCACGCTCGGCACAGGCAATCGCCATCGTGAATGCCTCCCGTTCTTCCGGGTTCGGCGAGGCAACCGTGGAAAAATTAGGATCCGGTGCAAACTGTTCATCAACGACACAGACATCTGTGAATCCTACCGTTTGCAAAGCGCGCAGCAACGGTTTCCCCGTCGTACCATGCAGCGGTGTAAAAACAATTTTCAATGGTGACGACACTTCATCAATGACATCCGATGATCCAAGCATCTCCGGTTGTACAATCACACTCGAAACGCACCGGAAGTATTCATCCATCAGCTCTCCATCGGTTTCCAGCCACACAAGCAGTTGCGTGTCTTCTGCCTGTTGTAACGATATCATCGGTATGGCAAACACATTGTCGACCGTTGCGATTTCGCCCATAATATGTTCGGCGCGCTCCGATGCCACTTGCGCTCCGTCAGACCAGTAAACCTTGTACCCATTGTATTGCGGCGGATTATGGCTGGCTGTGACGACAATCCCAGCCGTCGCATGCAAATGGCGAACAGCGAACGACAGCACCGGTGTCGGCTGTAACTCGCGGAACAGATAGGCACGAATGCCGTTGGCGGCAAGCACCATCGCTGCCTGTTCAGCGAAATATCGCGATTTATGCCGGCAGTCGTATGCAATGACGACAGATTGCACCAGCCGATTTACTCCGCTATATGCGTCACCGCTTGTTGTGTCATTGACTGCGACTGCGTGACTGGTTGCGTCGCTGACTTCGCGACTCGCCCTATCACTTGCAGCTACTTGCTGTATCGCCTGCGCTAAACCCTGTGTCGCCTTGCGAACGGTATACACGTTCATGCGATCAGTACCCGCGCCGATAATCCCTCTCAGCCCACCGGTTCCGAATTGAATCTGCTGATAGAACCGCTCCTTAATCTCATCATGCGCACCCGCTATTTCTTGCAACTCATCATAGATTTCCCTATCCAACTCCGGATAGCCGATCCATTCTTCGTATTTCTCCAAATACGCACTGCGATCTCCACTGCCCACACGTTTATCCACGCATTTAACCCCCTTCGTTTTCTAAATCGTGTACTTCATAGACTGCAAAATGAGCGTCAAACAGCACTTTCGATAAATATTCTAAAGGTGTAGCCGAAACTTGCCCGTACATTTTTCTCGTATACAAATGGCGCGCATTCGGCAGCACTTGTTTGATCCAACGGCGAATTTTGTTGCCTGACTCATCAGCATCGACAAACACATATACCTCAGCATGTTCATAGGGTAAAATCAATTGTTCAATTTTATTTTCACCCAGAGTCCCGTAGGTACAGACAATATCGACAGCTTCATCCAGCACCTGCATCAGACGATCCTTGTCATTTTTGCCTTCGACAATGATCACCTTTGGCTGTACAACATGAGATAGTTCCATTTTGTAGCTCCTTTAGTACTTTGTATATGGAAATTATATCATTCCCGACGAGAAAAATTACATTAAAATATTTTATATAAAACAGGAAACTTTTGCGATTCGCACCACGTCTATACTATAATATGGTACTATTAATGGATAAGTATTTAAATAACCTATGATTCATTCACTGGAATAAGGAGGTGAGAACAACGAAACAATCAGATTACGCAATTGAATTGAAAAATGTGCGCAAAGTATATCGACTCGGTCAGGAACGCGTCATCGCTATTGATGACATCTCCTTGAAGATCGAAAAAGGCGAAATATGTTGTCTGCTGGGAACTTCCGGTTCTGGTAAATCGACATTGCTGAATTTGATGGCAGGTCTGGAGAAACCGACAAGGGGCTCAATTATTATCCATGGCATCGAGATAACCAAACTCAACGAACGGCAAATCACCCGTTTTCGCCAGTCTCACGTTGGATTCATCTTTCAATCATATAACTTGCTAGCTACTTTGACGGCGCTAGAAAATGTCAGCTTACCTCTGACATTCCGCAATGTCTCGAAAAAAATTCGCAACAAAAAAGCTGCAGAAATGCTCACCGCCGTGGGCTTACAAAAATATCTCAGCCACAGACCGTCACAGATGAGCGGTGGACAGCAGCAACGCGTCGGCATCGCCAGGGCATTCGTCAACAAATCGCCGATTATCTTCGCCGACGAACCGACAGGGAACCTTGACACCAAAACCACCAAAGAAGTTTTAGATCTCATGCTGGCAATTGCCAAAGAAAACCACCAAACGCTAGTCATCGTCACCCACGACCAGAGCATCGCGGCATATGCCGATCATGTCGTTCACATACTTGACGGCAATATTTTGAAAGAAGAAAGACGTAACCAAACCAAGGAGGATCCCAATGAAATATCCGCATTATAATCAAACTACTAAGACGAGAGCAAGTGTACATACCCGCTATATGGCTATTGCACTCATTCTGACACTTTGCTTGTCTGTCATCACTCCCGGCAGTGTATCTGCAGACGAACCGAATTTAGTTATTAGCACACAAAGTGAGATGTTTACATTTCAATCAGGAGCTGATGCCAGGCTCCCAATCACAATACGTAACGAAGGAGATAACTATGCATCTGAAATTTATGCGTCTCTATCTGTAAAACCGGATGATAAACAAGAAGATCTCCCTTTTACAATTGACTCAATGATGAAAAAGCATCGTGTTTCGACAATTAATAGTGATTCGCTAAGTAACATCGTTCTCAACTACAAAGTTCCTGCAACTGCAAAGAGCGGAATATATACGGTAACAGCTTTATTAGAATATCGTTCTCCTACTAATGGTAAAATTCTCACTTCATCTTCTAATAGCTTTTTTGTAAAAATAGAAAATGATTTGGACCCATCTAAAATACAAATAAGTAAATATACTATTGAAGATGAATCCCTTGTTGCAGGAAAAACGAGCCGACTTTCATTAGAGTTATTTAACAGTGGCGATTTGCCCGCCAAAGACATAAAAGTTAGCATAACAAATCTATCGACAACAAGTGTCTTTATAAATGAATTAAACGAAACAAGTAAAACATTACCCCAGTTGGCTAGTAAACATTATGACAATACCCTGCACTTTAATCTGACGAC
>JAEWFW010000026.1 GCA_023388635.1 Bacillota bacterium
GGGGCTGTCCAATAAGTCCCTAAAATAAAAAAGTTGGGCAGAAAAACATACTGTTTTTCGTCCAACTTTTTTGCTCATCTGTTTTTGTAGAAAAGTAGCGATGCGGATGCCTGCCACTTTCAGTAGATTGTGTGCCAATGCCACAATCCCAAACTCCACATGTACTTTCGCTAGACCTCGCAAGGAAAACTTGCGGAACCACCGATTGCCCTTGATGTGACCAAATACACTCTCTACCTCTACTTTACGTCGAGCATAGATTGCGGATTTCTTCTCATCTTCAAGGGCTCTTTTTGCCTTTGCTTTTAACTCTTCCCATACCGTGTTCCAATGTACCTGGCGGTTTCCTTTCGCTCTTGTGCAGGATTCCTTCATCGGGCAGTCACTACAATCTTCACATTCATAGATCTTGAAGCTTTGTTCCAAACCCGAGCGATTCTTTTTTGTTTGGTACTTTTTAAACCGGACGTATCTGCCATTGGGGCATATAAAGCGATCATCCTGTTCTTCATATTTCCAATTGCTTGCATGTTTGATGTCCTTTTGGTAGCGTTTGCTTTTCTCTTTGATGTAGGTCCCATAGGGGATCAGAAATTCAAACTGCGGTTCTTTCTCTTCTCCTATGGCGTATACATAATTTTCTTCACTTCCATATCCCGCATCGGCTATGACTGTTTTCGGCTTGGGTAAACTAGACGCTGCCAGCTTCTCCATATGAGGTATGAAACAACGTGTATCTGTCGGACGTTGGTGGATGCTATAAAACAATATGAATTGCTTCTCGGTTGCCATCTGTACATTGTATCCAGGCTTCAACTGTCCATTCTTCATGTGGTCTTCTTTCATCCGCATAAATGTCGCTTCGGGGTCAGTTTTGGAGTAGCTGTTGCGATCACCATAACAAGCTTTCTGCTCATCATATTTGGCGAGGCGGGGAAGAAAATCTTCCCGTATGAGCTTCCTGGGCTTTTTCAAGGCACTGCGTTGTTTGCGTAATTCTTTGCGGTTTTCTACGTTGCTTTCTTTTCCAATCTGTTCATTCAAGGCTTCGATCGATTGATCCAGTGCATCTGCGGCTGCTTCTAATTGTTCGGGGAGTTCTCTCGTTTCTTCTCCGTGCTCCGCTGCTTCTTGGTGAGTGATCTCATGGATGTGATGAAGCGTTGATTGAATCTTTTCTTTCAGCTTCTCCTCAAAACGTAATGTCGATTTCTTCCACACAAAGGAATACTTGTTGGCATTGGCTTCGATTTTGGTGCCATCCAGAAAGTATTGCTCCATCGTGATGTAGTTGTCCTTGATGAGCTTTGTGATCATCGTTTCAAACAGTTCGTCCATGAATGCTTTCATTCGTACGCCACGGAAATCGTTTAGAGTGCGGAAATCGGGTTGTTGCATGGCGGTCAACCACATGGCTGGGATATTTTCTTGCAGCAGCTTTTCGATGCCGCGGCAAGAGTAGACTTTTTGTGAGTAGCCGTAAAGGATCGCTTTCAGCATCATTTTCGGATGGTAGGAACTGCGTCCGCCCCCTGTATAATAAGCAAATAGTTGTTTGTCAGGGATAGCTTCAATCATTTCATCGATGACACGGGCAACATGATGCTCCGGGATATACATTTCCAAATCAAGAATCATTTGAGATTGTTTGTTGTTATAAGGTTTGAACGTAGGAGCTAGCTTTTGTTTCGCTACTATTTTTTCTTCTATTTCTCCTAGAGGAAGTGACAATTGCATGGTATAATGTTCATTAGTAGTCGTAAGATTACACATAAAAAACCGTCCTTTCTGAAATGGTTGTGTCGTAACTTTCATTTTACAGGAAACGACGGTTTTTTTGTGTACTTTTTTCATATTCAACTAAAAAAGAGGCTGACCAGTTCAGTCAGTTTTCACTGACTTTCTGGACAGCCCCGTCTTTTCGAAAAATTCCCTTCTGTTTCCTAACTACCTTCTGAAATCTGATGCAATGCGTCTCCCGCTTCATCGGCAGCAGTGCGATCCGTCGCCAAATCACCTAACGACACCATGCCTAATAACCGATCATTCTCCACAACCGGCAATCTGCGAATTTGTTGTGATGCCATGAGTTGCGATGCCTCATCGATGCCTGCTCCCGGAGATGTTGTGACAATATTTGTTGTCATAACCTGTTGAATTTGTACTTGATCGAGATTTCCGCCGTTAGCAACGGTGCGTAACACAATATCGCGATCTGTCAAAATTCCGACGATTTGATTATTTGCATCCATAACCGGAACGGCACCGATATTGTAATGACTCATAATTTGCGCAGCTTTGATTACAGAATCATTGACTTTGACTGTGATGACATCTGTCGTCATAATCTCTCTAATAGTTTCTGACATGATAAACTCCCTTTCTTACGAATAACACATATGCATGTTATTCCTCATATTCAAGAGTTATTCTGCTCCAAAATTGTCATCGCTATGCCTGATACCGCTCCACACCTTTTGATAAATTTTCGATATGGGGAAGTTTGTCCAGTCGGAACGATCAATCCAAAGATGCCGGTTTTGTCGGTTGCCGTCGCCAGAGTACTTGCCGACGGATTCTGCTACCGTTGCTTGTGAACATTCTCCACGATAGACCGACATTTTCCAGTGTCTATGAGAAAAAACATGCTCTTCTCGACAAATTTCTTCCCTACTTAGATGGATATGCGGTACAATCCACTCCATGTGCTGCCGCAGCCGTTCCCAAGCCATATGCGGATCGTCACCTTCTGCCGTCGGCAACTGCCATGTATTTGCCAATAATCCCTTATCATGACGCTTTTCAATCAGAATTTGCCGCCCGTCGGTAGCATATACCGATGCGACGTGTACAATCTTCGGTCGCTTCTTTGGCGCCTTTCGAGGCAACTCCGCCTGCTTGCCATTCTGCTTCGCCTTACATAGTGTATGTACCGGACAAATGTCACAGCGCGGATATTTGGCAATGCATATCGTAGCACCTAAATCCATAATCGCCTGGTTAAAATCACTCGCATAACCTGCGGGGATCGATGCTACGATATACTGTTCAATCGTCTTTTTCGTACTAGTTTTGGAAATATCCTCATCGATATCGTCCCAACGCGCGACGACGCGCAAGGCATTCCCGTCCACTGCCGCGTAGGACTGGTTAAATGCAATACTCATGATCGCGCCGGCGGTATATTCACCAATACCAGGTATTTTCCGCAATAGGTCATAAGCACGCGGCAGCTTTCCATGATGCTCGGCGACGATCATCTGTGCCGCCTTGTGAAGATTCCGTGCCCTTGAATAATAGCCAAGTCCTTCCCATGCTTTAAGCACCGCTTGTTCGGAGGCACCCGCCAAATCGTGTACGGTTGGAAATTGTTCCATAAACCGTCTATAGTAGTCTTTCACTGCTTCTACCCGAGTTTGCTGTAACATAATCTCCGACACCCAAATTTTATACGGGTCACGGTCGCCGCGCCAAGGTAATATGCGCTTTTCTTGCCAATACCATAAAAGTAACTGTTCTGCGATTTTGTCATTCATCGATATTCTCCTGTTTTTCGCCAATCGTTGCTTCAAAAATAAGTACTTTTAATTTACACTCTTAAGATAAATGCTTGCATGTTTGCCTACAAAATAAGTGCTTCAATTAAAATTCCGATGTTATCCTCGTAAATTCGTGCAAACTGACTGATCGGCAATGGGTTGACTCCGCGTCCCACCTCTACAGTAAATCCCGGTCTACGCCACTCTAAAACGTACCAATCGCGATAACCGGCGTCACTATCGACCGAACGAATCGGCTGGTATCCACTTAGCTGCTCAAACCGGCGCACAATACGCTGTGATTCCGCTTCTGGCGGCTCCAAGTCGCGGTATCCCCAGAAAATCACTTCTCCTTGGGTGTGATATGCGAGGATCATACGGAAATTATGTTGTCTCGTAAAATTAGCCATTGCCTGCGATTCCGGCTCTGATAACGGTGCCGGTCCGGGATAATTAGCCGGTGCCGGTGCCGTTACTCCCCTGCGATCAAACTCTTCCTGCCAATACGCCGGAAATTGGTCGTTGAGATCGACGCCGTGGATATTGGCTTTCCATCCATTGAAATCGTGCGATCCGTTATTAATGCGTAGGACTTCACTGTATCGAGGATTGGATTGATCGATACCGTGCAAGACCAATTGCACGCCATCGGGATTGACCATAGGCACGACATAGAGGCTGGTCGTATTATACAGATACTCCATATCATATCCGTTCAGCAATTGCTTACTATCATACGCTTCCGCATAGTCTTCGAGAAACTTCATCAGCACCGGCGTCGTAATCCATTCGTTAGCGTGAAAAGCTGCATTATAATGAACTTGCTTTGTTCCCCTGCCAATGCGGAGTAAGTACAAATTTCTTCCTTCGACCGATTGACCGATTGTAAATAATTCAATAAACGGATAACGGGTTACCAGTGCTCTGATATCCTGCTCCATTTCATCATACCCATATTTGTCTCCGGGAGCAACGATTTGCTGTGTTTCCACGGGAATGATAATCGTCTGATTGATACTCACATAATCGGGATGTAGAATTTGTGGATTGACCATAAGAATTTCATCGACAGTGATCTGATGCTTTTGCGATAATGCATAGAGCGTATCGCCTGCTTGTATCTTGTAGAGCATAACTAATCAAGCCTCCTATATATGACTCTTTATCTAGGCATATTATTCAGAGGGGATCTATTAGGTGCTACAAATATACAAGACCTTACAGAAAACCCTTAATGCCGCAAATTCGTGATTTGCGGTACAATATGATTTTTCAACGATACTCGCACTTGTCCATCTGCCGAAACCGCCGCATAAAATACCATAGCAATGTCATATACACCACGATCCGCCAATTGCTTTACTAGCCATTCTTCGTTCAAATTCAGTGACACAAGGGTTTCCCCGTAGACAGTGCCCTCCACAACTACAGGGAAAAAGAATAGCTTCTGAGTATCTTTGGGATAGACAGTCATTTTGCCGTTCGCTTCAATCATCGCCGTATCGACTTCGGAAATATCAAAAATATTGTTTTCTCTCAGCATCTGCAAAATATTATCGAGGGAGTAACGGATATGCTTCATATTTTGATCTAGAAACTGCCCGTCTTTCATGATAATTGTCGGCTCAAAGGTCATAACCTTTCCAACTTTCCGATTGTTGATGACTAGCTTAGAAATGACCCTTTGCAAAATTGCAATCGATACGATCGCCACGACAGTATGGGCATGATGAATATTCGGGTCAGAAATATCAGCCCCGACGACTGTTCCCAGAACGACCATGATCAAGAAGTCGAATACGGGAATTTCCCCGATGGAATGCTTCCCCATATATAAGACCATAAAAATCGCCAATGGTAAGATTGTCACAATCCTAACGAGTACAATCGCCAGCTCTGCCCACAATTCCATACTTTCACCTACTTCTTTTGTATACCGGCTACCGACTTATACGCCGTATTTGAATATCGTTTAATTTGTCCTTTTTTCCAATAAGTGATGCATATAGCGGCAAAATGGTGTCGCTACAGTCACAAAAGCATAAAAAAAGACAGTTCCCGAAATCGAAACTGTCTTACTATGTTTTCAATACTTATTCCTCAGAAGTTTTGCCTGCCCATTTATCTAATTTCTCCATAACGAGATCGTATGTTTTCTTCGATATGTCAGGCAGTTCTCCACCGAGAGCTTTCTTCGCTTCGCCAAATCCTTTTTCAATGGCGGCTTTCAATTTATCGTATTGTGCCGGATCGCCACCAGATATGGCAATGGCGAAATCGACAATGCGGTTGCTGACTGCCTCTGCTCCCATCGGTCCATCATCGGCAATTAATTTTTGTGCCTCTGCCTGGGTAGTTGCATCCACTTTTATCTGGGCATTGGAAAGTCTTCCGCGTACAAAGTCATTATATGAACTTCCTTGATCCTTCAACAGTTGCTCAACCAACTGGCGTAATTGATTCGTAGCTCGGTCACTTTCCGCCTTTAATGCATTGATCGTTGCATAATCCGGTTTGCTATATGTCGCCTTCGTCTGCTTTGTGCCACCGGTCAATTCTACCGTATCCTTTTGATTTGCTGGTGAATTTACCTTCTGCTTATCATCAACGGCTTGTTGCTGTGTCTTCCGACTATCCGCGACTTCCTTGTCGTATTCTTTGTAAGCACCCACTGGTGTCTGAGCTGATGTTACGTTCATGATTCCCTTCACTCCTTCTCCGATAGAACGGATATTTTTTCTGGCTACCTATAGTATCGGAAAGTGGAAGGATTTTCTTAACAGTATTTAGGTACTTTTAATATTTCCCGTTGTCTATAGCCATGGTAATCCATTTGCGACCTTCTATCTCATTGCAATATACGACGTATGTATCGCAAAACATATCATGCCATCCACGCTTATCGGGATGGAACGCGATCCAAATATAGCCGATATAGCTTCCGAAAAGCTGAGAAATGGTCCGTCCCGGTACTTCGCGAATCAAAGCAGTCGTCCAATCCATCGCACGTCCGTCTTGACGGACAACTTGAATACCCATGAGCATCTTACCGATTGTCTGGCTGCATATCCCAGTGAGCACCGCAAAATACGTAAAGCCGACGATTCCCAAGGCTCCCGCACTTACACCATACCAGGCGAAGCGATCTAGGTCTACGTTAGTGATCGTGTGAAACAATGTCACTACGATCGAACTGATGCTGGCAATGGCAATGATATCGATACCATAGGCGAGCAAACGCGTCCAAAAACCTGCAAGCCTGTATTGCTGCCTCTCATTGACCGGATGACTGGGATTATTGACTGGATTCACTTGCAAGTGCCGTGGTTGCTCGTTTAATGATCCTTCTTGCAATCGTTGTGAACCCAATCCTTGGTTCAGTGGCGGTTCATGCAATGACTGCGAATTCAATCGCTCTTCGTTCATTGGCTGTTCATGCAATGGCTGTGCATTCAATCGTTGTTCATTCGATTGTTCCGCATGCAATTGCTCTTCATCTTCACGCAGTTGTTCTTCATTCATGTTCCGCCCCCCTTACCATTGCCAAAGGTACATAAAAGACGGTGTCTCATATGTCGGTACTATTTCTTGAATCCCTGTTTTTTCATATATGATATTTCGTGAAAGTGACGACAGTTTGCCGAACAACCCACCAAACGGCATCCAATCGTTTCCTTCGTAATTAATGATTGTCGGATTACTGACACCCGCCAAGTCGGCAGCCGCCGCAAATGCATCTTCCAAATCGCCAATTTCGTCTACCAGTCCCACTTGCTGTGCTTGCAGAGCTGTGTATATTCTTCCGTCGGCAATCTCTAATACCCGAGAACGATCCATATTTCTGCCACTTGCGACGATATCGACGAAAGTCTGATAATTTTCATCAATAATAGATTCGATAATTGCTACTTGCTCCTCGGTCATATCCTGATATGGCGACATAATCGTCTTATTATCTCCGCTGGCAAATGTCTGATCCTTAATGCCATACTTCTCGAGTAACCCTTTAATATTCAGGCTGCTCATGACAACGCCAATGGAACCGGTGATTGTATTTTTATTAGCAATAATCTTGTCAGCCGGTGCAGAAATGTAGTATCCGCCCGACGCGGCAGTCTTGCCCATATATACGACAAATGGCTTTTGGTATTGCTCTTTCAGTTGCACGATATCTGCATAGATCTCATCACTTTCATACACGCCGCCTCCGGGAGAGTCGACGTAAAGTACAACGCCCTTAATCAGCGGATCGGAAAACGCTTGTTCCAATTGCTCCAAAAACATGCGGTGATTATACCCGACACTCGTGAACATACTGGTTTCTTCGCTCTCCATAATCGTTCCTTTGGCTTCAAGCAAAGCGATTTGGTCTATGCCTCCCTCTTGATACACCCCACTGTTCCATGACGATCCGCTGTTCCATGACGGCGAATATATACTTGTGTTAGGTGAGGTATCGTGCGTCATCACCTGCATGATTATCAACGCCACAAAAACGGCGACGGCGATCCAGCGCCTTTTATTCATGTCGATTGTCCCCCTTCCGGAATTCCAAATAGAAATCTGGATGATGCAAATTGCGTGCTTGGCAAATAAAGCCCGCTTGCTCCGCGTACTCAATTAACGAATCGACCGTCTGCTCTTTCATTTCCCCACCAATGCCGTATGACGTGGATATCACATTTTCATCATGCAAATGAATATCCATATGCCCGACGAAAACCTGCTTATCAGTATTAATCGAAAAATCCCACATATACAGCATGCCGCCATCCTTCAGAACTCGATAGCATTCATGGAAGAGACGCTGCTTGTCTTCGGGATCACGAATATACATGCACGTGAAAAAGCTAGTGACGGCATCGAATTGCGCATCATCAATCGGCATTTCCCGCGCATCCCCTTGAATCCAATGGATTTTCGCGCCGACAAGCTCTTCAATTCCTTTATCTTTGGTTACATCTATCTCTTCTTCGGCAGATTCCAACCCGAAGATGTCCTGTTTTAAGCATTGAAAAATGACTGCATTCCCTCCGGCACCTATATCGAGAACCGCAAGCCCATCTGCTAATGAAAAATCCCGCATATCAATCTGAATGCCGCGTATTTCTTCTACATCTTCTGCACTAATCGGTCTCGTTAATTCTGACTTTCCCATTTGTATGTCTTCCTCCTTCGTATGTTCCAACAATCTATTGACAGCTATAACATCATTTAAAATTATATGCCCCTATAGTAGCGGAGATAACAAGCGCGCACCAGACTCCTTTACTTTATTTAAGAAAGGACGTTCCTGATACTCTTCATATGTAATTAGCCGACTATCGGCAATATCCTTCATGAAATCCTCTTCTAGCCGCGCCACAATTTGTTTATCGTATAAAAACGCATTCACCTCAAAATTCAACTGAAAGCTGCGGATGTCCATATTCGCCGTTCCCACGGACGCTACAACGCCGTCAACCATCATCACTTTGGCATGTACAAATCCTTTTTTATACTGATACACCTTAACACCTGCTTGCAACAAGTCTGCCATATATGACTGTGTTGCCCAGAAGACAATATGGTGATCAGGAATATTAGGAATAATAATCCGCACATCCAACCCACTCAAAGCCGCCGTCATCAATGCCATAAGAATACTGTCATCAGGAATAAAGTACGGCGAGATAATATAGATTCTCTCTTCTGCTGACGCCATGGTCGCGTAATACAATTGCATAATGCTATTCCACTCCGAGTCAGGACCACTGGCGGCAATCTGGATCAATTGATTCCCGACATGGCAATGGGGAGGGAAATAACACTCTGCCTTTAAATATTGACCGGTAATAAAATGCCAATCTTCAATAAAAATATTTTGCAAAAAATATACGGCATCTCCCTTAATCTGCAAATGCGTATCACGCCAAAAGCCAAATTTCTCGCTGCGTCCGAGATATTCGTCACCGATATTAATTCCTCCGACGAAGCCTGTCTCGCCGTCTACGACGATAATTTTCCGATGATTCCGATAGTTAATTTTACTGTTGAGAAAATGAATGCGAATCGGTGCAAAGCAATGAACTTCGGCACCAGCATCCATCAGCGGTTTAAAATATTCCCCATTGACATCCAGCCGCCAGCTGCCGGCGCCATCATATATGATGCGCACTTGTACGCCTTGCTTGATTTTCATCAATAGGCGGTCGCGGAACGTATTGCCGATTTCATCATCCTTTATAATAAAATACTCGATGTGTATATGATGCTTCGCTTGGTCAATCGCCGCAAATACGGCGGCAAATTTCTGATCGGCATTTGTCAATATTTGTGCCTGGTTGTTCAAAGTGAATGGTGCTTGATTCGTTTGCAGCAATAAATTAATTAAGCGTTTTTTTGAATAATACTCCTCGTTCAGAAATGTATCCTTTTGCTTGAGTACTTGGTTTTGCGTCTCAATGACCTGCTCTATGGTATGGTCCAATTGATTGATTTTTACTTTCCCTTTAAAACGCTTTTTCTTGCGAAAATTTCTGCCGAAAAAGATATAAATGACAAATCCGATGATTGGCAATACATACAGTACGACCAACCACGTGACTGTTTTCGAGGGATTCCGATTTTCCAAAACGATAATGACAGCTGTCAATATAATCGTCATGGTAAACCCAATCGATAATATCCAATTAATAGTGCCCGACCAATCCATTTACCTCAGCACCTTTTCCAAATAGATAATCGCCCCTGACCGCGTCACATGCTGCAAATTCTGTCTTTCTCCTGTATCGACAAATCCATGACTTTGCCAGAATTTCAAAGCATCAGCATTGATCTCATCAACGCCGACCAATATCTTTGTAAATCCACCTAGTTTGGCTCGTCCCTCCAGTTGTTCATAGACCGCTCTGCCATAGCCCATACCTCGATAGGCAGGCGCCAGCAACAGCAACGTAATCGTAAATTCCCCCGGATACCGATAATGCTCCACGGCAAACACACTTCCTATGATCTGCTGATCGAGATAAATACCATAGCGAAGTTTATGATATTGATTTACGGCTTCCATTTCATATTCTGTACTGGCACGGCATCCGCAGACCGGCACACCGTCGATTAGCTGAAAATAGTCGTTGCATTCTAAAAATAGATTTCTAAGCTGCACGATATCCTGCTCCTGCAATTCAAGCATTTCGATGTTCTTCACAAGCGTCCACCTCTGAAACTTAATATGTCCGAATTTTCGGCAAAAACTTGCTTATCTGGTATCCATTATTTACATCACAACATGCAAAGAAATTATTTACGTCATTTACCATTATTATATCACGTCTATCAGACAAAATAGCAACGATCATCGGCACTATTTTGATAAATAGTTAGTATTTACTATTTCACAGCTTTACTATGCTTCTCCATACCCTATCTGCAATATTCGTGTAATATATTCTAACATAAAATTTTATTTTTTAAATTTTTCTCTTGATTTTCACTTATTATTGCCTTAAAATAACAAATAAGACACACACATCACTTATCGCGTAATAAAACATCACATG
The DNA here is from genome assembly GCA_023388635.1 of Bacillota bacterium. Taxonomy (GTDB): domain Bacteria; phylum Bacillota; class Bacilli; order Desulfuribacillales; family Desulfuribacillaceae; genus JAEWFW01. The sequence continues at coordinate 11,081 of JAEWFW010000026.1, forward strand.
ATAAGTGCAAAAATTCTAAAAGGAGTGATTTTATTATGGACCACGGAAATGTTGCTTGGATTTTAACATCGTCTGCCCTCGTATTTATCATGACACCCGGATTGGCATTTTTCTATGGCGGTCTAGTGAAGCGGAAAAATGTAGTTAACACCATGATGTCCTCGGTAATTATCATCGGGATCGCTGCCATTCTATGGGTATTAATCGGTTTTTCGCTTTCGTTTAGCGGAGATATTGGCGGCGTAATCGGAGATTTCAAATGGTTTGGTCTAAATTTCGACAGCTTCACTGATGCGACCTTACCATATCCAAACACCCTCGCTTTCGCAATCTTTCAGATGATGTTCGCAATCATCACTCCTGCGATTATTACCGGCGCTGTCGTAGAACGGATGAAATTCTCCTCCCTTGTTGTATTTGTATCCATCTGGTCACTGATTGTCTATTATCCACTCGCACATATGGTTTGGGGCGGTGGCATTTTGTTTCAAATCGGCTCAGTCGATTTTGCCGGCGGTAATGTCGTGCACATCAGTTCAGGCGTCAGTGCCCTCGTACTCGCAATTCTGTTGGGCAAACGCAAAAATCACGAAAAAGCGACGTATCACCCCCACAATGCTCCGTTTGTATTCCTAGGCGCTGCATTGCTATGGCTTGGTTGGCTTGGTTTTAACGGCGGAAGCGCATTAGCTGCCGATGAACTCGCAATACACGCTTTTGCGACAACGAATTTAGCCGCAGCGGCAGGATTACTATCCTGGGCACTGATCGAGAAAATTAAGAATGGCAAATCGACTTTAGTCGGTGCCTCAACCGGTCTCGTCGTCGGTCTCGTAGCGATTACTCCCGGAGCCGGCTTTGTGCCAATTTGGTCGTCAATCATCATCGGAGCCATTGCTAGCCCTATTTCATATTTTTTCATCACAAGCGTCAAAAAGAAATTCAGCTATGACGACACGCTTGACGTCTTCGGATGTCATGGAATCGGCGGAATTTGGGGTGGAATCGCCACCGGGTTATTTGCCAAAACAGCTATTAATTCCGCCGCTCCCTGGGACGGTCTCGTCTTTGGCAGTGTCGATCTACTTTTACGTCAAATAGCAGCCATCGGCATTACAATCGTAATCGCTATCATTGGAACCTTAGTTGCCGCGAGTATTGCCAAGGCTGTGACAAATGGCATTCGCGTAACTTCCAGAGAAGAAGATCTTGGACTTGATGCTGCACAGCACGGCGAATCTGCCTACCCTGCATTCAATGGAATGGATTGATAGACCAAAATATACCACGGGGGTGTTAAAATGAGAAAAATCGAAGCCTATATTCGTCCGGAAAAAATAGAAGATATTAAAGAAATATTGAGTTCACTGCATATCAATGGTTTAAGCATTACACAAATTATGGGTTGTGGAAATCAAAAAGGCTGGAAAGAATTTGTCAGGGGAACACCGGTTGATTACAACTTTCTCCCTAAAATTAAAATTGAATTGGTCGTACTTGATGAACAAGTCGAACAAATCGTAAAAAGTATTCTCGAAAAAGCATTTACAGGTGAAGTTGGAGACGGAAAAATATTCATCTCCACCATTGACGAAGCGATCCGCATTCGCACAAACGAAAGAGGAAATGACGCAATTTCGTAACTCCACACCTTCCCAAGGAAGTATCCCTATACTGTAATTTGGCAGTATGCGTACTTCCTATTTTTTTGTGCATCTATAATAACTCCCTTGACCTGCCTCTACTTTAGCCCCCTGAATCTATCTCCTGCATCTTCTTATCTGAATTAAAAGGATTTTATAAGCAAAAACTCGAAATAGAAGTGAGGACTTCTCGTTAACTAAAGTTAAAAGTCCACGAAAGGAGAGATATCCGTATGCTTGAAATGTTACTCGCAAGTACACTGGCAGGGTTAGCTACGGGGATCGGGGCACTACCTATCCTATTTATAAAAACAATTTCTCATAAAGTCCGTGACACAATGCTCGGATTTGCCGCCGGCGTAATGGTGGCGGCAAGTTGCTTTAGTTTGATTCTTCCAGCCTTGGAAATCGGTTCGATTTGGGAAACGGTCGGTGGCATCATCGCCGGAGTCTTCGTCCTGACGCTGGTGGATACATTTATACCACATATTCACCCAGGGGAAATGCACGCTAATGGCGAAGATTTCAAAGTGTGGCGCCGAGCGCTATTGATGATCATTGCCATCACTCTCCATAACATACCCGAAGGACTGGCTGTCGGAGTGGGATACGGCAGTGAAGAAATCGGCATTGGGCTAGTAATCGCCGTCGCCATCGCTGCACAAAATGCTCCCGAAGGACTTGTAGTCGCGGCACCGCTTCGCGAAAGAGGTATAAAGCCTTGGAAAGTCCTAGCCATCGCAACTGCCACCGGACTCGTCGAACCGATCGGCGCTCTATTCGGATATGCCGTCGTCAGTGTTGCTGCCGGTTTATTGCCGTTTGCCCTGGCATTTGCCGCAGGCGCCATGCTGTTCGTCGTCTCTTCCGAGCTGATGCCAGAAACCCATGGACATGGCTATGAAAAATTGGCTACATTGTCATTCATCGGAGGATTCATTCTGATGATGCTGCTCGACCATTTACTAGGGTGAGGAATTATTTGCGTTACTTTAAATGAGAATTTTTTGCTATGAGAATTTTGCTTACGTAGGTAAAAACACAGCCAAAAAAGGAACAGCCGCGGACGATATGCTTCGTCCGGGCTGTTCCTTTTCACAATCCATGATCCATGTACCTGCTCCAATTACTTTACATTCATCGAATTACTTTGCATTCATTGGCTTACTTCTTCTCTACTTCGAGATAAACATCTGTGTCCAGTAATAACCGTAACTTCCACCTTGGGCAAACCCTACCCCGATATGCGTATATCCCGGATTGAGGATATTCTGCCTATGACCTTGGGAGTTCATCCACGCATTGACAACTTCCTGGGCGGTTCTCTGACCTGCCGCAATATTCTCACCGGCACTGCGATACTGAATGCCAAATGCAGAAAGCATATCAAATGGCGAACCATATGTAGGCGATTGGTGGGCAAAATAATTGCGGTCCCGCATATCGACCGACTTATAGCGCGCTACCCTCGACACTTCCCAGTCCACAGCCAATGGCTTTAATCCGTTCTTCTGCCGCTCTTGATTCGTCAAATCAATTACTTGCTGCTCAATCGATTTGGTTGAATCAATTGTAGGGACGGTAATTTTATCACCGGGATATATCCAATGCGGGTCTCGAATCTGCGGATTGGCATTGATAATTTCCGAAAGACCGATCTGATATTTCACAGAGATCTTCCAAAGCGAGTCTCCTTTCTGTACAGTATAGATATCATCCGCACTGACCGTTGATACAAACATGACCGTGACAAGCAACGACAACATTATAATATGAATGATTTTTCTCATATTCATATTTTTGCCACGCGGAAAATATCTATGCATCGTTTCATGGAGATTACTTTTCGACTAAAATAGCTGCCAACCTGACTGTCGATTTATAAGTATACATCCCATCGACAAGATTCCGGTCAATATAGTCACGTATTTTGCTTTCCATCATATCGATCTGCTGATGGAATGTGTCTGCGACTTTCTCATCGATCGCCATCAATAATTGCTTGAGTAATTCGTCATAGGCTTGTTCAGCAGAAAGTTGCTTCTGCTTATCTTCTTGCCAAACCTTGAGCGAGAACGCGTACCCTTGGGTATATATGATATTCAACAAGTATTGAATATCAAGATGATGGTTCGACTGCTCATGTTCAAACAGGATCGGCCATAAATCGACGACTCCCTGAAATTGCCGTTTTCCGGCAAAGCTGCTGATATAACAGTATTTGCGGCTACTGCGAATCGCCTTCTCTGCCGTCTCCATATCACTGATGCCGGGAACCATGGACGCGAAAACGAGATCAAACGCTTCTTCCCACTGCTTGTCCTGAATATTCACTGTCTCCCAGGGCTCTTCGGCAATTTCTACATTGTGCAAGTCCGATTTTTCGACTTGCTCGCGCAAGATATCTGCCATTGCCGTAACCGGCTCCAGAGCCACAACCCGCTCCGCTTTTTGGGCAAAAGGAATCGTGAATGCGCCCGGTCCACTGCCGATATCTAATACGGAACTTCCGTCAAGTTGCACACCCTGCTTTTCCATCCAATCGATAATCTTAACAACCCGCGGACTTCCTACATCTCCTAAAACATTTTCCGCGAACGGCTTCGCCCGTTTTTCCCAACGCTCAATGCTATTTTTGATACTTTCCTCGACGGTTACAGATTTACGCTCGCCCAGTATCAAATGCTGTTTCCACAACTCATTCCAATACTGCGGATTTTTCACATCCTGTCCCATAACTATCCCTCCACGAATTTGCAATCTCATCTTACTGTAATTTCATCTTACTGTAATTCGTCCAATGTCAGATGAAAGCTATCGACATACGTCTCCATAAAGTAGGCTACTTCCGGCATTTCAAATTGGCGTATTTCTGCTTCAATACTATTTTTCGCTTCGATAAACTCACTGTTACCCATTTTGATTTCCTCGACACATTTAAGAAAGGCACATATTTTATCTGCCGCTTTTACAAATTGCCAATGCGCCTCATCTGCCGGTTCATTGAAAAAATACGGTCGGTAGGCAGCTTGCAACGGTTGCGGAATCATCGAGTGTAGTTTCTTATTGGCGACTAGTTCAATCTCTTTAAATGACTGTTTGATTTCCGGATTAAAATATTTGATCGGTGTCGCCAGATCACCCGTAATAATTTCACTCGTATCATGGAACATCGCTAACGTCGCAATGCGTTCCGGATTGACCGAACCGGCAAACACTTGGTTGTTGATCATCGCCAGTCCGTGAGCGACAAAAGCGACTTGCAAGCTATGCTCCTGTATATTTTCTGTATGTATATTGCGCATCAAACCCCAGCGCTGAATTAATTTCATCCTCGATAAGTACGCAAAAAAATGACTCATGCTGCACCCCTTATGTCCGATCACTATTTTATCTGATCGTTATTTTATCTGGTCGCTATGTTGTCCGATCACTAAGTGCCTTGATCCTACCGGTAAAGATAATAGAATATTCGACCGTTTGCTGGTAATTATTTGACATATAAGCGAATCATTAATTAAGATAAAGAGAAACCTATTCCCAAGAATAGCGGTAATTATTATTCTAAAGCGAAGGAGAATGACTATGACACATGAACTACCTACATTACCTTATGAAAAAAATGCATTGGAGCCTCATATCTCAGCAGAAACACTCGAATTCCATTACGGTAAACATCACCAGACATATGTGACAAACCTGAATAACTTAATACCTGGTACAGAATTTGAAAATTTACCGCTGGAGGAAATCGTCAAGCAATCATCCGGTGGCATATTTAACAACGCGGCACAGGTATGGAACCACACATTTTTCTGGAATTGCCTTTCTCCTAACGGTGGCGGCAAGCCATCGGGCGCATTGGCAGAAGCAATCGAAGCGACCTTCGGTTCTTTCGAAATTTTTAAAGAAGAATTCACAAAAACGGCTGTTACGACATTCGGCTCCGGTTGGGCATGGTTGGTGAAAAATACCGATGGTTCCCTCGCCTTAGTCAGCACAAGCAATGCCGCTACGCCATTGACAGCGGGACAAACTCCACTACTCACTTGTGATGTATGGGAGCATGCATACTACATCGATTACCGCAATGCGCGACCAAAATTCGTCGAAGCATTTTGGAATCTGGTAAATTGGGAATTCGTCGCAAGCAATTATTAAAGCAAGTTCTTAGTCAGGTGCAAAATAATAAACAGGGCAGTGTTGCATGTAGATGGAATCTGATGTCAACACTGCCTGTTTGCTGTATTTTGCTCGCTGTATATTCCTAATAGAAGACGTAATGACTACTCCGCATTTCCTTTAATTGTGAATCCCTTTGTCGTGCCACCAGTATCTGCGGACGTTCCGGCAATTCTAGCCAAAAACGTATTTCCGAGTTTCTCAAGATGGTCGCCGATATTATCAAAATAATTTAAATGCTCTTGTTCTTCATCAATAATCGTCTCAAATATTCTTGCTGAAATGCTATCGCCGTTTTCTCTACAAACCGCAAAAAACTGGTTATAAACGTCGACTGCCTCTACTTCCTGTTCCGAATCATAAGAAAAGATTGTTTGCACATCTTGCCCCTTAACAATCGGACCTGCTAATTCAGTCGTCGGCTCTCCACCAAGCTCCTTAACGCGCTCAGCAAACGCCTCTGCATGGCGCATCTCATCAATCGCTATCAATTTCAAATTGGCAGCCAATTCACCATAATCCATGTCATCCAAGTTATAATGCTGATTCATGTATTGATGAATCGCTTGCAATTCCATAGAACGCGCTTTGTTGAGAACTTCAATAACCTTCTTCTTTCTTTCCTCACGAGAAGCAACTGTCATAGTAATCTCTCCTTTATGTAATATTTTAGTATTCTTATCCATTATACTACCAGTTTGTCCACACTTCAATGCTCGCAGGCTTAAATCTCACCAACGGCAGCTTCGATTATACATTCTCCCCATTTACAAGAATCTATACGCCCTATATGATTGTTTCCATATTCGCTGTAATGGAATCGACGTAACGACGTATTAATATATGATTGCTTGATCAAGTAAAATTCAATCGAAAAAGGAGGATGATACCATGTCCCACAGCACCGCCTTACCTGCGATTGACAAGGTAAGTTCAGGTGACCAAGATGTCAGCCAGGCAATGGCAACCGCCATCTTTGAATCACACTACGCAAAAATCTATAACTATATATACTACCGCGTTTGCTGTGACAAGCACCTAGCAGAAGATTTGACAAGTGAAGTGCTTGAGAAAATCATTTTGAAAATAAACACCTACAACAAGGACAAAGCACAGCTTGATGTGTGGATGTTTGCCATCGCCAAAAATACAGTCAACGACCATTTTCGCTATTGGAAAAAGCGCAAACTATTCTCTATCGAGTCAATTAAAAATCTGATCGCCGGAAGCGACACACCAGAAGGTTTGGCATTGGCTGCTGAACAGAATCGCTCCCTGGCGGCTGCTCTATCGACATTGAAACAGACGGAGCAAAATATCATTGCCCTCAAATTTGGTGCCAACCTCAAGAACACAGAAATTGCCGCTTTGCTCAACATGTCGGAGACAAATGTCGGCGTCACTCTCTACCGGTCTGTAAAGAAATTGCGAAATGAAATGTCAAAGGAGGATGTTCTATGAAAAACAAAATGAAAGCGGAAGATTTCTTCACTCAACAACTGGATAACTATTGCACTGAAAACGGAGCAAAACCAACCTGCTCTTTAAACGACACTCAAAATGACAACGGCAAAGAAAATCTCGACGAAGCATTTGAGTTGCTTCAATTCAGTAAATCTATCGCATCGGAGGATTTCAGCAAACATAGCAACAAGCAAGCGGTTTGGGAGCAAATACAACAAAGAATCGAAATGCAGCATGACGCTAACAACTGTGCAAACAAAAAATCCAACAGAAAGTACGTTCTTTTATCTTCTACAGCCGCCGTCTTAGCAATATGTGTTTTATTCACACAAACATCGTTTGCACAAAACGTGATCGACAACGTAATCCGCACATTCTCAACTGGTCGGATTGAAATCAGCCAAATGCCGTCAGAACGACCTCTCCCTGATTCCCTTGCGGGCAAGTTGTTTGATGAAAACGGAAAAGCAATAGAAATGTTCGATCGAAATGCCGGGGAACAGCAATTCTACATGGAAGACGGAACTCCTATTGAATCTCTCGAGGAGTACATGAAATCACTGCTGCCTGAAGCCGATTATGAAAAATTTGACTCTGATGAAGACGGAATTCTGATCGTCAACGACTTAAGCAAACTCAATGACTACACATGCTTTTCTGTCATCCTGCCGGACTATTTACCGGAAGGATATGAATTTGACCGGGCAGAATTCTACAAAGATGACGACGGTAAAGTGGAAAATACTAAATATATATCGCTTTACTTTGTAAACGCAGAAACAAAAAATCCTGACGACTTTATTGTCTTCCATCAACGAGTTGCTGACGAAGAAACTGCATACTCCATTGCCACCGATTATGAGATTGCACCTGCAAAAGTCAATGGGCTGGATGCCGTACTGACAGTCGACAGAAATATCGACTGGGAAACTGATGCGATGTTCTACTCGATCATGGGGCGCGGAAATCTGATTTCCCAAGAACTCGTGCGAATCGCCGAATCTGTGCAACCATAACGACAAGCTAGACAAATGTCAAAATAACAATACGAAAAAAGTATCGCCAACGGCTGTCCGTCTCCCATTTATAGAGATAGCCGATACGGCGATACTTTTTCTAATGCAGATAATATTGTTTAGCAGACAACTTCTGCCCGCTTTTGTTGTTGATACGTAGCAATCGCCAGCAGCAATAGATACCGTTGCCGCTTCGACATAGACCGCCACACTTTCACTTTAACATTCATCACTGTAACCTCCCTCCGGCATATCCGGCAATTTATCCGAAACCCAAACAAACCTATGTTCTATTTATTAATTTAATAATAATCGAACGTAGGTTTGTTGTCAATATATTTTTTATGAAATTTTATAGTGAAAACTACATCTCATTCAGATAGCGCCAAAAGATGACGGCAGTCTCTGCTCGGGTCGCATTGGCATTGGGGCGGAAAAATCCCTCATGCCCTGTAATCAACCCCTTTTGGTGCATATCGCTTACATGTGCTTTACCCCAGTCGGGAATCTGATCGGCATCGAGAAATTGCCCTGCCTGTTCTTGCCGGTCAGCTTGCTCCTGCTGATTCGTTTGCCCTTCTCCATTATCTTCGGACGGCGTTGACGACGATAGTATCTCTAGCGTCCTGCCGATCATCACAGCCATCTCCGTGCGATTAATTTTCTGTTGTGGTCGAAATGTACCGTCTTCATATCCACGAACAATCTGTAATCGGTCGGCAACGGCGACAGCATCTTGCGCCCATACAGGAATTTCATCTTGGAACATTGTGCGCTCCTCTGGAGGAATTGCCGCTCCCTGACCAGCCACAGAATTCGCTGTTGCGAGATCACTGCCAAATACTCGTTCAAGTAAAACAACGAATTCCGCCCTTGTCACCGACTGATCCGGTCGTATGGTCCCATCCGTATATCCCTGGAAAATACCGCTGGCAGCTAAGTCTTGCAAATACATTTTACTCCAATGATTCTGTAAATCGACAAACCCCATCATCGACCGTGGTGTCAAAAATAATTGATAGATATCGTTTGCATTGCCTGTATGCGTCAAGGAAAAGACTAATTGTTTGTTATCGGCATCTCTCATTGCCGGCAGCAAATCCCATTGATTTTCTTTAGGATTCCAGCGACCCAACTGGTATACGGAATCTCCGGCATCTTCCGGCTCGTCAATGCGTACCTTCGCCGTTTCCTTTTCCGCCAGAGCGAGCTGCCAAGCATAGCCAATCATTCTCATATTCAATGCCGGATACTCGTGATTCACCCGCGCGATGCGCTCTGTCACATTTTCAAATTCCACACCATTGATTTCTAAACGCAGTAATTGTGCTGCCAATGCCGATTTATCTGTAACCGCTTTAATCGCTTCCACATGGTCGATGTAGATTTGACCTGTCAGAGGAGCACTGTCCGACACTCGATCCGCATGACGCACAAGGTATATACTGCGCAAAACATACGGTTGCGGATACTGCTGATCGATCTGCCCTTGTACACGCTTCCAGCCATGCCAATCAACCTGCTCAGCGAGATCGACATAATGCAGCGCACCTTTGGCATCAAGCACTTCCGCACGCAACCAATAACCACTACCGTCGCCGTACACATATGCCGATACTCCGAGCGTGTCACTACCCATAGCAATCTGTCCTGAACCTAACTGTCCGTACGCGATCCGCACATCATCGCCAGGTTGTGCCGTCCATTCCGGTAAATGATCCGTTCGGAAATCATACGTCAATTTGCCGGAATTCGTGCCGCGATATATAAATTGCGGGTCATTCTGCATTTCGAAACTTCCCTGTAATGTCTCCGGATGTGCACGGAAGCTCACCGTCTGAAAATCGCGGAATGTGAAAAACGCTTCCCGTTCTCCGCCGATGTAAACTGGTATTTCCGTGACAATACCGTCAATCACTGCCGTTAAAGTCCCCGTACCCTCTTGCTCGCCGGCATAGAACACATTGTTCTCTACATGACCGAGATTCGCACGCCATTCAACCGTCTCAGCCCCACTGAGCAATTTTCTGCCGTCCTTCATCGTCACTTCCGTCTGCAATGCAATTTTTTGCCCCGGCAGCAACGCAATTCGCTCAGGAATTATCTTAATATTCTCAATATCTTCTTTGCCGTATATCTTGACTGTTTGCTGAACTTGAGCACCTAAATAAGCAGCTTGCAAACTCACTTCACCTGGCTTCTTTCCTTTTAAGACGCCGTTAGCTACTTCCGCACGCTCGGCATCAGAAACTTGCCAAATCACATTAGCATCAGATGCTTCAATCTTCAAAGGATGGTAATGCTTATCATACCCTGACAGACTATATGTTGTCTCTGAACCTAACAATACCCCCGGTGCACCGTGAATGAAAATCGTATCGGGATCTGACTTCGGTGCCGTATTAAATATGCCAATCGCATTTGGCAATTTACGCTGCACACCATATACTAGAGGATTGACAATCTCATGCTCAAATTTACCGAGCTTCTGCGCTACGACAGTTGTCGAACCACCACCGTCAAGGTTGACAGCCTTGTAAATTCCCAGTTGTGAAATAAACAAGGATAATTCCTCTAACGTCACACCTGTTAACGATTTACTGGCATCTGCACTGATAAAATAAACAGTCTCACCTAGCGCATCTGTCCCAACTGCCGATCTGACACTTTTCCCGGCAATATTCACTTTAAGCGGACGAACCGGCTGCCCATTCTCTACTAAAAGCGCATGTCCTCCTACCGCTGTCATCAAATCAATATCAGGAGTCAACGTATAATCAATTGCTATTGGCTCGCCGACCACTGCATATTGCTCAAGAAACGCCGCACCGTTGCCGTTTGCGGCCAGTACATAACCATTGTTCGGTATTTTCACAGATTGATTAGGATCACCCCAACCAACGATCCGGTCATTTTCGACAATCAATTTACTCATAGGCTCGTCAAAAAATTTAGCCGGAACCTCTTCGCCCCAATGCTTGTCATACATGTTAATTCTATTCGTATGGCTGTTGCCTGACCACGGGAAATGCTCAGGTTTGTTATAACCGAACAACTCATAGGAATTGTCACCTAAAATGACTTTCCCTGAGAAAGTCCAGTTATCAATCGCCGCCAATTTATTGCTATCAATGCCAAAGCCCAGCCAATTACCTAAATGAGCAGGCGAAGACAGCAATTGACCTTCTTCCACATGCAATCCAAACGGTGCCGCAGCCCTATCAAGCCGGAAAAAGTCTGCATTGACAGCCGCAACAGCCCCACTTTGCTCTGCCATCTGTTTAACCGTTTGCTTATCGTTAAAACCACCCTCAGGGGAAATCGCACGAATTTCGACGAACGGGTTCTTTAAATCCACTTCCATAACCCTCGCCGTCGTAAATTGACCATTCACTCCAAGCTCGTAACTACGCAGCATCGTTCCTTCACTGATACGTTCCTCCGTTAGCAAACGATGAGTAACACTACTTTCTTGACTGGTGGCTGCCCACACATTTCCGTTAACAAACACCGAGGACATCAACACATAAACTACTACGACCGCAATTCGTAAACTCTTGCAATTTCTCAATATCTTCTCTCCCATCTAGTACGTTTTCCTATAGCCGTCACATAATAAAAATACGACCGGGTCTACTGCGACCAGATCATGGCTGTTTTCGTATCTATCAATCTACTTTCTCTATCATAGTTATATAGACGTAATAAATCGCAAAAAGGTTCACGATTTAACAAAAAAACACTTCCCGAAAATATTTGCCGCAGCAAATTATAATCCGAGAAGTGTTTATGCAAGCTAAAACCCATTTACACCGTGACAATTATTACCAATTTTAAACTAAATACTTTTTAAATTTTTCATAATCGGATTGTTTGCATTCCATCACAAGTTTCGTTCCATCTTCCTCATAACTAGTCGACATAATATTAGCATGTTGGTTAAAGTACGAGACGACCTCTCCTTGATCATATGGGACCAACAACTCGCAATCAACATAATCTTGAAAAATATATTCACTGATTTTGTCCGTCAATTCATGGATGCCGATTTTCTGCTTGGCAGACATGAACACGCTGTCATTCTGCACGCTGGGAATCTGCATATCAACTAAGTCTGCCTTATTATATGCATAAACAACTGGGATGTTTTTAATGCCAATTTCCTCTAGTGTTTGAGCAGTTATATCAATCAAGTGTTGATGATTTTCATTGGAACTGTCAACGACATGGATCAGTAAATCAGCTTCCTTCACTTCTTCCAAAGTAGAGCGGAATGCTTTAATTAAATGATGCGGAAGTTTGCTGACAAAACCGACGGTATCAGTCAACAAAAATGAGCGTTTATTCGATAATGTCACATTGCGCACAGCCGTCTCCAATGTGGCAAACAACATGTCTTTTTCATATACTTGCTTATCTTCATCACTGCCGTATGTATCCATAAAGGCATTCAGCAACGTAGATTTGCCGGCATTCGTATATCCGACAAGGGCAACGACAGGGATGCCTTGCTTTTTGCGTAATTTACGCTGTGTCTGCCTATGACCGACAAGCACTTCTAACTCCCTTTTCAGTGAAGAAATCTGTCCTTCAATCCTTCTTCGGTCAAGCTCCAACTTCGTCTCTCCCAGACCTCTGTTACTGAATCCGACACCGCCGCTTCCGCCTTGGCGGCTCAGCGAAGCACGCAAACCGACGAGGCGCGGCAGCATGTACTGTAACTGCGCTATCGATACTTGTAGTTGCGCTTCTCTCGTCCGCGCGCGTTTGGCAAAAATATCGAGAATCAAGATTGTCCGATCAATAATCGTACATTCCAGCTCACTTTCAAGATTGCGTATCTGCGACGGAGATAATTCATCGTTAAAAATCACCATATCCGCTTGTGTATCGGCTACTATTTCAAGCAGTTCCTTTACTTTCCCAGTTCCTATATAATGCGAATTATTGACACGCTCCATTTTCTGCGTCAATTGACCGACAACTTCAAGATCACAAGCAAACGCTAATTCCCTCAGTTCTTCCATAGAATATTCAAAATCTTGCTGATCCTGTGTATCGACTCCAACAATCACTGCCTTCTGTACTTGCTCCATCCCAAAACCTCCATCGATCAAAAATTCGTTGTCATGTTGTTATTATAACAAAAAATCGCGTTACTTACTAAAAATTCAACATTGTCACCCAGTAAATTACCCCCCAGATTCACTTTTGTGCTCTGGAGGGCAATGTTTACATACCATAAAACGGAGATGAAGAGGTTCCGCTAAACGGATAATCATATGCAATTTCTTCGTCAAACTCGACATAATCGAGATATACCATAAGTAGCAGATAGCGTTTTCCTGTCTTTGGATCACTAATAATAATATGATCCCTGCCTGCCGCTTCAATAATTCCGTCAAACACTTTTTCTTGGTTTTGGGTTCTTCCCTCAAATGTCATATAGACACGGGCTCTCTTACCTCGGTTTAAGCGCAAAATATTTTCTATATAAGACATTTCTAATGGCAACTGACCCGGTGCGGGAACTTGCGGTATGCGCCCTCCACTCGGCGGCATAGGCGGTATTGGCTGCGTACTTGGCGTTTGCTGTATACTCGGTCCCTGCTGATAAATACCTGCCGTCGGTTGACCATATGGGTTGCTCTGATAGCACGATGAGACCATCGCTTGATTAAACATAGTCATCCTCCTAAATTCAAAATTAATTGTTGTTTATGACTAAAACACTGTATATACTTGCGGACATTCTTCAGGCAGCGGTGCATAAAAACAGTGCTGCTTATATCTCCCGGTATTCGCCTGACCCCACCATTCCGGCGGACAATCTCCATCCGGTCGGAAAAACCAAAGGGAGAACTCTGCCGGATGATGTCGCTGACCGGCAATCAATTTACGTGCCAGCCGAATATCAATTTCCCTTGCCCTCTGATAAAAATAACCGTGCTGCGTTGCTTCAAATCCCCCAGGAGATTGAAAAACCATCTGGGGAACTGTAGTAATATCTATAAAATCCAGACAAGATGCGCGGACTCTGTTAACCATGACATTGCCTGCCATCAACATGCCCAACTGCCCTTCTCCTTCTGCTTCCGCTCTCATTAATCTCGCAAGCATCTGCACATCTGCCTCTGTCGTTTTTATGACGGACATGTCCTCACCCCTCTAGGTTATTACCCACTATATAAGATATACGATTCCTACAAATTGGTGACTATCCCAAACAAAAAAACGGATAAAACGCAGAAAACTCCCCAAGGCACTTTGCAGTGCTTTGGGGAGTTCCCGATTCATACGGTTACTTACATGCATTACTTGATATTTCTGCCGTAAAAAATCTCCAACATCTCTTTTTTGATCCGCTGTTTAATTTTACCGCGTTCTCTCGGTAAGAGGTCTTTTTTATCTGTTCCGAACAGATAATGATTTAAGTCAAATTCACGCAATAACATCTTTGTATGGAAAATGTTCTCTTGATACACGTTGACATCGATCATATCATACGCTTCCCGCGTGTGATTTGACATAAAATTCTGTATGGAATTAATTTTATGATCGATATAGAGCTTGTTACCATTGACATCACGCGTAAAGCCTCTGACACGATAGTCTATATAGGCAATATCCGGTTCGAAGCTCGTCATCAAATAGTTCAGTGCTTTCAGCGGCGAAATTTCACCACAAGTGGAAACATCGATATCAGCGCGAAACGTACTGATCCCTCGATCAGGGTGATTCTCCGGATATGTATGTACCGTAATATGGCTCTTGTCGAGATGAGCGACGACACTATCTTTTGCCGCATGATCTGGATTCCCTGCATCCTGCTGCTCCTCGGATTTCTCTGTATCGCTCGACGACGGACCGGGTGCCTCGTTCTCCGCTGTTTTGCCGGATCTTTGCTCTTCCCGTATCACTTCATTTTCTGATACGAGCATCGTCACACTTGCCCCTTGAGGATCGTAGTCCTGATTAGCAATATTCAACACATTCGCCCCGATAATATTGGCGACTTCCGATAAAATATTAACTAATCGCTGTGCATTGTACTCTTCATCAATATATTCTATATATTTTTTTCGCTGATCCTGATCCTTTGCATAACAAATATCATAAAAATTAAAACTGAGTGTTTTCGTCAAATTATTAAAACCATACAGTTTTAGTTTATCAACGGGCTTAATTTTTACATTCAACGGATTTCCCCCCAAACTTCCTGATTATTTTAAGTCATATCTTACAAATTTATACATTGGTGTCGACAAACTGTTCAAGAATAGGGCGCATCCTATGTAACGCATCTTCCAATACACTTCTGGGACAAGCAAAATTCAACCGCAGAAATCCCTTGCCTTCATCGCCAAACGTACTTCCTATATGTACAGCGACCTTCGCTTCCACTGCGAGACGTTTCTGTAATTCAGCATCGTCCATCCCCAAGTCACGTACATCCAACCAAGCTAAATATGTCGCTTCCGGTTGAACCAGTTTTACACGCGGCAAATATTGTCCAACAAACTCCGTCAATAATTTTACATTCGCCTGCAAATACACAAGCAGTTCATTCAGCCATGGTTCTCCATATTGATAGGACGCTTCTAGAGCAAGCAAACCGAATAGATTGTTATCGCTCAATCCCGCTCTGACGATCTCCCTTTGGATGATCTGCTGCTTTTCCGAATCGGTAATAATCATATTGGAAATATGTAAACCGGCGATATTAAATGTTTTCGTCGGTGCCACAAATGTTATGACAGATGGCGTGAACCCATCGCTGATCGAAGCGATTGGCAAATGTTTATGTCCCGGGTAGACAATATCCCAATGAATTTCATCGGATAAAATCAATACATCGTATTTTGCACATAATTCCCTGACCCTCGTCAGCTCATCCCTTGTCCAAACTCTGCCTACAGGGTTATGGGGGCTGCATAACAACAACATCTTAGTCTTAGGATGGCGAAGTTGCTCTTCCAAATCCGCAAAATCCATTTCATATCTTCCCTGGTTATATACAAGGGAATTTCTGATGATTTTCCGATGATTGTCTTTTATAATGCGAGCAAATGGATGGTATACAGGTGTTTGAATAACAACTTGATCTCCGATATCGGAAAACGCGTTGATTGCCAGCGTCAGACTATAAATCACCGTCGGCAAGGTGAAAATCGCCCGCTCATCGACATCCCATCCATGCCTTCGGGCGAACCAATCACGAATCACCGATTTCAGTGTGCGACCGGCAGATGTATATCCATATACTCCATGCTCAACACGTTCGCGCAATGCCTGAATCACCGGCTGAGGGCTCTTAAAATCCATATCCGCAACCCACATAGGAATGACATCATCCACACCGCAAAAGGTGCGATTGCCATCCCATTTCACCGCACCGGTATCTTTTCGGTCAATCATTTCATCAAAATTATGTATCAATCGATTCCCTCCGTTCGATTGTCGATTTCATGATATAGCGTCTTCATTCATGATATGACGCCATTATTGTACCACAACATTCGGTTTATGTGGAACAGTCTATTTGCTATACTATATACAAAGCGAAAAAACTCAGAGGGCAGATAATGAACATTATATTTAAAACATTGACAAAACACGATATCGAACAATCCAAAGATATCGTGCTATTAATGGAACTGTGGAATTAAATTGTGTTCGATGGAATTGCTTTTCCCGGTAAGGAGCCTTACGAAGAACGTGAATTCAAGAAGTTGTTAGAAGACCAATCTGCTGCCTAGCCGCTATGTCGCTTTTACACGCTCAGCCTGCGTCATCGCTGCTAATTTCTGCACTTCGTCGACTAGAATACCGAGTGCTACGGCAACTCTCGCGCCATAGTCTTCGTCTGCCTTGTAGAACATCGCCGTCTGACGCAATTGCAAATTCCTTTGCGCATTACCTAAATGTGCAGCGATGTTTTGCACGAGCTTAACGCGGTCGGATTCCGATAGAACTCTCCTGTACAGCTCGCCAGCCTGCACGAAATCCAGCTCTTCCAGTGGCTGTGCATGTCTGGCTAACACGCGCGATACATCGACTTCTGGAATTTGATGACTGTTCCCGAATCGATCGTGTAAATGGTCGGTACCCAGACAATTGAGTAACCTTCCCTGAAGCATTTTATCGGGAGATGCCGCTATACCAGGAACAAAGTTACTAGGTGCAAAAGCCTGCTCCACTTCTGTAAAGCGATCCTGCTTGATGCTGTTCAGCACCATTTTCCCGACAGGAATCAAAGGAAAATCTGCATGATACCAAACCTTAGTCACATCAAACGGATCAAATGGGTACGTCTCCGCTTGCTCCGGCGTCATGATTTGCACGTAGACTTTCCACGCAGGAAAATCCCCTTGGTCTATACTGTCATATAAATCTCTGGCTGCATGGTCGGGGTCCTGCCCGTATAATGCACCGGCTTCTTCCATTGTTAAATTCTTAATTGCTTGTTCCGTCTTAAAATGGTATTTTACCCATACGTGATCTCCGCCTTTGTTATACCACATAAACGCATGGTTGCCATACCCGTCAATATAGCGATATGATCCGGGTGTACCGCGATCAGAGAAAAGAATCGTAACTTGATGAACAGATTCCGGCAACAAAGAAATAAAATCCCAAAACATATTGAAATCCTGCTGATTACTGACCGGACAGCGCTTCTGCGAACGGATTAAATCCGGAAATTTCAGTGCATCACGCATAAAAAATACCGGCGTATGATTGCCAGCCATATCATAGTCGCCTTGTTCTGTATAAAACCTTACAGCAAATCCCCACAGATCGTGTTCAGCGTCCGGCGAATCCTGCCCTTCAAATATAGAAAATTTCGCAAAGACATCCGTTTTCTTACCAACTTCCGATAAAAAAGCCGCCCGTGTATACTGACTGACATCGTGCGTAACTTCAAAGTATCCGTACGCGCCCGCTTTATTACCTACTTTATTACTCGCTTTATTACTTGTTTTACTATTCCCTGTCATTTGCAGCCCCTCCACACGCATATTATGACTTATGCAAATCCGCGCATTTAGCGCAGACTCCTTTAAAGTATATATTTTTCTCCTTTATGTGGAAGTCATCAAGTTTTTCTGGCATTATTTGATCAATATCTACGGAAAAATTATAAATTTCATGGCAAATTTCGCATTTAAAATGTCCATGTGTGCTCATAATCGTATCATAACGAACTTCATTATCTTCAATAGTCACTGGACGGACAATTCCAGCCTTTAGCAAAAGATCTAGGGTATTATAAATAGTCGTTTTTGATAACGTCGGAATGACTTTGATTACTTCCATAAAAGTTTCATCCGCCGTCGGATGTCCTGTCTGAGTCAATAAATACTCCAAAACTTTCAATCTTTGAAATGACGGTTTTATACCCTTTTCTTGTAAAATGGTAATCAACTGCTCAACTTCGACCATAGTAACGACTCATCTCCCATTCAGAAAAGTTATTTTAAAATCCCCTTGAAACAATCGCAAGTTAAATTTATGATCAATTTGTAATCATTATAAATTCATCATAACTTTAGCTGAAAGTCCTGTCAACCATATTTTTCTAATTTCTATGTTCCGAATTCGGGACGACTTTATATTGCTTACAACAAAGTGTCGTAATCGAGTTCCGGCAACAGTTTCGCTTTGGAAGACATGTCAAATAACCGCCTAATGGCGGCATATCCCTCTGCGCCGAGGTCAGCGCTAAATTGATTGACGTATAAATCAATGTGTGACTTGACTACGTCAACCGATATTTCTTGTGCATGCTCTAATACGTACTGATTCGATTTGTCAGGATTCGCCCATGCATATTGCAGCGATTTGCGAATCCATTGTGCAATCGACGACTGGTCAAGTGTGCGGCGAGCAATAATTGCCCCCAGTGGAATCGGCAATCCGGTTTCCGTTTCCCACCATTCTCCGAGATCGACGAGCATTTTCAAGCCATAAGCCTTATATGTGAAACGCGCCTCGTGAATCACCAGCCCGGCATCTACGCGACCATCGCATACCGCTTGCATAATTTCCCCGAACGGCATGACGACAATCTCTCCGATAGGCGCGCCGAGCTGCTGATCCGCCCACAGACGAAAAAGCAAATACGCCGTTGAGTGTTCGTTAGGGATTGCCACGCGCTTACCAGCTAGCGAAGCCCTACTTGTGTTTTGATCGCCTGCCGTTAAGATCAGCGGTCCGCATCCTCTGCCCAAAGCGCCGCCGCAAGGCAGCAGCGCATACTCCGACAATACCCAGGGCAACGCTGCATAAGAAATTTTCATAATATCTAATGTAGATTTATTCATCGCCAATTGATTAGTAACATGGATATCGGAGTATTGCACATCAATTGCAGGCGCACCGGCAACCAGCCCATGAACCCAGGCATGAAAAATAAACGTATCATTAGGGCACGGTGAAATAGCGATTTTCATCATACAACCTCCTTTAAAACCAAACTAACCTCGCGCAAGCGGTCCAATGCCTCTGCAATCCGCCAACTGCTGCGATCACGCTTCCCTATGGCATTGGAAATCGCGCGTATTTCAAGCACCGGCAGATTATGTTGTACAGCAGCCACCGCTACGCCATACCCCTCCATTGCCTCCGCTACAGCATCAGGCATCCTGTTGGACAATTTGACAGCCGTTTCCTCCGTTCCTGTGACAGTCGATAATGTCAAAATCGCCGCCCTTTGCACCGGAATAGATTTACGAACCAGTGCCTGCAATACGCGATCTGCCAGCTTTTCATCTGACGCTATTTGTGAATCGCCGAGCTGGAGTTGCTCCAGACTTATAAATCCTTCCGCTGTCTCTGCCCCCAGATCGGCGGCAACCATACGGTCGGCAACGACGACCGTGCCAATATCGGCTCTACCGACAAAACCACCGGCAATTCCCAAATTGATGACAAGATCATACTGCTTGCCTGCTAAGAGCGCCGACGTACTGCTTGCTGCCGCAACGCAACCAACTCCTGCAACACATACGTCAAAACGCCCATCGTCCTGCAGCGATTCGATCACTGCCTGTTTTTCTGCTGCTACGGAAACAACTATCAAAACCCTCATATAACGTACCCTCCGTTAGGGCTAATGACTTGTCCTGTGACAAAGTCCGACTGCTCCGATGCCAGAAAGTATATGCAATTCGCCACTTCACCGACAGTCCCTAAACGCTGTAGAGGTGTTTCTGCCGCTAATTCGCGCATATCCTCAGCGTTAAGAAATCCATTCATATCTGTTACGATAATTCCCGGAGCGACACAATTGACGTGAATATTTGACGGAGCCAGTTCTTTCGCCAGCGCCTTTGTAAAGCCTATGACAGCCGCTTTCGCTGTTGAATAATGGACTTCACACGAAGCGCCCGTAAGCCCCCAAATTGACGAAATGTTTACAATCTTTCCGCGTTTTTTATGTATCATATGCGGCAATACTGCCTGACAGCTGTGGAACATCGCTTTCATATTGACATCCATCATCATGTCCCACTCCGCCTCGGTAATATCGGTAAATAACTTCTGTTGTGATATGCCGGCATTATTGACAAGCACGTCGATACCGCCAAATATTTCTAGTGTCCGGTCGACTAATTGATGGACCTGCCGTCCATCAGCTATGTCCGCTTGATAAACAGCAACATGGCATTGTCTGTCAGTCAGTTGATCATATAAATCTAAGGCTTCCCGCTCCGCTCGATGATAATGAATCATCACCTGATAACCTTGTTCAGCAAATAGCGTCGCGGTGGCTCTGCCGATACCTCTGGAACTGCCCGTAATTAACACTGTTTTCGACATGTTTTACAACTCCCTTTCCATGCTCCCGCCTACTATAAATTCCTGACTGAGTAACATAATTTTATTTCAATTCACTATTTGCTTGATTAACAAAATGATGCCAATCAATAGGGGCTGATGCAACAGGTAAATCGCCAAAGAATGCCGGCTCATATAACTCACGAATGCATGATCGAACTGGAATGGAAAGATGCTCTCTTTCCGGTAATAATACTGTTTGTACATTAATATCCCCAAAATATAGACAGCCAGATATGGAACCAGCGGATAATAATCTACCGTAGCGAATCCACTGTAGCGTATGCCCAATGGCAATAAAACAGCGGTATCGACGAATATCTTCTCAACTACGCCCGCCAACCATACAACAACGACACTCAAGGTTGCCAATAACCACGAAGGCAACTTTACGAGCAGTGGATAAAGCAACATACAGGTACCTAAAAAATGCAAAATACCAAACCGCACGTATTGATCACCAAAGACTACATAGGTAGCCAATGACACAACCATCGCAAAAGCTATGAGTTTCACTCCCGATTTGATTGCGCCTTTGCTGCTGAATCCCGTACTAATTCCTGAAATACACATAAAAAGCAATGCCGCTATTTTGCCAACCCAGTACCAAAAACCACTGCTATAATTGATATCCCAGCCGGCAAATATCCGCAAATCGTACACGGCATGAAACACAACCATTAACATAATCGCCGTCATACGTAAAAAATCGATCTCCCATATACGTGCTTTCATATAAATAAATCACCTCGATCTCAATTCTACCACACTGTATATTCGCATGTCACAAAGAAACGATTTACCTGTGACAAAGAAACAAACTACTATTACAAAGAAAACAATTTGATACTTTTGTCATGAAAATGTAATAAATGGCTTTTGGGTTGTGACATAAATGTGACATTCGCGCGGTACGATGTTTTTAAATGGGAAAGGGAGGAAACATATGGGAGCCTGTGAACAAGCGATTCAATTACATCATTTGCGAAAAGTCTATCAATTAGGCAGAGAAGAGATCGTTGCTATTAATGATGTCTCTGTGTCCATCAAAAAAGGCTCTATTTGTTGCCTATTGGGAACTTCCGGTTCAGGAAAATCTACATTACTGAACTTAATGGCGGGGTTAGAAAAACCGACAAAAGGCTCTATTATTCTTAATGGTCAGCCAATTGACAGATTAAATGAGCGTCAATTAACTCGGTTTCGCCAAAAATATGTGGGGTTTATTTTTCAATCCTACAATTTGCTGGCGACACTAACTGCCATGGAGAATGTCAGCCTGCCTTTGGCGTTTCGCAAGGTACCGAAAAAACTGCGGGAGCAGAAAGCAAAGGATATGTTAAAGGCAGTGGGACTGGAGAAATATATACACCACAAACCGTCGCAAATGAGTGGTGGACAGCAGCAACGGGTCGGCATTGCCAGAGCTTTCGTTACCAATGCGCCAATCATCTTTGCCGACGAACCTACGGGCAATCTCGATACACGGACGACACAGGAAGTCATCGATCTGATGTTGTCAATTACAAAGGCAAACAACCAGACGATGGTGATCGTCACACATGACCACCATGTTGCGACCTATGCTGATCACGTCGCATATATTTCAGATGGAAATCTTATTAAAGAAGAGTATTCAGGAGGGAATGTATGAAACTATGTGCGCGAGAAGGACGCACCGCAAGATGTATACATACATATGTAATCTGTGTTCTTTCGTTGTCTATTTTGTTATTGCCGTTTATAACATTTGCTGAAACGGGTACGGAGCAGATATCGCCCAAACTCGTTATTGGCAATCTATCGGAAGTTCCGGTTTTTCAAGCTGGGACAGATGTGAGGATGACATTCAATGTGCGTAACGTCGGCAATATCTATGCGACGAATATCTATGCATCATTAGTCTACGATGCGGCGAAATCGGAAGAATTGCCATTTACAGTAGATTCTATGATCAGCAAGAAGCAACTATCGAGTCTCGAAGAGAATGAGAGTACCAATGCGACTCTCAATTTTACAGTCCCCGCTAACACGCCAGCTAAAGTATACCCGGTGACTTTAAAAGTTGAATATAGAAATCCCATATCGGGAGAATTGATGACGGTTACATCTGACACGATGCACGTAAAAGTTGAAAACAGCATACAATTGCCGAAAATCGAAATTCGCGAGCAGAACATTGCCGGTGGAACCTTTCAATCTGGTGGTACAGATCGGCTGTTTTTAGAAGTTTACAATAGTGGGGAATTAGCTGCCGAAGACATCGAAGTACGCATCGACGGGCTGACAACAAAGAAAATATTTGCCGAGGGAATTAACCAGGACCGTAAAACACTAGATCAATTAAAAGGCGGTCATTCCAATGGCTCTGTTTTTTTTGATTTAAAAGTCGATTCGGAACTTGCCTCCGGTGTTTATGATTTTCAGGTCGTAGTGTCATATAAGGACCCATATGACAAACAATATTCAACGAGCACGACGATTTATTTACCCGTAGAGAAAGAAGATTCCGATAGCGCCAACGTGCAATTATTGATCAATGACATTCAATATCCGAATCACGAAGTTGCCGTAGATGAAAATTTCGACATTTCTTTCTCGATCTCTAACAACAGCGAAGACAAAGCTAGGAATGTGAAAATTACCGTTGACGGCGGCAATGAAATTCTTCCCAAAACGACTCCGATTAAGACATTTGCTCAATTAGAACCGATGGAAACCCAGGCGATGAGTGTGACGATGTTTGCTGTAGACGGTACAAAAAGTAAAAACTATCCGATTCAAATTTCAGTGGAGTATGAAATAGATACCAATAATTCTTCAAGTACCTCATCAAGTTCCACATCGTCTGATTCGCAAAAGACATCGACAACGAAACAGACATTCTCCCAGTATGTCGGAGTGTTCGTCCAAGAATCCGATGAGGAAGAAGAACAATCGATGACGCCTAGAGTGATTGTAAGTCATTATAAAATTGACCGAGAATATGTCATTGCCGGAGAGGATTTTGCTTTGCAGTTTTCGCTGCAAAACACACATGACAACGCAACGATTCGCAATATGATCGTCAATATTGGCGCATCCGATGATATATTTTCTCCTGTAAATTCAAGCAATACATTATATATTCCATCGATTATGCCGGGAGCGAACTCCCAACATTTTATGACTTTGCGCCCGAATATTGACGCCGCATTTAAAACACACAATATTAATTTGGATATTCAGTATGAGGATGAGGATGGCAATGTGTATACGACCAAAGAGACCATCGGGGTACCGGTGATGCAAATGGTCAAACTGACAGTTGGTGAGATTGAACTTCCCAATAACGGCGTTATCGGAGATGCTGTAACACTTTCGGCGGATTTCCATAATTCCGGACGGGCGCAAATACGCAATATGACAATTCGCCTCGAAGGAGAATTTGACACATCTGACCGCAGCTTATACGTCGGGAACGTCGACGCCGGTCAAGGGACTACCTATGAAGTCTCCATCACACCGACACAAGCAGGTGAGCTCAACGGGAAAATGGTGTTTGAATTTATCGATGCAATCGATCAGACGCATGCTGTAGAGAGGGAATTCACCTTTAACGTCGATGAGCGAGCAAACAGCGGTATGCGCGGAGACGCTCAGATGCCGCCGAATTTTAATCGCACGGGAGCAACAGCCGAAGACACTGCTAACCGCCAGCTAATTTATTATGCGGGAATTGGGGTCGCTGTTGTTTTGATTACTGGAGCTTTGATTTATCGCTGGCGCAAGAGAAAGAAGGAATTAGAGGAAGTGGATCTCCATGCATAGCCTTGACTTAATTAAAATGGCGGTTGGCAATTTGATCCGCAGAAAAACGAGGACAGTACTGACAATGCTCGGAGTCGTCATTGGCACATTGTCGATTGTCGTCATGCTGTCCTTAGGAATCGCGATGAATCAGGGACTGGAAGAGCAGATATCTTCTATGGGGGATTTGACGGTTATCGAAATTAACAGTATGGGAAACAGGACTTCTTCTGGTGTAGAGGCGCCTGCTCTTGATGATGACGCGTTGGAATTGCTTCAACAGCTTCCCAATGTAGAGGCAGTCATGCCGATACGGACGTTGCGCATGAGAATGGTGTCTGGAAGATATGTCGCTAATACGTCTGTGATTGGCATTGAACCGGATACAATGAAATCCTTCGGATTTGAGGCTGAAGAAGGGCGTTTGTTGGAGGATACTGATGCTCAAGTCATTGTCTTTGGAGCCAGTGTAGAAAATAATTTCTATAACCCTCGGGAGGCTAGCCAATCATCACAACGCTCCGGTCGTAATTTTATGGGCAGCAGGGGCGGTATGGCGGGACAAGGCGGTTCGAGAAGTGGAATGAATACGATGGGGGCAATGCCCGGAGGACCGCAAGGTGGAATGAATGGTCCGATCAGGGTCGATATGACTGGCGGAGTGGAAGTAAATGAACCGTTGATCAATATGATGACTGCCGATGTACTGCTCACATCGGATACAAAATATGGTGAAGAGCGTATCAGCCTTACGAGTATTCTCGATACGTCCGCTACAAAACTTTATGAAGTACAAACTGTCGGCAAATTGGCAAGCGGATCGGGAAGTTCCGATTACAATGTTTATATGAATATGCAAGCCTTTGAGAAGCTTTTGGAAGAGAATGAATCGAGCAATCAAACATCTATGTTTCAGGCACAGAATGATGATGAGAACAAGTACGAGAGTATCTCGGTAAAAGTTGATGATTACCGCAATGTGGAACGAGTTCTGTCAATCCTTGAAGTATATGGATTTCAAACATTCAGCCTCACAGAAATCCTAACATCAATGCAGGAGACCTCTGAACAGACGCAAGCTGTGCTTGGTGGGATCGGCGCTATCAGTTTGCTTGTGGCGGCGATTGGTATCACAAATACGATGATCATGAGTATCAACGAGCGGACAAGGGAAATTGGGGTGATGAAAGTCATCGGTGCCGATCTCGATGATATTAAGAAAATGTTCTTGATGGAGGCAGGGATGATCGGCTTTTGGGGAGGAGCTATGGGAATTGCCTTTAGCTATTTAATATCCTATGTTCTCAACAATACAAATGTCGAATTTCTCGGATATAGTAATAGCGGTACGGCGGGTATGTCGGTCATTCCCGTGGAGTTATCGATAGCAGCTATCATATTCGCTACACTGATTGGCTTGTTGTCAGGATATTCTCCGGCGCGCCGTGCGATGAACATCAGTGCGCTGGATGCGATTCGAACGGAAAAATAAAAAATCCTCTTTCAACTAAATAGAGCGAAAATCAAAAGCCTAAGAATGATATTGCTGCATCCTTAGGCTTTATCTTCTTAAACTGCTGTGCTAAAAGCTACTTTCCAAACAGGCATATCGCTCCCTATCGCTATACAGCTACTTTCCAGGCAGCCATGGCGCTATGCAATGACTATGCGAAGTTTACTTCGGCAACAACTTCAATCTTTCTAATTCGTCAGCAACATCTTTCAAATTCAGGCGTTCCAATGTTGCTCTTGTTGGCGCTCCTGTCGCTTTGTCCCATCCATATAATTCGTAGAACATGTCGAGTGCCAATTCCATATCATCACGATCCAATTTTGTAGTTCCAGGAGTGAACGGTTTCATATCAGGATCCGCCGTAAATACCCATTCTGGAATTTTGTCGTGTTCTTGGCGTAAATTCATTGTGTTCATGTTCTTGATCGTCAATGCGCGTTGCATTGTCGTAATTCTCTCCGCAGCTAGATCCAGTTCCTGCTCGGATGTTTGAATTCCCGTCGCCAATGAGTAAAACTTCGCTTCTAATGCTGTATCTCCACGATAATTTCTGCTCTTAGACGGCGAAACGACTAACGGCCACATCCAGTTGCAAAGTGTGATAGAATCGTGCAATGAGTTACGGTCAACGCTCCATTTCGCAAATTTCGCTTTATGGATATTCATCGGCTTGTAATCTTTCGGCGCATCTAATGCAGCAGGTGATCCCCATTGCTCTCCAGCCACTTCTTGCAACAATTCAATCGGCAAACCGGCACCAATGAAGTTCATATGAGAATGGGAGTTGCAATCGCGGTTCCAGATAATATTGATCAATGCTCCCACTTGTCCGTTCGTCTCATTGGAGTGATGTTTCGGATATCCATGGATCGACCACATGCCACGACCTGCGTCGTCAACAAATTTCTGATCCAAATTCCACTCCTTCATTAACCATGCAGAACCCATACCTAATTTAGAAAATTCCCCTTCTTTGAAAGCGATACGGCGATAATATTCAAGCAACCAAGCCGGATCTCCTGCTTCTAAAAGATTCCAAGGAATACTTTCGTATTCTTCTTTCGGTAAAATATCTTTAAACATATCATTTTTCAAGAAATACTGGAAGTCCTTACCCAGTAAGTTATAGTTACTCCAGACTCCATAATCATCGGCGAGTCTTGCTCCCAAGCTTCTGGCGACCATAGCCACTTTACCTTTTGTGTCACCATCGGAGTATTTACCATTCATTGCTGAAGCAGGTGCGGAATAGCTGATACAAGTACTTGTTCCATACGGTGCTATTCCGTATTGCTCTAATTCAGGCAAATACAAGTTACTTTGGCAACGAATCGGACAGGAGTGGCAGCCACCCATTTTAATTGTGCGTTCCTCAGCTACAGGTCCTAAGTCGAAGACCGCTTTTTGCGTACGCAAACCAATTCTGTTTGATCCACCCGGTCCCGGAGGCAATTCACCTGTCTCAACCGGTGGCTTTGCTGCTCCCCAGAACAAGCCTGTTTGTGCTGTCCAACGTGTAGGACTGGAATATTCCGCCCATGGTTGTGGTGTACTAGGCACTACGTGATTATTATTGGCACCGAGTATTTCGTCTGTCACTAACTTGTTCAACGCTACCCATTCAGGACCTTTACCCTCGGCAATACCAACGGCACCAGTTCCTTTTACTGCGATTGCTTTTAATTTTTTAGAACCGAGAATACTTCCGTGTCCACCACCGGAATGTGAAATGCTATTGACGATCGATGACAAGTGTACGAGATTCTCTCCCGCTTGACCGATCGAGGCAACACAAGAGCCGTCACCTAATTCTTTTGTTAATTGAAAGTTTGTCTCAACTGTTCCTTTGCCCCACAAGTGCGAAGCATCTTCGATACTGACTTTATCATCGACAACTTTTAACCATACCGGTTTATCCGATTTCCCTTCAACAATAATTCCATCCCAACCGGAAAATTTCATATACGGTCCGAAGTTTCCTCCCATATGGCTGTCTGACACAGCATAGTATGGATTTGAAGGCAATAATGACACAATATTCGTGCGTCCACTACATGGAGCTCCTGTTCCGGTTAATGGTCCCGCCCCAATAAAAATTTTATTCGCCTCATCATGCGGATGCGTGCCCTGCGGCACCTCATCAAACAAAACTTTATATCCGATACCTGCGCCACCGACTAAATCTTTATATTTCATCGTATCTTCCGTCACGATTTTTCCAGTACTCAAATTCACTCTGAGCAACTTACCAGTCCAGCCTGTTACTTTTGCCATGTATTTCTCCTCCTTTGAATATTTCTCTTATTTACTCCGCTTTTTCTAATTTCTAAGTATACTTTTTCTAATTTCTAAGTATACGCCCCTATTGTTTACACAAATGATTTTCCGTGCTTTTTCAATACCGCTCTAACATCTTCCCATGGTACAACGCGGATGGCGCTAGTAATGCAATGCTCTGCACACACTCCGCACAAAATGCATTTTGTCGATTTTCCGGTTGCCGGGCTGACCGTTGGCATATGCCATGGACAAGCAGCCGTACAAGCTCCGCAACCGATACAGATACTCTCATCAACCACGCGCGTACCGGTCACATCAGCCGCTTTAATGGCTTTCACCGGACAAGCATTGGCACACTCCGGATCTTTACACTGCTTACAAGTCTCAGGATTCATTACGAAAGTTCCCATATGACCGTTTTCTCTACGATAATTGTCATTCGGTCCTTTTTCCCCCAAATTGAATGTTCTACTGACTTTAACCCTTGCCGTGTACGCGCCTGTGGCACCATCATTGATACCGGTACACATCATTTCGCACCGCTGACACCCCGTGCATCGGCTTCTGTCGGCAATCAACAGACCTGTCGGGATCGCGTAGCCTGTGACATCCTCCGGAACTTCTGAGCAACCGAACAGACTCAATACGGAGTACGATACAGCTAAACCGGTAATCCCTCTTCCACTCGTTTGCAAAAATACGCGGCGAGTGCTGGTTTTCTCGAAAAACCCTTTTTTCTCATTTTCTAACATCTTTACCTCTCCTTTCTGACTACTGAAATAGTATTGGTAGTAATTTATCAATAACATGAATAATTTTACGTTATTTTATGTGTAATTATTCACATTAAGATCAAAATAAAAAAGTCAGTAGTATAACATACGCTGCTATAGTCAATAGTATGACATATGTCATCATATAGAGTGAATTTTCACAATGAATGCAATATGCGTTTATTGGTGTAATGTTTCACATTTATTTTCTTATAAAAAGTGTAATTTAATATTACACATCTGTCATGCGTCTATTCTTTACCCATTATGTTAAATAAAACATATGGGCTGTCACAAATTATAATACATCTATGACAGCCGTCTGTCAATCGATAGTTATTACGGATTTTCAAATCTTTCAACTTCATCCCATTCCACAAGCGATTTCGCAAGAGCTTTACCTATATACTTATTAGAGAATAAATATATCGCGCCGGTCGATGCTGCCACCTGTTCAATATCAGCACAATCTTCCCGTTGCTGGATCATCTCTAACAGGTCAAGGATCTGCTGGCGATTTAGTAAGAACGGCGGTACCGTGAATAGCTTGATTGCTGTAGCTCTTCGATACCTTTGTGTTTGTTCACGAACTGTCTCTACGATCATTCTGATTAGATCCTTTTCCTCGACTCGAACCATTAAAGTCGCGTAGTTCGTGTTGATCTTTTCTTCCCAGTAGAAATATCTCGTCTTTGAACCTTCGATCATTTTAATATCCGCATACTGCTCATCATTCTGAATTTCTTCAAGATACTGCTCTACAGCACCTTCCTCGAATCCAAAGGATTCATCATAAAACTCTTCCTCTTTTGTCAAACGGATTTCCGAAGAGTTCTCTTTAATCAATTCGACGATTTGTTCGGCAGGAGATAACTCGACAGGCTCCTCTTCCTCGTCTTCCATTTCTTGCAGATGCGCCATAATATCTTCAATTGTCAGTTCCCCGTCGTTTTCCTCAAATTCTTCGAATTCTTCCTCGGAAGTTTCCGGATTCATATCCTGCTCTTCCTTCACGCTTTCCTCAGCATGCACAGTGGATTGATCGACATGTTCTTGGTGATCCATTTTTTTTTCAGCCATACGTCATTCGCCTCCGAACTATCTCGTTGATACTAATGGTATTGTATCCATAAGCTGTAGAATGCCAAGTCATGCTCCTCTACGGGGTGGGCTAAGAATTCTACAGCTTATGGATCATAATTTATAAATATCAGGTGGAGTTAAAACTCCACCTGATATTAAACTTTGTTACATTCTTTTTATACTATTAAGGCAATAGATTTAATTTAGCTAATTCGTCTGCTACGTCTTTCAATCCCAAACGCTCCAATGAAGCTCTTGTTGGCGCACCAGTTTTTTCGTCCCAACCATAACTGCGATACAACATTGTCAGAGCTAACTGCATATCCTCACGGTCCATGTAAATATTTCCTGGAGTGAACGGCTTCTCCGCTGCACCTTCTGGCGCGAATAACCACTCAGGCATAATATCATGCTCTGTGCGCATATCGATTGTGTTCATATTTTTGACTGTCAACGCGCGGTGCAATGTCGTAATTCTCTCTCCCGCTAAGTCAAGATCTGCTTCAGTCGTTTCAATACCAGTAGCCAAAGTGAAGTATTTCGCTTCTACAGCAGTATCTCCTCTGTAGTTGCGGCTCTTCGACGGTGACACTGTCATCGGAGTAGTGTAGTTACACATTGTGATCGAGTCATGCAACATGTTACGGTCGATTGACCATTTCACGAAGTTAATCTTGCCTTGGTTAATTGGCGTGTAATCATTTGGTGCATCAAGGGCACCAGGTCCCCACATTTCTTCTGCGATCTCTTGTTGAATCTGGATCGGCAGCTTTGAACCGATAAAGTTCATATGAGAGTGCGATTGCGAGTCGCGGTTCCATTGCGTATTGATCAATGCACCAACTTGCGCTCCTGCTTCGTTCGCATGATGCTTAGGATATCCAAGCTTCGACCATACACCTTGACCTTTATCGTTGAGGTATTTTTCACCGAGATCCCATTCTTGCCACAACCATGCAGATCCCATACCAATTTTAGAGAATTCACCTTCTTTTAATGCAATGCGGCGGTAGAATTCGATCATCCACTGTGGATCTCCCTCTTCTATTAAATGCCATGGAATGCTGTCAAACTCTTCTTTCGGTAAAACTCTTTCGAATACGTTGTTATTGTAGCAATAAGCGAAATCTTTCATAGTCAATTGGTAGTTGCTCCATACCCCGTAGTCGTCAGCTAAACGAACACCTAAACATCTGGCAATCAGAGCCATTTCAGTGTTACCTTTTTCAACTCCGCCTTTACCGTCAGAGTATCCCTTCGGCATTAACTGTCCAGGTGCGAAGTATCCGATACATGTACTGGCTGAATATGGTGCATAACCGTATTGCTCAAGTTCCGGAACGTACAAGCGGCTTTGGCAACGGATTGGGCATGAATGGCAACCACCCATGGCAATCGTACGCGCTTCTGCCGGTTTTCCAAGGTCGAAGAATCCTTTTTGCGAACGTAAACCGACTCTGTTTGTTCCGCCTTCTCCTGGAGGGCAGATACCTGTCTCAACCGGTGGTTTTGCAGCTCCCCAGAACAATCCTGTTTGTGCTGTCCAACGTGAAGTAGTATCGTGGAACTCTGCCCATGGTTGTGGTGTACTTGGTACTACCATTTGGTTGTTGGCACCGATTAAATCGTCTGTGATATATTTGTTCAAAGCAACCCATTCTGGTCCTTTGCCATCAGCGATTGGCACTGAACCTGTTCCTTTAATACCGATTGCTTTTAGTTTCTTAGAACCGAATATACTTCCGTGTCCTCCGCCTGAGTGGTTCAAGCTGTTAACAAATGATGACATGTAAACAAGGTTTTCTCCTGCTTGACCGATGGCACCGATACAAGCTTCTGTACCCAATTCTTTCTGCAATTCAAATGTTGTATCGATCGTTCCTTTGCCCCATACGTGAGAAGCGTCTTCGATACTGACTTTGTCTTCGTCGATTTTTAACCATACAGGCTTATCGGATTTTCCTTCGACGATAATGCCATCCCAGCCGGCGAATTTCATAAGCGGACCAAATTGTCCTCCCATGTGGCTATCGGAAACTGCAAAGTAAGGGTTTGTAGGAAGCAATGAAGTGATGTTTGTTCTACCACTGCAAAGTGCTCCTGTACCTGTAAGTGGTCCAACACCGATGTAGATTTTGTTCGCTTCATCGTGTGGATGTGTGCCTTGTGGAACTTCGTCAAATATAACTTTGTAACCGATTCCTGCGCCACCAATTAAATCTTTATATTTCATTGTATCGACAGTTGAAATCGCACCAGTAGTCAAGTTGACTCTGAGGATTTTACCTGTCCAACCTGTTATTTTTGCCATTTTGTTATTCCTCCCTTTTCATTCTGTACCGCTCGTTCGTTCATCTCATTTACGCTAATGAACATTCTATTTTAAACATCCTAATTTTTATGCGAAAGAATATCCGTTCTTTTTCATAACTGCTCTAACGTCTTTCCAAGGGATGACACGCAATGCTCCTGCTACGCAGTGAGTTGCACACATACCACATAGGATACATTTAGTTGATTTGCCCTTTTCCTGGTCGATTGTCGGCATATGCCATGGAC
>JAEWFW010000037.1 GCA_023388635.1 Bacillota bacterium
TTACAATACGACTCGAATCCACGGTCATTGCGATATGAAATCGCCTTATGATTATGAGGCTGCAACCGCGGGATAACTATACGAGAATTTGTCCCTGTTTATGTTGTCCGTTTTCTTGACAGAGAACCATATCGTTCAATATAAAATTTTTCTGTTTATCCTTTCCATCAACTACTTCTTGACTCAAAAGATTCTCCTCCCATCCTTGAAGCAAGTTCTTAATTCAGATGGAGATTCTTTTGCTCCATCTGAATTTTAGAACTGCAAATGCATGATTTACTTGGCGTTGACCCCCACCTAAGAAGGAGGGAGGCTTGCACCAAGTTAGTTAGGCTAAATGTTCAACCACTAAATAATTACCGGCTATAAACATCAGCCCTATCGCCAATGATTATTATTATCATGATAATCATTGTAAATGAAAATCCAACTCACCAACAACTCCAAAAGGTATTTTTTTGCTCCAAAAAGGAAATTCTTTTCATAAAAAAACAAACCAGTCTCTCCGAAATGTTTAAATCGGCGACTGGCTTGACTCCTAGTAGATATCGAAAACAGAGGGCATAGATTCAAAAAAATATCACATTGCATTAGAAAAAGTGTGCTGTAATTTATTTCTTGTTTTGCGCTACGGTAGATTCGTCGACAGTTGGCTTTGCAGCCGTCTTGCTTTTTGTAATCGAGACTTTTGGCTTTCTGGCAGTCGGCTTCTTTTTGGTCACTGGTTTGGCTACCAGCCTTTGTTGTTCTTCCTTTAACCGCAATTCTTGTCTGCGCAGACGTTCTACCTCGATAGACTTTTGCAAAATAGCGAGTTCCCGCTCGATATCTTCTTGTGCCGCGGGTCTGCACATTTTCAGAAAATGTTCGAAGGCCTCAGGATATTGAAACTTCTTTTGTCCGATACGATCAGAAAATTGTATGGTAATAATATCGGTCTCTACATCGACTATTCTGCCTACTCCAAACGACCCGTGAAGAACCTGTTCATCAATCAAAACCAATACCGCCTTTCATATTTCACAAATTTTTATACAAAATAAACTACTCATGGCATCAATCATTCGCTAATCTTCAAACTTTTGTCTCAAATATACCGATACACCATTCCGTGTTGCTTAAAGCAAAAGATCGGCTGACACCATTTCAAAGACGATGTCAGCCGATAGGATTATAAACCTAATTGATTAGCAATTTTGTGGATGACCGAGCAACTTTAAATGCCAGCGATAACGAAACAATAAATCCTACGTTTCAGTCCTTTAGTCAAGCAAATTCATAAGGCAAACACAATAAATTGTTCAGAATACCAACCGTAACTTTTTCGCTTTACCACTTTAAATTATAAATGAACGGCATAAGAAAGTCAAGCTAGAGTCATAATATACTTGGTTTAGTCCTGTTTCATCATAATATCGCAACATGCGAATCGATACTTGTGTTAATTTTAAGTCCAATACGAAACATATTTCATTGACACCTTCTAAAGCGAAAAATCAAACTCTGGATTGTCACGATCAACGATTCCAACTGTGATTTCACAGTTAAAGATTTCTTTCAGATAGTTTGACAACTCTTCCCTCGCCGCTAAGACAGCATCTTTATTCTTGTCGCTGAAACCGTCAATCGGAAACAGTACATCGCGAGTGGTTTCTGTAATTTTTCCAATATCACTCTGCCGCCAAATCCAGCGTCTTGTTCTGATATCTTGTCCAGAAACATAAACCAATTCATTACTGTCTGCCTGCTCTATTTCCGTCTCTCCGAAAGGCAAAAAGCGGTCATCCTGCCCAGCAAACCGCACTTGTAAGCTATGATCGACAGTCGACAGATCATGCGCTCCCATCGGAAGCCGGTATTTTATCGAAAGCGAATTTCCTAAATCGACAATCGTGTTAATGCTGGGAAAGCCCTTTTTCTTGCCGATACGCGTCAAAATCGCTTCTATCGAACTCATATATTTATTGGCATTCATCCCGAGTTTCTCAAATGCCTGTCGATAGCCCAGTACCTCCGCCGTCTCTTTGACCTTGACTCCGTCCAACTGTTGTTCCACGAGTTTGATATTCTCTTGCAGCAGTTGGGAAATCGCCGGCACAGGTAGAGAATTATCAATTCCTTTAGCAACAACCACGCCTAAATAGAGCGTATCAAGCACTTCAAATACATCCGGTGATACAGAAAACTTCATTTGCTTTTCTCCTCCATTCGATATTCCAGCGATTATGATATTAAATTACTCAAATGCCATAGAAAATTATTTCACGCAAACCAATAAATTACTGACAAGAATACTACACAAAAGATAAAGCCGCAAGCATCTCGTTTACACAAAGGGCGTGCAAACAGAAAACGTTTATCCCGCCAACGAGATAAACGTTTTCATACTCAAATTCCATACCCAAATGCTATTTGTCTTGTCAAACATATCACTTATCCATCTCACTTCGTCAATTTATCCATAACTGCCATGATTTCTTCAATCTTCTGCTGTTCGTCACCGTTTTCAAAAGCTTGTTTGACGCAACAGTCGAGGTGCGCCTGCAAAACTTCACGGTTGACATTTCGCAAGATTGCTTGTGTCGCCATTAGCTGATGTGAAATATCGATGCAGTATCGGTCATCTTCGACCATTTTTAACAGTCCGTCTAGTTGCCCGCGTGCCGTTTTCAGAAGACGCGTTACCTTCGCTTTATCTGCTTTCATTACTTACCCAAATAGACCTTTCTTGTCTTCAATCGATACGACCTCAAAGCCGGCTTCTGTGATAACTTCTGCTAATTTCGCATCTTCCACGTCGGCAGTCAGCTTGACAACGGCTTGTTTCTTCTCCAAATTGACTTCAGCCGATACTCCATTGAGAGCATTTAACGCTTTTTCAACTGACGCTTTGCAATGTCCGCAACTCATACCGTTAATTTTGATAATCTTCTTCATTTGTTCATTCTCCTCCGTTATTGTAGTTTGATTTTCTTTCATGCCGACGCTTACCGTTGGTGTCTGCGTGGTTGTTGACGTTGTTGGATTACTTGCCGAAACATTATGGTGCTTCGGTGTGAAAAATTTTAACCGCAAAGCATTGGTTACAACACTGACAGAGCTCAAACTCATAGCTGCTGCGGCAAACATCGGATTTAACTTCCATTCCAGAATGCCATAAAACACGCCGGCAGCAAGCGGTATACCAATTGCATTATAGATAAACGCCCAGAATAAATTCTGTTTAATATTGCGTAGCGTAGCTTTACTTAATTGTACTGCTGTTACAGCATCCAATAAGTCGCTTTTCATCAGTACGATATCGGCTGACTCAATCGCAACGTCTGTCCCCGCACCGATGGCAATTCCCACATCGGCACGTGCCAGTGCCGGAGCGTCGTTAATTCCATCGCCGACCATGGCGACCTTTTTGCCTGACTCCTGAATGTTTCGAACTTCACGCTCTTTATCTTGCGGCATAACTTCGGCAATGACTTTATCAATATTGAGCTGTCGCTGAATCGCTTCGGCAGTCTTCTGATTGTCACCGGTCAGCATCACGACGTCGATGCCCATTGCCTTAAATTGTTCAATCGCCGCGCGGCTGGTCGGTTTGACCACATCGGCAACAGCAATTACGCCGATTAACTTCCGACTGTCGGCAAAGTACAATGGTGTCTTGCCATTATCGGCAAACGATTCGGAAATTTGCCGGTATGATCCAACGTCAATCTGCCGCTCATTCATTAGTGCGAGGTTTCCGGCAATATATTGTTCCCCTTCGACATTTGCCACAATACCGCGACCGGAAATTGCGTCAAATTCTTGCACATTTGCCAATGTAATACCATCTTCTGTTGCCTTTTCAATGATAGCATCAGCCAACGGATGCTCTGACGGCTTTTCAATTGAAGCGGCAATTCTCAGCAAGTGCTGCTCTGTGACCCCTTCGGCTGTGACAATATCCGTCACCTTCGGTTTTCCCTCGGTAATCGTTCCTGTTTTGTCTAGAACAACGGTATTGATCGAATGGGCTATCTCTAACGCTTCTGCCGATTTAATCAAAATTCCGTTAGAAGCCCCTTTGCCTGTACCCACCATGATTGCCACAGGCGTTGCCAATCCGAGTGCACATGGGCAGGAAATGACAAGCACTGCAATCCCAATCGATAGCGCAAATTCAAACGAGTGACCGAGCAATAGCCAAACAATCGTCGCGATAATCGCGATTCCGATGACGATTGGAACAAAAATGCCACTAATCTTATCTGCCAATTTAGAGATCGGCGCTTTAGACGCACTGGCATCCTCGACAAGCTGGATGATCTGCGCCAAAGTCGTGTCATCCCCGACTTTTTCCGCTTGCAGTTTAAAATATCCCGTTTTGTTAATTGTCGCAGCAATTACTTTGTCACCGACACGTTTTTCCACAGGGATACTTTCGCCTGTAAGTGCCGACTGGTCGACTGCCGAACTTCCTTCAATGATAACTCCATCGACCGGAACACTTTGCCCGGGTTTTACAAGTACGACATCATTGATGACAACTTGCTCTACAGGTATGACCAGCTCTGCGCCGTCACGCACGACAGTCGCCGTCTTCGGTGCGAGGTCCATCAACTTAGTGATCGCTTCCGAAGTCTTTCCTTTTGAGCGCGTCTCTAGGAATTTCCCCAAAGTAATCAACGTCAAAATCGTCGCGGCAGCTTCAAAGTATAGATCCATTGAATAGCTGTGTACAATTTCCATATCGCCATGACCGAGACCATAACCGATGCGGAAAATCGCAAAGATTCCATAGACCATTGCCGCCGAAGAACCGATTGCAATTAACGAATCCATATTGGGCGAACCGCTAAACAATGTTTTGAATCCGACTTGAAAATATTTGCGGTTGACATATATAATCGGCAGCGCCAGCAAAAATTGCATGAAAGCAAATATCAGAGAGTTTTCAGCACCATGCAGCCATCCCGGCAAAGGAAAATTCATCATATGTCCCATCGCGATATACATCAGTGGGACTAGCAAAACAGCAGATACGATCAAACGCTGCTTCATATGCTTCAATTCATCTTCCAGCGGATTCGTATCACGCGTCTTCTCCGCCGATTGATTTGCACCGCGGACAAAAACTGAGACACCATACCCTGCGTCGACTACGGCTTTAATGATCTGATCGTCATTGATCACTTGCTCGTCATAATCCACAGTCATGCTGTTTGCAAGTAAGTTGACATTGACAGCTTGAACGCCCTCCAGCTTTTGCACCGTTCTTTCCACTTTCGCTGAACAAGCAGAACATGTCATTCCCGTAACACTAAATTTTTGTGCCATTTTATCACCTCACCACTATACCCCCGGGGGGGTGTCTGAATTTAGTTTAAACCCGTATGAGAGACTTGTCAACTGAAAATTATTCTCTTTCTGATATTTTCAAAATATTTTACATATCTCTTGTGTAACAATTAATGTATTATTTCACTGAATTCATAAGCTCAATCTATGATTATGTAATTGGACAGGCTGATTCATCATATTTAATCTTTCCAAAACTTTAGTAGAAAATCCAATTCCGTAACGGAAATTCTAAAAGCCTCATAGACTTTGAACTCCTTAAACATAATGCACATATGCTAAGGTGTACGATGGAAAAAGGAGGAGTTTTTATGGATACTACTTTTCTTGATGGATTGAGTGGTCGCATTGTTACACCCTACGATGATTCTTATAATGAAGACAGACAAGGTTGGAACCACGCCATTCAACAATGTCCGCTAATCATTAATTATTGCCAGACAGCCAAGGATGTGTCGAACGCTGTAGCATGGTCAAGACAAAACAATATTCCGTTGCGAATCCGCGGCGGGGGGCATAATTACGAAGGATATTCAAACGGGAATTTTGTTCTTGTGATTGATGTGAGTGAAATGAACAAAATAGAGCTTGATGAGCAGTCTCATTCTGTGCGCGTGCAAGGTGGCGTGACAAACCAACAATTGTATAAGTACGTGGCTTCCAAAGGATATCCCTTTCCGGGCGGTACTTGTCCGACGGTAGGAGTCGCCGGCTACGCACTGGGTGGCGGTTGGGGGCTTTCTTGCCGATATTTCGGTTTGGGCTGTGACAGCATTGAAGAAATTGAGTTAGTTAATTATGAAGGTAAAATTATCAAAGCGAGTAGCACATGCAATGAGGACCTCTTTTGGGCATGTCGCGGTGCAGGCGGCGGTAATTTCGGCGTTGTCATTTCGATGACACTCAAGCTGCCCCCACATATCGAAAACGTAACATTGATTGAGATCGATTACCGCCACGCCGATGCGCAAACGCAAAAGCTGTTTCTAAATACATGGCAGCAATGGCTGCGCAATGCAGATACACGAATCACTTTGATATCAAGAATTTACAATTCCGAAGCAGACGGTCTGTCGATGCTGGTGAGAGGAATTCTTTACGGAGAGTCCGAGGAGGCGACTCAACTGGTTCAAAGTTTTTTAAATTTGCCGGGAGCCGTTTCAAACATCCAATACGTAACCTTCCTAGAAGCAGTCACTATACTTGGCAGCTCGTACCCTGCTTTTGAAAAATTTCAATCTGCCAGCCGATTTGTTTACAGATCTTTCAATCAGCGCGAAATCAATAATATTGTAGGCTTGATTCAGAAGCGCCCGAAAGGTTCGGTTTTTGCTGGACTGTCTATGTATGCGCTAGGCGGGAAAGTGGCGGAAACTGGTGTAAACGATACCGCCTTTTTTCACCGCAAAGCACATTATATAATATGGCTAAAAACCATTTGGGAGGACAACCGCTTTGCTCCCGTTAATTCCCAATGGGTAAATCAGCAGTTCCAGCACCTAATCCCACTCACGATAGGCTCATATGTGAATTTCCCTTATGCGGAACTTCTACATTATAAACGTGAATATTACGGACGCCATGTAACATATCTAAAGAAAATCAAGCAAAAATACGACCCCGCCAATGTTTTTATGTTTCCGCAAGGGTTGAGCAGTCTCGAAGAATATAGTAGAGAAAAAACAGACTTCAAAGGAATTGGCGGCGACCGTGAAACAGATGAGACACCTGTGAAACCGTCAAAAGGAACTACCAATCATCGAGGATTCCGCTATGTAAATAAGTAGAACTACTCGCAATATAATATGGGGCAATATTTAAATAAAACAGTATTTATTTTGACCGTAAATATTCTAGAATCTCACTTGCATTCGTATCGGGCTTTACCTTAGGCATCACATGTTCAATATCGCCGTTCTCGTCTATGACGTACGTAGTGCGGACAACACCCATCGATACTTTGCCGTACAACTTTTTCTCCTGCCAAACATCGTATGCTTTAATGGCAATTAACTCCGGATCAGACAGCAGAATAAATGGCAGACTGTATTTGTCGGCAAATTTTTGGTGGGAAGCAATGTTATCCTTGCTGACACCAATCACTACTACATTTTGTGCCTTGAATTCTTCATAGATGTCGGCAAATGCACTCGCCTGCCGGGTACAACCGGGGGTATTATCCTTAGGGTAAAAATACAGTATCACCTTTTTCCCACGAAAATCTAACAATGAGACGAATTTGCCATCTTTGTCGGGGAGTGTAAAATCAGGTGCTTGTGTTTTAGGTTCCAGCATACTAGATTCCTCCTACTATAAAGTAATGTTTTCTCCTTTAATGAATACAAAATGATCTTCATTTGAATGTTGTTCGGAATACATATATCCCAGTCGGTTGAACTGCTTGATTCCGGCAGGCCCCTCGATCTGATGCTCTGCCAAAAAGCGCACCATCTCTCCCCTCGCCATCTTACATTGC
The DNA here is from genome assembly GCA_023388635.1 of Bacillota bacterium. Classification (GTDB taxonomy): domain Bacteria; phylum Bacillota; class Bacilli; order Desulfuribacillales; family Desulfuribacillaceae; genus JAEWFW01. The sequence continues at coordinate 7,814 of JAEWFW010000037.1, forward strand.
GTGCCTTTTTCGATGAGTTTGCCGTTCTTGTCTTCGACAAATCCGCAGGTTAAAAAGCGAACGTCTTTTGGCAAATAGGCAGAAACACTTTTACTGTACTCTTTGGAAGCAAGATTGATAATCAGATCAGTTTCATTGCTGAGCTGCCGCGCCAGCTTGTCTCCCCAAAACTGATAGAGATTCTCGTATGTATCACCATTGAGCTTCGCCTGCATTTCCAAACGATAAGGCACTACACCGTCAAAGGGACGTAAAATTCCATACATACCCGATAAAATACGCAAATGTTCTTTAATGTAATCAAATTGCCGATCTTCGAAAACAGCCGGTGCCATGTACTGGTACTGGATACCTTCGTAAGACAGAATAGCAGGGGTGAGATTACGCTGCAAATCCATATTCCCTACCCGTTCGAAATTCAACTCCGCCAGCGAGTCACTACAGCGCCAAAGTGCTTTTAAAGCCTGATAATCAAACTCTTTCAGACGGCGCAAAAGATGCTCTGATTCAGGCAAAAACTGTGGCAAACTCTCATGCGGCAAGCTGTCGGTATCGATATTCATCTTTTTTGCCGGCGAAATGATGATTCTCATAGAAGTTCACCTACTCTTCTCGTATTTGGTATCGCCATTATAGCAAACAAACAACTATCTGCAAAGATGCTTCTCCTCCTCTAATCCCTGCACTATTTTAGGAACTTTTTGAATAATCCTTAATGGGGTTGTCAAACATATTAAGTAACGAAAATGACAAGGATAGTGATTTTATGGGGAGAATGTTTCAGTGCATAAAAAACCTTTTCGCGTATAAAGAACCTATAAACCCTGAACTAGGCTTTGAATTATTGGAAGGAAACAGTGAAGAAATAGAATATGAAATGAAAGAACCCAGTATACAAGAAATAAGTAAACAGTATTGTAAAAATCAAAAAGATCTTGCAATAAAAAAGAGGCGTACAATTAGAAGAACATTTCTGGCAGTGGAGAAATCAAAAAATACAGGAGATGTATCGGAAAAACCAGAGAATATACCAAAAAAAGCAGCTAATAACTGTCTATTACCGGAAGAAGGTAACTTATCCTGTAAATTGCAGATAAACATTGAATACTTAAAACAGCGCTTCAATATGCCACAAAACCAAGATGTAGTAATAAGGAATTTTAATGTAGCGAGAGAAATCAATGCATGTCTTTTATTTATGGATGGCATGGTAGATAAGAATATTATCAACCAATTTGTCCTGCCCCAGCTTATGAATGCTGAAAATTTTAAAGACTTTAATGAAGATGACATTCTAGACCATATCGTAAGAAATGTTATATCCATTAACCAAATAACAAAGACGGGAGATATAAACGAAATAATCAAGCAGGTTTTAAATGGAGTCACCGGGTTATTCTTAGATGGAAACAATCAATGCCTATTAATTGAAAGCAAAGGCTTTGAGAAAAGAAGCATAGATAAGCCGCAAACGGAAACGGTTATTCGGGGCTCGCAGGAAGCATTTACGGAAAATGTCAAAACGAATTTATCGCTTTTGAGAAGGATCATAAAAAACGAGAACTTAATTACAGAGATTGTACAAATCGGCCAAACAAATCATGCTAATTGTGCCATTGTTTACTTAAAAGGAATTGCAAATCCCGAACTAATAAAAGAAGTTCAAAAAAGGGTAAAAAACATTGATACCGATTTTATCGAAGGGGATGGAATGCTTGAGCAGTTTATTGAAGATCGTCCCTTTATGTTGTTACCACAAGTAATCAATACGGAGAGGTCTGACAGGGCGGCTTCCTTTCTAATGGAAGGAAAAGTGCTGCTAATTAGTGAAGGAACGCCATTTGCAATCGCTGTCCCGGTTACGTTCTTCCACCTGCTTCATACTTCAGAAGATTCTTTCCTGCGCTGGCAATATGGTACATTTTTAAGGCTTATACGAATACTCGGTATTCTAATCTCATTGTTGTTGCCGGGGTTATATATTGCATTAACACTATATCATCATGAAATGATTCCTTCGCAGCTTTTAGATTCCCTCCTAAAGGCGAGGGAACCAGTTCCATTTCCTGCAATTCTTGAAATAATAATGCTGGAGCTATCATTTGAACTGATACGTGAGGGTGGGATACGAGTACCCGGCGTTATTGGCAACACCCTTGGTATCATTGGAGCTTTAATACTCGGACAGGCAGCTGTTTCTGCGGGGCTTGTTAGTCCTATACTAATTATTGTTGTTGCGGTAACTGGTATTGGAAGCTTTGTGATACCAAATTACTCGCTTTCTTTGGGAATCAGGATTCTACGATTTGTAATCACCCTATCAGGAGCATTAGCAGGTTTTTATGGTGTGTCTTTGGCATTGCTTTCAGTATGCCTAATCGCTTGCAGTATGAAATCCTTTGGTGTGCCTTTCTTCTCGCCGATCGCACCAAAAACCAAGCCCTATCAGGATTCCATTATTAAGCTGCCTATCTGGAAACAGAATATGCGCCCAGATAGTTTGAACCCTCTTAATAAAAAAAGACAGGGGGATAATGCAAGAGGATGGACAGAGCGTAAAGAAGGGGGGAGCTAACGATGACAAGGGAAGGAAAATTCGGAGTTCAGGAAGCTGTTTGCCTTTTAGTGATTACAATGGTTACAAAAGTTTTTTACACAAGTCCTTCCATGATTATGAAAACAGTCGGTACAACAGGCTGGTATATGACTGTAATATCCGCGGTCACAGCTACAATCGGCTTTACGTTTGTGTATTTTTTGCTGAAACACTTTCCTGGCAAAAACATCATGGAAGCATATGATCTTGCCTTAGGACGCGTTGGAGGCTTCATTTTTTCCTTTTTGCTACTTTCCATACTTCTGATAACAGTATCTGTCAATACCAGAGAATTCGCAGAAGTATTGATGATATATGTTATGCCGTTAAGCCCGCCTAGTTTTATTATCGGGCTTCAATGCTGTGTTTTTGTACTTGCTGCTTTCCTTGGGCTGGAGTCTATTGCAAGGGCTTCAAAACTTTTTGCAGGAGTTTTATTGTTGGGACTTATAACTGTACTAATATTATCAGCCCAAAACTATAACTATCACTATTTATTTCCTATATTTGGTTATGGAATAGGAACAACTGTATATAATGGGATTTTTCGAAGCTCTGCCTATGGCGATTTAATCATTGTCGCTGTGTTTGCGAACTCATTACAAGGTATAAACCATATAAAGAAAGCAGGATATGTAAGCTTTGCCATCTCGGGAATCATTTTAACGATTGTAATACTTACGTTTACGATGTCATTTCCATACTATACAGGGCGGGAAATCACAGCACCTATGCACTTAATGACATCCCTAATTAATTATGGTATTTTTTTTCAAAGACTTGAACCAATATTCCTGTTTGTATGGAATATAAGCTCGGTAATTTCTTCAACTGTGCTGTTTTATATGGTTCTAATGCTATACTGCCATATATTCAGAATACGTGACAAAAGACCATTGATTATCCCCTTGACCATCGTATTATTTAGTCTTGCAATGATACCGGAGAGCATCACATTTTTAATTACAGATTATATACAAGGCTTACGAATGTATGGCTGGACATTATTTTTTCTTCCGCCAATGATAGCGTTATTTGTTGCAAAAATAAGAGGTAAAAAAGGGGACACGAAACATGCGTAGATTCACTTCATTTTTTATCGTATGTATGGTGATAATACCTTTGCTTATGGGATGCTTTGACGCAAATGAACTGGAAGACTTCGTTTTTGTCGCCATGATTGGGATAGATAAAGGAGTCACGGATACATGGAGGCTTACCTTTCTCCTCCCGTCTTTAAGTGAAGGAGCAAAGAATGGCGGCGAAGGCGAAGGTAACTTAGCAAGCAATACGTATACAACATTTACAATAGAAGCACCCACATTTTTTGAAGGCGTATCGCTGGCAAATATAAGTATATCGAAAGACATCAGTTTTATCCATGCGAACACGATCGTATTCTCTGAGGATTTGGCGAAAAGCGGACTAGTTGGTGAGTTTATTACCCCATTAATTAGAAACAGAGAAATACGGCGGACGGAATATGTGGTGGTATCTAAGGGTAGTGCAAAGGATTTTGTAGAAGCTGCTGGCTCAAATATTGAGTCGACCGTTAGCAAACAGTTTGAAATTTTGATGGATGCATCTAAAAATACAGGATTTTTCCCAAAAACTACTCTAAATGATATGTATAATGCAATAAAATCTTCTTACCGTCAGCCGATTGCTATTTACGGGGCGATAAATAGCGGTGAGAACTTAAAAGACAGCAGAACACAGCAACAAAATGATTCTAATCCTTCCAGAAGCTACTATGCCGGCGATTTACCAAGGGAAGGCGGAAACAAAATAGAATTAATGGGAAGTGTCGTTGCTGATGGCGATACAATGGTTGGATTGCTTACGGGGCAGGAAACACGTATAGCACTATTGGCAAGGGGGGAATTAGAAAAAGGGACATTCTCCATACAAGACCCTGAAAAGCCCGATTTGATAGTGCCTGTTGAGATAAGGTTAGCAAGAAAACCACAAATAAAGGTGGAAACTCAGGATAACAAACCCGTGATTGACGTAAAAATAAAACTTGAGGGGGACATACTTGCCATACAAAGCAGAATTAATTATGAGAATCCTAAGCTGGCACCCATCCTGGAAAAAGCTGTGGAAAAACATATAAAGGCAGAACTTGACGAGACAATAAAAAAATGCCAGGAATTGCGTGCGGATGTTTTTAATTTCGGATATGCCGGTATTATGAAATTTGGAACAATCCAGGAATGGGAAGCGTATCAATGGAACAAGCAGTTTGAAAATGCAGAAGTCACTACGGCGATCGAATTCCGCATCAGACGCACTGGCATATTGCTCGATAGTTCACCGATTATTTCTACAGAGGGAGAAGAATAAAATGGACTATATTACAATTGTTTTTATACTCCTCCCTTCGATTTATACTCTAAGCTTCGCAAGATATAGTTGGAATACGAACAATAAACTAGCTGCCTTTGGATCGGTGCTTTTAGCATTGATTTCAATCGTGCTACCCATGGTGTTGATTTTTATACGGTTGACATAGGCAAGGAATTGTCTACCCTTACCACTGCGGAATACGTGATGGCAAACTCCGGGAGCCCCTGCGCATCATCCTCCGTGTTGCATTGAAGAATAATTTGCCCGGAGAACTATACATTCTTCCGTACAGAATGAACACATTCCAGATGGCGAAATATGCTTTCCGCGCATATTGGTGTTATTAAACGCGGATGACAAATTAGGGCTGTATGACATAATGATCCATCCTTATTTTTTGTTCGATTATAATTTTATTAAACTCGATTTACCTGCTTCCCGTTCAGCCAAGAATAAAGATTCTCAAACACAATTTCCGCCCTTAGCTCCATAGATTCCTTCGAAGCAAACGCAATATGCGGTGTCACAATCGTATTGGGGCTATGTAGGAGCGGATGATTTAAAGGCAATGGCGGTTCAATTTCAAACACGTCACAAGCAGCTCCCGCAATCGTTCCTTCCCGCAGTGCATCAGCCAGTGCTGCCGAATCTACAACGCCACCTCTCGCTGTATTGATGAGAATAGCGTGTTTTTTCATCAGAGCAAGTGCCGATTTCCCAATCAGATTTTTTGTCTCAGACGTCAGCGGGCAGTGCAAAGAAATGATGTCTGAGCGCTTTAGCAGTTCTTCCAGTGTAACCTGTTCATCAATCGCTCCATCGGTAATCGTACTTCTATTATAAGCAATCACAGAGCAGCCGCCGCGCACTTCGACGTTATGGCGACTGGAGATTTCAGTAGAGATATCGCGGTCTCTGATAAAATTGGGCGCGACGAGATTTCCGACCTTTTCCGCTCCGCCGACAGTATGAACACCTCCATCCGCACGCTCTTGACCGACGTCTCCGAGGTCTCCGTCCAAAGCGCCGCCATGGCAGAGACCATCGTCGGCAATATGCGCGAAACCGACCGTTTCGTCCAAGATGTGGTCGGAACCATGCAGGATCTCTCGGCAGGTCTAGAAGAAACAGCCGCTTCAAGCGAAGAAGTGAGTGCCTCGGTCAGCGAGATCGACATCGCGGTGGAACACCTTCATCAGAAAGCCGCCGAAAGCGCCGAACATGCTACTGCTATTAAGGATCGGGCTATGGCTCTGATGACTTCGATGGAAGCGTCCAAGAAGACCGCCGACACGATGATCGAAGAATCCAATCTAAAACTTAAACAGGCAATCCAAGATACGGAAGCAGTGCGGCAGATTGGAGTTTTGTCTACGGCCATCCTTGGTATCGCCGAACAGACTAACCTTCTCTCGCTCAACGCGGCAATCGAAGCGGCTCGAGCTGGCGAATCCGGCAAAGGCTTCGCCGTTGTAGCTGAGGAAATCCGCAAACTAGGAGCGAACTCCAAGAATAATGTGGCTGAAATCCAAAGCATCAGTGACCGCGTGACCTCCTCTGTCTCTCACCTAGCCGACAGCGCCGAAAGCATGATGGTCTTCCTCTCCGACAACGTCGTGCGTGACTACGCGATGTTGATGGACGCCGCCACCCAGTATGCCAACGACGCCGCTTACGTCAACACCATGACTGACAGCGTTGATGCTACCACCACGATGCTGCGACAATCCATCACCCAAATGATGCAAGCAATCAACGAGGTAGCTATCGTCACAAGCGATAGCGCCAATGACGTCACCAGGATCAACGAGGACGTTGCAGCCATCTCGTTACGCGCTAACGATGTTACGAAAAAATCGGAGACCAGCCTCAGCCTCTCGCGCTCCCTTCTGGACGCAACCAGTAAATTTAAGCTTATCTAAAGCCTAAGAACCCGTACTCAATTGGAGCACGGGTTCTTACTGAATTTTTTCACAATACATACTTGATTGCACTACGTGAGTAGATTATAATAAAAAGATAAGTCTACACGGAGACGTATCGAAGTGGCTATAACGGGGCTGACTCGAAATCAGTTGTACGGCAACGTACCGTGGGTTCGAATCCCACCGTCTCCGCCAAATCCAAATTAGACAAAAGGACTTGAACCCTCGTGGTTCAAGTTCTTTTGTTTTGCAATGATATTTTTTAGTTTATAGAAAAAATGCAACTTAAATCGGATAAACGCAACTTACCCCCAATTTATTGAACCGTCAAAATTCATAGGTTATACTGGCCAAAACAACAGACAGAAAGGGAGTATCACTTATGCTTGGAATCATCACATTGCTTATTGCGCTTTGCGTGCAAATCGGAGTTTTTATTTATCGGATGGTCACCAAAAATCGTCAGATGAAGGTGACGCATATCATCCGACTCACTGCTTTTGCCATCTTCACCTTGCTCCTCACGACTGGGGCTTATTGGTGGGGATTTCGCTGGATGGGGCTGTTTGTTCTACTCGCCGTTCTCGCAATTTTCAGCGGCATATATTTTATAAAAAAACCAAGGATGGAAAAGGAATATAAGAGATGGAACGCCATACTTTCCTGCGTGAACGGGTGTGTCCTGTTTACATTTCTTATCCTGCCCGGCATCCTCTTCCCGCAGTTCAAGCCGGTTGCTTCAACGGGACCCTATGCTACCGATACTACAAGCGTTACCTTTGTGGATGAATCCCGCGCCGAGCCCTTTTCCGAGACGGGCGAAAACAGAAAGCTGACGGTTCAGTTCTGGTATCCGAACGCCGGGACAGCCACCGACAGCTACCCGCTCCTCGTATTCTCCCACGGGTCGTTCGGGTATCGCGGCAGTAACCTTTCAACCTTTGAAGAACTCGCCGGCAACGGGTATGTGGTATGCAGCATCGACCACAGTTATCACGCTTTCTTTGCGAGCCATACAGACGGCAGTACCACATTGGTCAATACGGAATTTCTAAATGACGCCGTAAGCATCACAAACGGAGAATGCGACGAGCAGACGACCTATCGGAAGACACATGAATGGCTGGCGCTACGCATCGCCGACATGAATTTTGTTCTAGATGAAATCCTAAGCAACGCAGAAGGAGAAATACCGGAGGTCGTCTATTCCATAATTAATACGGAGAATATCGGACTTTTCGGCCATTCCCTCGGCGGAGCGACAGCGGCGCAGCTGGGGCGGGACCGCGCAGATGTGGATGCGGTGATCGTAATCGACGGTACGATGATCGGCGAGGAGCTCGGTTTCGAAAACGGGCAGGCCGTCCTGAATGCAGAACCTTATCCCCTTCCCCTGCTGAACCTATACAACGAAAGCCATTATGAAGATGCAAAGGAGCAGGGAGAGGCCTACAACAATTTATCCGCCAGTGCACATGGGATTGAAGCTTATGACGTTGTGATTCGCGGCTCCGGGCACCTAAACTTTACCGACCTTCCGCTCTTTTCCCCGGCGCTGGCGCGCATGCTGGGCACCGGCGAGGCGGACAGCCGTTATTGCATCGAGACAATGAATCAAATTGTACTGGATTTCTTTAATTACACGCTCAAGGATGCCTGCCCGCTGCATTTGCAAGCAGAATATTAGAGAACCGCTTGCACGGGGATATGTTAAAAAATTAAAAACGCTGCCGAAAAAATATGCTATAATAGCAACGAGGTTATCGGTATTGAAACCATAGGGATGACTGTTCAGCGCCGGTAAAACAAATCGTGGCAGATAGGCAAATACGGCTTATCGCCAAATGATGAAGGTGTTGCTTTGAAAGTTTCGGTTAAACAGATCGGCAGAGATCAGGAAGAACAGGCCATCATCCTGTGCTATGAAGTCAATGAGGATGTGAAAAGCATCGTCAGCTATATAAAGGCTGCCGGAGCCACGCTTGCGGGATATGTTGACGAAAGGGCAAGCCAAATCGCCCTGCAGGATATTTTCTTTGTGGAAGCGGTTGACAACAGAGTGTTTGCCTATACGGCTAAGAAAGTGTATGAGCTCAAGTGCAAACTTTACGAGTTTGCCACACTGTACGAGAGTAGACGGTTTTTCAGATGCTCCAAATCGTTTGTAATCAATCTGATGAAAATTGACAATGTACGCCCCATCCTGAACGGGCGGTTTTTGGCAACGCTATTTAGCGGCGAGGAAATCATTATTTCCAGGCAGTATGTGCCCGAACTAAAAAAACGATTGTTGGGTGAAAACATATGAGCTTTAAGGCTTTTTTGAAAAGGTGCCTGATGGAATACTTTGTTATTACCACGTGTGTGACGGCGGCAATTGCCATCCTGGGACAGGCTCTTGAACCGGCGGCAAGATTTGGTTATGAAGCATATTGGTCGCCTCTCATTTTTGGATTTGTAGGTCTTGTGCCCTCACTCGTAACATACTCCCGCAAGGAATTGTCCTTTCGGCAGGTGCTCCTGCGCAAAGCGATTCACGTCGTTGTGCTGGAGGCTACGCTAGCCGCGTTCGGTTTTTGGGTCGGGATACTCCATGCCTTTTCCGATGCGTCCATATTCTTGATTGCGGTATTTGTCATTTATCTCGCAGTTAATTTGATAAGCTGGCAGTTTGATAAAAAAGACGCCGGCGAGATCAACAAAACGCTAAAGTTCCTGCAGGGCAGAAGTGAACAATAGGATACCCCGACAGGTGCGGTCTTAGAATGCTCGGCATTTTGCCATGCAGCCTGCATGGTTTGAAACGCCTAAGCGTGGCATCTATATTTACCTAACTTTTCATAAAAGATATACCTTCCCACCAAGGGGAGGGTATATCTTTTTTCTATGCAGGAAAACATGGTATTATAGATTCAAAAGCGATTACGTCATAAATAGATAAACAGGAATTTTATAAAAGGTGAGTTTTTGAGCGGAAGAGATACTTCTCTCAGTATACTGTGGAGATAATACGGGCTGCTTTCGTGAACAGCTTTATAGCATATTATAAAACACTCTCAAATCACGTTTCGTATTTTCAGAAAGCTGTGTATCTCTTTTCAATTGCTGTATCCAGACACGGCTGCCGTTTATTCTTACGGAAAAATGTGGTATAATAAAATGTCACTACGAAATGAGGGATGCCCATGAAACAATGTTTATTAAAACTGCTGCAGGAAGAAAAAGAAATGAAACTCAAGGGTGGATTGTATCATCAGACCCAGATCAAGCTCGCATACAACTCGAATCGCATTGAAGGTAGCCGTCTTTCAGAGGACCAAACACGGTATATCTATGAAACCAACACAGTGAACATGCAACCGGATGAGGCGACCAACGTAGATGATATCATTGAAACCGTCAATCATTTCTCCTGCTTTGACTATATGCTTACCCATGCGGATGAGGAACTGACGGAAGAAATGATCAAGGAATTTCACAGGCTCCTAAAACGGAATACCTCAGATGAGCGCAGGGAATGGTTCCGTGTCGGCGAATATAAAGCGAGAGCAAATGTTGTCGGTGATATGAAAACAACCGCTCCTGAAAAGGTAGCCAGCGAGATGCAGAAATTGCTCGCCAATTACAGCAAGAAAAAAGAAATCACCGTTCAAGATACTATAGATTTCCACCACAACTTTGAAATCATCCACCCATTCCAGGATGGCAACGGAAGGGTCGGACGCATCATCATGTTTAAGGAATGCTTAAAGAATGACATCATGCCCTTCATCATCGGACACGAGCATAAGCTGTTTTATTACCGCGGTTTAAAGGAATATAAGAAAGAAAAAGGATATCTCACAGATACCTGCCTGTCAGCACAGGACCAGTATGAGAAGATGGTGTCATACTTTTTCCCGGAGCTCACTCAATCCGGTCATGATATGACTCATCCGCAATAACCGAAATTTTATTTCCCAGCGTCTTTAGATTTCATCCGAAACTGAAGGGCGCTTTTTTATTTTCAAAAGAAGTTGATTCAATGTCAATGAATATTCATCTGTCTCGAAAGAAATGACCGTTCCCCGGTGGAATACCGAGAAACGGTCGGTGGTCTCATCTGAATTTTAGAACTGCAAACGCCATGTAAGTCAGGTTAAACCATAGTAGGATAAAGAAAACTTGGACGGTCCCAAAATCTCTGCTGCGCCATTGCCTTAATAAATCTATCTGCAAAATCTGAATCCGTTACAATCCCCTCATCAGCCGATAAGCCTAGCGGTTCCAATACAGCCGCAATAAAGGTACGCCAGAGCAAATCATCAGAGAATTGCTTAAAGAGGCAGACAAAAGAATGTACTCTCAAAAACAATACAAGCGCAGAAGTTAATGCATCGAACGGGAATTTAACCTGACTAACTTGGCGTTTGTTTCTTCACTGATTGTTTCAATATAATATTTTTCCGTAATTCTCTTATAACCGGTATGTCTGCAATAATAGCGTTTCAGCCTCCAAATTTCGGGCACATATGACACCCTCAACAAATCCTTCAAACATAAAGAAATCACTGGGTGTGCATCAAGTCCCAACTAAGAAGCTGGGACCTGATATTTAGACCAGCTAATAAAAGTCAACACCTTTTTTGAAAAAGATATCATAAGAAAAATGGGTGTAACAAACCAAGCCATTGAAAAACCCGAACAATGACTGAAAAATATGGAAATTGCA
>JAEWFW010000048.1 GCA_023388635.1 Bacillota bacterium
ATCGGTCTGATCAAAGCGATCAACAGCTACCAGACTAACAAAGGCACCAAGCTGGCGACCTACGCTGCCCGATGTATTGAAAACGAAATTCTCATGTTCCTTCGCTCGACCAAGAAAACAAAAAAAGACGTGTCTCTGCACGACCCCATAGGAACTGATAAAGAAGGAAATGAAATTAAACTTATTGATGTATTAAAATCGGAAGAATTGGAAATCGCCGACGTCGTCGCGCTTGATTTGGAGAAGAAAAAAGTCGTCACACGCCTAGACATCCTTAACGACCGCGAAAAAGAAGTAATTATTGCGAGGTACGGTCTGACTGGAGATAAGGAAAAGACACAGAAAGAAATCGCCAATAAACTAGGCATCTCCCGCTCCTATGTTTCGCGGATTGAGAAGCGGGCGTTGAATAAATTGTATAATGAGTTTTATAAGAAGAATTATTGAGATAGGAAGCCCTCTGGAAGAGTCTGAATAAGCTCATTCTCCCAGAGGGTTCAGTCATTGTTTCTATTTTTTTATTTCATGCAATATAACTAAATAACAAATTCCTAAATTTCCGCTTCCCTGCGCAGTAAATCTTCATCTAAAATCAAATACAATTCTTCCAATTCCAACTGTGCTTGGATCATCATTTCTTCTGAAGTCGCAACCAGCAATTTAGCATTCCGTATCATCTCAATGGCGTTTACCATAACCTCATATCACTTCAAGGGAATATACCTTAAAAGTTAATAAGGGATTATCCCTTAATACATAATGATCATGAGGTGATTTATATGTATGAAAGAATTCGCAACATGCGAGAAGACAAAGACTTGACGCAGGTACAAATGGCAGAATATTTGAATATTCATCAAACAACCTATTCCGATTATGAACTTGGAAATCTAAATATCCCGCTACCTGTCCTTGGTAAAATTGCCGACCTGTTTGGGACCAGCATTGACTATCTCGTAAATCGTACCGACGAGAAGAAACCATATCCCCGCCAAAAATAGGCTAAAGCAATAGGATATATCCTATTGTGATACAAATCATTGCTATGGGCGGCGTAATTGGGTACCATATAATTAATACATCAAAAGGAGTGAGACTACCATGAAGAATCCGCTAAAACTATTATACATCGCTCTCGGCATACTCTTTTTGTCTCTTGGTAGTATTGGTGTTATAATTCCTGTACTTCCCACTACACCGTTTTTGTTGCTCGCATCGTTTTTCTTTGCCAAAGGTTCAGACCGATTCCATACTTGGTTTATATCTACATCTCTATACAAAAATCACCTAGACGATTTCTTAAAACATCGCTCGATGACATTGGGGACAAAGCTAAAGCTGCTATCCCTCTCCTCTACCATGTTAATCCTTTCGTTTATCATCGTTGATAATATTTACGCGCGAGCGTTTCTGCTGATCGTCATCGTATACAAATACTATTATTTCTATTTCCGCATTAAGACGATAAAGCGATAAAAAGCCAGTCAACCGGCATTTGCCGACTGACTGGCTTGATTCCTCAAAACGAACACAAAACAATTATACTGACTATGGAATTACGACAAATTATCTGAATCTCCTGCGCCAAATGAAACATTCCCATTGTCTGAATGTTTCATTTGCTCTTTCATGTGAGCAATATGCTTTTCTTCAGCTTTCGCTAAATTTGCATAGAGTGTTGCTAGATCATGTTCTTGATTATCCTGGGCGATGCGCATTTGCTTGACGTAAAGAATCAACGCATCTTCTTTTTGGCGAATCGTATTTTCTAAATTACTCATTCCGTTCCATCCTCCGATAAATGAATGTAAATATATACCTATTCCGCTGCGGATAACAGGCTTACTATTCATATCGTTTCCTTACGAATATTTCCTATGCTTATTTTGACATAACTTTTATAGACTGTGATTACCCTCTCTCCAATGCTAACCGAATACCGAATACCAATAAAATGACACCGGAAATTCCTTGTATGATACGCTGAGTCGAAGGCTTTTTGATCCAGATGCCTATTTGGTTCAATAGGATGACAAGTGCCAAGAACCAGATGATTGTCAGCACTAAGTAGGTAATTCCCAAAAGAAAAAATGGCAGGGGCGATTGATTTCCGCTTGCTACAAATTGCGGCAAGAAGGTCAAGAAAAACACAGCAACTTTGGGATTGAGTAAATTTGTCAGAAATCCCTGTAATAAAGGAGACTTATTCTGATGTAGACGATTGTTCCCCTCGACTGATACTACTGACGATTCTATCGACGACTCTTCCGTTGATGCCGCTGACGCTGTTGCCGATAAAGTGGTCGACGATACCGCTGACAGCTTTTTTGATGATTCTACTGACGACACTTCTGCCGATGCTGCCGGTGCATGCTTGATCGACCATAATGTCGTTACACCCAAATAGATGAGATATAAAGCACCCACATATTTCAATACAGCGAATATGGCTGCTGAGTTGACAATAATCGCAGACAAACCAAAGACAGCTGCCGTGATATGGACGAGCAGTGCCATAGATATTCCTGTAATGGTCGCATAACCGCCCCTTTTTCCCAGAGTCATCGTATTCTTCATCATCAGTCCCGTATCTGGACCCGGAAGTAAAATCAGCAGAATCGACATCAAAATGTACAAAGGATAGTTTTCCACAGACATTCATCTCCCACGATCAATGATTTTTTATGTATTACATCACACATCATGCAACAAAGTCAATATCTATTTACCCGATGACTAACCGCCACTAAACTCCTATTTTAATATGCAAAAACAGACCCTCGTGTCATACGAGAATCTGTCTTTTACCGTAAGATGAAGCTACTCTACAATTCTATTCAATCGCGCGCTCTAGCTTAGTCTGCTCATCCAGCTCGTTATGCACAGTATGCCCCTCGGACTCGCCATATTCAACAACCTCTTTGATCATGCGGTATTCTTCAAAACTCATTACGCGCTTCGGATCGATCAGCATGATGATTCTCTGCTCAAAATTCGCCATTGCATCAATATGTTCCGCCATAATATCCTCTGCAAATTCTTGATCAATCGCCTGAATTTGCTGCTGACCTAATTCTACAATGTCCAATACGCGTTCCACAACGAGACCCATAGTTTTTTGAGCAAACTCAATAATAATGACTACCGCATATGGGTCATATTCGATTTCCGGCAAATTAAATTTACGGCGCATATCAATGACAGGGATGATTTTTCCCCGGAAGTTCATGATACCTCTGATAGCGGGATTGGCGTTAAATACGGTCGTCAGTTTCTGATAGCGGACGATTTCCTGCACCAGCATAATATCTACACCGTACTCTTCATCACCAATCTGGAATATGACATATTGTAAGTTTATTTCCTTACTCACAAAATCACCTCTTAGAACTTTTCAAAGTCTTTTTCATTAAAATCATACTCATCATGAGGTTCATTTTGTATACGCTGGGACTCTCGTTTGCTATTGATTGTCTGTCTAACTTGTTTATTGGTTATGGTAAAATGCGAACTTTCGGCGGCATCCGTAGACAATTTAAATACGCTAACCATGTTAGCCAATTCCGCAGCCTCACTGCTCATATTTTCACTTGAACTGGAAATCTCTTCAACCAGTGAAGCGTTTTGCTGCGTCACCTGATTCAGCTCTTCAATGGCTCTTCGAATATCAGAAGTTGCCAATGCCTGTTCTTTAAATGACGACGATATCTCTCCTACTACATCTGTCGTCTTCTTGGTATTCTCGACAATTTCCCTAAGAACTCTCTGCGTATCGTTCATTTGCTGGTTCCCTCGATCTACACGTTCAATACTATTGCGAATCAGTTTCTCAATTTCTTTCGCCGCCTCCGCGGAGCGACCGGCGAGATTGCGCACTTCTGCCGCGACAACGGCAAATCCTCTGCCTTGCTCACCCGCTCGCGCTGCTTCCACCGCAGCATTCAAAGCCAATAGATTCGTCTGGAACGCGATATCATTGACAGTAGATGTAATCTCCGATATTTCTCTGCTGGCTTTCGTAATATCCGCCATCGACGTTTGCAAAACGGCGACGACTTGTTCACCTTCCTGTACTGTCTGGAGTGTTCTTTGAGATAGATGTGTCGCTTCAATGGCATTTGCCGAAGATTCTTCCATCGACGCAGTAATTTCCTCAATTGTCGATGCCACTTCTTCCAACGCGGAAGCCTGCTCCTCCGTGCGCTGCGAAAGATCTTGATTTCCGGAAGCGATTTCCTCTGAACCGTTACTGACATTCTCCACTGCCAATTTTACACGGTTTAAACTTTCATTGAGCTTATCGATCGTCAGATTAAGATCGTTAGCCATTTGACCGAGCTCATCCCCAGATACAATATCCGCCTTGACACGCAAATCATTATTCCCCATCAGACTGACAATCTCTTGCATACGTACGATTGGTCCGGCAAAATTACTTGCCACTGCATAACCAAACAAAACTACTATACAAATAGTCACCAATAGGATGATTATAATAAACGTCTGCAAACGACTAATTCCTTGATATGCCTCCGATTGATGGATATCGGAAACCATGCCGACAGGAGTATCGCCCAATAGCACTACGCTAATCGCACCGATCACATCGACCTGTTCATAATCCTTATACACTAATCCCCTACTAAATTCGAGATTGCCTTTCTCAATTTCCGGGGCGAGTAATGTAATCGCTTCCGTGGAAATGCGCTCTTGCAGTGCCGCACCATTGCGGTAATTTCCGAACATCGTATTTGTCAATAGCAAGCCCTCATCATCTACCAGATATGCGTCGGCTGCTTCTCCTAGCAGATGGAGATAACCATGCATCATTTCACCTAAGACGGTTCCATCGACGATGACGTTTAGAACACCGATCACTTCTCCATTTTCTCCCGCATAGATCGGACTCCCCACGGCGAGGAAGTTCTTATTGATTAGATCAGAATACGCGTATTCCGACCATAATGTATTTCCCCGCATCGCATTTTGAATGTAACTGCGATTTGACATATCGATCCCATCTAACGTAGGATTTGTACTGTAAATTACTTTACCCTGAGGATCAGTGATAAAAATAGTATCATAATTATAATGTGCAATATTTTTTTCAAAAACTGTATGAATTTTTTCTTGATAACTCAGCCATTGCGAATTCCCTACATCGTATTCGTTTTCCATTAGCAGTTCAATTCCTTGATAAACCTCCATTGACTGCGCCAACCGAACAGCATTTTCCTTGCGTTCTTCAAAATAGCTGTCGAAGATCCCATTCATAAAATCTCCGTACATCTCACTTTTGGCGATTACTTCCTGATGAATATTTTCCTTTGCCTGTTGCAAACTTAAAATGCCAATGACCATAGCCGGAATCAATCCCGCTAAAATCAACGTTGAAATCAATTTCACCTTGATTGACAATTTCATGTTAAACACAGATCACGCCACCCCTTCCTGAATACTGATTACATATATAATCTACGAACAATCTGTAGGTGCTTTTTTACAAAGAATCTGTAATTACCTGCGGAATATCCGCTAAAGATACTATCTGAGTAGCGGCTCCCATCAGTATCGCTTGTTTGGGCATTCCAAACACGATCGAACTTTTTTCGTCCTGAGCAATCGTCATCGCTCCGCATTTGCGCATTTCCTTTAACCCGTGTGCGCCATCCGCTCCCATACCGGTAAGGATAATGCCAATCGCTTGTGCACCGGCGTATTCCGCCACGGAAAGAAACAATTTATCGATTGAAGGACGATGCCGATTATAGGCTGCTCCCCCTTCCACCCGCAGCACATATTGATAGTCACGCTTCTCCACCGTAAGATGTCTGCCGCCGGCAGCAATGTACGCAAATCCCTGACGGGCTAACTCCCCATCCTCCGCTTCTTTCACATGCATTCTGCATAATTTATTTAATCCTTCTGCATAGGAAGCCGTAAATCCTGCCGGCATGTGCAGTGCAATTAGAAAAGGCGGAAAATTTCCCGGCAATCTTTCTAATATCTTGCGTATGGCGACGGCTCCCCCCGTCGAAGCACCGATGGCAACGAGTCTATCTGTACTATAAACGACCGGTGCGTCGGCAATCAGCGGATCAGCGCTCCCTGTAGTTATCCGATATTGTCTGCGCAATGTTTCACGATCAATACTTGCAGCAAACTTAACCTTTTCTACTATGGTCGCCTCTAGCTCCATCAGCCCCGCTTCTAAAGATAGCTCCGGTTTTGTCACATAATCAATCGCTCCCAAATCTAACGCTTGGAGAGATGCTACTCCGCCATGATGCGCTTTCGAGCTAATGACGATCACAGGCAACGGTACAATTTTCATCAGCTTGTCAAGAAATGTCAGACCATCCATCTTGGGCATTTCTAAATCCAGTGTGAGCACATTTGGCTTTTTTTCTTTGATCATGGCGATTGCCTGAATCGGATCTTTTGCCGTTCCGACAACCTCGATATCCCTGTCTTTTTCCAAAATTACTCTCAATATATTCCTGACCAAAGCCGAGTCATCTATAATGAGCACCCTTGCTTTCGGCACTTGTTTACCACCCCACAGGACTATGGTATCTACTAAATGCAACTAAGGGATCATCAATCAAAGAGTGTCAAGTTGCTATTCTGCTTTTCTTTGCTTTTTTCCTGCCTCATCCACTCTCTGAATTGCTTTTCTCTCCTTACGGCATCTTGTAAACTCTTATCATAACGAATTTTCTTGACATACACGTCAAACGTATCGGCAAAAAAGAACAACTTACGCCCGGATATTCCGCCGACATCCTGCGATAAAATCGGAATATCCTCCATTTGCAAATAATTGATCGCGAACAGCACATTGGACTCGGACACGGTTGAAGCGGAATTTCCCAGCACCCTTCCGCCGCCAAAAATTTTCGCCTGCATATGCTGGCGCTTCGCTCCTAACTTCATCATGCTGTTGATCAACAACTCCATGGAATGTATGCCGTATCTGGAATCGTCGATCAGAATACTTCCCTTTTTGATAACACTCGGCAGCATGAAATGGTTCATACCGGAAATCTTGCTAATCGGATCCTGCATACATACAGAAATACATGAGCCCAATAAAGTTGAAAAAACGATACGCGGATCGCCGCTGGCAAAATAATCACCGGCAAAAATCTCACATACCTCTCTTTTCAATTGTCTGTGATAGTGTTGTCTCAATCCTCACACCGCCCGCTATACTTCATATTCAATCCTTTTGGTAAACCGTCTGCCCTCTAAAAATCCATGGGTGCGTAGAGTTAAAACTGTTGATCGACTCCGAATGTCCCAATATTAAATATCCCTGATCGCTGATAATCGGCACGAAGCGATCAATAATTTGCTTCTGTGTCATCTTATCGAAATAAATGAATACATTGCGACAGAAAATAATGTGTAGCGGTTCCATAATCGGATATGGCTGATCCGATACGAGATTAATTTGGCGAAACGTAATTGTCTGTTTTAAAAAATCCTTGATTTTAAATTTTCCCGAATTCTCGTTTACACCTAACTTAAAATATTTTGTCAGCCAAGGATAAGAGATGCCCATGACTTCCTCTCGCTCATAAATGCCGTTTTTCGCTTTATTTAATGCATCCGTATTGATATCGGAAGCGAGAATTTCAAAATGCCACCCTGGATACTCCTGCAAAATCTCATTACAACTGATCGCAATCGAATAGGCTTCTTCGCCAGTTGAACATGCCGCACACCATATACGGATGACTTTTTTATGCGACCCACTGGCAATCAGCTCCGGTATACAGACATCACGCAAATGATCGAAATGGTGCTTTTCTCTAAAGAAATTTGTCACGTTCGTCGTAATCCTATTGTACAGGCATTGCAATTCCTCGGAATCATTTTCAACTCGTTCAATATATTCACGAAAACTTCTAAGCCCTAGCATTCGTATATGCTTAGATAACCGCGAAATAATTAAACTGCGTTTAGCATCCGTCAAATTCACTCCTATGCGTTTCTTGATCAACGATTGTAAAAGCGCAAATTCATCGTCTGCTAAAATCAAAGGCTCTAGGAACATCTTGCTCACCTTCCAAACGTTGGGTGCCGGAAAATATCGCGACGCTTGACCATTGTATAGACCGTGGGAATATCGAGGATAATTGCCACTCTTCCGTCGCCGAGAATTGTGACACCGGCGATTCCCTCAATCTGTTGCTGCATATTCTCTCTAAGACTTTTGATAACAACCTGTTCTTGACCTACTATCTCATCAACCATCAAGGCGAGCTTACGGTTATTATGTTGCAAAATAACCAAAATTCCTTCGTCTGGAGTATGGCAGTCTGCGGGAATATTCAGCAGTTCATACAAAGCGACATAGGGGAGATTCTCCCCGCGCAAATGAATAAAAACTCCTTTTCCTTCTGCTTTGTGAATATTTCCCTTTTTTTCTTTATAAAACTCTGAAATCATATTCAGCGGAACAATATACCGCTCTTGACCGACACGGACCATCATCCCATCAATAATTGCTAGTGTAAGCGGTAACTTAATCGTCAGCACAGTGCCTTTTCCTAATTCCGAATCGATATCGATCGAACCGCGTAACCGCTGAATATTATTCATGACTACATCAAGCCCGACTCCTCGACCGGAAATATTGGTGACCCTTTCTGCTGTGGAAAAGCCCGGTTGAAACAGCAACATATACAATTCCTGCTTCGAAAGCTGCTGACCTTTCTCTATCCAATGATTTGCCAGTGCTTTGGCATAAATCGCATGTTCATCAATTCCCTTTCCATCATCGGAAATTTGGATGACAATATTTCCTTCCTGATGGAATGCTTTCAGAGAAATCAGTCCTGCTCTCGGTTTCCCCACGCGTTCCCGATCATCAGGAAATTCCAGTCCATGATCCATAGCGTTACGAATCAAATGCTTTAACGGATCGGCAATCTGCTCGATAATCCGCTTGTCTAACTCTGTTTCTCTGCCTTCAATCTCGATTTCGACCTCTTTCCCAACCTCTTTTGCCAAATCACGAATCATCCGCTGATAGCGTGAAAATGTACCGCCGATCGAAAGCATACTAGCATTCATCACCTTCTCCTGAATGGTGTGAATAATTGTATCTACCTCTGCGAATCCCGCTGTGATCGCTCGTCTTCGCGTATGCTTTTTATGCTTCTCACCGTCATCAGCGACATCTATATATGAAAAAACCAATTCTTTCACCCGTGATTGGGAAATCAGTAATTCCGCCAAATAGTTGAGAATACTCTCCAACTTCTCCGCATCGACGCGAATCGTACTGCCTGCTGTATCCGCTTGCTTCGACTTACCCTCCGCTTCTGCAGGCATCAAAGAGTTTCTACTAATCTCTATTAAGTGATCCTCCGCTCTGGTACTATCCGCTCCTGCACCCTCTAGCCGAGTGTCATCGGCTCCAGTATCGTCCACACCTATTGGCTCGATAATCAATTCGCTTTCGTCTGCGACAAATATAAAAATTTGTTCGATAGCATCGCGGTCTTTGTCCGTTTCTAGTACGATTGTCCATTGCAAATAGAAAATGTGCGGATCGAGCACTTCCAATAACGGCAA
Source organism: Bacillota bacterium (assembly GCA_023388635.1). GTDB lineage: Bacteria > Bacillota > Bacilli > Desulfuribacillales > Desulfuribacillaceae > JAEWFW01. The sequence goes on from JAEWFW010000048.1 coordinate 9,589, forward strand.
ATGCGATATATCACAATAAGATTCGAGAATGTTCCCGATGCTATCCAACTCAGCAATAAGCATCAACGGGTCTGTGCCTAATTCGAAAATTTCCGGTGGAAATCGCAAGCGAATCCGGTAACGGTATAGATTTAAGATATGCGTGTTTGCAGTCAATCGACTGTCTGACGAGGGCAAAAGTATATCCTTCCGATGCCAATCACCATACCGCTCGAGTGTCTTGTCAATTGCCTCGATTGCTCTGCATAATATCTCGCTTGAGAAGTTTCGTTCGTCTACCACCTTTTTCAATACATCCAATCCAGTGAAAAGCAGTTGAAACATTTGGGAATCCAACTTAATTTGCGAATCGCGTATTCCGGCAAGCAAATTCTCCAATTGATGAGTGAAGTGATTGATCTCTTTCAACCCCACAAGACCGGCTCCGCCTTTAATCGTATGCATGCAGCGAAAAATCACATGAATTGTCTCCTGATCGTGCGCGTCATGTTCAAGTTTCAGCAGACCTTCTTCCATCGTTTGCAGATTCTCTCTTGTCTCTTCGATAAACATTTCCAGCAATTCATTATCAAATTCACCATTCATAATTTCACCGCCTATCTATTTGACGAATTTTTTTACCACTCCCACCAACTGCTCGGGGCTAAACGGTTTGACCAACCACCCAGCTGCGCCTGCTTTTTTCCCTTCCATCATCTTCTCATTTTGCGATTCAGTCGTAAGCACCAGTACAGGAACAAATTTATAATACATACTTTTTTTAATTTCCGTAATAAAGTGAATTCCGTCCATATTCGGCATATTAATATCAGAGATGATCATTCCCGGTCGCATACCCTTCTGGCGCAATTCCTCCAGTTTTGCGACTCCCTCTATTCCGTCAGCCGCTTGGACCACCTGATAGCCTTCCTTTTTCAAGATGTATTCAACCGATGCTCTGACCGTTTTCGAATCATCAACGATCACAACCATTCTACTCATTGGCATTCCCCACTTCCGCTTTCTCTTGTACATCAATCACTGCTTGTACACCGGTGATTTCCAGCATCCTGCGCAGCTCGCTGTTTACTCCTGTCAACTGCATGGCGATTTGATGATCAGCGCACATCTTATATACGGAGAGCAGTATTTGTAATCCCGCTCCATCGATATCATGTAACTCATCAGCATTCAGGACAACTACGGCATTTGAGTTCTGACCGTCAGTACCGTCATGCAAATACTGAATCAATTGTTCCAGCACGCTTTCTCCGTTAAAAATCGTCAATGATTCCGGCAATTTAAACATCTGGCGTCCTCCCCCCATTTCCACGTTCATTACATCGTACTCGTCTGCATATCCAATAGATCTCTGATTTCTGCTTCCGTCAATTTTGTGAGCAATGTCTCGCCTGAACGGATTACCTGATCAACGAGATGGCGTTTTTGTTGCTGAAGCTCATAGATTTTTTCTTCAATCGTTCCTTGGGCGATCATGCGAATCACCTGAACAACCTTCTGCTGCCCGATCCGATGCGCCCGGTCTGCCGCTTGGTCCTCCACCGCCGGATTCCACCACAAATCATAGAGAACCACCGTATCGGCTCCAGTCAAATTCAACCCAGTTCCGCCTGCTTTTAACGAAATCAGAAAGACATCCTTATCACCCTGATTGAATTGGTTCGCCATGTCCATTCTTTCCAGTGCGGGCGTCGAACCATCAAGGTAAAAATAGCTCACCTGATGCTCCTCCATAACCGTGCGAATGATTTTCAGCATGCTGGAAAACTGTGAGAAAATCAGCAAGCGATGCCCCCCTGCTAAACTCTCCTCGACAATTTCGATCAGTTGCAGCAATTTACCGCTCTCGCCTGTATATCCTTCGACAAACAGACCCGGATGGCAACAAATTTGGCGTAAGCGAGTCAGTGCCGCCAAAATTCTGATTTTACTTTTGGCAAACGTCCCCTGCTTGAGAATTTCTCCAACATTACCCTTGATTTGTTCAAGATACGCCAAATAAATTTTCTTCTGTTCATGCGTCAATGCCGATATATATCGATTTTCTATTTTTTCCGGCAGCTCTTGCAACACATCTTTCTTCAACCTCCGCAAAACGAACGGCGATATCCGTCCGTGCAAATCTTTGAGGTTGTCTTGTTCATATATGCGCTGAAATTGTTGCAAAGGCGGAAAATATCCCGGAAGAACGCAATCAAAAATCGACCATAAATCACTCAGCGAATTTTCAATCGGTGTTCCTGTCAAGGCGAAAAAACTTTTTGCCTGGAGCATCTTCACCGATTGTGCTGTCTGGGTGACGGGATTTTTTAAAAATTGTGCTTCATCCAAAATGCAGACAGAAAAATGCATCCTCGTATATTGTTCAATATCTCTTCTCACCAGTGGATACGATGTGACTATCACATCTGCGCTTTGGATATCTTCCAACTGCAATTGCCGTTCATACTGATTCCCCGATACTACCAAAACATCCAAATCCGGCGCAAATGCAGCAAACTCATTCTGCCAATTGTACACGAGTGAAGTCGGCGCAATCACCAGTGCCGGTTCAGCATCACGCAGCTTCAAAGAAACGATAAAGCTGATTGCTTGAATCGTCTTCCCCAATCCCATATCATCGGCAAGTACGCCTCCGAACCCGAAGTACTCCAGCGTGCGGAACCACTGATATCCCGTAGCTTGATAAGGACGCAAAACACTCCCTATCGTCTCTGGAACAGGGTATTCCATATCGGAATGGTTACGGATTTCTTTGACAAATTGCAGAAATTGTTCGTCTCTTTCGAAGACATCATGCAAACTCTCCTGATCTACGTCATCAACCAATAACGCTTTGTACAATGGGAGTTGTACACTGCCTTGCATAAGCTCTCGCTTATCCAAATGCAACATATCGATTACATGTGCAATGCGCTCCAGATCACCGTTTTCCCCCGTCAATAATGATATAAACGCCCCGTCTTGCAAGCGATAAAATCGTTTCTTCTGCTGTATCGCAGACAACACACCGGCTAAATCCTCCGCCGCAATACCTGATGTATCGAAACTGACCTCGAACATATTCATTGATTTGTTAACGTGAAATTTACCCCGCACTTTGGGCGATTTCGTCTTTTCAATGACTTGGAACGCATCGGTACAATAAACCTGTGCATGCTCATGTAAAATCGGCATTTTTTCAACAATAAATGTAAACAACTGCTGCTCGTCGGACAAGCACATCTGTGCATCTACGTGCTGGAACTGCCATTCATCGAATAATTGACAAATATGACGTTCCCTTTGCAGATCGCGGACCGTAATCACAGAATTTTCACTTTGCGTCACATTCTCTGCCTGATATGGATTGCTAACCGCTTCTTCATATGGATTAATAGCTATCTCTCCATAATGGAATTGCAATTCGCAATACAGCGTTCTTTCGTGATAATCGAGGTACGCTTTTACGATTAACGGCTGCTGATTGAGCTGTTCTTGCAAACGATCTTCAATCCGGACCTTCGATTTCTTGGCAACAAAATGCAACATATTAGAAACAAACTGCTCTTGATGCTCTTGTGGTACGATGATCGACCGCGTGCGATTCTTGCCAAAAACGAGCTGCAACGACTTAATCACCGATTGCTGGTACTCCGTGACAAGGTAAATCATATCGTTATAGATAAAACACTCATTCGTATCAAACAATGACAGAATATTTCCGTAATACTCTGCCCACAGCTCCAGATTTTCCTGCTTGGAAAGTGTGAACTGTATCGGTAAATCTGCCGCAAACACCGGTACTTTGTCGAGTTTCCGATCCGGCAATTCGACAGATATGAATTCTCCCTGCATAGTCTTCAAGAAACGCATAGCAAAGGCAGGTGTCAATGCCACCTTTTTGTCGCGGAAAATACTCCGCCCATGGGGATTGCTGCTTTCGCCAACGAGTCGGCTCAACTCTCTTATTTCCTGTAAAATCTGAATCACTTGCAAATCTTTTCCGTGAAATGTGTGCTCATTCGGTAAATAAGAAAATTTACTCGTAAACGTCAAAACCTGCTCATCACGAATCGCATCCAACAATACATCAATCGCCGGCACAATATATGTCCGTTCATCGCCAATCTTCATCGATATGTAATATTGCCGTCCTTGCCTGTAGGGAGATCGCTCATATATAAACGTCCATTCCACACGCAAATACTTCCGCGTCGGAGCGGTACCTATCTGCTGGAAGTGCTGCCAATTCTCCATAATTTGATCGATTGCCGCCTGTGAATCCGTATCGCCCCTATCGCCAGATAGGATTTGCTCCCGAATTGCCAAAAGCGCCGCGACAGCATGTCGGCAATGTCCCGGTGTTTGCGAAAATTCCTCACAATCACATTTTGTGCGTTCCAATATCCCGTGCTTATTAAACTCAAACCCTTGTTTAAATACCTTATTCTGCTCCCGAACCATACACTCGTATATTCTGCCACCTTGCAGCTTGCGGATTTCCTGTACCGAACCTTTTCTAAAATCGGCAAGTCCCTGATTATACGTAGCCTGTGCTCTACATCGATTCTTAATCGATTCCTCTGTTAGAAAAATCTCGCTACGCATAAGCAATTTCCTCCGCTTCCATAATATAGTCGTATAGTAATATTTAATTATACTATAATTATGAAATAAAATGTAGCATCTTATAATGATGTTTGAATGGTTACGTTACTTTTTAACAGCATTATCACTTATGAAAAGATCATCTACTGTAGTACTTAATACCATAGCTATATTAAAAGCCAATTGCAACGTAGGGTCGTATTTATCGTTTTCAATAGCATTGATCGTCTGTCTTGATACATTACAAAGTTTAGCCAATTCTTCCTGAGATAATTTTGCTGATTTTCTTAATTCTCTAATACGATTTTTCATTTAACCACCATATTTCTTCTTGAAAAATAATAAAGAAATTAAGTATACGATTGAAATTGCTACAAGAAAAGTGAATGGATTCATACCATCATAAGAGCTGTCTGTCAAAGAAGTTACATAGACAGATTCGATAATTTCAATTAACCCAACAAGGATTACAATTGCAAATGCATATGATTGTGCTTTCATTTTAATGAAGTTTTTTCTTTCATCTCCCAATTTAGGCAGTGATGCAAGGGTCATGATAATTAATAACAAACAAATAGCTAAAATAACAAAGAACGTAACAACGATCCAATCCATAATTTTACTTCCTCCTCATTCAATAAATGTAAAAAGTATTTGACATTACTATATCATTAGCGCCAAAAATGTCAAATACTTTTTACATCGAGGATGATTTTTTAGCTGCTGTCAATTGACAGCAGCTAAAAATAGACGAACGTAATTCGTTTACTCGTATGCACGGTACGTTCTCAGGATCGTTATCCCTTGTATAACAATCCTTTGGCACGAAACGATTATCGGACACTCCTTGCATATCCCGTGTTGTTTTATTTTCATCGATTATTCAATTGACTGCAAATCTATTTCTACCGTTTTATCATACAGATAGGTAACATCATCAGTAGATGTGTCAAAGTGTATATACGGCAGGAGCTTGACTGTTTTCTGGTCATCTGACAAGTAGTACTCTCCTTCCATTTCCCAAAACGTATCAGTCCCACTTCCGCCGCTTGAACCTGTTAACCCCTCGCCATTTTCGTCAAGGACTTCAAATCCCACATCAATGGTCGGCAGTGCCAGCGACTGACTGATTTCCGACAACTCAAACGTATATCGGAGCTGCACCATAAGTGGTGAAATGCGAACATTTTTAATTTGCAATACTCCTTGAATTCCTTGGGCATCAATTGGAATCACTTGGTCAATCGGATACGTATTGTTATCAGCTAAAATACGCTCCCCTTTGATCACAGTCTTAAATGCCCATTCTCCTTGAATTTCCCCGAAATAATCTGAATACCTGCCGCCCTCAACTTCTCCGCTTTCCTGATTGACGTTTCCGTGACTTCCGGTCAATCTTGATACGGAACTCTCACCTTCTGCAAGTTTTTCATACTCCATCGATTTAAAAGTAATTTCAATGTTATAATCACGGTTTGCATCAAATGAGTCAATAAACCCGCTTAACGGCTTCATATAGAGATAATCAAAACTTCCATCCACATTACTCGTTCCTAAACTTTGCAATCCATATCCCGTATTCTGATCATATATTTGATCATCAATTTTTACTTGCAAACTTCCCGGTTTAAAAGGTCCTTTTGCCGATCCGGCTTCATTTACATTAACGCTGAGCAACAAATTATCATTATCTAACAATATTTCATTTAACGTCACGCATACGCCTTGCTCTGTGACCGATTCACCAATCTGTTGCTTATATGTCACAAAGCTGCCTTCTTGCTTATTAAAAAAACTCTCAATTTGTTTGCCGATTTTTACTACTGAAGCACGAACTACATCCTGATTGAATACAACCGGGACGATGACAAGCAAAGCGGCAGCCACAGCAATTGCCGATTTTCTAAAAAATTGACGCTGAGGTTTTTGGGCGGGAAATCTGCGCAGTATACGTTGTTTCTCCGCATCCGTCAACGAAGTTTGTTCATATGTATCTGTATCGACAGATACATCATTCAGCAATTCATATATTTTCTTCATACCATTTCCTCCTCAAATATATTGTTTTTAATGCTTATCCAATAAATGGAATGCGTTACGCAATTTTGTCCTGCCTCTGGAAAGGCGGTTATACAGGTTATCCACTGTTGTACTTTCATTAACGGCTATTTCTTGCAACGAAATCCCTTGAATATAATATTGAACAAATATGTTCCTATCTTTATCGCTCAATGCCTGCAATAATCCTTGAAGTTCATCCTCAATCTCCCGCTGCAACATCCCCTGGTCCGGCGAAGCTATATTGGATAAAGCTACATCCGTTGCGTCTAACGCTTGATATGCCGTCACCTGTCTCCAATACTTGCGCTTATAGTCAATGGCTTGAAAGCGAGCAATGGCGGCAATCCAGTTCTTCAATGAATTTTTCTTTCGATCAAAGCTATCAATATGGTTCCATACAGACATCAGCACATCGTCAACACACTCTTCTTCATACATGTGAAAACTGCCAAGGTGCCTGCGAACGACCGAAACAATCAGTCCCCCATATTGGTCGATCAACATCTTTAATCCTTTATTCTTTTTTCGCTGCAAATATTTTATGATGATATCATCCACTGCTTTGCCTCCTTTGTAAAAGCTCTTACATCAGTTAATACGAATGTCCGCACCAAAACCTATCATGTTAATTATAACTTTCTACACAATACAAAAAAACTGCCGTCAATTTGACAGCAGTTTCGTCATCTTATATACCATTTTTACAATGCTACTCCCTTGCTTCCAGCACTAATTGCCCTGATACGTCAAAGTAACGAGATCCTGCGCTGTCAACAACGCTTACAAGTCCGCTGATAAATTCAATTTTTGCGTCAGGTGCAAGTGCTATTTTCGCCGACACATCACCGGCAGTCGAAAATACTACCGCCTCCGTTGACGAAGCACGGTACAAATAATGCCCGATGCCGTTGGTGTGTAGCGCACCCGTAATGTACCCTGGGAACTTATGCACTACCGTCTTGCCGTCTGCTGCATATAGCGTATACGGTTCACCGGTTTTGCTTGCAAGAATCTGCTTAAACGGTGTAATTTTTATATAATCGTATTCCGGTTCCATAACTGTCTTGCCGTCAATCTGTATTACACCACGCATAGAACGCCAATTGCCGTTTTTGTCTTGCCAATTGTCGGGACCACCTTCTTTACCAGCTTTCATAGTCACGATCAGATTGCCTACCTGACCTTCCGAACCGGAGATGATGATGTCGCTCCTTTTCCCCAAATCATTAGTATAAACAATTTCCCCACGCTTATTTCGCAGATGGTACAGAAAATCGGGTGGACCGTGCGTCACCGCTACACCATCGTAGAATGCACCACCCCAATAACCGACACCAAATTCTGCCCCGTTACGATCGTAATACGATTGGTAATCTTGAAACCAAATACCCAACATCCCTTCTGAGAAAGATTTAATTTCACTATCCCTTCCCCCATATAGAACATGCAGGTAATCGCCATAAAAGCGCACAGACGGCGGATCAGAGTTTATGAACGGATAATCACCTGCGAAACGATGACCGTTCTCCATCCGCTCTCCCGTAGAATCGATTACGAAACACATATGCGGTTCTTCCGGCAAGGAGACGATGCCGTAACCTCGGTTCCATTCGCTTGCGTAAATATACTTCGGTGCAATCACAAACTGACCGCTTTTGTCAACATAGCCCCATAATCGCATACCATCAACATTAACACTCATTGGAAATAGGTTCGGCAATGCGTCGCCCTGTCCTTGCAGCGTCTGATACATCCGCCCAACAGTCATAATCGCCGCTTCACGAGTGTACGGTGCTGATGGCTGAAATTCGTTCATATCGGTTCCTGTCATAATACCCGTTTCGCGCGCCGCATATACTGCTTCGCGTGCCCACGCCGGAATCAGCCGCGCATCATCATAGACATAAGGGAAGCCGGTATAGTCATCTAGGAGGTTCGCCGTACGCATCAACATAGCAGCGGCTTCGGCGCGGTTAATGCCGCGCGTAGGTGCGAACAATCCGTTACCAACCCCTTGGACGATGCCGAGGGCATTTGCCGCCAACACCGACGTATCGGAAGTATCGCTGAACGCATGTGCATTGATCGTCAAGTTACGCTCTGAAAGCAGAACTTCAATCGCTTTGCTTGTATAAGATTCAAGCAGTCGTATTGTCAGACGACAGTAGTCAAGGCGTGTGATACCGTTCTGATAATTCTGCTGCATATCCTCCGGGACAAGTCCTTCCTCGATTGCCTTAGTGACTTCCTCAACCGCCCACAGTGAAGGTTCTGCCGCATATACACTACTCGTACCCAAACATAGTATAAGTGTAGATACAATCAGAAAAATCGTACGTCTTATTTTGTTCATGATACTCCTTTCTTCTCGCCATTTTTTATTTCCATCCTTTTACACACCAAATAATTTATTATCAAATTGTTTTATTAATTATAGCATTTTACCTATAGTTTGTAGCTATAATCTTCTTGCCAAATATCTGTATACGAGTAATCCACTAACATACTGGAACGCTATAATTCCATAGATCGTCAATATAATCCACATATCGACGCCTAGGATAGTAAACACAATATTCGCTGCAAACAGTACGAGAAACATTATTTGATATACAATTTGCCCTGATTTCTCACGAAGCATCATCTTTCGCTCGTCTCTTAAATTAATCGATTCCTCTCTCAACCGCTCAGCGTATACAGATTTGTTCTTAGATGTATTCCAATATAGGTATCTAAAAATAGTCAACACTCCGGTAAAAATAAAAGTACACCCTAAATTAAAAATAAGATCTCTATGTTTCAGTTGATCTCCCATAAAATATACAGAAACTGCTACAATAAGCCCAGCGCAAATAATAATCATCGCAGATTTCAACAAATTGTTCAAACCCTGTTTTGATAAATCACCATTCATTTTGTCTCCTCCTCATAAATTAATACGTCGTCTATGAATTCGATATACTATTGCGAACTACATTTCTTTATGAAATTTACTGAGATAAAACACCATAGAAAACACGACGAATAAATAGCCCGCCACAAGCGTCAACACTACATACATATCGACTTGCATGAGAGCAAACGCTAAAATAAGTGCGCTATATACCATCAACATCAAGTCATAGGCTTTTGCCTTTGCTTGGTTGCTAATTGCTATGTTGCGTTCATCCTTTGCGTCAATTTCAATTTGTTTAGCAGCGCTCGGGTCTTTTCTCAAAAGTTGATTCCTTATCGCCGTACCAAAATTCCCTCCGAATATACCTGTGCCTATCCCTATACAGATATATGGCAGTGTGAGCATGATACCTTGCGTATCCGGAAATGCTTTTATAAGCACGAGCCCTACCATCAGCAGTACAATCCCAAATACAGCGAGTACGACATATTTTTTGACACTGTTATTTTTCATTCTTTTGTTCCTCCTCATAGATAAATATTTCTTCAATGCTCATTTCAAAAAATTTAGCTATCTTGAAGGCAAGTAAAATAGAGGGATTGTAGCGCCCGTTTTCCAGTGAGCCAATCGTTTGTCTCGATACTTCCAGGGCAGCGGCAAGCTCTTCTTGTTTTATGCCTCGTTGTTTGCGAATTTCCTCCAACCGATTTTTCACAGTCTACCACCTTCCCATATAAAGCTTACTTTTTCCAAATAATCCTTCAAACTGCCACCTCCAAAATGGAAAGTTTACTTTACATCTAAAGTGTACTATACTATCTCAAAAATGTAAAGTACACTTTCCATCAAAACAAAAAAACTGCCTCATAATCGGCAGTCGACTTTAACAAGGCAGTATAAAGACTAAACTTTTAAATTTGAACGCGGTAAATACTACGCTAAAACAAGCAAAGAAATTATATTTAGAAAGGTTTGTAGAAAGTTATTCACTGTATTGGTTATTCTGTATATCTCCTTGTGCATCTATCCATATAATTTGATCTGCGCCAGACAAATCATTTGTACTAAAGTGTATTTGCCAAACGCCATTGGTATAATCAAAATGCGATCTTATTGTGTCATACGATACTGTGCATTCCGCTTTTGCAATTTCAATTGCCTCTGTCTCCGACAAAATGTTCTTTCCAATCTCTACACTTTCCAGAATAGACATGATGGTACTCTCATATTGCGACCATAGGTCTTTTGAAGTGTAGCATTCAACTGCATAATCACCTGGAACATCACGATAAATTAGGAAAAACCAATAACTATTATTTGTACCTTCTGTACATTTGGTTGCCGTCAACCCATTTTTAAATGAGATATCTTCAAAAGTAACACCAGTGCCGCACAGACCAATTCCATTAGCATGGTAACGGAAATCAATCGTCATTGACGGCTGAGCTTTCGACCAAAATCGTATGCCAAAGTTATTGGCATATTCATTAGTAGTACTGTTATCAGCATCTCCTTCACCAGCCATAATTTCGTACTCCCATTCTTCGGGGAGCTCAAGCTTCATGTTGGCATATTGGTAGCTGTATTCAACAGTTTCTATATTTCTCGGCTGTTCGACTTTACTGCTTTCTGGCAAACTGTTTTGGGGGTCAGAATTTCTTCCTTCAATCTCGGTTTTCGTAGAGTCCTGCGCACAGCTCGAAAAGATCATTGTAAACAGTAACATAGATAGTGCGACAAACAATATCCTTTTCACCGTTTTACCTCTCATATACGTTCCTCCATAATAACTACTGAAATAACTACTGAGTCAATAAATAAGACGTAAAAACGATCAGAAAAGTTGCTGCTTTTTGGAAGCCATTTCACAATTCTTATGCTATTTCTGTGCTTCGTGGATCACAACGCTAATCGTATGCTGCTCTGGATTATCCAACGCCGCTTGCAAACGCTCCTTTAACTCTCCACTCTCGATATCCTCAGCTGTCGCATAGTGAACCATGACCAGCCCGCCATTGTTCTCCGCAAAAATACCGAATTGTGATATAGGATATTCTTTTTCTTCAAGAATTTTGTGGACTTCTGTTAGAATCTTTGTTATATTCTCAACTGTCCGTTCCTCAATATCTGTATATACCACCAACTGCGTCTCTATAGGTAAATTTTTGTCAAATGGCGTTCCCGGCGTAAATGGATTTGACGCCTTGTCAAGTACCTCGCGATCATACTCAATGCGGACTTCATTGATCGGAAATGATGCATACTTCTGCAAAACCGGTGTCACTTGTGCAGAATATTCCTGACCCAATCTTTCCAACGTGTTAAATCCGCTCAGCACATAGGATGCGTAATCGTCACGGACGATCTCACCGTTTTTA
>JAEWFW010000057.1 GCA_023388635.1 Bacillota bacterium
TTCGGCACTAAATTGCTTGTGATGTTTTTTCATGTTGGGTCATTCTCCTCTGTTGGATGATTTTATTATTATAACAGACGAGAAGGTATTCTCTGTTTTACTTGTCCTATTTTTATTCTAGCATCAATCTTTTACATGCAATGCTTGTCCGTAGAACATAGGCAATGTCTTTCACCTCCTTTGAAATCTTCTACAAAAAATTTAAAATCGAGTAGAGTTAGCCTAATTCTACTAGTGATATCCTATCAAAATAATCTGAAATAATTCTGAAATCCAAAGGGTTCTAAGTGAAATATACACCATAAAAAAACCTGCAATCAGCATAATCGCTGGATTTGCAGGGTCCTTTTTGATTGAAATAATTAGCGCAATCGCTTCTCAACATCCGCCAAGCTGTCGATCTCGAATATCTCTTCCGCAAGGCGGTCTATGATATCAGAGGACGCTTTATGCAACTGGCTCTGAAGCTGTGGTGGTAACTCACCTAGTTTTTTTGTTAACTGTTTTACAAGCATGTTAATCCGACCTTCCTGTCTTCCTTCCTGTCTTCCTTCTTGCCTTCCCTTTTCCATACCTTCACGGATTAACTGTTCGGCTATCGTCATGATTGCTTCGCCTCCTTCTGTTGAGATATTTTTTGCCAATTCGTATATTTCTGTCAGGGTAATATTTTGACGCGCATTCATAATATAACGTACGCACGTCTCAAAATATTCCATCCCAGTCGTCTGTTTTTCTAAATCTGCCATCGATTCCATCGCTCTCTGAAATCCTTCTGCGAATTCTTCTGTACTACGGTGTATACTGCGCAAAATCCCGATAAAAATACATAGTCTCGCATTACCACGAATATCCTCTGCACTGAAATTTGATAAATCGTACAAAATGTACTTGTAATCAGGAATGTACTCACCGAACTCTTCCGGCACATGATCTCCTAACATATCACCAAATCTCCGGCTGATATTCCATCGATGTTCTCCATGATAAAAGACAATCGGAAGAATCACGGGCAACGGATATTGTCTCTGCTTCCCCTGCTTGCTCTCCCATATTCTGCACATATATTTCAGCAATTGTACAGGGGTCATCGGTGAAGCGTAGCTTTTGTGCTCAAATAGAAAATACACATAGCCCGTCTTACCCTCAAATGTTGTCTTGAACAGAAGATCTGCATACGATTCTTTCAGTTCATTCTCAATAAAACTGTCTTTCTCCGCCATTATGCCGGCTACATCAATATGTGCAAGCAGCCGTTCCGGCAGGTAATTCTTCATAAACACTTTTGTCGTATCTAAGTCGCTCAACGTCTCTTTGAAAAATTTGTCGTGGGGTTTATCTATGATGCCGATAAAACATCACTCCCTTTTTTCACGTTTGGCAACGGTTACTTTGACATCAGTATATCACAGAATTTAGTAGGCATTCAAGGATGATTAGCATGACCCGTTACTCCAAGAACTCTCTCCCTCGGCTTGGGTATTCGCATAATTGTTCAGAAATAAACTCTCGCCCATAGCGGAAAACCACGGGTGTGCATTTACTGTTAATAGAAGGAGGCGATGTTAATGACATGTAATCCTGACAGATGCGGTCCCAACAGCCAACAATTAGCTTGTTACGGCTACCTTTTGGTTGGTATAGGATTCCTCTTGGTAGCATACTCCCAATGGTAATGCAAAATAATACTTCCGATAAAAGGAGCCATCAGAACCACGAGTGGTGTGGTTTTGATGGCTCCTTTCAGGTATTCGTACAGTACTATGACGGGTCAGAATATGTTAATTCGAAATATTGCACCAACCTCTTAGAAATTGCCTGGTATCCCGCACTATTCGGATGAATCCGGTCATAGGACATAAACTCCTCCAAATTCCATTTAAATAAATCGTATGTCGGCACATACAGGCTATACGGATCAGCATCGATTAATTTCTGTGTTTGATAATTCCAATCTGCAAAAGCATCAAAATAATCTGCACCTGCCGCCGGTATCCCGATCATCTCCAATATTTGCTCATCAATCGGATTATATAGACCGATGACGAACACCAAACAAGTTTGATTGACTTCTCTAATTGTCCGAAGCACCTCTGTCAAACCTGATAAATATTGTGTAAGACCATCGGCTAATATCGATGTTTCCCAACCAATCTCTCCATTTTGAACCAACTTTCTCACATCGTTTCCGCCAATCGACAAAATTACAATATCTGCGTCGGCAATTGTGTTGCCCATTGCATCTTTCTGCAATTGTTCATGCAATTCCTTTGTAGTAAACCCGTCGACAGCAGCATTGATGATTTCCATCTCCCTGCCTCTTTCTGCGAAAAAGTGCCGAAAGTTTCCTGTGATCCCTGCACCTGTAGAGTCCCCTGTCCCTCTGGCAATCGAGTCACCGACAACGACGATGCGAACATTTCCTTCTTCCATAGAAAATTTTTTGATTGAAACGGTCTCTGACGCTTGTCCTTCTGCTCCGCTTAAAGCCGTTTCATTCACTGTACTTGGATTTGCTTTATTAAAAGAAGTGACTTGAAACGCTTGAATGATCCCATAGCTAAAAAACACACTCCCAATGACAAAAACGGCTGCAATACTCACCGATAATTTACGCATTCAATAAATTCCTCCTAAACAAGCATATCTTGACGGTTAAATGTGACAAAACTAGTGACGACAGCTCCGATTGCCCATACTGCTAAAACGGTGATTGAGAAGAGGAATGACATCCCTTCAATCGGTTGAACAGCTCCTGAAAGATACCCTGCGATATTTAAATTCACAGAAAACAAATATTTAATCGCTTGCCAATCACTTAAAAAGAAATTCAAGAAACTACCGGCAATTAAACTTAACATCATAATGCCGATCACAGCGCCAGTGTTTTGCACCAGTACCGACACCATCATCGTCAAAGCTCCGACGACAATGCCGACGATCCACGCCAGTCCACAAATCATCAAAATAAGCTCCCACTGTGCCACGCTGACAACTTGACTGACATCCAAGCTGCCATTAACCACAGAAAATCCTGTGATCATTGGTGCATTCCATCCGCCATATCCGAAAATCATGCTCGATATGCATGCCGAAATTAGTACGAGCATGATAATCAGTAACGTCACCATAATGACCATAGCGAGCATTTTACTCAACAGAATCTTCCAACGGGCAAGCGGTTTTGTCAACAATAGCTTGACCGTCCTTCCGGAAAACTCCCCCGTAATAATATCTGTCACCAACAACATGACTAACAGCGGATATAACATAAACATCGACTGCTCCATGAATGTTTTCGTAAATGTCGCACTGCCTACGACATTCGGATTGATGTCATGTTCTAAATAGTATGCGTATTGCTCTACCTCAACTTGCAATCTCGCCCTGCGTTCATCTGTGAGATAAGGATTATCCAGCCGTTGCCTGTGCTCAAGCCACTGCTGTTCTACGTAAACGCGCCAGTCGTCGATTTCTTCGATGGCAAGCCGTTTCATAATCCGTTCATTCGCTTGTTCCGACTGTACATACTGACCATAGGCGAATAATAATACTAAAATGGTAATAATTACTGCAACAAACAGTAATTTCTTACGATATACAATTTTCAGCACTTCATTCTCTATCAAACGCAACAACCCTACCACCTCCTAAAAAGTCACTTTGTCATGTTCATGAAAACATCTTCCAGCGTCTGTGTTTCCCTGTATACGTAATAAACATTCATACCGGCTTTCATAAAAACTTCGTTTACTTCACTCACTTGATGTTCGTCGAGCTCGGCAGCCAATCTCTGATCATCTAACGGTTCCGACCGCAAATTCCACTTGCTTTTCAGCAGCTCTGCTGCTTTCGCTTGATCGGACACGTGCCAGCATGTCCTTGGTTTGCGTATGAAATCGTCTACATATCCTGTATTCAATAGTTCTCCATTACGTATAAAAGCGACTCTGTCGCACATTAACTCTATTTCCGACAACATATGGCTGGAAATTAACACGCCCATTTTTTCTTGTTCAGCTAAAAACCTTACCATTTCTCTGAATTCGCGGATACCGGTCGGATCGAGTCCATTAGTAGGTTCATCGAGAATCAGCAATTTGGGCGAACCCATAATGGCTTGTGCTAAACCGAGTCTCTGGCACATGCCTGTTGAGTATTCTTCGACACGGTCACCGATCCGGTCTTTCAACCCCACCAATTCGACGACTTGATCGATACGCTTTTGGCTTATGCTCGTTCGTCCCATATTGGCAAAATGCTTGAGATTTGCCATTCCCGACATATACCGGTACATATCAGGGCTCTCAATCATACATCCTACATGTTCCATTGCCTGTTCAAATTGTTTACGAATATCGTATCCGCAAATCCTCACCTGCCCCGACGTCGGTTTTATCAGTCCGACGATCATACGTATCGTCGTTGTCTTGCCCGCTCCGTTGTGTCCAAGAAAACCCACAACCTCCGATGGATCGACATGCAAATTAATCCCTTTGACAATTTCTCTGTTGCGGATCGATTTTTTAATACCGACCAATTCCAATACCTTCATATCCATTGATACACTCCTTATTTCACAGCCTATCACTTGATGGTCTACGTATTAGTATATCTACTGATTTCCACATTCATCCTCAAAATATCCGAAAATTTTTTTCATGAAAAAAGGGTTATTCTCCCCAAAACCATTTACGGTTTTAGGAAGAATAACCCCCTGTGTGCGGTAAATTCTGTGTACGTTGAATCCTCAGTTTGTTGCGAATTCTATGATGGTTGAATTAACCGTCGATTCCCAGCATGACAGAAGATGCCTTAATGACAGCTACCACTTGTGAACCAACTTGAATATTCAATTCTTTGACGGCTTCCACAGAGATCATAGAAGTAATTTTGTTGCCGTTGCCGATATCGACAGTCACTTTTGCATTAGTAACTCCTTCATGAATGTCAACAACCGTTCCCTTTAACTGGTTTCTCGCACTTAATCTCATAAAATCCCCTCCTATGGAAAATGTTACTGCTTGTACATCTTTTATAGCATACCCAAAAGAAAAAGGAAAATATGTAGGTGCAATTACAAATTTCTGCACAATTCTTCAAACGATTTCACGGGGACTGGCGGACTAATATAGTAACCCTGAAATTCATCGCACCCATTATCACGCAAAAACGCAAGCTGTTCTTCCAATTCTACGCCTTCGGCGACGACCGATAAATTAAGGCTGCGTGCCATGGCGATAATCGTCCTGACGATTGCCGCATCGTTCTCATTAGCGATTACTCCGTTGATAAATGAGCGATCAATTTTCATTTCTTGAATTGGGAAGTCCTTCAAGTATTGTAACGAAGAATATCCCGTTCCGAAATCGTCAATCGACACGGCAATTCCCATGCTCCGCAGCTCTTCTAGAATACGCACAGAATACTGGTTATCCATTGCGATTTGTTCGGTGATCTCTAATTTGAGGTATTTTGCATCTAAAGAGGTTTCTGCCAAAATGGATTTCAGTGTTGGGATCAGGCTGTCTGAGCGAAACTGAATGACCGAAAGATTGACAGCAATCGGTACATATAATAGTCCTTTTTCCTGCCAACGGCGATTTTGCCGGCAAGCCGTTCGCATGACCCACTGATCAATTTCCACGATTAATCCGCTTTCCTCTGCCAATGGAATAAATACATCCGGCGGAATGACTCCCTTTTTCGGGTGGTTCCAGCGGATCAATGCCTCCACTCCGGCAATTTTATTGCCGCGAACAGAAAGCTGTGGTTGGTAATACAATTCCAATTCGCCGCGCTCAATCGCTTGATGCAGATCATTCTGTATCATGAAGCGGTCATTTGCCCATAGCATCATATCGGCAGAATACAAGCGTACGGAGTTTCTTCCCAGCTTCTTCGCCTGATGCATAGCAATTTCCGCATGGTTCAACAGTTCATCGCAGCTATCCCCATGATTCGGGTATATGGCAATGCCGATACTGACAGTCATGAAAATATCGTGCTTATCCACAGAAAACGGCTGTTGAAATAATTCGATCAATTTCTCACCTGATTCCACAGCCTGTCCACTATCCCCTATGCCGGTCTGCACCAATATAAATGCGTCGCCGCCAATGCGTGCCAGCATGTCATTCGTGTTCCCATAGGCGAGTAAGCGTTGGGATATTTGTGTTAATAGCGTATCTCCGGCAGTGAAGCCAAGGCTATCATTGATGCGCTTGAAATGATCGAGATTGATATTATAGATTGCTAACATTTTCTGATGGGACACGTGCGCCGTCAGCTCTGCTTCTATGAAATTATTTAACAAATTGCGATTGGGAAGCCCTGTCAATGAATCGAAGTTCATGAGAAAATCCGCTTTTCTTTCGTAAAAGCGTTGTTCGTCTTGGCGCTTACTAATTTCCCGCAATTGCGAATATATGATAAAAAACAGACCTACCGATGTGACTGTCACAAAGAGACCGCCCTTGATTGTCTGTAAAAACGTCAATGTCGGCGCATCGTCAATTAGTGCCATCACAATGCGGTCGGAGAAGACAATCCAAATGATCCCCAGAAAAATATATAAAAGTATGATTCTGCTGGCTGTTTTAAAATGTAAGAAATTGATCTTACTGAAAGGATTCCAGTTCATAGTATCACCTGCCCAAATATAAACTCTATCTTCCCGGTGGTATGAACACACGTAGAATATCCTGAATACAATACTATATCCCAAATGTTCTGACTCAACAGAACACTGGCATTGAGAATTTATTTCTATAAATCCTTAATTCGCCATAAACAATCAGATACCTTTATTTAAGGAGTTGTTCTCTGTGAAAAAAATTCAAATTTTGTCAATTTTATTATTGACAGCATCATTCATGCTGTTTGGTTGCGGCACAAGCAGCAGTGACCTGACACCGGTCAAAGTTTCGGAAGTCACACGTTCGATTTTCTACGCACCTCAATATGTCGCTGTTTCCGAAGGATTCTTCGAAAAGCACGGTCTTGATGTCGAAATTACGACGGCCTGGGGCGGTGATAAAGCGATGACGGCACTGATTTCCGATAGCGCCGATATCGCTTTAGTCGGAAGCGAGACTAGTATCTACGTATATCAACAAGGCTCTGATGATCCAGCGATTAATTTTGCGCAGCTCACACAGACTGACGGCACATTCCTCGTCGCCCGGTCACCAAAGCCTAATTTCTCCTGGAACGATTTGAAAGGCAGTGTATTTCTCGGTCAGCGGGTAGGCGGTATGCCGCAAATGGTGGGGGAATTCGTACTCAAATCTAAGGGTATTGACCCTCATAACGATCTGGAGTTAATTCAGAATATCGATTTTGCCAACATCCCGAATGCATTTGCCTCCGGAACTGGTGAATATGTACAATTGTTCGAGCCTCAAGCGACAATTTTCGAAAAAGAAGGGCTTGGGCATATCATCGCATCCTTCGGCACGGAGAGCGGTCGGATTCCTTACACCGCTTTCATGGCAAAAGAGAGCTACATTGCCAAGAACGAAGATGTGATTCAAAAGTTCACTGATGCAGTTTATGAGGCACAACAATGGGTGTATGAGCAGCCTGCCGATGTCGTCGCCCGTTCCATCGCTCCTTACTTTGACGACACAGAAATCGATGTCATTATTTCTGTCGTTGACCGCTATAAGGCGCAAGAATCGTTTGCCAAAAATCCTCTGCTGGACGAAGAAGAGTGGGTATTGCTGCAAGATATTATTGAAGAAGCCGGTGAATTACATCATCGAGTCGACTATGCTGCTTTAGTCAATACTCAATATGCAGAAAATTCTATGAAGTAGTGGTCGCAATGACAACGAAAATTCGACTGGAAAACATCACTCATATCTATGTGACACAGTCAAAGGCAAATACGGCAGTAGAAAATATCAATCTAGACATTCAAACAGGAGAATTTATCAGTATTGTCGGACCGAGCGGTTGCGGGAAAAGCACGTTGCTCTCATGCATTGCCGGTCTGCTGCAACCGACATGCGGGAAGATTACCTTAGACGGTTCTGTGATCAACAAGCCTTCCGCCAAAGTAGGCTATATGCTGCAATCTGATTATTTATTTGAGTGGCGCAGCATTTTTAGAAATGTGTGCATCGGTCTCGAAGTGCTTGGCAATGTGCCGGAACAGCAAAGACAACACGCCCATCATTTGCTTGAGGAATTGGGTTTAGGCGATTACAAAGATCAACATCCCGCTCAATTATCTGGCGGGATGCGCCAGCGCGCTGCTTTAGTCCGCACGCTGGTGACAGATCCCGAAGTTTTGCTGCTGGATGAACCATTTTCCGCCTTAGATTACCAGACGAAGTTAAAGTTGGAAGATCTCGTATCCCTGATATTAAAAAAGCATCGCAAAACTGCCATTCTCGTGACTCACGATATAGCGGAGGCAATCGCGATGAGTGACCGAATCGTCATTATGGATCATAACCCCGGAAAAATAAAAGAGATCGTTACAATCCCGCAGGAAATCAGAGATTCACTGCCCTTCCAAGCACGTGAAGTCGATGGATTTTATCAGATCTTCCATAAGATATGGAAGGAGTTAGATGTTGATGAAAAGTAGCCCGATATGCAATAGCGCGGAATCTCTTGATCCCGCGCTCATCCACAAACAATATATAAAAGAACAACGACTGCAAAAAATAAAAGTGTTCTCAGTGCAACTATCTATGCTTTTCGGTCTGTTTTTTCTCTGGGAAATTGCCGCCGGCAAACGGTGGATCAATCCGCTGATTTTTAGCTCTCCATCAAAAATCTATGAATTGTTCGTCACAAAAATCGTAGACGGCAGCCTGCTTCCGCACATTTCTGTGACCTTTTTGGAAACAGCGCTGGGATTCTTGCTGGGGACTATGCTGGGGACTGTATTGGCAACTTGTATATGGTGGTCGCCGTTCCTAGACCGCGTACTAGAGCCCTATCTGGTCGTGCTCAACAGCATGCCGAAGGTCGCCTTAGGACCGCTGTTCATCGTCACGCTCGGTTCGGGATTTATGTCGATCATGGCGATGGCACTGATTATCACGATTATCATCACAACGATTGTCGTGTACACGAATTTCAAAGAAGTCAATACTAACTATATTAAAGTCGTGCAAACTTTCGGCGGCGGCAAACGGGACATTTATCGGAAAGTGATCCTGCCGGCATCAATCCCGACGATTGTCTCCACTTTGAAAGTCAACGTCGGTTTGGCTTGGGTCGGAGTCATCGTCGGCGAATTCCTCGTCGCTAAGGAAGGGCTGGGCTATCTGATCATCTACGGTTTTCAGGTATTCAACTTCACCCTAGTGATGCTCAGTCTATTGATTATCGCCTGTATCGCCACACTCATGTACCAAACAGTCTACCGCTTTGAAAAGTGGTTGATGAAAGAGCGGCAGTGATTAAATAAACTGTTAAAATATGAGGCTATCCGCAAAGTGAAATTTAATGGCTGGATAGCCTTTTTTACGTTTAGTAATCCTAAACGTAATTGTAAAATCCCGCCTGTATGGATAAAATAATAGCGTGAATCAGTGTAATTAAACTGTCCGCTCTCCGTCGCCTGACATAATCGGGCGATATAATTCAGGACGGCGGTCTCTGAACAGTCCCCATTCAATCCGTTGGTTTTCGAGGCTGGCTAAATCGAACGATGCTGTTATGACGGTTTCGTTCGTGCGGTCAGCCTCCGCTATTTTCTTGCCCTGTGCATCGCTGATGAACGATGAACCGTAAAATGTGATTTCCGATCCACTCTGGCATTCTCTGCCGACCCGATTCGCAGCTATGACAGGCACAAGATTTGCAGCGGCGTGTCCGAGCATACAGGTTTGCCAGTGATCTTTGGAGTCTATCGAAGCGTCCTCAGGCTCTGAACCAATCGCCGTCGGGTAAAAAAGCAGTTCCGCACCTTGGAGCACCATGCATCTAGCGGCTTCTGGAAACCACTGATCCCAGCAGATTCCCACACCAATGCGCCCATACCGTGTGTCCCAGACTTTAAAGCCCGTATCTCCAGGAGTGAAATAGTACTTCTCTTGATAGCCCGGTCCGTCGGGAATATGGCTTTTGCGGTAGACACCGAGGTCGCTTCCATCGGCATCAATGACTGCTACGGAATTGTAGCGTGCTTGATGCTTCTTCTCATAAAAGCTGATCGGCAAAACGACTTGCAATTCCTTAGCCAATGCGCTGAAATGCCGGATCGCGTGATTTTCTTCCTTTGTCATCGCATACTGATAATATTGTGGTTCTTGCTTCTGACAGAAATACGGAGTTTCGAACAACTCCTGCAATAAGATAATTTGTGCGCCTTGTTCCGCCGCTTTGCGGACGAGCGCATCCGCTTTCTGAATATTCTCATCAATCTGGTTTGTACAACTCATCTGAACTGCCGCTACCGTTACATTTCTCACTCCGAACCCTCCTCAATGCTAACTTACAACCTTTGCTTACTGCTCATTCGGCATCCTTCTTACTACTCACTCAAACTCTGCCTTGAAGTTAGTCATGTGAAATACTGGCATTTGCTGTGTCGTGCAATGAACGTTTCCGCCCTCTTTGATGATTGCCATGCCGTCTATCGTTCGTATTTTGCGGTCAGGAAACAATTGACTGAGCATCTGTACTGCAAGGGCGTCCGTCGCTTCGGCATCTCCGCCAAATACGGGTAAAATAATGCCGTCATTGACAAAGTAAAAGTTCAAATAGCTCAAGGTCAAGCGCTTGTCAGCAAAATATCGTGCCGGCGGCTGTTGTATTTCATACACTTCAATCTTACGGTTGCAAGCATCGACGGCACTGCGCAATCGCATCCATGCGCTTTGCGTAATGGCAAAATTCGCATCGTCGGGGTCATCGCATACCTGTAAAAGGATTTTCCCAGGAGCGACAAAACAGGCAATATTATCAATATGACCGTCTGTCTCATCACCATAAAGTCCTTGTTCCAACCAAATAATATGTTCTATATTTAAATGGCGCTTTAACAACTGCGTAATCTCTTCTTTACTACGTTCGGGATTGCGGTTCTCGTTCAGCAAACATTGTTCTGTCGTAAGCAGCGTCCCTTGCCCATCTGTGTGTATCGAGCCTCCCTCAAGTACAAATCCTGCATCGAACTGGGGAATACCATAGAAATCGAGCAGCTTGGCTGCGACTGCATTGTCTTTCACACAAGGCGTGTATTTTCCACCCCATGCATTGAATTCCCAATTGACTCCGGCAATCTCTGACCGGTCATTGATGACAAATGTCGGACCATTATCACGGAACCAGGCATCATCATGCTCAATCGCCAGCAAATCTACCGGATAGGAAAACGGTGTTTCCACAGCTTCCAGCAGCGACGGCACGTGCTCGACATCTTGAGGGTTGACGATCAATGTCACCGGTTCAAATTCGGCAATCGCTTGAACTAGCGGAATATAGTATTCCCGACAGACTTGTTCGTAGTCTTCGGGATGACACATAGAATCTTGCACCGGCCATGCCAAAAAGGTTTTCTGATGTCGCTCCCATTCAGCAGGCATTCTGTATCCTTGTCTCATAGACATCAGCGTACACCTCATTTCTCAACGACTACTTCTTCATTGATAATTTCTTCGTGAATTGATTTTCTGACTTTCTTCCCTAATTTCACTGTCTTGAAAATCTTAACAGATTTGAGCATTTTAAATACTTTGGTACTTTTTAAAGATTTGAGCAACAAACCCATTTTCGTCAATTTTGCCGCCCCTACGACCCCTGACAAAGAATCTGCCACGAGTGATACGAGAATTGCCAACAGCGATATCCATTCTTGTTTGGCATATTCGATTTTTTTCGGAGCGCGAATGATCCCGTACAAGAATTCTGCAATAAATCCGTATAGAACCCACTTTGCTAATTTGTGCAAGAATTCTAATGTGCTTTCTTCAAAGGGAAATACGAAAGAGAACGTAGAAAGCAATAAGATAATTGAGCCAATAAACATCATAATGTAATAAAGTATTTTCATTTTGTTAGACCTTCTTTTTGAAATTTTTATCAAGTCATTTTATCATATTTATCTTTTAATATAAATAAAATTCGCAACACTTACCATTTGTTTACGCAATATATCAATCTCAAATTGCGGCGATTTTTGAAGGATAAACAAATTTCTTGTCGAAAGAGAATAAACGAATTTCTTCTTCGAAGGAAAATACACATTTGGAATAGGCGGCGAAAATTATGAACGAACGTACTACAGGTAAGCGAGGATCTATCAAAACAAGGTTGATTGTCATTCCATTGGTTGTATTATTTTTCACAATAGCGAGTATTGGTGTCTTTTCTTCCTATTTTTTGCAGACAAGTTTACTGCAATCAATGGAGGATAATGGTATCTTTTTAGCGGAAAGAATTGTAGCGAATCTAGCGGATAACGATAGGGCGTTAGGAATTGTCAATGATTTATTGGACAATAAAATTTACTCCGCCGCAAAAATGGTCATAGACAATGACGAAGATTTAAATAGCGAATTCTTAAAAACAATGGCTGAAAATTTAGAAGTGGCTCAAGTCAGCTGGTTCAATCCCCAGGGAGAGATTGTTTACTCTAATATAGATGAGTACATAGGCTGGACCGCCCAGGCTGGGCATCCTATTTATGATTTTATGCGAAGCAGTGATAGGCAATTGATCGAAGATATTAGGAAAGATAGCGAGACCGACGAGTATTTAAAATACGGATATCTAAAATCTGCAAATGGCTTTTTCGTACAAGTGGGTATCAATGCCGACAAGGTACAAGAGCTAACCGATTCCTTTAATTATCAAAACTTTATGGAAGAAATATCGCAAGATGAAGAAATCTTTTATATGCTATTCATGGATCGAAACGCGCAAATTATAGCGCATAATAATGCGGCTGAAATAGGTATGGTGCTTGATGATGAAGGCAGCCGTGCAGCGGCAATCGAAGGTGTCCCCCATATTCAGGATTGGTACTATGAAAATGAAAACGCTCAAGTTCTGGATGTGTCGTATCCAGTCGTAATTGACGGCGAACACATCGGTGCTATATCCTTGGGACTTTCTTTAGAACATATGCAGGAAAATATCACTAAAAATATCATTTTTGTCGCTGTCGTGACGGTCATCGCCTTTATCATTTTAGGCTTCATATTGTATACTGCCGCTAAATATGTCGTAAAAATCGTAAGCAGACTAAAGGAACAAATGAAATACATGGAACAAGGGGATTTCTCTAAGGATATATCGGAGAATTTAATCAACAAAAATGATGAGTTAGGAGAAATCTCACAGGCAATCAATACCATGCAAGATTCTGTGAGATCCGTGATTAAGAACGTACTCGATATGTCACAAAATCTAGCTGCTTCGTCTGAACAACTGACAGCGACTAGCCAGCAATCTGCTATAGCCGCGGACGAGGTCGCCAGAGCCATCGAAGAAATAGCCAATGGAGCGACTGAACAGGCAAAGGATACTGAAACGGGAATCCTATCTATGTCTGAACTTGGAAGTATCGTGAACAAGAATGAGGAAATTATTAAACATTTAAATGGCTCTGCTGAAAGGGTCAATCGCTTAAAAGACGAAGGGTTAGATATCCTTCAAGACCTTGTGGAGAAAACAAAAATCAACAGCCAATCTTCTAAAGAAGTGCAACAAGTGATTATAAATACAGATGCCAGTGCGGAGAAAATCTCCAATGCCAGTGAAATGATCCGGAGTATTGCCGATCAAACCAACCTCTTGGCTCTAAATGCCGCCATTGAGGCTGCCAGAGCCGGGGATGCCGGAAGGGGCTTTGCAGTTGTAGCTGATGAAATAAGGAAGTTAGCTGAACAATCCAATAAATTTACAGAAGAAATCGAAAAGGTTGTACAGGATTTGACTAGTAAAACATTGACCGCGGTCAATACGATGAACGACTTAGAAGATGTCGTGTTATCGCAGACTAAAATTGTCGATATGACAAACAACAAATTTATCGGCATTGCGGAAGCTTTGGAGGATATGAAGAACGCAATTAAAGAAGTTAACGCTTCCAGCCATGAAATTACTAAGAAAAAGGAAAGTATTATGAGCATCATGGAAAGTCTGTCTGCTATATCGGAAGAGAATGCTGCCGGAACCGAGCAGGCTTCCGCGTCAGTAGAGGAGCAGACTGCCGCGATGACGGAAATCGCCAATTCCAGTGAGCAGCTTGCAATCATGGCGGAAAAACTAAACGATCAGATAAAGAATTTTACTGTGTAAAATAAATTCGAAAGCTCCCCTCATGGCAGACAGCGGAATAAACGACTGTTCTACCGCGAGGGGAGCTTTTCAAAACAAAAACAGATCGCAGGAGAGTATACCTCCTTTGATCCGCCTTTGTGGTATTTTTATGATACACATATTCATACATATTTTACACTAATTGCCTGTTTGTTGCAAGCTAATTTTTTAATGTGCGCAAATCTGCATCGACATAATCGAAACACCACTGGTAAAGGTCCTGATACATTTGCGGCACATCCCTTTCCCGGGCGGTATCGATTAAATCTCGCAACCAATCCAGGTGGTGCTCAATGAAATTAATTTGCACTTCTTCGGGAGCTTCCGCAATCATAGCACTCATAAACTCAAGTTCTAGAACGAGATGGTCAGGACAATGAGCGAATTGCGGTGGGATTTCAAACCCTAGGGTAATAAGCATTTCTTCCATATGGCATCCCCAATCTCCCTTTAGCCAACCTGTTTGTGTTGCAATCGTCATTTCACAGCTCGGGTCAATCGTCCATGGTTTATAGAGTGATTCAATCGGCTCTGCTAAAGGCTTCACCGGTCCCATGGTAGCACTCCACATCGGCTCCCATTCTGCTAAATCCGGTAGGGCGGCGCCCTCCCAACTCATTGGGAAGGTGATATGGTTCGCTCGCTCCACCTGTTTCCAAAATTCCCGAACCTGGGGGCTGCCGGCAATCTCCAGCAATTCCTCATCAGGTCGTTGTAGCAGCTGACTGAGCAGCACATACCCTTGCTCACGCATTTGTTTATGATTCATCTTCTTGTCCCCCTGCTTGCGTTCTGCCTCTGTGTGCACCCCCGAAGTACAAGTATATTTTAGGAGTACGATTACGTTTTTTAAACTATGATTACGCTTTTTGAGCTGTGACTATTACTTCTTGCATCATTCCGTGTCCAGAAATCGATTCCATCTGATGTGGAATTAAGTCATTTGGATTGCACCCTCCGATAATTGCCGACAACTTATAATACGGAGTTTTGTTTCCGTATCCGCCCGGAGCGAATAACGCCTCTGGATGAATCTTTTCCGTCACTTTTATTTGCGCTCTTTCTGTTCCGAGGCTGGAGGTCAATGTAATCCAATCGCCATCTGCGATACCCATCTCTGCCGCTTTCGAAGCATTCATCCATAGGCGTTGGCTGTTGTAATCGAGTGTGATCTGTGCCAATTGCGGAATGTTGGCTGTTGCTGTATGGGAGTGATATCCCTGTTTACCGTTTAATAAACGGAATTGGTTGGCACCGACTTTGTATCCGGTAGCAGGCTGTACCCAACCAGCGACGCCGTCAAAGCCATGCTCGACAAATTTCTCATTGTAGAATTTAAATTTATCCTTCATGCTGTTTGGCTTTGTATTGACATTGATCGTGCCCTTTTCACGCAATTCTTCCAAAGTAACTCCCAATGGTGCCAAACGCGCGCGGTTTAATTCGTCGAGTGTGAAATTGAAATACTGACCGACGCCTGCCTTTTCTGCGAGCAACGTGATAATTTCGTCAAGACCTTTCGTTTCCGGATGAACCTTAGGAACGGCAATTGTGCGAATGCAAATTGATTTGCCGTTATTCTCTACGACTTCTTCACGCTCTGCAAAAGTCGGTTCCGGCAAAATGTAATCCGCACATAACGCTGTTTCCGACATATGTGTCTCCATTACGACAAGCATATCAATGTTTTCAAAGCCTTTTTTCATAAATTGATAATCTGGGAAATTGCGCACTGGATTATGGTTGCGGATAAAACCAGCTTTGACGACCCCGTCATATGCCTTTTTCGCTATATTATTCGGAAGTCCGGGACCAGTCGGAGCCAACGGGAACTCACCCTTAATACCTGCACCGTCCAATCTCGGTGTATCTGGTTTCGCAGGAGACGGATACTTCTCTTTGTCGAGACTTCCAAACGCCGTCTCTAAGCCTGACCCTAACGACAAACCGCCTTCTTGCCCGATATTTCCTAATAATGCGTTGATGTACGCTACCGCGCGCACTGTTTCCGTGCTGTTTTCATAGTTCGCTCCAAATGCACCTTTCCATGAAGGGTCGACTACGCAATTAGGTTTATGAGACGCGAGTTCTCTAGCTAAGCGTATAATCGTTTCTGCATCGATGTCAGTAATTTCTGCTGCCCAAGCCGGCGTATACTGGTCAATTGTCTCAAAGAATTTATCAAAGCCTTCTGTCTGCTCTTCAATGAATTTTTTGTCATAGAGGTTTTCTTTGATCAATACATGACACATTGCTAACACGAATGCTAAGTCAGTTCCCGGACGAATTGGAATCCATTCATCTGCCAGTGCTGCCGTTGCATTTAAGCGAGGATCGACACAGACAAATTTCGCGCCCTTTGCCATTGCACTCGTCAATGTTGCGACTTGCGATGTACGTATTCCCTCACCGTAGTTGCGTCCAATAAACATGGCGTATTTAGTTTTTCCGATGTCGGCACTCGGGGTACTTCCGATTGTATTTGCAAAACCGCATGTCAACGCCGTGTTACACGCCGCATTATG
Organism: Bacillota bacterium; assembly: GCA_023388635.1. Classification (GTDB taxonomy): domain Bacteria; phylum Bacillota; class Bacilli; order Desulfuribacillales; family Desulfuribacillaceae; genus JAEWFW01. The sequence continues at coordinate 16,818 of JAEWFW010000057.1, forward strand.
TGTAGTGACTGTATTAGATCCTAGTGCGTTCATAAAGCGCGGTCCATAGAATGCTCCCGTTTGTCTCGGGTTATGTCCCCAGAATATACCTTGTGATTCGCCATTAGCGACGATTTCTTTTAATTTCGTACCAATTTCTGTCGCCGCTTGTTCCCAGCTAATTGCTTCGAATTTGTCGGGACCGACTTTCTTCAAAGGTGTTTTTACGCGATCTTGATCATATATCCATGCAAGCCCACCGTGCGCTCTCGCACATAGCTTCCCTTTGCTGTTATTGTGATCTTTGTGCCCGGTCACTTTCCATGCTCTACCGTTTTTCACATGGATCCACATACCGCAATGGCTGGAACAGACGTTGCAATAGGATCCTTTTAGTACTACATCTGCTTGCTGCTGTTCATTTGCCCATGCATCAAAATTGAATTTGACCCCGGTCGCAAGGAAAGCGCCAGCTGCCACTGTACTTTTTAAGAATTTTCTTCTGTTAAATAGCATATTACTTCCCCCTATCGTATTCTTTTACTAAACAAGTGCGAAATCCTTTGCGTCTGTACGTAAAATCAACAGCAATCCCAATCCGTTTTGCTGGGTTACACCATACAAAGCGGCTGCCGGATATTTTCCTTTGATTTTTGCCACTCGCTCATTTGCTTTGGCAATTAGCTCTTCTGCCGAACCGTATTGCACCGCATTGGAGATACAAGTATCTACACAAGCAGGTTCTTTGCCTGCGGACACCAAATCTTGACAGCCTGTGCATTTGTACATTTTGCCTTCATTGATCACAGGGATATCGTATGGACAGACGGATTTACATACTCCGCAGCCGATACATGCTTCAAAATTCATATGGGTAAAACCGCTTTCCCCTTTGTACAATGCCTGCATTGGACATGCATCTACACAAGGTGCATCTGTGCAGTGCATGCAACTTTTACGTGTCAAATGATACTCAACTTTAGGAAATTTCCCTTTTTCAATAGACGGAAAAGAAATATATGACTGCTCTACAGGCAAGCCATTGTGATTCTGACACGCTACTCTACACGCATGGCATTCCACACATAGACTAGAGTCCATTAAAATTGCCATTTTTGCCGTATTCGCAAATGACGCAGTTTCTTCCTCGCAGCCTGTCAATAAAATCGCTGCCCCTGTGAGAGCCACAGACGTACTTGCAATTTTGAAAAAATTTCGGCGGTTCATCAATGTTTCGTTCTTGTGCTCACTCATACTAAATGACTCCTTTACATAATTTTTTTGGTCGTAAACTTCTCTGTCTCTAATACTCCTATCCTGGCGGTTCCCCCTATCTTGTGATTTTCTGTACTGCTTTTAAATTTATAACTCATAATTGCATTTCGCAATTTCTTCACAATTATACTACATCTCTGCTTATAATGAGCATCACAAAACCTTATATCGCATCAACAAATCTTATAATATACATAAGTTTTTATATACAGATATTTTTGAAAGAATAGAAAACTCCCCGTATGCAAACAGTTATTATATAATCTGTTTGTTTCGAGGAGAGTTTTTTTACTACACCTTACTAATATTATGAATTCTTATGTCGTATAAATAAAATCTATACCATACTATTTCACAGCTTTTTCACAGTTCAGCCTTGCTGCCACGCATAATACTACTTTACCAATGTGATAACCTTGGATATATCTAAAGGGAATCACCCCTTGCAATTCCCCAGGTTCATTTGTACAATTTAAGTGTCAGCAGTTGCTATACTAGCAAAATCGGAAGGATGCATTTGCATGAACAAATACCAACTTGAAATTTTTCTGACCGTCGCCCAAACAAAACAAATCTCCAGCGCCGCTAAACTCATGCACCTCAGTCAACCGGCTGTCAGTGCACAAATTAAAGCATTAGAGACCCATTGTAGTACGCCCTTATTCGAGCGCACAAAACAAGGGGTTGAACTGACCCGTGCGGGCGAAATCATGTTGCGGCATACCTACAAAATATTAGCTGCCTTTGATGAGCTCGATCAAGAAATTGATCAATACCTCAATATTGACAGTCAAAATCTGAAAATCGGTGCGACGCAAACAATCGGCAACTATGCTTTGCCGTGTAGCCTTTGGACATTTAAACAAAAATATCCGAATTCGAAAATCTCTTTGGAAATCAGAAGCCTACAGACGATTACCCAGCAACTTTTAGATGGAAAATTAGACATAGCGATTGTCGAGAAAGTGTCTGATAGTCTTAATGACAGTTATCGATTGACGGAAAAAATATTCAGCAGCGATGAAGCCCTGATCATCTATCCTGGAAACACAGAATGGAAAGAGCGGTTTGAAAAGGTGACTTCGATCACCGATCTGATATCGATGCCGTTTATCATGCCTAGTGAAGGTCTAGGACTATTAGAGTTGTTCACGAAAGAACTTGAGGATAAGAATCTATCTGTGGCGGATTTTAATATTGTCTCGGAATTGGGGAGTATCGAAGCGATTAAATCTTCTGTACAAGCCGGTCTCGGCTTCTCCATATGCAGCCGTATGGCAATTCAAAAAGAGCTTCGCCAAGGAACGATCTGCGAAGCTAACATCTCGGATTTGAAAATGCCTATTTCTATCACACTATTGTATCGGACGGACGGCTTCATGTCTGTACTAGGGAAACGCTTTATCCAATTTATCACGACACCGGAAGAACTACAGTTTTGTGGATAATCTATTTCGTCAACGTAATTTGCCATGCTCCACTACCCACTTCTTCAATCTGAATTGGGTACCCTTTCTTTACCGCCATATCCATGATATTACGCACTGATCTTGTAAAGTCAGTGTGCACAATCAGGGTTTCCCCTTGCTCTAACTCTTCCATTTTCTTCTGTGTCTTGAGCAACGGAACTGGGCAAACCTCGCCTAGCACGTCCAATTCATGCTTTTGCATCATCGCTCGCCTCCATTTTAAAGATTATTCTTCTCAATATGCAATACGTATCGATATAACAGTGCCAGAATAGTAATTTGTACGAGAATCGCAACGCCCCAATTCCCGATATCGCCTAAAAACACTGGTTTCAGCCACGTAAATTTCTCTGCCCACCAGGAATACTGGGCTGCACCGACCATGGAACCAGCGACTAATCCGATGAACACAAACACAAAAACTTTAAAACCTTCCCCCAGCCGTAAGAAAATGCTGCATACACAGCCGCCGGCTACAACCATACCAATACCAAACAGTATGCCACCAACGATGGTGTATAAGCCGATCGGATAGAAATTCCCCGGCAGGATTCCCGATGTCGACAAGCGAAACGATTGTACCCCAGCAAACAGTATCGTTGAAAGCATTAACGACACAATAAGTGCCTTTAACAACCCTCCATCTTTAAACAGCAAAAAGTCGCGAAATGCCCCTGCGAAACAAAAACGGGCACGATGCAACGCATATCCGAGCATACATCCACACAGTAAGTTAATCATGATGATTCCCATAGAGCTCCACCTCTCCTGTTTATCTCATGTACATGACGCGGACAGCAAAATATACTCCCACAAATGCTGTGATACCAAATATCCATCCATGAAGACTGAGAGACGGCATACTCCCCATAAATGCTCCAATATTACATCCGGAGGCTAGGCGAGCACCATAGCCCATGATAAAACCGCCCGCCAAGGCAAGCGCAATCTGCTTAGAACTGCGTATCTTCTTCCATCGGAATTCGGAAGCGGCGACGCTGGAAATGATAACACCTAAGAAAAAGCCGATAATGATTACTAAATCCATTTCCAGATACCAGCCATTCATTAGCTCCGCATATCGCGTATTTCCGTCATGCGCTGACCATTGGCTAATATCAGCACCGAACAAATGAGCAATCTTCGCTGATAACCGCGTAATTGGAGTCGTAATGCCCCACGGTTTATTATTAAAAAACAAAAATACGGTGTTCGCCAGAGCTAATGCGATACCACCAGCCATATATGACCATTCGCGGTGCAAGAAATTGTCTCGATTCATGCTGAATCTTCCTTCACACTTTAGTTTGTATACAATCAGTATATCATCTCAAATGTGAAAAGACTATGAAAAGTAATAACTAGTCTAATAGGTAATACAGGCTATGCATGCTCGTCGGCAAAGCGAATTCCTACCATTTCCATCAAATATCTCGCATTCCGTGTCTGACTGCGCCCCGTCCGCAGCTTATAGTCGAAACATAATTGATTATCGACATAATGTTCCGTAAAATGATAGTTCCGGATTAACTTTCCAGGTTGATTCTCCAAATTACATAACTCAAAGTCATGGGTGGAAATCAAACCAATAATCCAATCTTTACTAAGATTACGCAAGACTGTCTCTGCTCCGGCAATTCTGTCAAGGGAGTTCGTGCCTCGGAAAATTTCATCGACTAAAAAAATCATCGGCTGCTGATTATCGGCATATTCAATAATCATCTTTATACGCAGCAACTCTGCATAAAAACTGGAGATACCGCTATTCAAATCGTCATGGATACGCATCGATGTGAAAATACTCATGATCGAGCATGTGAGTTTACTCGCGCATACGGGAGCCCCTGCATACGCCAATACAAGATTGATGCCGATTGTACGCAGCAATGTCGTTTTCCCGGACATATTCGATCCAGTAACGACCCCAAAACTGTTTTCAATGGTGATGCTGTTCGATACCCTTTTATCCGACACAATCAATGGGTGCCCCATATCTTCTGCCACGAATCGTAACGGCTGCTGCTGCTCAATTTCAGGGAAAGTCCAATCACTGTGGATTTGCCGAATGACAGCGAGGCTCGCTAATGCCTCAAATTCACCGATTGTCTCCACCCATGCGCGCATGTGACGCCCATGGTGGTCCATCCACTTTTCTAATCGGGCAACGCAATGAAAGTCCCATAAAAATAACCCATTCAGAATAAACATCAGCAATGCACTATACCGCATATCGATAGCACTCGACAATCTTTCCAGTCGGTTTAGTTGCCTTGCAACCGGTTCTCCTTGGACAGAAAATTTCGCTTGCAGGTTTTTTAGATGCTCCGTTGCGAATGTCTCTCGTTCAATTACGTCAATCATGTGTTTGTATGCTTCGATCGCATGCTTCACATCAAACACTTGTTGCAAACTCTGAGAATTTTTCATAAATCCGATAGCTGTCAGCAGCAATTGTACCCCTAATAATGATAGCGCGACTACAGGCGGCAAACTCGTCGTGAAAACAGCGATAATCGATGCCACTGTCAGCGCAGGCAAGCCATATATGACAATTTGGAACCATTTCGAATTCACTAAACTACGCGTTTGTAAACGGTCAATATGCGCCAGAAACGCTTCCGGGTTGCGAGCAACTTCTTCACCAAGCATTCCTCTGCATTGCAGTTCTTGGCTAAAGTCTCGCTTATCGGCTAACTCCGCCACTGCGACCTGCCTTTTGTGAATCTCCGCGACACTCTTCACCGGAGTGACGAGTAACTGATGCAACTTTTCTCTGCCATAATATGTGTTCCCGATATTGATCCATTGATATAACGACTGATGCCCAAAAATGTCGAGATCACTCGTATACGGATGCTTCGCATCGACAAAATCAAAGCCTTTATCTTTAAAATGAAACCAGTTACCGTTGATGCGATCCAGATAGTGACTGTTAATCAGAATTTTACATTGGGCGCGACTCACTTCACGTTTACAATTCCTATGGAGCACTACCAGGCATACGAAAATGACGATCGAACCGATCACGAGTATATCTCCCAGTGTGCTTTGCCCTTTCGCGTACATGAGGAACGATAAAATCACTCCGGCTAAAAAGACGAATAAGCGCAACCGGCTGATTGTATTCAGGCGAGCTTGTAATTGTTGCATCTCTTGTGAGAAATGATCGACATTTTTTTGAAAATAGTCTGCGGCTTTCATTGCCTCTTCTTTCATAATACCCTCCGGTCTATTTAATGGGAACTGTGACATATACGGTCGTCCCCTCACCTACTTCGCTATCAATCTTTACACTTCCTCCGTGGAGGGCAATAATTTTCTCGACAATTGATAGACCTAGCCCATTGCCACTTTGCCTCCGGTCACGAGATTTGTCTGCTTTATAGAAGCGCAAGAAGATTGATTCCAAATCCTGCGGTGCTATACCGATGCCTGTATCTGCCACAGCGACCGTAATTTGATTGAGCTCGATTTGCATACTGATCGTAATACTGCCGCCTTCCGGGGTAAATTTAATGCTATTGCTGATAATGTTAATCCATACTTGGTCCAACAAATGTTCATCGGCGGTAATATTCACCCGTGGTAATGCCACATCAACATCGATCGACTTTTCTCCCCATTGCGGTTCTAAAAATACGACATTTTTACGTATCTGCTCATCTAAATGATATGTCGTCTTTTCCAGCGGATGCTGCATCGAATCCAATGAAACAATTTTCATTAAATTCTCACTCAACTTCGACAGGCGCTCACTCTCTGCCTCAATAATATCTAAATACTCATTCCGTTCATTCTCCGGTATCATATTGTCTTTCAGCGCTTTGGAGAATCCCCGGATTGATGTCAACGGAGATTGTATCTCGTGGGAAATATTCGAGACAAAATCCTGGCGCATTTGATCGATCTGACTTAATTCCTGTGCCATACGCTTAAAACTGCTGGCAAGTTTGCCGATTTCATCCCTGTTTTTGATATCCAAATGAATGTCAAAGTCCCCTTTTGCCACTTGTTCCGTCGCTTCTGTCAGCGACCTGATTGGCTTCACAATATACCGGGATGTAATGCTGATCAACACGCTGCCGAGTAAGAACACAGAGACTAATATATACACCAAGTAATTAATTTTGAAAAACACTGCACTGTAGTCCGCTTGTATAAATAACGCATAGGAAATGCCTTGATCTTGAAACGGCATACCGAGAACGCGATCGTCGAAATTTTCTACGCTTTTATCCGTCAGCCCTCTGTAAATGTTCCCTTGCAAGACCTGCTTGACACGTTCTTCGGGAATCTTGGTCTCCCTATCGGGTTTCCCATAATATTGATAATTCCCCATATCGTCATAGATATAGAAATAGTAATTAAAAATTTCTGCATTTTTCAAGTAAAAGACTCGATGTTCGGGGTCCAACATCACATAGTTGTGAATAGCCTCTTCACTAATGGAAATCAACTCATTCTGCAACCGCTCGACCGTCTCATCCCGGACAATCACATGGGTAGTCGGAATGACAATCACCAAACTCAACAACACAACTCCCATGAAAAAGATGACCATGCGCTTGTATATTGTCTTCATTTCATAACCTCTAACCGATACCCAAGACCCCTGACCGTCGTTATCTTTAAGATATCACCCGCGTCAGCCAACCGCTCCCGAAGCCGTTTGATGTGAACATCGACAGTTCTTTCATCGCCTTCATAATCGGTACCCCAAATTTGTTCGATCAATTGATCTCGTGTAAAAATCTGCCCTGGTTGGCTTGCTAATTTGAAAATCAATTCAAACTCTTTTAAGGGAAGCTTTATGTCGTTGCCATTCAATTTTACCTCGTATGAATTGCGGTCGATGATCAGGTCTTGAAATTGGATGATTTGTGATGTGACAATATTATACCTTTTCAAAAGTGCCTTCACTCTCATGACAAGTTCCACAGGATCAAACGGTTTCACCAGGTAATCATCGGTTCCCAATTGAAAGCCCTTTACCTTATCCTGTGACGTCCCTTTTGCCGTGACCATGATTACAGGAATGTCCATATACTGCCGGACAAACTCCGTGACCTTCCAGCCGTCGACTTTCGGCATCATCAAATCGACAATCAACAAATCGACCTTATTCGTCTCTAGTATCTCCAGCGCTTCTTCTCCATCGCCGGCTTCCATGATATGATACCCTTCTCTGGCTAAATACAAGTGTATCAATTTGCGAATATTAACATCATCATCGACAGCGAGAATATTGATATGGCTCAAGACAACCAGCTCCCCTTTATGATTGGTAAATCTACTTACCAGTTACATTACTATTTACATTACTATTTACATTACTACTTACATTACTGCTCACAAATTTACTCCCCAACCATTTAGAAAATCTATCCATGTATATATACACGACCGGAATCAGCACCAAGGTAATCAAAGTGGAAAACGATAAACCAAATACGATCACTGTTCCCAACGACTGTTGCATCTCGGTTCCCTCTCCCATTCCGATGGAAATAGGCACCATAGCCAACACCGTCGTCAATGTCGTCATGAGGATCGGACGCAAACGATGTTTTGCCGCTTCGAATACAGCCTCTTCACGTTCCATCCCCCGACTGCGCAATGTATTGATATAGTCAACCATAACGATCGCGTTACTGACGACAATTCCCGCCAGCATGACAACGCCGATCATGCCGAATACACTCAATGTCTGCCCGGTAATCAAAAGCCCGAATATAATTCCGACAACTGTCGCAGGTAAACTGAACATGATGATAAACGGATACAAAGCCGATTCAAATTGAACCGCCATTACACCATAAACGAGGAAAATTCCCAACACCAGCGCGAGCACCAAACTGACCATCGCTTCGACCAGTTCCTCGTTCTGTCCCCCTAAGGATATCCCATATCCAGCAGGCATATGCAACTGGTTCACTAATTGACTGACTTGCGTGTAAGCCGTTTGTAAATCTGCATCAAGCAAATCTGCCGATAATGTAATTCCTTGTTCCATGTTTTCTCGAGTGATCGTATTCGGTCCTTCAACTAACGCGAAATCTGCCAGTTCTTTCAACGGCACCGTAAATCCGGAATGCGTCATAATTTTCATCGACTGCAAATGATCCAGGCTCTCGCGGTACTCTTTCGGCAATGTCACATACAAATCAATTTCAGAACCTTCTTGTTTCATAATACTCGCTGTTTGACCATAGAATCCTGCGCGTACCATTTGCATGATTTGTCCGCCTGACAGTCCGTACTCTGCAATAATATCCGATTTCATTTTCACATGCAGTTCCGGACGCGTAGCACTGAGCGAATTCGTGATATTCGTCAGCCCTGGTACTTTAATGAGCTGTTGCTCGACTTCTTCGCCTAACGCTTTCAGAACATTGACATCATTTCCGGTGATTTGCACGGAAATCGCCGCACCTGTATACCCTGCGCTCTGCATCGAGACGATATTCAGTTTCAAATCCGGGAACTGCATACCAAAGGCTTCAATATCCTTGATCGAATCGTTGGTCGACTTGACTCGATCTTTTAACGGTACAAGGCGTGCATATATAGTTCCTGCATTGCTGGAACTGGTACCGCCCATCATATCTCCCCCACCTATAGTGGTTGAGATCATTTCTGTATCCGGCATCTGCATCATATATTCTTCTATTGCAGCTGCCACTTTATAAGTTTCTTCTGCACTCGTCCCATTAGGCATTGTTAAAGAAATGTTGATCTCACCCTGATCCATGGCAGGCATGAATTCTATCTTCACGTATGGTATTAAGATTAAGCTACCAACTATCAGCACCGATGTCAAAATGATGACTGTTTTCTTATGACCGAGCGCCCATTTAAGAATGCTCGGATAGATATTGCCGACAGCAGCACCGATCTTGTTAATGAAACCTGATTTTGCCTGCTCCGATTTTTCTTTCCCGCCGATATCTTTCGCGCGTATAAGGTGCGTGGAAAGCATCGGGATTAACGTAACTGACACTACCAGGGAAGCCAGCAGCGAAAAACTGATTGTCAGCGCCAAGGGACGGAATAGTTCCGCCACCATACCTTCTGTAAATATGATCGGCACGAACACCGCTACCGTCGTCAAGGCAGATGCAATAACCGGCATGACGACTTCTTTGGCTCCTTCTACGGCAGCTTCGACATTGCCATAGCCTTTTTGCCGATAGCGATATATATTCTCCAAAATTACAATCGCGCCGTCAAGCAACATTCCTACTCCCAGTGCCAGACCGCTCATCGTGATGATGTTTAATGTCTCCCCGTAAAAATAGATCATGATAAATGTGACTACCAGGGAAATTGGAATCGATAGCAGCATGACTAAGGTACTGCGGAAGTTGCGCAAGAACAGAAACAGCACTATCGCCGCGAACAAACTCCCCAGCAGCAAACTGTTCAGAACATTGCTGATGGAAAGTTGAATAAACTCTGCGGAGTTTAGGACAACCGTCAACTCAACCCCGTTCGGCAGCTCCGTTCTAATGCGGTCAATTTGTTTTAAAACCGATTCCGCGACATTCACCGTATTGGCATCCGACTGCTTCGAGATACTGAGGCTCAATGCAGGACTGCCATTAATGTAAGCATAGGTGCTTTGTTCTTTATATGTATCTGTGACAGTGGCTAATTCGGAAAGTTTGATTTTCTGTCCTGTCGCCGTAGGAACCGTCACGTCGCGTATATCCTGAATGTTCTGGTATTCTCCAATCAGACGCACGTTGACATCGTTGGAACCGCGTATGATATTCCCCGCGGACATATTCATATTATTCATCGCAAGGGCATTCGATATATCTTGGATTGACAGTCGATACCCTTCTAATTTTGCCGGATCCGGCTCAATTCTGATTTCTCTGTCCTGTTTACCGGTAACGCTGACCTGCGCTACACCGGCTACACGTTCTAAGTCTGTCTGCACTGTATCTTCCGCGATCTTCGTTAGCTCTTGGATGCTCAAATCTCCTGACAAACTCAATTGCATGACAGGCATCATACTCGGGTCAAACTTGATAACCATCGGATCCGATGCATCATCTGGCAGCATTTGCTTACCCATATCTACTTTATCTCGAATATCGAGTAACGTCGAGTCCATATTGCTGCCGTAATTAAACATCAGGATAATCATTGATTGATTTGTCACCGATGTCGATTGGATCGTATCCAGCCCTTCCAGTGTACTCAGTACACCTTCCAATGGCTTGGTCACTAGGTTGACGACCTCTTCGGGAGCGGCTCCCTGATACGAGGTGACAACAACGGCTACGGGAAGCTCCATATTAGGCAGCAAATCGACCGCTAAACCATTTAAAGAGACAGCCCCAATTAGCATCGCAATTAAAACACATATGATAACGCCAACCGGTCTTTTGACGGAAGTTTCTATTAATTTCATGATTATTTACCTCCCATCACTTGAATGAGGGCTCCTTCTTCGATTATCAAATGACCTTTGACGATAACTTGCTCACCTTCATGTAACCCCTCAATAATTTCTACATACTCGGAATTCTCACGTCCTAATTGGACTGCTGCTCTCTCAGCTCTGTCACCGACGACGCGATAGACATAGTAATTCTGATTCTCCATTATCAATGCACTTACAGGGATAATCAGACTCTGTTCTGCGTTTTCCGCATCTTGGGCAATAATCTCCGCAATCATTCCTGACCGCACATTTTGCGATGACGGTGCCAGCTCTACTTCCAACGTATACGCTTTTGTCTGTGGTTCTGTAACGGCGCTTATGTACCGAATTTTCCCCTCTACTGTCTGATTGATCGCTTTTACATAGACAGAGACTGTGTCACCTACTGCAAATTTACCCAATGCTTCCTCTGTGACTTTTCCCTTTACCAACATTGGATCCACCTGAATAATTTGGAAAAATGGCGATTGTGGTGATACAAATTCCCCGATTTCCACATTAATCATGGCAATTTCACCGGCTACCGGTGCCTTGACGACCGTATTGTTCAATTGCTCCTGCGCCAATTCTAAACTCAACTCTGCTTGTTTGACGGCGGCTTCGGCGACGGCAATTCCCTCTGTTCTTTCTGCCTGTCTTAAAGCCAATTCTGCCGCTTTCACACCGGCTTTTGCCTGCTCGACAGCAATCTCTACCTGCTCTAATCCGGCGTGAGCTTGGGAAAGACCTGTTTCTGCCTGTTCAAAATCTCTTTTAGAAATTGCATTCGCTTCGTACAATTGTTTCATTCGCTCATATGTTGTTTGCGCATCAGCGTATGTATCTTGCGTCTTTTTTAAGTTAATTTCACTGTTTTTATATGCTAGTTCAGCATTATCAAGGCTCTGTTGCGCTTGCGAAATTTGGTGCTCATGACCGGCTTTCGCATTTTCAAAGCTCGCCTGTGCTGAAAAGAGACCTCTTTCCGCCTGCTTCACTTGATTATTGAAATCGGTTTGCTCCAATACAGCCAAAATCTGTCCCGCAGCAACGCGATCTCCTTTATTGACTCTGATTCCTTCTACTTTGGCAGAAACCTTGGAAGTGACATTCACTGTTACGTACGGTGACAGCTCACCGACTACAGATACTGCCTCTTGCAAAGATCCCCATGCAGCATCTACAGTCTCCACAGGAAACGCTCTCTCCGGTACTTCTCCCACCGGATTGGTAGTAGGCTGCCCTTGGCACCCTCCTAATAAAACAATCGCGCTTATGCCTAGCAAAAGCACTCTACTAAAACCCAAAAATCCCCTCTTCATTTCTTTTCCCCCTAAAATTCTCCAAAAAATCAGTTTCCCATGAACTGTGTTACTAGATTATCAAAGATATGTGAACTTACTATGAACGTAGCAAAACCGCCTTTTCAGACGGTTTCACAGGGGTCAGCCTTGCAACTCATAGAGTGTCTTGTATCGCCCATTCCTATTTAGTAATTCCTGATGACTTCCTACTTCAACGATCTTTCCTTGTTCCATGACGACGATCCTGTCTGCCGATTTGATTGTCGATAGACGGTGTGCAATGATTACACTCGTGCGATTGATCAACAGCTTAGACAGTGCCTCTTGTATCAGGCGCTCCGATTCTGTATCCAATGCCGACGTCGCCTCATCCATGATGATGATTTTCGGGTCTTTCAGGATCATTCTGGCAATGGCGATCCGCTGCTTTTGACCACCCGATAATTTAATGCCGCGTTCTCCCACCTGTGTGTCATAGCCTTCATGCAATTGCATAATGAAGTCATGGGCATTGGCAGCCCGTGCCGCAAATTCGATCTCCCGATCTGTCGCCTCTGGTTTCCCATACAAAATATTTTCCTTGACCGTGCCGTTAAACAAAATCACTTCTTGAGATACGACACCGATTTGTTGGCGCAGCGATTGTACGCTCACATCTTTTAGCGAATGCCCGTCTAATATGATTTCTCCTGCCGTCGGATCATAAAAACGTGTCAGTAGATAGGTGAGTGTCGATTTCCCCGCTCCCGATGAACCGACAATTGCTATCATTTTCCCTGAAGGTATCTCAAGATTGAATCCCTCTAAAACGGGTGGACCGTCTTGGTACGCAAAACTGACATCGGCAAACCGTATGTTGCCGCGAACTGTTGCAAGTACAACGGCGTCTTGTCTGTCGACAATCTTCGGCTGGATTTCCATAACCTCTGTAATCCGCTCAAATGCAGCAGCCGACTGCTGAAATGAGTTGATGATGCGTCCAAATTGACGAATGGGATTCTGCAATAAACGCAGGTACGCGAGAAATGCCACGATCTGTCCGACGGTCAAATTGTCTTGCATGATTTGCCATGCGCCGAAACCTACAACTACTAATAGACCAATCGTATTGAACAATTCGATTGCCGGCAAATACATCGAAGAATATCTCGTAGCGGTGATCGTCGTATTCATGTTATGTTCATTCTGCAAATTAAACTTTTCTGTCTCATGTTCTTCCCTGGCAAAGGCTTTCACAAGGCGAATTCCCGACAGTGTATCCTGTAGTTGATTACTTACGGCGGCAATCGACTCCTGTACTTTCTTATACGCCCCGCGTACATACTTGCGGAAAATTTGCGTGAACGCAATCATCAAGGGAAAGGTCACCATCAATGCCGTCGCCAATTGCCAATTGGCGTAAAACATATAGCCGGCTACGACGAAAAATGTCAGCAGATCTTTGAGCATGTGCAAAATACCGCCTGACAATAACTGTTGCAGCGTATTGATGTCATTGGTGACACGCGACATTAGATCTCCTGTACGCTGCCTGTCGAAAAACTCAACATCTAAATATTGTATGTGTTGATAAAGATCGTTTCTGACGTGGTAAATGACTTTTTGCCCGACTACAGCCATCATACAGCTATTCAAATACGTAAATCCATTGATAAATACCGCTATAATGAAGATCGCGGCAGAATACTGAAACAGCTCCGAGTAGTCTTTCGCCGGAACAATTTCATCGATAATATATTGTGTCAGTAACGGATTGAGCAATTGGAGAAAAGAAACAATCACCATCGCAACTAGTGCAATCCACAAAAATTTCTGATTTTCTTTTATATGGCTAAGTATTCTTCGATATGTTTTCAGATAGTTCTCCTCCTTTTACATGCAATTGTTTTCATTTGTGCTCGTGCTTGTAACCCTTTTTTATACATTCGGCTTTCTCGCACTTTCACTACTTGCCTACTCAGACTGTTGGTTCCTGCTTTCATAGATGATTTCCCGCAAACGGACGGCTGAGCGGTGAAAAAACTTATGCATGCGAATTTTCGCGTTTTGATCGTTGCTTGCTACCTCTTCCAACTGCGATATTAAATCGAGAATTTCTTGCTTCTTGATACGCAAATGGTCATCCGATATCTCATGCTGAAAAAATGTATGGGCATTGCGGTGATTCGCCGCCATCTTCTGAGCAATTTTTGCCTGCAAATACTCCTGTCCCGCCTCTGTAATATGGTATACTTTTTTACCCGATTGCTCGACAATACACACATACTCCTGATCCTCTAACATCTGTAATGTCGGATAAATCGAGCCTGGGCTGGGAATATACAATCCATCAGAACGAACTTCCAACTCTTTCATAATCTGATACCCATGCATAGGCTGTTGATTTAAGATTTCTAAAAGCGCATATTGTATATGCCCTCTGCCAAAATACCTTCCCGATTCTTTACGATGACCCATTCCACTGCCGTGCCCATTGCCATGTATTGTCTGACTTCCATCATGCGAATTGTCTATCATAGCTAACACCTTTCCTTCACTGGACATTGCCCCTTGACGCAAAAATCCGATATATCGGTTATTGTAACCGATATATCGGATTCTGTCAATTGATGACAGTTTGTCTACGATATTACTACTCTCCATCACGAATGAGCACATCGAGCATCTTGTCAGTATTGTTGAGAAATTGTTTCATGACCCGATAATGTTCTGTCTGCTCATATGCAACTCTTTGCATATATCCCGCTTCGTCAATTTCGTAAATATACGCATCAGGATATGCCATTAAGATCGGTGAATGTGTGGCTATGATAAATTGCGAGTCGCGCTTTACCAATTCGTGGATTCGGCTTAGCATGCTCATCTGCCGTGAAGGTGATAACGCTGCTTCCGGTTCATCCAGAATATAAATTCCCTGTCCACGAAAGCGATTCATAAATACGGCAAAAAACGATTCCCCGTGGGATTGTTTATGCAACGAGCGGCTTCCATAGGAATCAATGATTCGCGGACCGCTGCCGTCCTGATCCAGATCATCAATCGTCGTCGCCAAATTATAAAAACTCTCCGCGCGGAGGAAGAAACTATCTTTTGCCCGCCTAATTCCTTTGACAATCCGTATACAGTTATGCAAATCGGAGTGTGTTTCCTGAGAAGCAAAGGTGAAATTCTTACTCCCACCTTCCGCATTAAGTCCATAGGCGACGGCGATTGCTTCAAGCAGCGTCGATTTGCCTGTGCCGTTTTCGCCCACAAAAAATGTAACTTGTGGATGAAACGGCAAATTCGTGAGATTCCTCACCACCGGCAAGCAAAAAGGATATTCATCAAACGACGGCACTTTCTCTGTTTTTAAATCGATACTTCGTAAATACGTATTGTTATCAAAAAAATTCATTGTGATCCAACTCCACTACGAAATGCATCTATGACGCTTATCATTCTTTATCTGATTCTTATCCGTAGTTAAGAATTCTGTTTGTCTGCCATCTTGCCCATTAATTCCACTAAATCGATACCTGTCGTCGATTTCAGCCCTTGGGAAACGACGTTGATATTGTCGATCACCGATTTTGACAAGGTACCTACACCTTTTCCATCGCCGGTGTCGATGATACTCAAATTCTGGATTGCCGCCATCGGAGCGGAAACTTCCTTTGCAACTGCCGGCAATGTCTTTAATGCCAAATCAATAATACCCGCTTGCCCTAACTTCTCTAACGCTAATGCCAATTGCTCTCTGGCTTCCGCTTCGGCAAGACCGGTCTCGCGAATCCCCTTCGCTTCGGCGAGCTTATTTAACTCTAGCGCTTGTGCCGATGCTTTCCCCTGTGCCAGTGTCACATCTGCCTCAGCCAAACCGATTTCACGCTCTGACTTTGCCTGCGCCTCGGCTTCCAGTATCTTCTCAGTTGCGCGCACCTTTGCTTCTTGCTCAATTTTGTACGCATGGGCATCTGTTTGTGCATTTTGCTCCACTAATTGTGCCTTTGCCAATTCCTCACGGGCTTGACGCTCTGCCGTCGCCTTCTCGACGATTTCCGCCATATATTCTTGCTGTTTACGCTGTACTTCTTTATTTTCCAACTCGATCTCTTTTTCACGCTGAATGATCTGCGCTTTCATGCGCTCTTCGACGATTTTCTGCTCCGTAATCGCTTCTTGCAGACGGTACGCTTGGTCCGCCTCAGCTTTGGCGCGGTCTTGCTGCATTTTATATTCGGCGACTTTCAAATCGCGGTCTTTGTCGTACTCCGCAATATGTATTTCCTTCTGAATTTCCGCTTTGCGAGCTTCTTCTTCCCGCTGCGCCTTCATAATTCTCGTTGCCGATTCATTTTCAGCCACCGCAATCGCTGCTTCTTTCTTGACTTCGGCACTGCGAATTCTTCCCAAACTAATGAAATAGTCATCAGAATCAGTGATTTCTTTAATATTAAATGATAGGACTTCCAAACCGAGTTTCATCAAATCGGTCGTGACTACCTCTTGAACATTGCGTTTGAACTCTTCGCGGTCGGCGTTAATTGCTTCCGGTGTCATCGAAGATACAATGCTCCGTAAATGCCCTTCGGCGATTTCCCTTGATTGTACCTGAATTTCTTTCGGCTGACCCATAAACTGTTCGGCAGCCGTCACAATCGACTCATTCACTCCACCAACCTTAACGACAACCGTGCCATCAACAGAAACTCGAATTTTCGTCGATGTATACACATCGCGCACACGCACATCGAGCATCAACGTCTGTAATGACAATTTCTGTGCCTTTTGGATGACAGGAAACAGAAAATACCCGCCACCTTTGATAATCTTGACCTTAGAGCCGGTTCTCGTCGTGATGACGTTTCTCGATCCTAACATGGACCCTGTGATCACGACAGCTTCTTCTGTCCCGACTGTCCGATACCTGCTGATAATCGCAAGTATAATGGCGATGAAACTGACCGACAAAACGATGATTAGTTCTACCATGTACTACCCTCTCCCATCCTCTTAATATTTAGAAACAAGCGCTATCCCTTCTGTGAATTCAATGATAATCGCCTGCTCTCCCGTCATAATTGGCTGATCTGCCGGATTGTAAAGTTTGCAGGGAAAATTCACCCGTTGATAATCGACAACGACACTAATTTCTCCCACTCCGTTTTGCATCACGGATGTCAAAATATCACCGGCGATTCCCACATAATCCTCCCTCGACAAACCAAAGGAACTCTCATTACGCTTCATCGGCTTGACGATGACAAAACGCGTGAAAATAAACACTCCTGCCGCCGCGATCACCGACATAATCGCAATCATTGCTTGATTGATATCTGTATATTTTGTTAAAACATAGGCAAATGCTCCGAAAAATGAAATTGCCGCCAGCCACTCCAGCGGTTCAAATAAATCCTCGAGAAATTCAAAGATAGGGATGAAAATCGACGCTACCATCAGCGTCACTCCCGCCGTAGCAATCCAAAAATAAATCGTTATCATCTGCTCTGCCATCTCGCTCCCCCTCAAAATTATTAAACCACTCTCTATTAAAATACTATACAACTTTCGCCACATATACAACGTTTTTTCAAACTTTTTCAAGATGATTTCATATGAATTCCGAACACCCTGAATACATTGCATAAGCAAAAAAGACAACAGAATCAACGATGGTCAATTCTGCTGTCCGCTATACTACGCCTTTTTTACAAACTCAGATTTCAATTTCATCGCACCAAATCCATCGATTTTACAATCGATATCATGATCTCCATCGACCAAAGTTATATTCTTGACTTTGGTTCCGATTTTTATCGCCGATGAACTGCCTTTGACTTTCAGGTCTTTAATGACAGTCACGGTGTCACCATCTTGTAGTATATTCCCGTTCGCATCTCTGACGATTTTTTCGCTAGGGCTGCCATTGGTTTCTGATAATTCGTTCCATTCATACGCGCATTCAGGGCAAACATAGTTATTTCCATCGCTATACGTGTATTCTGAACCGCATTGCGGACAATTTGGCAAATTTGACATGATCTCTATTTCCCCCATACATAATTCTAATTTACAAAACATTAATTTGATTCACAAAAGCATCATCTGATTTACAAAAAACATTCTTATTTCCTTCCAAGCAATTGTGAATACTATTGTGGATACTTCTATAATGACATATTGCGCCGATAATAACAACCGAACCCTCTCAACATCAACAGATCAGTACGCTCTTTTATTGCCTTTCTTAACAAATTCCCAATCGCTTTCGATATTCTTGCGTGCTTTTTGCAAAAGCTGATGGAATACTGCGATTTCATCTGGCGTAAATTCCGCCAGAGCCTTCTTATTTGAATACTCCTCTTCTCGCCGCAAAAAGGGATATACACTGTTTCCTTTATCGGTGGGAAATAGTCTCTTTATCTTTTTGTTTTCGCAATCGCCTTTTTTCTCAATCAGACCCTGTAATTCAAGCTTTGTAATCGCCCTAGCAGCCGTTGTCCGGTCGACTTTCAACATTTCTGCCACCTTTTCCGGGATAATCCCCGGATTCTCGCAGATGCGAATTAAGTACAGATATTGCCCCTTGGTAAGCTCCCATTCTTTGAATTCTATATTACTAATCGAGTCAAGGGCTCTAGCGATTGTCCCTATCTCTCTGAGAACTTCCTGCATTCAGCATCCTCCTTTTTGTTGCAAATGCAACAAAAATAATGTATAGTAAACGATTATCTCAATGTATATCTCTTATTATGACTGTTTGCGGACAGTAAATCTACTAGAATGAGGAGAATTCGCATGATCGTCAAAACGATTACCCAGCAATCCGAGCTTGAATCTGCTTTTCAAATTCGCACGGAGGTATTTATTAAAGAACAAAACGTCCCCCACAGCGATGAATTCGACCAATTTGACATGCTCGGTGATGCCTGTATCCATGTCCTAGCCTATTATGATGGCAAACCTGTGGGAACTGGAAGAGTGCGGTTCGTAAACACCACCGCAAAACTCGAGCGAATTTGCATACTAAAATCCTATCGTAAATACAAGCTCGGCACAGCGATCGTTCAACATTTAGAAGCCGTTGCAAGCGAAAAGGGTTTTTCAGACTTTATACTGCACGGACAGACACATGCAGAATCGTTCTACACAAGACTTGGCTACCATCCCTCATCGGATGTTTTCATGGAAGATGGAATTCCCCATATTGAGATGAAAAAGCGCATCAGGTAAACGCCGATGCCTGGTAAAAGACAATTTACAATTTATGGTATAGGAATTTTACTTTTATCATCGGGAGTATCCTTAGCAATCCTTGCGAATTTCGGTACATCACCATTCGATGCTTTGCTCGTCGGATTAGCCAATAGCATAGGGTTGAGCGTAGGCAGTTGGGAGATTATCCTCTCACTTTTGTTGCTTGCGACGATCGCATTGATCAGCAAAAGTAGACCTGTCTATTCAGGATTAATCACTGCAATTATCACAGGCGTCGGAATTGACGGATCATTATTCGTATTTCAAAATTTCCTACATATAACACAATGGCTCCACCCATTTATAACATTTTTTCTCGGACTTCTGCTGATTGGTTTAGGAACGGCAATGTATTTGCAGACGCACATTGCCCCTGCCCCAATAGATCACCTAATGCTGATTGTCTGCAAACTGACGAATATGAGCATCCGATCTGTAAGAACCATCCTATATGCCCTATTCCTCATACTCGCCCTACTATTCAAAGGACCTATCGGACTTGGAACAGTCCTAACCGTCATGTTGGGTGGGCTGATTCTCCAGTCTTGTATGCCACTTACGGGAAAACTGATTGATAGCAACCACTATAGTTTGAGAAAACAGTAGTATAAAATAGTTCGTGCTTTTAACAGCAGGTACGGTCATAAGAAAACCTCCAAACTAGTGCCCCTATTCTCATGCACTAGTTTTAGAGGTTTGGACATTTTTCAGGGCAAACCAAAAGTTCGTCTTTCTTTTAATTATTCTTCCCAATTAATATATCCAAATCAATAGTTATTTGAGCAGAATCCTTCTCTAAAAAAGATTGCACTCGTTCATCTTCATCTGTTGTTCCCCAAATTAAAGGGGCCATTTGAATTAACCACTGAATAGAAGATTGATTTAGATTTGATTTATACGTTACTCTTAAATTATCAACAAGTTGAAAATTCTCATTAAATCTGTCTACAATTTCTGCATTAGAATAACTATGTTTTTCTGGTTTGTTAAAAAGATGTTCCCGCAACTGTTTTAAGTAGCTGCTTTGAGGTACCACTTTAATTACTAAACCCTCAACCTTCAACAATCTTTTAAATTCAACATAGTTTGACGGAGACAGTATATTAAGAATAACATCAAATTGTCTATTCTTAAAAGGCGTATTTGTTAGGTCAGCCACAGTCCAAATTTTATTTGGATAGTTCTTAGACGCTACAATAATACCTTCTTTAGAAATATCTATTCCTGTCCCTACTACCCTTTCATAAAAATTTAAGACAATATTGCAAATATTAAAAAGATGCGAACCCTCACCACACCCCACATCAAGAATAGACATTGGCTCTTTTGTTTTAACGAGATGATTATTTATAGTTTGGGCTACAGCATTGCTTAATGGCTGAAAAAAACCACATTCAGTAATAAGTTTCCTGCGTGCTTCAAAGAGTTCCTTGCTATACTTAGTTTTTACCGAACCAGTCATAAAATTTATATATCCTTGTTTAGCAAAATCAAACGTATGATGGTTTGAACAAATTAAACTTCTTGATTCAAAAACCTTCATAGACGAATGACAAATAGGACACGCAAACATGGTTTCATAATTGCTTACATAATCTGCACTCTTGATTCTTCTGTTTACCTGTAACAAAAAAAGCACCTCATTCATTCGTTTTTAGATAAATGAAAAAGGCATAGACAAATAAACCCTTATCATATTTTTTCAAAAAATATGAGTTAGATTTAAAAGTAGTCTATACCTATTTCTATCGATAACGAATGAATTGAATAATCATAATAATATCCTCTCATTTGTACAGATAAAGATTAAACCCATAAATAATCATAACAAGGCTGTATACTATTTGCAAATAAAAATCCCATCTTCTCTCCACTATATTGTAAGCGATTAAACCCTTATTGAACATTTCAAAAGATATTAAACACAAAAGAAGCTAGATCTAAATGATCCAGCTTCTTTTGTAAAAACTACTCCACAGTGACACTCTTCGCCAAATTTCTCGGTTTATCGACATCGTTGCCGCGCAATACCGATGAGTAATACGCCAGCAACTGCAAATGAATGACTGACAGGATCGGCGTTAACAGTGGATGTGTCTGAGGAATTGTCAGCAGCTCGTCGGCAATTTCCTTTGCCTTAGTATCTCCCTGACTGACGATTGCCAGAATGCTCGCATCGCGGGCTTTGACTTCAACGGCATTGCTCATCGTCTTCTCGTAGACATCTGGCTGTGTGAATAGACTGACGACGGGGATACCCGGCTCAATCAATGCAATCGTTCCGTGTTTCAATTCACCCGCCGCATAGGCTTCGGCGTGAATATATGAAATTTCTTTCAGCTTCAAGGCACCTTCCATAGCAACAGTATAATCCATGCCCCGACCGATGAAAAATGCGTTGTTCCAATTGATAATGCGGCTGGCGATGTCCTTGACTTGCTCTTTGTCCTGCAACAATTCTTCTACTTGATCGGGCATTGCTTTCAGTGCTTGAAAGATTTCACTTCTATCTGTCTCAGAAATTGTTTTCCGTATGTCCGCCAGATAAAGGGTAAACATATATATTGCCAGCAACTGTGTCGTATACGCTTTTGTCGAGGCGACGGCAATCTCCGGTCCCGCCCAGGTGTAGATGACATCATCGGCTTCCCGCGCTACGGAACTGCCGACGACATTGGTGATAGCCATTATCCGTGCACCTGACGACTTGCCTAGACGCAACGCTGCCAGTGTATCTGCTGTTTCCCCTGATTGGCTGATTACCATGACCAATGTATGGTCATTGATAATCGGGTTGCGATATCGGAATTCCGATGCCACTTCCACTTCTACCGGAATGCGCACGAGCTTTTCAATGGCATATTTTCCCACAAGCCCGGCGTGGTACGCTGTGCCGCACGCGACGATATGAATTTTCTGTATCTGCTCTAACTGCGCTGCTGTCAATTTCACTTCGTCGAGACGTATTGTCTGACGAATGTCATCAGTTCTACCGCGTAGCGTTTCTTTTAGCGCCTTCGGTTGCTCGTCTATTTCTTTGAGCATGAAATGGTCGTATCCGCCCTTTTCCGCCGCGACCGCATCCCATTCTACTTCAAATATCTCTTTTTCTATTGGCTGACCATACTCGTCATACAGTGTGACTCCCTGGTCTGTCATCACGACGACATCACGATCATTGAGAATATATGCCTTTCTCGTGTATTCAAGAATGGCAGGGATATCAGAAGCGATAAAATGCTCTCCTTCTCCGAGTCCTACGACGAGCGGGCTGTCCTTACGGGTCGCAAAAATTTTGTCTTGCTCATATTCAGATATTACTGCAATC
The DNA here is from genome assembly GCA_023388635.1 of Bacillota bacterium. Classification (GTDB taxonomy): domain Bacteria; phylum Bacillota; class Bacilli; order Desulfuribacillales; family Desulfuribacillaceae; genus JAEWFW01. Next base: position 39,846 of record JAEWFW010000057.1, read on the forward strand.
GCATAGGAGCCTTGCAATTGTGCAATTGTCATCTGAAACGCCGTAAGCATGTCTCCATCATACAACTCTTCCAAAAGATGCGCTATGACCTCTGTATCCGTCTCCGAACGGAATACATGTCCCTTAGCTTGTAACTGCTGACGTAACTCAATGTAGTTTTCAATGATCCCGTTATGCACAACTGCAATATTTTGAGTGCAATCGAAATGGGGATGGCTGTTTTCATCAGAAGGGCGTCCATGGGTTGCCCAGCGTGTATGACCGATACCCCGTTTCCCAGAAATGATGCTTCCATTACCACCATCAATCTTTCCTTCTAAATTCTTCAATCTTCCTGCGGTTTTGCTGATGACGATCGATTCCCCGGTGTCAATGGCGACACCTGCCGAATCATACCCTCTGTACTCCAGTTTTTTGAGACCGTTGACCAAAACCTCCTGGGCATTCCTCTGCCCGATATACCCGACAATTCCACACATTAATAAAGCCTCTCCTCTCAAAGACAATTTCTTGATCGTTATCAAGTTTGATGCCGCCTTTGAGCTACAAGAGATCTGGATCATGGAATCTCCTTGTTCACGGGTCACCCCGTGTTTTTCGTCAATTCCTCATAGCGCTGATCAGCGCTTAGGGGCATCCGCCGAATCTTTCGATAAACCCCTACCTCGTCAACTGCACGCTAATAGCCGTTCCATGCAGTCCTGGCGCTTTTGATAATTTGTACACACTTCTTGCAAATCCATGTAAAAACAAAATGCGGCATACATCACAGTATGCCACATCCTCAGTGTTCGTGCAATAATTTTTCTATGCCAGCTCCCGCTTTACAATATCAACCAATTGATTGACAATTTCCTCTAGCTGCGCTTCATCAGGACCTTCTGCCATGACTCTTACAAGCGGTTCCGTGCCAGAAGGGCGTACGAGAACCCTACCGAGCTCACCCAATTTCTGCTCATTTTCACGAATTGCCAACTGAATCACTTGATTGTTCGTCAGCGCTTCTTTATTATTGACTGCAACATTGACGAGTAATTGCGGGAACTTGCGCATAATTTCGCAAGCCTGTGCAAGTGTTTTCTGCTTGCGAACAAGCAGATCGGTTAACTGTAGCCCTGTCAAGATGCCGTCTCCGGTTTTGCCGTATTCTAGAAAAATGATGTGCCCCGATTGTTCTCCACCGAGTACATACCCATGCTCCAGCATTTCTTCAAGGACATATTTATCGCCGACTTTCGTCTTAACTGTTTGAATGGCTAAACGCTCTACTCCGGCAAAAAAACCGATATTCGCCATAACAGTCGTGACAATCGTGTTATCCTTCAATTGTCCCCGCTCTTGCAAATCCTGACCACACACGGCAAGAACGAAATCTCCGTCAATAATATTGCCTAAATGGTCGACGGCAATCAGACGGTCTGCGTCTCCGTCAAATGCTAATCCCAGATCTGCTTCTGTCAACAGCACTTGCTCGCGCAGCGCTTCAATATGGGTCGATCCACATTCTACATTGATATTCGTCCCATTGGGCTTATCGGACAAGCTGACGACTTGTGCTCCCAGACTTCTGAATATATCCGGTGCAAGCGCACTGGCGGAACCATTGGCGCAGTCAAGTACGATCCGATAGTTTGCAAAGGATCGGCTACGAATCGTCGATACAAGATGCTCGCTATATATCTGCAATCCCTCCGTATCATCGTAGCAACGCCCGACACCCTCATGGGTTGGACGCGGCAATTGCCGATACATTTGTTCATCTGATAAATATTGTTCAATCTGCTCTTCTACTGCTTCCGGCAGTTTCTCACCTTGACCGTTAAAAATCTTGATTCCGTTATCATAGTATGGATTATGCGAAGCACTAATCATCGCCCCTGCCATTGCCGTGTAATGTGTCGTCAAATATGATACTCCCGGCGTCGGAATTAACCCCAATTTAACGACATCAACACCAACGGACATAAACCCTGCCGCCAGCGCATTCTCCAGCATATCACTCGATAAACGTGAATCTTTGCCGATAAGTACTTTGTTTGTTACATGCTGATCACGCGTTTGCTGTGATAAGACGACGCCTGCTGCTACCCCTAAACGAAATGCTAACTCCGGTGTCAATTGCGCATTGGCGACACCACGAATGCCATCTGTTCCAAAAAACTCTCCCATATCTTCACCCACTTTATTTTTATCTAACATATTCTTTTGATTGCTTAGAACTCTTTTGATTACTTGCTACTCATATTGCGCTGCTATTTTAAGTGCACGGAGCATGCTTCTGAATTAGCCACTCCGCCACTTTCAGCCCATCTACTGCTGCACTGATAATGCCTCCGGCATATCCAGCTCCTTCTCCCGTCGGATACAGCCCTTTGCAGTTGACCGATTCAGCAAATTCGTCGCGAACAATTCTGATAGGAGATGATGTTCGCGTCTCCACCCCAGTCATAACGGCTTCGCCCATATCAAATCCGTTGAGCTTACCGCCAAATTCGACAATCGCCGCCTTCATGGCATCTGTAACGTACCCAGGCAGACAGTCATGTAAATCAGCAGGTGTAACACCGGGCAGATACGTCGGCTGCACACTGTTTCCGCCGACATGCACTGTCGGTCGACATGCCAAAAAATCTTTGACCAATTGTACAGGAGCATAATAGTTGCTGCCCCCGACGAGGTACGCCTTTCTCTCCCATTTTCTCAAATATTCAACGCCAAGTAAAGGTGATTTGCCAATTTCATACCCATAATCCTGGGGTTCTACGGTGACGACGAGTGCCGCATTGGCATTCTCCAGGTCCCGCGCATGGTAACTCATACCGTTAGTGACCACTCCGCCTGCTTCCGAGGCTGCTGCCACCACCTGTCCTCCAGGACACATACAAAACGTGTATACGGTGCGTTTTCTGTCGTCTGGCTGTTTGCTGACCAACTGGTATTCCGCCGGACCAAGATCTTTGTAAAGAGTACCTTCTGCACATACTCCATATTGTGCTTGATTGATAACCATCTGCGGATGTTCAATCCGTACGCCAATTGCCAGAGCCTTGGGCTCCATATGCACATGTTTGTCATGGAGCATCGCAAATGTATCCCGCGCACTGTGACCAATGGCAAGGACAACGTGGTTTGTCGCTACTTGCCGACTTTCTCCTTGCGATTGTACGACGACTCCCCGCACTTGGTTATCTGCGATATCAATGTTGATGACTTTGTGATCGAATAACACTTCGCCGCCGAGTTGCAAGAGCCTTTTCCGAAGATTTTTGACTACGATACGCAATTGATCTGTCCCGATGTGCGGCTTATGCACATACGCTATTTCCTCCGGCGCACCGGCTTCTATTAAGATGCGATATACGTCATCAATGCGTGTATTGTGAATCCTTGTCGTCAATTTTCCATCGGAAAATGTTCCTGCTCCGCCTTCACCAAATTGGACGTTCGATTCCGGCTGCAAAACTCCTGATCGCCAGAATTCTTCAATATCTCGTTGCCTTTGATCGACATCCCGCCCTCTTTCAAATACTAGTGGACGAAAGCCATGTTCCGCTAGCAGAATTCCTGCCATCAGCCCTGCAGGTCCCGTTCCGACGACTACGGGACGGTAGTTCATTGGAGTACTGCCGACAACTAATTTAGAGCGCTCAGCTTCTTGATATATTTCTACGTCTTTCACAGGTTGCTGCAGTAACCTTTTAACAAATTTTTGTTCATCTTTGCATGAAATGAGTACCTGATATACATAATGAATTTTGTCTTTCTTGCGCGCATCTAACGACTTTTTAAAAATTTGCATTTTCGTGATATCATTTTCTACCAATTTCAATACTTTTACCTTCTTCAACAGGGCTAAAAATAGGACATGTTGATCATGTCCTATAGGGAGTTTAATATTTGATATTTTCAGCATCTAAAGAATCATCCTTACGCCAAATTTGCTTTCTCTATTCCAGACGCTCAAGCGTCACTTCTACCTCTGTATGTTCCAAATCAAATGCTTTTACAAAACGCGGCGTGTTGACCTGCAGCTGTATACGCTGTTTGCCGAGCGGTTTATTGCTGACATCGATAAATACCTGTACGTCTCCCTTTTGCAGATTCTCTAGCTTTTCAGGCGCTGCCTCCAATGAGAGGGCAATCGATTCAACATTGAGATCTACAGCGATATTATCCGCCGCGCCGTTGACGGTGATCGGTACATCCTCTAAATGCATCGTCTCCGACGGCACCACTTCGACAGTCACACTGACGTTCTCCGGCTCTACCTTTGTCGTACCGTCAATCAACGGCAACGCTTGCTCAAAGACAGTGGTTTCTCGGATACCTGCCAACGATATGACCGTACCGGGGAAAAATTCGTATCGGTCAATCTGGTCAAGCGGTCCAAAGACAGTCACTTGATCGGTAGACATCTGCACTTGGCTGACGGCAAAACCTGCCGCTGGATATCCCTCAAAGTGAATATTCAAAGGCAATTCTAGGAACGGGCTGGACACTGGTACAATAACATCCACGACCGTCGGGTTGATTTCGACTTTCAATTCATTACCTTCTATATCCAATGCCCGCACACGCACTGTTTCATCGATCACAGAACGCACGTTGTCAATATTGACGTAGGCAGAGACGACTTGTATTTGCGCAAGCGTATCTTCCGTCGCTGTCACAAAAATGCGACTCGGCGAAACTATTGGCTGCCCAGCTGTAAACCCTGGTGCCGCCGTGCCTTGAAGAATAATTTGTACAGGCATTTCAATTGTCGATTTACGCGCCAATTCAACGCTTGCCGTTGACGGCTGAATCGATGCCGATACGCCGCGCGGGACACCCTCAATTGTCAGCGGAACATTGGCATGCAACCCCTGTTCCAATTCGGTCAAATCGGCTTTGACTTTCAATGATCCGGGGAATACGCTGCGAATATCCATAGGATTTCCCGTCAAGATGACGTTCACTTTGTCTGTTGCCGCAATCACTGCAAATTGCGTATCATCAAACGTATATGTAACCGTTACATCATTATACTCATGTTCTGTTAAATTAAGCGGAGGCGTAATGTCCTCTGTGCTGACTACTAGCCATAACAATATGGCGAGCAGCACAGCTAAAACTTTAGCGAATATATTGCTCTGTAGCCATTTATCCATTTTTCGTAGCCCTCCTAAACCAAGAAGAAGCCTTTGATTTCTTCACTACTAAATGCTCCGTCATTTTTCCTTTTAACGATTTCTCATCCAGGTCTTTATATAATTGTCCATTTCTCGCTACAGATATCTGTCCAGTCTCCTCAGAAACGATAATAATCAAGGCATCGGATTGTTCACTGATACCAATTCCGGCGCGATGCCTCGTTCCTAACGCTTTGCTGATAAATGGATTCTCACTTAAGGGCAAGTAACAAGCTGCCGCTAAGATTTTATCTTTGCGAATAATGACAGCTCCGTCATGCAACGGTGTATTAGGAATAAATATATTAATTAACAGTTCAGAACTAATTTCCGCACTTAATTTCGTACCCGCTTCTGTAAAATCGCTCAATCCGGAATTACCTTCAATAACCATCAAGGCACCAATTTTATTTTTCGCCAGTGACGTAGATGCCTTAGTAATTTCCTGAATGACTCTTTCTACGAGGACTTCATCTTGGGTATAGGAGCGGGAAAAAAAGCTGCCTCTCCCCAGTTGCTCAAGTGCTCTCCGCAACTCCGGTTGAAAGACGACGGGAATCGCAAAGAAAAACGTAGTCAGTGTTTTGTCTAACAGCCAATTAAAAGCGCGCAACTCCAATTGACCGCTGACTGCCGTGGCGACAATAATTATAACCACACCTTGCAATAGTTGAACTGCCCGTGTGCCGCGTATTAAAATGATAATTTTATAAAGTACATAGCTGACGACAAATATATCAATCAAATTTTTAAAATCACCGAGTCGTCCAACAAACTCAATTTCGCCCATGATCGCCCCTGCTTTCCACATATACCCTTATCATTATCGCGTTGTTTACTAAAGGATATCATAATATATTTAAACAGAAAAGTTTTAATTCCTCTTTACAAGCATTTGCACAAAGCGTATAAGCAATACAACAAAATCTTTCAGAATGCCTATTCATTCCGAAAGATTTTACTCACTGTATTTCGCTGTTTTGCTCCTCAGGTAAAAGATTGTATTTCTTTAGCTTATATTGTAATGCTTGCCGTTTAATCCCTAATTTGTTCGCGGTGTGAGTGATATTATACAATTGCTGCTGCAAAACTTGTTCGATATATTTCTTCTCAATTTGATCAAATATTTCCGGCATACTTTCATTTGACTGATCAATCGCTTTAAGAACTCCATCGACTCCCAGGTACATATCTGTATGTGCACTTTCCTTTTTCGTCGGGAAGATTTCCGGTACCTGCTCCAAGGTGACCGTTTTCTGTCTGGGACTGCACATCGTCAGAGCATATCGCAAGACACTGCGTAATTGCCGTATATTCTGCGGCCAATCATATTGTATAAACTTCTTCTTCACTTCTTCATGGAGCGATATACCCTCAGGTAAAATTTTCTCGGCTAATAGCAGCACGTCTCCCTTGCGTTCTCGCAGGGGCGGAATTTTGATACCATGGAAACCCTGCAAAGGTATGACTGGAGCATTGCCGACGATAATCCATTTACAGTACCCTTTTTTATCGATTGTCGATATCTTGCACTTTTCTTTGACAGCGGCGATAAAATTCCTGAGCAATTTCTCGTCAGTAATCGTTATCCCTGTGTATGTCGTACTCTTGTGCAGATGCTGCACTACATCTTTGATCTGGTTCGGCTTCGTCACCTCTATCCAGTAAATATCTTGCTTTAAAAATATCTTAATCATTTGCGTAATAATTTGATGTTTATCTACGCCTAATTCTCCATATAGATACGTAGGAATATGATTTTTGAGATTATATCGTAAATCGCGCAACGCCATCCATGTCGTATCATCCCTGCTCGTATAGTCTACGTTGGATTGAAGTTCTTTTATCTCATTTTTCTGATCATTCGTAGTTGTGCGTTTGCGTGTGTCTGAAAATCCATCGTGATTTATAGTATCTAGTGCCTTTGCAAGTTCATCCTTTAATTGCGCAATTATTTTCCCCATTTGTGCATTTTCATCCTGATAGGCAATAATCTGTGTGATATCCTTTGCAATCACAATGGCACCAATGACTTCCGAATGATTCAGCAAAGGTTCTATGATTAAATGTATGCTACTGTGATGACCGGACAAAGCTTGCACTTTATAATCATACATATTAACAGCCTTTCGGCTAGAGAACACTTGCTCAATTTCCTGATGAAACGGGTATACATCATTCCACGAAAACATCTTGCCGAATTGCTCATTCGATAAAACAGACGTTTTCTCTTCATTGATGATGTCTACAGCGATCGGTAGCAAATCAATTACAGATTGAAAAAAGCTGTAAGGAACCAGTTGATCGGTGAAATCATAATCTGACACTGTGTTACCTCCTTGATAGTCTCAATGCTCACCTACATTACTTCTGCCATCTTGGACAAAAATCCTGCTCAAGTCTAAATAATAAAAAAACTTTGTATCTTAAATCATAAGATACAAAGTCATTGGTAGAGCATGGAATTCAAAATACGAATCATGCTCTACACCACAGATGTCGGTCAACAACGCCGACATATTAAGGATGGTGGAGCCAAGCGGGATCGAACCGCTGACCTCCTGCGTGCAAGGCAGGCGCTCTCCCAGCTGAGCTATAGCCCCATAATGGAGCGGGTGATGGGAATCGAACCCACGCATCTAGCTTGGAAGGCTAGTGTTCTACCATTGAACTACACCCGCATCAACTGATGAAATTGTCTTCACCAGTATACCTTTTGATTGGTCGGGGCAGAGGGATTTGAACCCCCGGCCTCTTGGTCCCAAGCCAAGCACTCTACCAAACTGAGCTATACCCCGATAAAGCGGCACCGCAAGTGAGACTTGTCATCTTGCAGAACCGTTATAGTGGCGTGCCCTGAGGGATTCGAACCCCCGACCTTTTGATTCGTAGTCAAACGCTCTATCCAGCTGAGCTAAGGGCACATCTTGTCTGGCAACGACCTAATCTCCCAGGGACCTGCGTCCCAAGTACCTTCGGCGCAGAAGGGCTTAACGGTTGTGTTCGGGATGGGTACTCGTGTGACCCCTTCGCCATTGTTACCAGACATATTGGAGCGGAAGACGGGATTCGAACCCGCGACCCTCGCCTTGGCAAGGCGATACTCTACCACTGAGCCACTTCCGCAAGTAATTCTAATGTTTATCACTTAATTTAGCGACAAATATTATATTAACAGATATTATATAAAAATGCAAGTAGTTTTGAAATTTTTTATAAAATACACTATCATGAACCCGTTGATTTATACCGACTTAATCCGAAACGCCAAAAACTATATGCCGGAAAAATGAACAGCAGCCCCGCTAATGGCATCAACATATATATTATACTTTTCTCCATATCCAATAAATATAAGAGCGGATAGTATTGGAATAGCGCCAAGGGAATAATATAGGTCAAAAATCGAAGTACATGTTCTCCGTACACGGAAAATGGATAGCGCCCAAACTCCCTGCCACCATCGGTAAAAATGTTCATAAATTCCAGCCCTTCAATCGTGAAAAACGAAAAAGCGGCATAGATCAGAAACAGACATAAAAACACAATCGATCCGCAGCATATCATCAAAACGAGTGTGATGATTTTATCATATGTCCAAATAACACCGCTGGCAGGAATCGCATAACCAAAAACTACAATCACCTGTAATAGCCTGCCGATGCGAGTAAATTCCATTTTAGACGCTAACACTTGAAATACCAGTTTTCTTGGTCTAACTAACGCTCTGTCAAATTCGCCATTGCTAATCATGACTGGAAAAAGATCAAACCCTCTGCCAAAGCATTCTGCAATCGAAAAGGCCATCAGCACTGTTGCAAAACATAGCAAAACCTGCTGAAAGCTGAATCCTTCAACCTCGTTGAATCGTGTAAACATAAACCAAATGCCGAGCAAAGCCGTAAAAGAAACGAGAAACTGTCCCAGTGCAGTTAAAAAAAATGATACTTTATATTGCATTTGACTTTTGAGATGCATTAAAAAGAACTTGATGTATAAATGCATATTATCCCCCTTGAACCACCACTTTGCGCAGTGCATTTTTCATCATCAATCGACCGATCAATGCCAGCACGATAAGCCAAAATACCTGCAAACCAATGCCTTGAATAGCATCGATCCCGTAAATATTACCGTTGTAAATGCGCAGCGGCATATTCTGCATTGCTGCAAAAGGAAGCACTTCGGCAATCCCGCGGAAAGGTTCCGTGAAAAAAGGAAGTGGGATGATCGCCCCTGCCAAGAAGTCCGCTAGTACCGCCGAGATAATCCGCACGCCCATCGGCGATAACGTGTAGAACGTTACTATGTACACAAGCATAGAAAATGCTACGACGACGCATAGGCTAAGCACTGCCGAGATTACGAACAACAGAAATTGCACACCATCTGCCGGTAATGACATTCTGAATGGCTCTGGTACGGCAAACGCAATCAGCAATATCGGCAAGCAGCGAAGCACCGCTTTCGACAATCTATTGGCAGTGGATTGGCAAAACCAGCGCCCATACAAATCAATAGGGCGAACCATCTCATAGGCAATTCCACCGCTGGAGATAGCGTTAAATATTTCTGCTTCAAAAAACCAAACCATGAAAAGCGCCAAAAATGCCTGCTGCATCCATATATAAGAAACAGTTTGCGAAAATTCCATAGGAAAGGCTGCGGGATTTGCCTGGTAGAAAGCCCAAAATGCGAGAATCTCCATGAACCCCCATGCAAATTGCGTCATCATTCCCGCTAAAGCGGCACCGCGATATTGAAGGCTGTTTGAAAAGCGAATGCGAAATATCGCTAGATACTTTTTCATATGTGATACTCCCTATACAATGCCGCGACCATCTCCTCGGAACTAACACCTGAAACAGAGATATCCAAAATCTCAACTTGCGCAGCAACATGGGCAATCGCATTTGAAACCGAGCAGACGGCTGGCTCAAGCAGTGCCACCAGCCTCCCTTCGCGTTGTTCGGTTGTAACCATTCCCTCACATAAGTTCGGCACTTGCCCTATATATTCAAAAATTAGTGTTTTTCGTTCCGATGAGCGCTTTTTTAATTCCTGCAAGCTACCATCAAGCAAAATCTGCCCCTTACCGATTAGCAAAATCCGTTCGGTAAGCGCCTCTATATCCTGCATGTCATGCGTCGTCAGAATAACCGTTGTACCGTGTTCACGATTAATCTTTTTTATAAACTGCCGGACCGCAATCTTTGAGACAGCATCCAATCCTATGGTCGGTTCGTCTAAAAATAGAGTTTTAGGATTATGTAAAAGTGACGCGGCAATTTCACAGCGCATGCGCTGCCCTAGACTCAAGCTGCGCGTTGGCGTTTTCAGTATTTCAGATAAATCAAGCAGAGATACAAGCTCATTAAGATTACGTTTATATTGATACTCAGCAACTTTATAGATATCCCTGATCAGCTCAAAACTGTCACAAACAGGTACATCCCACCAAAGCTGGCTGCGTTGACCAAACACAACACCAATATCTCGTACATGGGCTATTCGATCACGCCACGGAGTACGCCCGTCAATAGCGCATATACCGCTATCTGGCGTCAACACGCCGCACATAATTTTGATGGTTGTGCTTTTCCCCGCGCCATTGGGACCTATGTAGCCTACCATTTCGCCATCGCTTATTGTGAAACTTATATCGTTAAGCGCTTGGACGATTTCGTACTCACGTGAAAAAAGCGCTTTCACGGCTTGGCTAAATCCCGCCTTACGTTTGGCAATTTTAAAAGCCTTATTAATGCCTTGAAGCTGTATCATCGTATCCCTCCCTGTTAGATGAAATTATAAATAACCGACAATACAAGTAGTGCGTTTGCCAATGCAAACACACTCTAATGCAGAAATGAAATTATATCCCTTCTTTACTGAAATAGCAACACATTTTATACGCTAGGATAATTCCCTACGATGCAAAATATTCAAAAAATCTGCTTAAAAATCCCTGAAAAACGCAAAAAACCCTTATACAATAAGGGCACTGAAAAACCCCTGTTTCTCGAGAACGGGGGTTTTTCAGTGAATAATTATACGTTGAATTTCTTAGAAAAATAGGTAAAAGATTGTTAGATTCTATTTAAAATAAAAAAATAGCCCTC
>JAEWFW010000025.1 GCA_023388635.1 Bacillota bacterium
TCATGGCAGAGATTGGAGATATCAACCGTTTTGATAATCAGGCTCAGCTTGCAAAGTATGCAGGTCTTGCCTGGACTCAGTATCAATCCGGTAACTTTGAAGCCGAAAATACAAGGCTTATTAAATCAGGCAACCGATTTTTAAAGTATTATCTGTGTGAAGCTGCATTCTCTCTTGTAAGATGCGACAAGGAGTACAAAGCTTTCTATCACCAAAAATACAAAGAGGTGAACAGATATCAACACAAACGTGCACTCGCATTAACTGCTCGTAAATTTGTGCGGTTAGTCTTTACGCTGCTTAAAGGCAATCGCCTATATCGTCCAGCAGAATAGAAACATCTATCTGCTGATAAGCTGCCCTGCTCATTTTTCAAAAACTTGGTCGACAGGGCTTAGTTGGTCGTTTTTGTTTTTTGAGAAATAGTATAAAAATATATGACTTTTATTTCATTTCTCACTTGACATCACACCGCTGGACTTATATAGCAATGATATAATTTCATTGTACATTATCGATCAATCCAGTACAACTAGAGATAATAATGACTTGTTAGACAGAAATGAACCATTTTTTACTTCATGACAATATTTATGTGACAGGAAAAATCCATTACGTGAGGAGTGAAAATTTGGACACGGCGGAATTAAGCGAGCTAATACATATACACGGCAAAGCTATCTATCGTTTTTGCTATATGCTGACAAAAAAACAAGCGGATACATAATTCGGAAAAAATCGATCAAATGTTGAAACAAGCCCTATCCCCTGATGTCGAACCGAGTGAAGCTATCAACACACGTATTATAAACCAATGGAAGGTGCGATTGTCATCAATCAGTCAGCCACAGCAGACGGTTATCAATTTACTTTGCACGGAATTGTATCCGGCGAGGAATTAAGTGAATTTAACAGCTCTACCGAACATCTCCAGCCGACGAGAACCTACGCGGTGTTATCAATTTCTAGACAAGATGGCACTCCGATGCCGACGACCCAAGACGAACAATACGGACAAACTCCGTTTTTTATCTCACCTTTAATCAAGGGACAGCAGCCATGGCGTGTAAATATCGCTTCGATGAACGGTGGCTACAGTGAGTTTGTCCGGGAAGGTATCATGTACCGATTAATTGAATGTGATGAAATTGAAATGTTCGCTGACCGCGGTATCTATCTCGCAATTATCAGTAACAACTCATTCTACACAATCGATGCCTTCGATTATGACGAGACAACGGGGGAACTTAGCCCCAAAGCAGATTATCAAGGAGCAAACATTCTGTTCGATTTACCGCTTGATGTGACGAAAGCCGACTACGAAAAAGCTGAGCAATATCTACAAAAACTATTGAGTCCAGAGTAAACTACTCACTGCGGCTGAATGAACTAATTCTGCTACACTAATATAAAAAATCTCCGTATTTCGGTAATGTCGCCGATTGCGGAGATTTTTCAACCTGTCTTGAAAAACTTTGTTTTGATATTATGGGTGTTATTGCCTGCTATTCTCATATGCGCTGATCTCACGTTCGCAAAAATGATCTTTTAAAAAATCACGGAACGGAAGCTCTGTCCCATTGCGTACCCGACCTATATTCTCAAAATGTTTAATAATAACGCACACGCACGCAATAAACAGCACCGCGAAACAAAATCGGCTTTCTGTACTAATTCCATATACAATCGGAAACAACGTAGCCGCCGAAAAAGGAACGGCGCAGGTAAAATTCGTAATCACTGCCAACAAAAGACCAATTAATAAGATCGGGAAAAAAACATTCCATTGGAGACCCAAAACAACGCCGCCTAAACATGCAAGCCCTTTCCCACCATAAAAACGCAGGTAAAACGGAAACATGTGCCCGATGATGGAAAATGCACCGGCGACGACACCTGCAAAGGCATACTGCGGGAATAACATATCTGCAAGTCTAATAGAAAGATAGGATTTGCTCACATCAAATACCAGCACAATCGCCCCCATCCACTTGCCCAATAGTAAAAACGTATTGGTAGCGCCGAGGTTGTTCGTACCTTCGTTTCGCAAATCTTTCTTTTTAAATTTTGCAATTAGCAATGACGGGTTCAGACAACCCAAAAGATAGCCTAACAGTCCACTTAAGAAAATATCTTGTACCATATCCTACTTCTTTCTTATGATTTTTTACTAGTATACCATTACCTATCCGCAAATAACAAACCCTTATCTGTTTGCAAAAACGTATTCTTTGTTCGCGACAAAATTTGCATTCCGTAAAACACAGGAGTAAAATAACTCTCAATAGACTTTCGTCAAACTATCAAAGAGGGGCTGTATATATCATGAAAATTCTCTTACAATGCGGCATTCTCTTTGCAATCTGTATCTTTGGTAACGCACTGAGTGAATGGGCGAAATTGCCGATACCCGGTAACATCATCGGTATGGGCATTTTATTTTTTCTGCTTTATACCGGAATTCTAAAAAAACATCATATTGAGAATGTCGCGCGTTTCTTGCTTGACAACATGGCTTTTTTCTTCATTCCCAGCGGGGTTGCGATCCTTGTATATTATGAACAACTGAGCCAAATCATCGTTCCATTTCTGCTGATTATCCTTTTTACAACGATCATCGTCATGGTCGTAACAGGGTCATGCGCGCAATTTTTACAAACGATGCGCGAAAAATTCAGTGCGAAATTCGACGGAAAACTAAATCGGCAGTTCAATGAGGAAATCTGCTGGAAAGCTAACAGTTCCAAAGAATTCAATGCCCCAGCCATGCACGAAAGGAGCCGTGACTGATAATGGATTTGCTCATGCAACCGATAGTTTCCCATCCTTTATTCGGCATTACACTGTCGGTACTCACCTATGTGCTGTGTACTGCGCTGTACCGTAAAACGAAAACGGCACTTTTGAGTCCCTTACCCCTGACTATTTTAATTGTCTGTACTTTCCTGCTGGTATTTCGCATTCCATTTGACGAATACAACGCAGGAGCGCAATTTATCACATTGATGCTCGCACCGGCAACTGTCGTATTGGCATTGCCGTTATATGAAAATCTTTCATTGATCAAGGAAAACGCCGCTGTGATTCTCATCAGTATCACAATCGGGACAATCAGCTCGATCATCAGCGTCTTTCTATTGTGCCGGACTTTTGGGCTGGATCAAGTATTGACCGTATCGCTCATTCCCAAATCCGTCACTACGGCGATTGCTGTCGATATCAGTGCCAGTATGCAGGGGATTCGCTCCGTCACCGTTGTTGCCGTAATTCTCTCCGGTGTGCTCGGTGCCGTTATCGGACCAACACTCTGCCGCTTATTTCGCATTCAAAGCAGCGTAGCTGTCGGTCTCGCCATGGGAACAGCAGCCCATGCCGTCGGTGCCAGTAAAGCAATGGAGATCGGCGAAAAAGAAGCAGCGATGAGCGGGCTCGCCATCGGTATCGCCGGACTATTGACAGTCGTATCGGCTCCTGTTCTGGTTGTCCTTTTGACAGCAATTTGGCAATGAAATTCGATATAAAAAAAATGCTTTTTAAACAAGCACTAGTTCATTTTTCGTGAACTAGTGCTTGTTTTTAGCATTTGACCGGCATTTTTGTATAAACAATTTTATATTCTGATGTTCTTTGTTCCGGTCGCTTTTGCCCCTGCCAAGCCTGTCACACAAACCGAGCAAAGCAATCTCCTCAATATCCGTACCAGCTAACATACCTGATATATCGGCATAAGGTAAGTCTTTCAGAACGTACAAGATTTGCATATGATACTTGACGAGTTTTACCACTTCATCAATAAAACCTGCATCCTCAGTAAATTCCTGCAAGAACTCTTTAGCCAATTCTTCCCCTGCTTGATCATGATCATATGCGGTGATTCTGCCTTTCCTGACCTTGGTCGTCGATGGCTTACCAATATCATGCAGCAATGCCGCCCACATAAAAGCAACGGGATGTTTACTTTTCGCTCGCACTTTTGCTGCTTCATCCACTACGAGCATCGTATGATTCCAGACATTTCCTTCGGGATGATGTTCCGGTGATTGCTCTGTGCTTTTCAGCCTGTACAACATCTGAAATGGATGCTGTTGGAACCACGGCTCCTGCGATACTTGATCAAGATACATGGACGGTCTGTCATCTTCCATCAGATGGATTTCGATTTCCTGATAATATGACCCGATTGCATGATAATTTTCCTGTATCGGCATCGCATCCGTCTTCGAATGTATCGGCTGCTGCGAATTCATCGCTGCTGTTCGCCGTCCTGATCTTGCAAGCCGAAGACTGCCCGCGCACTTTCAGCATTGGGATCGTGCTTGACATGTTTGGAATGAAAGTTGCCATCCTGCTTCTTGTTGTTCTTTGTGCTTTTCATTTTATTTTCGTTGCTCATAGAATGCCTCCTAGTGTTTGTTTTACTAATAGCATTCCAGATTGCAGAAAATAATATTCTCTATTTGATACGAAGCACATATCTACATATGCCTTATCCACTAATCTAAGAGTCCTCCACAATATTCACACGTTGCACTATTTGAATTGATGACATTATTCGCACCGCACCCTTTACAGGCTACTGTGCGCGGTTGCGGAGAAGCCGCCGCTGTTTCCTGCTGTGAGAATTCACCGTTGAAAAATTCATCGGTTAAAAACTCACTGTCTAATGGAGACATATCTTTTGTTGAGATAGTCCGTGTAACTGTATACGATGAGGACGATGATGCATTCCCGTTTTTCGCTTGAGATAATGCATTATTAACTAGATCATTAATTAGTTTAGGATCAATCAGAACGCCATCTTTGACAACTTTTGCTTGTTTTACCTCTCGTGTCACGTGATGATTCGATTCTGCGATATTCTTTGAACTTTCTACTATCTTTTTGCTGTGTCTATATAATAAATAGCCGGGAAGACCCAGAAATATGGTACTTGTAAGAAGTATCGTAAGTGATATTCCGCCCTCAACCGCTTTACCAGTAATGTAGTCCGGTAAAAATATCACAAACATTAGCACACACAGCAGCATCATTAAAATCCCAATAATTCGCAGTACTACCCCAGCAAATTTCCAAGCAGCATCTTCCACTATACCATCTCCCCTGCACTTTTCATTTTTTGCTATATCTGATTTTGTAACCAGTCCATTCTGACTCAATGCTATTTAAGTCAAATATCCTCCACAG
The DNA here is from genome assembly GCA_023388635.1 of Bacillota bacterium. Taxonomy (GTDB): domain Bacteria; phylum Bacillota; class Bacilli; order Desulfuribacillales; family Desulfuribacillaceae; genus JAEWFW01. The sequence continues at coordinate 5,185 of JAEWFW010000025.1, forward strand.
TACTCACATTTTGCTTCGTCAGACTTGATAATATTATTTGCGCCACATCCTTTACAGGATATTACGCGCGGTTGTATAGGCGTCTCCGCTGTTTCCTGCCGAGGTCGTTCACCGTTCAATGGAGACATATCACTCGTTGAAATCGTCTGTGTAAATGTATACGATGAAGATAAACTTCCGTTATTTCCTTGAGGGAATGTAGTATTAAATAGGTTATTAAGTGGTTTATCCTCAAACAGAGTACCCTTTTCGGCAACCTTTACTTGTTTCACCTTTCGCGTTACATTATGATTAGGTTCGAGAATATTCTCTGGTTTTCTTAATATCTTTTTACCATACTTATATAAAAAATAACCCGGAACACCAATAGATATAACACTTACAACAATTATCAAAAATATTAGTCCACCACTTATTTCAGCAGTTTCATCAAAACTATACCCCAAGAGAAACACTGCTACTACCGCACAATCTATCATCAATAAAATCCCAGTCACTTGCAAAATTCCCCCTGCAAGTTTCCAAGCAACACGTTTCACCATACTGTCACCCCCGCTCCTTTATTCCCATCTATATTCGATTTGGCAGGCGGTTCATTTCTTTACCCATTCTAAGTCAAATATCCTCTGCAATACTCACACCTTGCCTTATCAGACTCAATGATATTATTGGCACCGCAGCCTTTGCAGGATACTACGCGTGGTTTTGGAGAAACCGCCGCTGTTTCCTGCTGTTGCGGCTCACCATTCTGTAGTCGTTCACTGTTCAATGGAGACATATCATTCGTTGAAATCGTTTGTGTAAATGTATGCGACGAAGATAGACTTTCATTAGTTACTTGAGGAAGTGCAGCATTAATTGGACCAGCAAATAGTTCAGCGCTAACCAAAGCACTATTTTTGACAGCCTTAGCTTGCTTTACCTCTTGTACCGCACGACGGTTTGATTCTACGATATTCTCTGCTTTCTTCGATACTCTTTGACCGTATTTATATAAAAGATAACCGGGAAGACCCATTAGTATAACGATCATAATCATCAGCAGAAATGTCTGCCCGATGCCTATTTCCGGAGGTTCATAAAAAATATGCACCAAGAAAAATATTAATCCTATCATTACACCTTGTATCATTAGAACCCCAGCAGTTTGCAGAATTGCCCCTGCCAATTCCCAAATCACACGTCTCGCCATACCGCCATCCCCCGCTCTTTTTCTATATCCGATTGGGTAGACTCTATTCTGTTTAAGTCAAATATCCCCCGCAATATTCACATTGTGCCTTATCAGACTGGATGATATTATTTGCGCCGCAGCCTTTGCAAGATACTACACGCGGTGGAAAGGTGGCTACGACTTCCTTCAGGGACAGATGATCAATTAGTGTTTTATCGTCTTCATCAACTTCTGTTTGTTCCATCTCATTTAACTCACTGTTGTCTGATTCTTTTATATTTTCAGGTTTTTTCAGCATGTTTCTTCCTTTTCTGAATAAACGATATCCTGGATATGCTATCATAAAAAAGACTATAACTAGCGCCAAAATCCCTGGTATTACTTCTCCTTCCTCAATCTGTGAAGTAAGAACATAAACTGTTGCAAAAAAATACCCAAACATAATATAACCACCAAAAATCTGCAATATCCACGCCACCAACTTCATATCCCAATGCCCTCCATATCTTTTTAATCTACTTTACAAGACGGAGTTGTTCATTGCGGCTAGCCACGGCACGGCAGAGGGCTTCTATCCGAGTTGTCAAGCGGCTGATTTCTGTTTCCAATTCTTCTAGATTCAATGAAATTTGCACGGATTGTTTTACTTTCAACAATTCCTCTGCTATATGAACCTCCTGCTGATGTACGGACTCATGGGTAATCGGATCACTGAAACGGATCATTTCTTGCAGCTCTTGCAACTGAGTGAGTAACGCCTTGATACTTTGTTGATCCTCATAGGTTTGGAGCAATTGCGTGATTTCGAATATCTGGTACTCCATACTTTTAAGGCGCGACGTGTCGTGGCGAACTTTTTGATCCCGTCCGCGAGTAAATAAGGCGAATCCACCGACGACAATGAACATGAATACGAATACTATAAACGATATAGCCTGCAAAGAAATATAAATTGCCGGATGAAGCAACCAACCGACCAATATAAGTGCTAATACTGCTAAATCATATACCATAACGACAGTAAAGTGCGGCAATAGAACAGGAAATGACCGTTGCTCCGTCCCGTTTGCTTTCCACTGCCAAATGATGATTCCGGCAGATGCGAAAACTACCACTACAATAGCCAAAAACGAAATCCCAAAATACACGCCGCTCCATTCCAAGCCACCTAGGTTAAGAAGGACCAGCAAAACAATAAATGCCACAACATGGAGCACGGTAAGCGAAATAGTAAAAATAAATCGAAATTTTCCCATGATTACACCTCCTGCTTATTGAGGACTACTGCATTGCGGACAGAATTTTTGTCCTGGTTGAATTTCATGCTGGCATTTTTCACAACGCTTTACCATGGAATTGCCGCAACTTGGGCAAAATTTCACATTCCCTGATACAGCTTCGCTGCAATTAGGACAAATTGTCGGCAGCGAAATTTTGCATCGCCGGCAAACAGTACTGTCTTTATCGTTGTCTTCTCCGCAATTGGGACAAGGATAATACTCATCTCCGCAATTGGGACAGAATTTGTACCCTTTCTGAATGGCTGAATAGCATTTCGAACAGGTCGCCGCCTTTTCTGGCACACTTGATGATGTTTGAATATGTCTAGACACATCAGACATTCCAGTGCCGAACGCTCCACCCATGCCAAAGCCCATACCTAACCCCATTCCCGCACCCATCATTCCTACCTGAGCGCCGCCCTCATTTTTGGCAGCAGATTCAAGGGTGTCGAATGAACGCTGTTGCCGATAATCAAAACCGACAATATCCATTTCCGCCCGTTTGGCTAACGCGTTTTTCAAACGCTTTACCGCTTCATCTTCTTCCGGTACGTTGATCGAGTTGACATAGAAATTGAGTATCTCAATTCCGTAAATTTCAAATTGTGGTATCACTTTTGAGGTAATATGTTCGGAAATATCCGATAGGTAGGCGTTAATTTCTAATAAACTAATTTTCTTATGTATGAGATATGAAGAAATATGATCTTTAATTTTGGTCATTAAAAATCCGCGAAAGTACTCTGTCAATGTCTCTTGGTTGAACTCTTTCAATGTGCCAACCAATTTGACGAGAAATTTGCGCGAATCATTGATGCGAATGCCAAACTGACCGAATGCTCTGACCGGAACAAATATATTATACTTGGGATCCTGCAATTGCACGGGATGACGAGTTCCCCATTTAATATCAAGTACGTGCTTCTTATTGACGAACCATACCTCAGCGGCGAACGGAGAATTACCGCCAAACGGTAGATTGATGAGATTAGACAATAACGGAATGTTCTCCGTCGATAACGTATGCCGACCTGCCGTAAATAAGTCTAATGCTTGACCGCCTCGATAAAAAACAGCTTCTTGTGACTCATTCACAATTACTTGCGTCCAATGTGCTAATTCTGACGATGGGTACTTCCATGCCAAAATATTATCGGAACCATCATATTTTACAACGTCTATAATTGCCATGCCGATTCCCCCAAATTTCTTCTGTCTTTTTTGTTATTGTATCTAAATAATGGTATTCCCGCAATAGATTATCTCAGCACATAATCGCTCCCTATTCTTTCATAAAATTGTATGCGTACAATCTTTTAACAATTATGGTATAGTGAAAAAAAGGTTGCAATACTGGTTACAATCAAAAGGAGGACAACCAATGATTTATGTAGCTTTACTGCGCGGAATTAATGTTGGTGGAAATAACATGATCGATATGAAGCGGTTGAAACAGGTTTTTATAGACTCAGGATTGCAATCTGTTGTGACATATATCAATTCGGGAAATGTGATCTTCTATGCAGTCGAATATACGAAGGAACAATTGATTGAGCTCATAGAAAAGGCGATCCTCGAAAATTTCCAACTACAAATCAAGGTCGTCTTGCGGAGTATCGAAGATTTTCACACTATGATGAGCCGCGTACCAGAATCCTGGAGAAATGATCAGGATATGAAATGCGACGTATTGTTTTTGTGGGAGGACGTTGACAGCCCTACACTGCTCACCGAGCTGACAGTCAAACCGGATATTGATACTGTCATATACACACCCGGTGCAGTATTGTGGGCTGTCGACAAAATTAATGTCACGAAAAGCGGGTCAATGAAACTCGTCGGCACGAATCTATATAAAAAAATGACGGTCAGGAATATCAACACTGCCCGTAAAATCTATCTAATTATGCAAAAGGTAGCAGAAGATTCGCTATTTATTTAAGGCGTTGATTGGTCTGAAAAAAGCCTTTCCACGGATCGTCACCCTTTATCCTCACTAGCGCATCTGTCATATCGACGCCATCGGGAGCCACTGTGTCAAGTTCTTGCCATCTAATCGGCATCGACACCTTCGCTCCTTTTCTCGCCCTTATGGAATACGGAGCGATACTTGTGGCACCTCTGCCATTTCGAATCCAATCGATGAATATCTTGTTGGCTCGCTTATTTTTTCTGACATTGCTGGTGTAGCGGTCAGGCCATTTCTGTTCCATGGCTTCGGCAATTTTTCTGGCAAAAGCGTAAAACACGTCCCACTCTACAGATGGTTGGAAAGGTACGACCACATGGTAGCCTTTGCCGCCGCTTGTCTTGAGATAGGACACTAGGGAAAGTTCATCGAGTAAGCTTTTTACATCTTTTACCCCTTGCCGAATTGTTTCTAAGTCCATCTGTTCATCTGGATCGAGATCAAATACCATCATATCCGGTTCTTCCAGATGATCAACACGGCTTCCCCATGTATGAAATTCCAATGTGCCCATCTGCGCTTCAAATATCAGTCCGGTCACATTCTCAATATAAAAGTAGTCTGCCGTTTCTCCGTTGCTGTTAGCAATTGGCATGATGACGATTGCTTTGTTATCAGGACCGGGATGCTTCTTATAGAAACAAGACTGGTTTATCCCCTTGGGACAGCGGACAATGCTGAGAATTCTGTGACCGACATAGGGCATCATGCGCTCTGATATTTGCGCATAATATTGGGCTATATCCGCTTTCTTGATTTCCGGATCATCAAATATTACCTTGTCAGGGCTTGTAATCTTGATTCCATTAATGATCATATGATCGCCTTGTACTTCCATTTGTCCCTCCATCGATTTTTCCATTGATCCTTCTACCGATCCTTTCATCGATTCTTCCATTGATTCCTCTAAATCACCGTCATGTGACGGTTCTGCTTCCAGTTCACTTGTCTGCGTCGTCAGGTTCATATTCGCTTTTTGTATATCTTTCGACTTCTTATCCGTCCGCAGTCCTTTAAAACTTGCCTGTCTTAACAGATGCTCTTCCGTCCATTCTGCAAACTCAATTTCTGCAACTAACTCAGGGGCAAGCCAGGTGATTGTTTCATTGTTCCTGCGCTCCGGTGGCTGTTTGAAAGGGGATGATTTTCGCTCGAGATTGGCAAACTGCTGCCCGAGTTCTCCCCTGCTGCGTACCGTCAGACCCGTCCCGGCGCGTCCGGCATAGATCAATTCCTCTTTTTCATAGAAGCCTAAAAGCAGTGAGCTGATCCCACTCGTTCTTTTGTCAGACGTTGTATATCCTCCGATGACGAATTCGTGCCTCATTTTACATTTCAGCTTAATCCAAGCACCATTTCTCGTTCCAATGTATGGTGAATCGGCTTTTTTACCTACGATCCCTTCTAGGTTCGCTTGACAAGCTGCCTGCAAACTTTGCCCGCCATTGCCTATGATATGTTGGCTATAGTAGAGATTCGCAGGTGCATCCTTCATTAGCGATTCCAATATTTCTTTTCGCTCAATCAAAGGACGTTCTCGTAAATCTATTCCATCCAGAGCCAAAAGATCAAAAACGATATAAATAGGACTTTTACCCTGAGAATTTCGCAAATAATTTTGCAATGCTTGAAAATCCGTCTTACCTGCTGCGTCCGTGACCACCATTTCCCCATCCAAAACCATCGCTCTACCGGTAGCCCAATCGATCAATGAATATGCAACATCTTGAAAACGCTTCGTATCATCATTGCCATTTCTAGTGATTAGGCGAGCGCTGTTGCCTTCCAGGTAGGCAAGCATTCTATATCCATCGTATTTTAGTTCATACAGCCAATCTTCGCCTTGGGGAACCATGCTAGCAAATTTGACAAGCTGCACATTTGTCTTGCTAAAAGGGTTACGGGTTATTTTCTCATCAGTTCCTTTTTCAATTTCTGACATCGTACGTCCGGTTCTGATGCTGGTGGTAAACTCGGAAATTCCGTCGCCAGTTTGAGCGTAATCGTCTTTCTCCTTGAGTAAAAGCCAGTTATTACCCGATTCACCTGCTTTCGCTTTCATCCTGACTAAAGCCCACTTACCTTTCAGCCTACGTCCTTTTAAAACAAATTTAAGCGAACCGCTGCTGAGTCCTTGATCGACATCAGCCTCGGATTCCCAGTATCCTTCGTCCCAAAGCATCACAACACCGCCGCCATACTCACCTTTTGGAATTGTTCCCTCAAAGTTCCTGTATTCCAAAGGATGATCTTCCACGTGTATAGCAAGCCTTTTGTCGCGAGTATTATAAGAAGGTCCCTTAGGTACTGCCCAGCTCAAAAGCGTTCCGTTCCATTCCAGGCGCAAGTCAAAGTGATCTCTCCGGGCGATGTGGTGCTGGACAACAAATTTTAGCTGCTCGTTTTGTCTCGCATTTTCTTCAAATACTCCGTCTTTTTCTGCTTTACCTTCCGGTTCGACAGTATTTTCAAAGTTCCTCTTTCGATTGTATTCATCTAATTGAGTTGCCATTTATATTACGCACCTTTATTAAATACTTGCTTATGACAGCTTTGCTGGTATTATTCGCTGTTTTTACTGGAGTTATCCATTGCTGTATAAGGAGCAACCGTGTAGGCGTCCTATCGAATTTCATTTGTATTTTCGCGCATTTTGGTTACACTAATACCGGAGGTGCGTTTATGGCAGTATCACATCGATCAGTTATTTCATTTGGACTCGTGGCAATTCCTATATCTATGTACACAGCGACTCAAGATAATGATATACGTTTTAATCAGCTGCACAAAGAAGATCAGAGCCGTGTGCGCTATAAAAAAATATGCGCTCATTGTGAAAAGGAATTAAAAAGCGAGGACATTATCAAAGGTTACGAGTACGATAAGGACCGTTATGTAGTCGTATCGGATGAGGAAATAGAAAAAATCAAAACAGAAAAGGAAAAATCAATCCAGATTTTGCATTTTGCAGAATTAAATCAGATATCGCCGGTTTATTATGATAAGACATACCAAGCGATTCCAGATACAGGTGGAGAGAAGGCTTTCGAACTTTTAAGAGTTGCCTTAATGAAAGAACAGAAAATTGCCATCGGCAAGACTGTAATGGGAACAAAAGACCGATTGATGGCGATTATCCCGCGTGAAGATGGCGTGCTGATTTCAACGATGTTTTATCAGGATGATATTAAGGATCTACAGAAACCTTATACAATTCCTGATGTAAATGAGCAGGAACTGAAAATGGCTCAGGCGTTGATCGACTCAATGGATACACCGTTCGATCCAGCTCAATACAAAGATGAATATCAAGGAAAACTCAAAGAACTCATTGAAACAAAAATTGCCGGCAGAGAAGTTGTGGCGTCAGCTAAGCCTGAACAAACCGGAAATGTCATCAATCTTATGGACGCGCTGAAAGCCAGCATTGAAAAGCAGAATGAAAATAAGACGAAAAAAGGAAGGGGCGCGTAAAAGCGCCTTTTTTAGCTTAAGTGATATGTTTAATGTTTCTAACTTTGCTTAATTTCCCTTATTTCTATTATCAAGTAATGCTGTCGCTTCATCCACAATTCTTTTCTCAAAACCCATATACTTTAGTAATTTGACAGCGTTCGTGCTCTGCGATGGTCCGATTTTTAATAAATAATCAAATTCGATAAGATCATTCTCAAATGTTTCACTAAAATGGTAGTTATCATAAATATCCGCTAGAATCTCTGTTAATTCGATGTCATGGGAAGCAACCATGCAAAGGCTTTCTGTCTCATGCAGCATTTTTAGTATTGCTGTTGAAGCAGCTATACGCTCAGGGGTATTGGTTCCTCTCAAGATTTCGTCGATGAAACAGACACACCTGCGCGTGCTACCTATTTAGCCCCCTAGGAGAATTGGACATTACACCCCTTACTCAGATACAATACTATTGAGGCGGAGGGGAACGAAATGAAGAAAAAGCAGTATGATCTAAATTTTAAGAAGACAGTGGTTGCCAAGGGAAAAGAAGTTGGAAATACGACCGCTGTAGCAAGACAACATGAGCTTGATCCAAAGATGGTGCTCAGATGGGCTAGAGAGTTAGATCGTAAGGATATCGATCAACTAGACGGGAAAGCCATCAAGACTACGAAGTTTGTGCCTACTGCCGAGAACTACGCTCAGCTGGAAAAAGAGAATGAAAAGCTCAAGAAGCTGTTTGCCGAGCAAGCCTTAGAGAGGGATATTCTCAAAGATCTACTAAAAAAAACGAACCCACACTTGCGAATAAAATAGAGATTGCCCAAAAGTACATTGATCTGGGGTACCCCATCTCTTGCGTGCTGCGCATCCTGGAAGTGGAGCGCTCAACGTACTATGCACATGTGAATAAAAGCAAGCAAGAACCAAATATAATCCACAGGAGCGGTCGCCCCGCACCTGGTTACTCATATACGGAAGAGGGCACACGGATAAGTGATGAGCAGATCTGCGAATGGATCATGGAACTGTTAGCAGATGAGTACACAGCCGTTTATGGATACCGTAAGCTCACTAAAGCCTTGAGACGAGAGCACGAATTGGTGGTTAACAAGAAAAAGGTATATCGTTTATGCAAGAAAATGAATGTGCTGCGTCCGCAACGCAAGATAAAGATCACGTATCCCAAGCGATTGGCAAACAACAGAGTCATTACTAGCTCAAATCAGCTGTGGGAAACCGATATTAAATATGGTTGGATTGAAGGTGAGCATCGCTTTTTCTTCCTGCTGAGCATCATTGATGTGTTTGATCGAGCTATTGTCACGTATCACCATGGACTGTCCTGTGAGGCCAAAGATTTGGTTCAAATCACGCAGGAGGCACTAATGAAGCGCCAGCTCTTTGACAATGTAAATAAGCCTGTCATTCGGTCTGACAATGGTCCGCAGTTCCTCAGTCATCGGTTTGCAGAAGCCTGTGAACAGTTCGGGATCATTCATGAGCGTATACCACCAAAGACACCCAACAAAAATGCGCATATCGAGTCATATCATGCAATTCTGGAGTTGGAGTGCTATAGGCGTCACGAATTTGAAAGTTATCAACAGGCGTATGATGTCGTGAGCCGCTTTATCCATAATTACAATCGCAAGCGCATCCATGGTAGCATCTATGACTTGTCGCCATACGAATATATGAATGCTATCGCGCAAGGAATCGTAAAGCCGAAAGAAATAAAGGTGTGAACCCCAAAATCAGCGTAATTTGAAGGGATACCGAGCAATTCTATGCAATCTATTTAATAAGAGGTGCGGTGTCCACTATAAGGGGGTTTAACCGCTTGGCATACAGGCGAATCATTTCTAATGTAGGATCTATCGCCATTAGCATACACCTACCGTTCTCTTACACAGCGCATCATAACGGCTTAAGTCGACTGTTTGAACATGAACAGTATCGGCGATGACTTTTTTCGATGGTTCCTCTGGATGAAAGGTATTTCGTTGCATCCAGACAGCTTCCCACCCCTGCTCCACACATTGGTATAGGAGTTCCATCAGTTGCTTGTGGCTGAATGCCTTTTCCTGCAGCCAATCTAGAAAGGCAACAGGGAGTGCTTGGCGAACAGGTTTGGCATGGAAGATGGCTCGGCCCTTTCGTTCCAATATGGGGAGATAGTGCTCCAAGGAATAGATTGATTGTTTCTTTTTGTAACATCGTGGGTGCTCTGCTATGAGTGTGCCACAGCGCATGACAACAATCCGATCGGGGTATCCCTTGACGGATACTTCGTGCCCACAGTGATTGACCGGAACGGAATAATTATTGGTATCGAATCGAATGGTCGCATAGCTGTCGACGCGCAGATTTCGACTTTTGCTTGGATCGTATACGTATCCTGGCAGTGGTAAGAAGGCTTGTCGCTCTGCTTCATACATCACTCCTACGGAGGACTGTTTTCCTCGAATGGAATGCTGTAAATACTGCTCACATCGTTTTTGCAGCATCGGATTGAGTTCAGATAGTGCATCGACACGTGGAGCCGGTACTAGGATATTGCGACGTCCCCAGCCGACTAACCCTTCAACCAGACCTTTTTCGTGACCGGAGGATGGATTGCAAAAAATGGCTTCAAATCCGTAATGCGCTTCCAAGGAAGCATATCCTGCCTGCTTTTTTGCATGGGCACCAAATCCCTCTTTGACAGCTACTTTGGCGTTGTCAAAGTAGACCTTTTGGGGAACCCCACGAAAATATTGAAATGTCTTGACGAAGGCATCTAAGAAGCTTTCTTCATTTTGACGTTCATAAGCGAAGAGGATCGGCGCACAACTGGAACACAGTCTGGCACAGAACAGATGGACTGTTGTTTTTTGACCACGGACATAGACGACGGCTTGTCCCCAGTCTACTTGCACGGCTTCTCCGGGGCTGAATTCTAAAGGAAGAAACGGTTCTTGATGCTTCTGGCGCAGGTTGCGTACGGTACGACGGATCGTTGATTCGCTATCGGTAAAGCCGCATTCTGATTGTAAGCGATCATAGATTCTCTTGGCAGTGTGTTTCTGTTTGGTAGCTCCCAGGGCAGCATCTTCGTCAAAGCATGTCTGGATGAAAGCGAGAATGGTGTCTGTGACAACGGCGGGTGCCCTGTTATATGACTTACGTTCCCAGGGAACAGCATTGCCTTCACAATATTTTTTTACGGTATTGCGAGAGATATTGAGTCGTTTGGCAATCTGACGCTGACTGAGACCGTCTACCAAATGAAGTCTACGAATTTCTTTATAATCTTGCACTGTTATTACCACCTTTTCTGCCTCCCACTAGATAGTCTACATCTAGTATAGAGGATGGATGAAGTGGCTCAAAGATTGGTGATCGTTTTTAGTGAAAGTGGCTCACTTTTATATTAGCGTTTATAGGATTGCACTATTAATGGCGAATGCGCCAGCATGAACGGACAAATTACCTTTTGCGCTATACCCTCCAGCATAACTCGTCTCATTCGGATAGCCCCAAACCTCATCAATTGTAAGTTCGATAAAATTATCCATACCCTCAAGTTTGAAAGCAAGCATTGGAAGCAAAAGCATTTTATTCTCATCCTTATTGTAATTATTTACTGAATACGATATTTAAATTATTCCATATTTAGTGTACCATGAAATTGATAAAGGAAAAAGGACTTAAACCACATGGTTCAAATCCTTTTCCTTATTTATTTTGGTGGAGATAAGGGGATTCGAACCCCTGACCTCTTGACTGCCAGTCAAGCGCGCTCCCAGCTGCGCCATACCCCCACGTGTATAAAATTTATTCACCAACTCTTTAATTATAGCAAATTTACACACTACTTTTCAAGCACTATTTTCCTGCCATTCTCATGGATTTGTACGACTACATATGGGTAGGCGAAACCTTGGGTGACGAATTCCCCTTTTTTAGGCTCTGTTACGGACATTTTAATTTTGATCTCATCTATTGAACTCTTCATCTGATCAATATGCAAGGTATACCCACCTGTGGTTCTTTCTCCGGCTGCAATTAATACGTATTTACCGAGCGACGTTTGCTGATCAAATATATAGATACCCTGCTCACGGTGGTTTTCATCAATCCATACGAGCAACTCTTCATTGTCGATTGTGCTTGTATCTACAGGTGTATATGCTACATCTTCCCAGACCTGTGATGAAACTTTCGCTGCATCACTGCCTAGTCTGCCGCACCCAACTAAAATTAGCAGTGCACACGCGATAAACGCTGTATATTGCAATGCTATTGCCAATTTACTACTTAGAAATTTGTTGATTAATCTATTACTATTTATCAACTTATGATTACCATCTATCAACTTACGATTGCTATTTATCCATTTATAATGATTCATAGCCTATTCCACCACCAAGTAATTTTTTCACATCTCGGGCGAAAGATTTTCTCCCATTCTTTTTTCATGTCCTGTACATATACATGGTAGAAACAGAGTTCTTAGTTCCAGACTGCCGAATATGGGGTCTTGAATGTAGCTATCTGATCAACCATGCTTGCTACGGAGTGAATCAATAATGAAATCGAAAAAACTGATCGCACAAATTGCTGCAACTTACATTGGCACGGTCGTCGGTGCAGGTTTTGCCACAGGACAAGAAATTTTGCGTTTCTTCACTGTACACGGTATTTGGGGAACCGTGGGCGTCATCATTAGTTGTGTGCTCTTTCTGACATTAGGTACAAAAATGATGATTTTAGCGCAGCGTATTGGTGCTTATTCTTTTCAAGAGTTTAATTTGCACATATTCGGCAGAACCTTGGGAACGCTGATCAATGGCATGGTTCTCGTAATGTTGCTCGGCGTAACTGCTACAATGCTGTCGGGAACGGGCGCTATATTCAGAGAACAGTTAGGTCTGCCACAGCAAGTAGGTATTATCGCTACTTTGCTGTTCAGTTATATTATCATTAAAAAAGGAATATCCGGTGTATTCACAATCAATTCTTTCATCGTGCCGATGATGGTCTTTTTTATTTGTATCATTTTATTCACGCTTGATTGGCATAGTGCGCTCCGGCAAATCACCGACGATTTCAACATCAGCCTTCTGCAAGGAAACCTGACTCATTGGAAATGGCTGTTCGACGCTTTTGCCTATGCCGCATTTAATCTGGCAATGGCGCAAGCCGTACTCGTGCCAATTGGTAACGAAGTAAAAAGTGAACGTGCCCTGATCCTTGGTGGACTTTGGGGAGGAGCCGGACTAGGCTTAATGCTCCTAGCAAATCACATCGCTTTATCTACGATCATGCCAGATGCTTTGAATGTTGCTATCCCTATGGCATTTATCGCCAAGCCCTTGGGACCTGTAATTTTATTCCTGTATTTAATCGTGATTTACGGAGAGATACTGACGACATTGATTGGCAATGTGTTCGGCATCACTCGGCAAATTCAGCATTCCTTTGCCTTTAAAGAGTCGTCCATCATCTTTTGGATTTTGTTCACAAGTTTTTTAATCAGTCAAGTTGGATTTAGCACGCTTGTGAGCTACTTATATCCTATTTTCGGCTATACGGCTCTAATTATGGTAATCGCTCTGTTATGCAAGAGACTGCCTACTTAACTCTCATACATCAAGTCTTCCTTGATTACTTCTTTGATTTTTTCACGACTTCCGAATAAATGAAATACCCAACAAACATCACCACTGCCAAAACGGCAAATGGAATCACGTATTTTTGTATAAGCGGGGCAACTTGATCCCAATGGGGACCGAATACGTACCCCAGATATATGTATATTGTCGTCAACGGCAGCATCGCCAAAAATGTGTATATGGAGAACGTCCAGACATTCATCTTCGCCATACCGCATGGCAAGGAAATTGCTGTGCGCACTCCCGGAACAAATCTGGCGAAAAAAGCTACGCCGGCACCGTATTTCTCAAAAAAATTATCTGCTGCTATAATATGCTTTTCTTTGATGAGAAAAAACTTTCCGAATTTAAGAATCATCGGGCGACCGCCATAACGTCCTAAAGCGTAAAGAGTGAGCGGTCCAAGGGTTCCGCCGAATGTCCCGGCAAGGACAGCCAGCACGAGTTGCATATCTCCTTGGTACACCCAATACCCGACGAGCGGAAGCACTAATTCGGCGGGAATGAATTCCAGTGTCAGAGCAATGATGATACCTAGATATGACAATTCTTTGAATGCTTCCACTAAAGTGAGAATCAATTGTTCCATTGAGCAAACTCCGATCTTGCAGTCCTATTTCTTATTATACATATGCAATCGCCTTTTATAAATACATGCCATGACAATTATACCGAAAGAATCAGCGATTGAAAAGGAAGAAAGGCAAATTAAATAGGACGATCCGAAAATTCCATCAAAGATCGCCCTATTTTTATCACATTTGTATTATATTTACATTATTCATTTAGCAAGCGCTTCTGTCCCGTGATCGCTTGAATCGGTTTAATATTCTGTGTCACTTCTACGACACCCATGTACTCTCCTTGCT
>JAEWFW010000038.1 GCA_023388635.1 Bacillota bacterium
ATTGTTTTTGACCGTGACAGTTGGAGATTTGAGCATTCCCTAATGAAGGATTCGGCAACAAACTAAAGCCCGAAGGGTGTTACACTTTTGCTTTGCATTTTGTTACACTTTCCGGTTGCAGAAAACAAATGCTCCTCTGCAATTTTTTGCCTCTTTTTTAAAAAATATGAAAAAGCCAATAACGCATGGATAAGAGGAATACCATGTTTAGATTCTGGCTCATGACTTCCAGAATTGTTATTGGCTGTGTGCTTTGGAAAATATTTGCTGTTTTAGTAATAAAAAAAAAGCATCTATTTAACGCTTAGAAAATTAAACGCTAAATACATGCTTTTATATTAAAATAGGAATTTTATTATATTATTTTAGTTCCCTCATAATATATACCACAACTCGACTGTTTTTCGCACTATTTGACGTAATTAGACCTACAAACTTTACAAGTACCATGAAATCCATCATTATTTCTCTTATCTGGACTAAAATATCTCTCAGTCAGCAATTTTCCTTCACCACATTTAGAACAAACTTTCCATTGTGTAGGTAATTTGTTGTTTTCTATAATTATATTATTTTAGTTCCCCTCATATATATTGCGAAAAAAGGGAAGGTTTGTAACACTATTCAACCTTTATACTGAACAATCTTTACAGAAATTGTAAAATCCATCGTCTTCTTTTTCTTTAATTTTCTCTTTAAGTCTATCAATTGTCTGATAATCCGTGTTATCAATAATCTTCGGCTTCATATTTTCCACAAGTTCCTGTGCTTTCTTTTGTGTTAAATTAGCTATATAATCCTTCCCATACTCCTGAATCAATTGTTCCTGCTCGTCCACAGACAACTTAGTAAATACCTTACTAGCTGTAGTTTTTGTGATTTTACCTTCGTCTAGGAGGTCTTTTAGTTCTGGTGTTAGTTTGCGTTCGATTTCTAGGAGCTCTCTAAGAGTACGTTCTGAAATTCCTAGTTCTGTAGCAATTTGTTCTTGGGAAACTGCACCTCGGCGATTATCGCCTAGCTTCTCTCCATTCCTCAACCCACACAATTCCACATATTGAACTGCTACCTTACGTTGTTTAGCTGGATCGTTTTTGGTACGACCAAAATTACTAGCTAACAACTTCTTCAATTTCTCATCTTCATCATTCAAATCTTCCCTAATAATAACTGGTAAGTTTTGAATCTGTAAATCTGTAGCTGCTTTGAGACGCTGGTGACCTGAGATTAGTGTCATGTCTGGTGCAACTATTAGTGGTGTGATAATTCCATCTTCTTGAATTGATTTTTTAAATTGTTCGTATTGCTCGTCTTGTGGCAATTTAGCTAATACCTTGTATCCCACACTTGCTTTGAGTTCTCCATTTTCGATTAGGTCTTGGAGTTCGGGGATGAGGGTAAGGAGTTTTTTGTAGTTGATTAAGTGCTGTTGTGACACTCCTATTTGTTCTGACAGTTCAGCTTGGGATTTTGCTACATTAAACTTAGTTGAATCCTCCACTTTTTTATATTGATTGCTTCCGCTACCACCGTTCCTAATCCCATAAATCCGTTCCAACTCTACAATACATTTAGCCATCTTCATCGGGTTTACATTCCCAATACCACGCTGAAGGATATTGGTTGATATTAAATCTTCAAGGATCATATCTTCTTTGGTATTTCCTGTGCGTGGATCAGTATCTGGATAATGTGTGATTCTGCATGGAACTTCTAGGATGTTTAATTCCTTGCAAGCTCGTACACGTTGATGACCTGATACGATCCCCTGTTTGAAATTTCAAACACAATTTATATATGAATATAGATTGTAAGTAAAGGGGGGTCTAATCTGACCTACCCCTCAAATTTGAGGGTAAGAGATTTTTTGTTTTTGTTTCAACTTAAAAACATATTAATTTGACTTCGTATACGTTCGCTATAAGCACTTTTATATCAAAACAATACTAGGTATACCCCCTGAAATTGGAACGTCTGTAATCAATTTTAAAGCTTTAAAACAAATAATAGTTGACAATTAATAGAAACCACACTACAATTGATAATAGATAATTTAATCGTAAGTGGTTTATGTGGATAAGTTGCCTAAACCCTTGATACATAAGGAATTCCAGACTAAATCCGCCTTGGGGTGGGTGAGGTCGTGGGTTCGAATCCCGCTATTCCGACCAAACAATTTGACCTTCAAATCCTATGTAGCTCTAATTGAACTACATAGGATTTGAAGGTCTTTTACTTGCCAATAACAAAGACATACCTACTACCGAGGGAAAGGTGTGTCTTTTTTTACTGTAGAAAGCGTGATATGATGAATTCACAAATTGTTACATCATCGATAAACAGGAATTTATCGGGCAGTCTGAGTTAAAGTTATTTATATTTGATAAAGGAGGTTTCTTATGGATATGGATATTAAAGAACGAATTAAGTATTTCTATGAAACTGTTACTTCAAACAATCTAATTGATGAAGTGACAGAATATGTATCGGATGATTGCACAATAAGAATAGGTGAAGAAATTATTCCAGTAGGAATAAATGGGATGAAACAGCATCTTATTGATGTAAGAAAAACATATCCAGATTTAAAGATGACAGTTACCCGTCAATACTGTGACGGTGACTACGTTATTTCCGAATTTATTATGGAAGGCACACATACAGGTGAGTGGCTTGGGTTGAAACCTACCGGCAAAAAGATATCCATAACCGGGGTTGATATTGATAAAGTGGTAGACGGAAAAATTGTCGAACATGGTGGAGCAGCAAATACTTTTGAAGCTTTATTTGAAGCGAAAATAATCCAACCTACATAATTTTAGATTATCAGTAAAGTTATGAGCATAATAGAAGCACTATAAATTCCAGTTTATCGACCAAATCATATTCGACGCCGTGTTAAATTGGTAAATCTTTTTTCCACTGTCTTTGCAAAAAGACATAGTATTTCCTGTGAACTGAACCGTTATAGGAAAAAGAGACAGTAAAAAGAAAGACCAATCGTAGAATAACTTAGAATTACGCCGTCTGGCTCCGTTTTTGGAATGGAGTCAGACGGTATTTCAATTGGTAGCGCTCAAAATTTTAGAAATAGATATAGTCGTAGATGAGTTGTCGAGCCTGCTGAAATGATTGAATTTTCTGCCTTGAGATACACCCGGTTTTGAGCAATGAGGCGATATTTTAAGCTGGGCTTCACTTCCCTTCCCAACGGGTTGATAGAAAATTTCGCAGCAGCTCATTTTCCATTTTTAAACGCTTAATGACCTGTTCTTGAGTTTCAGAATTTGCTTTTGGACGACCTTTAGGTAGCGGCATCACTTGGCGTATATTCACTTTTTCACTTAACCCACACCAGCAATGGATAGACCACCGACTTATTCCGTATTTTCGCTCCAAGCTACGTATGCTTGCTCCCGATTTGTATTCGATACGAATTTGCTCTTTTATACCTTCCGAATAGTGTTTCATTCCCTTTTTTTCTGACATCAAAAGCCCTCCTCTCGTACGGGACTGACCCCATACTACGAGACAGGGATCAAAACACCATTTCAAGTCTAAGCTACTAGTCGTCGAAAATCAATCGGTGACTGGTTATTTAATTTTGTTTGAATGCGAATTGAGTTATAATAATGAATGTACTCTCGAACGGTTTGTTCAACGATGGCTGTCGTTGTACGAGTCAATTCTTCGAGATAGAACGTTTCAGACTTTAGTGTGGAATGAAACGATTCGATGGGGGCATTATTAGCGGGCGTTCCCTTGCGGGACATACTCATGATAATGCCTTTTCCTTTTATTGCTTCTTGATACGCCTGTGAGGTGTAAACACTTCCCTGATCGCAATGAAGCATCGCACCTGGGAATGAGGGCAATTGTTGAAGCGTATCCAGTACGAATGCAGTATCTTGCTTATCAGATATCGTACTAGCCACAATCTCCCCATTGAACACATCCAAAATACTCGAAAGATACAACATCTTACCTCCATAAGGTAAATACGTAATATCCGTAACTAATTTCTGCATCGGAGCTTCCGCTTGAAATTGACACTTTAGCAAATGTTCTGCAATATAGGCTGGTTGTCCCGTTTGTTTACGTTTCTTGACTTTAACTCGGCATTGCAATTCTTCACGTTGCATGATCCTCTGGACGCGTTTGTGATTGATCGTGTGTTCCATTCGAAACAGTGCTGTAACCTTCCCGTACCCATAACGATATTTATGCTGGATGCAAAGCTTTCGAATCGTCTCAACCATGATATCTGATATCTCCGTTTCCTGCGCTACTTTCCAACGATAATAGGTAGAACGAGGAATCCTCAGCCATAAACAAGCCTGTGTGATACTGACCTGACTCCGAAGAGCTTCAACCAATTCTATTACAATCTTAGGTGACACCTCCTTTCGATTTCCTTGTACTTTTTTAGCATATCGAGTTGCTGCTTCAAAAACTGATTTTCTGCTTTCAACTGCTCTACTTCTGAGGAATATGTTGGACCTTTACCGTAGGCGTATTGTTTACCTACAGGTTGCTCAAGCCGCTTCATTTCGCCATTTTGATACCATCGCATCCAGTTTTTCACCTGCGTCTTATTTCGAATGTGAAGCGTTTACATTACTTGCTTGATTGGAATGCCTGCTAACCGCATTTCAATCGCTTTCATTTTGTTTCTACAGGATAACTGACTCTAGTTGACAAAGCAAAAACACCTCCAAGGTTGTCTCCATATCTTACGACATGTTTCAATTCTCTTAAAGGTGTTTTGATTTGTCTCACTCTATGGGGTCAGTCCCTACTTATATCTTACGATTGGAGGGCTTTTTCTTCAATGTCCTTTTTTCTTGGTTCTGAACAAGGACGCTATGCCTTTCTTTATGCGGTAAAATGTAATATTATTATTTATAAAATAGGAAGTGAGCGACAAGTTATGGCTAATAATTATAAGGTGATTGATGAAAATAACTGGAAACGCGCATTGCACTGTCAAATATTTAGAAATAGCGTTGAGCCATCATATTGTATCAAAACACTAAAGTTCGGACATTTTTCCGGTTTATTAAGAGCACGCAAACAGAGCGCGATAGTTAAATATTAGGTTAAGAGGGATAGCTATGAAAAAATGGTTGATAAAGATACCTATAACTTTATTTGCAACTTTGTTTCTTCTCATAATTTCCGCTTATCTTATTTTCCCAATTTTAAACGACATGAAAGCTGAAAAACTCGCAGAAGAAATGCTTAATAGCTCGCCCCCTAACAATACTGAAATAGTTGAAGTTATTTCGGGTTGTGGAAACACTGGAGGAACTGGCAATCACACGGAGGTTTGGATTGGTCTTCTTGTGAAATCCGGACTTTCAAAAGAAGAACTTTTAAAATATTATAGTGATTTATACGACTATATCGAAGTATATGAAACGGTGACAGATGGGGCTGGTTATTCTATGATAATGCAGTTTATTGATGATGAGTCTAAAAGTTTTAAAAATATTTCTACTCACGATGATTACTTTATTATAGGAAGAACCGAAAACGCTATTTCTTCATTTTTTGATTTGAGAGGACATTAATTATTATGAAACTTTTGCACAGCTAAATTCCAATTCACCCGTTAACGTAATAAATTGTTATTTACACAATTGAAAGGAAAAGAGATAACATGAATGGATTTTTACTGTTAATTCCACTTATCGTAATAAGATATGGGCTTTTATGGCTGATCAATAAAGAGTCGTTAAATCGTGCGGCATTCTTCCCTCCGCTAATTGGAAAGGAAAAGATAGCATTCGGCTTTTACCAGCTTGCATCTATACTTTTATTCGTATATCCGTGCTTTCTCAAAATCAATACAACTTCCGTCTGGTTTTATTGGGGTGCTATCATATATAGTTTAGGAATATTATTTTGTACTGTGTCAGCATTAAACTATGCGAAACCTGAACAGAATGGAATAAATCTTAAAGGGCTTTATCGCATTTCCCGCAACCCTATGTATGTAGCATATTTTATCTATTTTGGGGGCTGTGTGTTGATTACACACTCGTTTGTTTTGTTTTTACTATTAATCATTTTTCAAATATCAGCGCATTGGATTATTCTTGCCGAAGAAAGATGGTGTGCGGAGAAGTTTGGAGAAGACTATACGAACTATATGAAAAAAGTCAGACGTTATATTTAGCTTTTCGCAAGGAGAAGCTATCTTCTTTCGAATGTCATGATCGTTTGAACCGAGGGTTACTTATATTTTGCTTAGGAGATATAATATGGAGCATAACAATATTAATAAGTTATTTGTGACCTTTTTGGATGATTATAATCAAGCCTTCTATGATAAAGACATAGATAAACTAAAAGAATTCTACGATTCAACCAATAATATCCTTATTTACTTTGATAATCATAAGAATAATGACACCTATCGTTTAGAGGAACATTTACGCCTGATATCTGATTTTTTTGAGAACGGAAAAGCAACGGAATCTGGTGGAGTCGAACCGCTTATAACTGAGAATTTACACGTATTTCATAAAATAGATTCAGCTTGCTTATGTTTCATAGCCAGATACAAAAGTTTCCCTGTTCCCGCAGTTAGAACTACTATGTATTTAGAGTGCATTCATAACGAATGGAAAGTAATGCATGTCCACTGTTCTTTTGAACCGGAAAAGTAGCGTATCAGCGACTGTAGATATCTACCCACGTATCATGTGAAATTGCTGAAATAAAAAATCTGCCACAATATATAAGCGGCAGAAATGTAAATTTCTTTGATTTTCTATACTTACTATACCACAAAATGAGAAAAATTTCAATTCTTGTATTTAATAGACTTTAGGTGTATTTAGTATACAGGGGTGATTAAAATGGAACAGAAAAGTATAACTGCACTGGTTAGCACATTTTCAAGAGCATACCATGCAGAAAACAACAAAGTGAAAATTTTTGATGACAGTATGGCAAGGCTCTTCCTTACCGAAGAAGAATACAGGCAAATATCGAAAAATATGACGGAAGGGATTGGATTTTTTAATCCGTCCTTTAAAGGGACACCAGATGAGGCTCTAAGATGGGTGGTGAATAATCAACTGTCCCCTTCCCCACTTGGCAGAGCGGCATTTACAGAAAAAGCACTCCAAACTGCTGTGTCAATCGGTGCAAAGCAATATTTGATTTTGGGTGCGGGGTATGACTCCTTTGCATATCGCCAACCTGTTTGGGCAAATGAGATACAGATTTTTGAAATTGACCACCCCGCTACAGCAAAGGATAAAAAGACGAAACTGGAAAATTCCAAGATAGCAATACCCGATAATGTCCAATATGTTGCGGCTGATTTTACGCAGCAACAATGGCAGATGTCACTAACTCAAAACATTAAATTTGATAAAAATCAAATCAGTTTTTGCAGTATTTTAGGAGTTGTCTATTATCTTCCTGTTCAAACATTTGTAGATCTGATTTCTGCGCTCAGTAATCTTTTACCGATTGGAAGTTCAGTTGTATTTGACTATCCTGATGAAAATAGCTACACCGACAAAGCAGGCGAACGTGCGAAAAAACAAGCAATGTTGGGAGCGACGGCAAATGAAAAAATGCTTGCTAGCTATTCTTATGAAGATATGGAAAATATACTTTCCTCGCATGGATTTTTGATATATGAACATCTAACGCCTATGGAAGTGACAGGACAATATTTTGAAACCTACAATCATGCAAATCCTTTGCATCCTATGACTGCCTTTGACAATGTAAATTATTGCCTTGCGGTAAAAAAGTAAGCATAACCTTTAGCTTAGGAAATTATAATTTTTCCACTATCATCACAAAGAGGTATACTTTCTAAAAAATGGAGAGTATGCCTTTCCTTATGTTTAAAAATGGGGTAAAATTGATGGTACTTAAGAAGAGTAATGCGCCTAAATACTTTGTGTTTGGAGGGAAATTAAAATGGCTTTGCAAAAAGTTTATGACTATTTTCGCAATTATGATAAAAGTACATACCAAGTAGTTGCCTGCAAAGGTAATGAACCATCTGAATCGGACATATCTGCATTTGAAGAAAGTATTGGAAGTACACTACCGCAGGAGTTTAGAGAATTTACTATGTCATCATTGGGCGGTCTATTATAGCAAAAGGTATACCGGATTTTTTAGATATTCGTGTCAAAACACAGGAATTACATGAAGCAGGATTTACAGACCACATTCCTTTCCTGTCCATTATTGGAAATGGCGACGAAATATTCTGTTTTGATAAGGCAGGTAATATTGTTTTATTAGATTACTACCAAACAGGTGAATCAACTCCAATAGAGGGAAGTTTTTCGGATTGTTTAATGAAACAAATTGAGGAATTGGAAGAACGCAAGAACAAAAAAATCAGTGGACAGAAATGATCTTTCTATGGGAGAACTTATGAAATTAAGAAAATACAAGCAGACTGACTGTGCTGAGATTGCGACACTTTTTTACAACACAGTGCACGCAGTAAACGCACAAGACTATACAAAAGCGCAACTGAATGCTTGGGCTACAGGCGAGATCGATATCTCCGTGTGGGATAAAACTTTTTCCGAACATAATACGCTGATTGCCGAAGATGCTGGAATTATTGTAGGTTTCGGTGATATGGATGGGAATGGTTATCTCGACAAACTGTTTATTCATAAAGATTACCAAAATAGAGGGATTGCAACTACTATCCTAAATGAGCTTGAATGCCAAGCACTGCTTCACAACATTTTCCGATTTACTACCCATGCTTCTATTACTGCCAAACCGTTTTTTGAAAGATGTGGCTATAAAACCTTAACGAAAAATATAGTTGTGCGCCAAGGCATAGAATTAACTAATTTTACGATGGAAAAACACTGTACAAAGGAAAGATAATTTTTTCTATAAACATTCTGCGGGGTGCTATCATTTAGGAGGTATTACTAATGAAAAATTTGTTATTCTATATTCCGGCTATTATCTTTACACTTCTTTATGGGATACTGGCACTGAACGGTGTTGGTGCTATTTCCTCTGTTGTTCTTGTTTGGTTAGCTCTATGGTTCATTAGTGGTTTTACACTTAGTAAAGGTCGCTTCTGGGGTTGCGTATTTGGTGTCTTACCGGCAATTCAGCTCATTTATATGGGAACGCGAGAAACAGGGCAAATTATCAGCGAAACACCTATTGGCATTGCGATTTTAATTTTTTACGTGATTTGTGGATATTGGGTCTATAGAAATAATAAAGCTAGCAGTACATCGTAATTAAACGACGGCTAACGATTCTTATCGTAGCCGTCGAAAACTATTACAAGTTTGCTTTGAAATGTTATATCTCTTAATCAATCATCGTAATGTCCGCCGCATTGAACAATGATAAGCTGACCATTTGCAACTTTGTATACAATGCGATTCACTTCATCAATCCGTCTACTCCAATATCCTTGTTTATCGCCAGTGAGCGGTTCAGGTTTCCCTATGCCGCCGAAGGGATCCCGCTCAATATCTTTAATAAGGTTATTTATACGCTTCAATGTTTTCTTATCCTGTGTCTGCCAATATAAATATTCTCCCCAGGCTTTATCGTGCCAGACCTTATTCATAGTCATCCTCTATTGTTTCATGTACCGCACAGTTTTTACCTATTTCAATATCGGCAATACGACGGCTTAACTCTGTTTGGTTCTTCTCACTGTAAAAAGGATCATAAATCTCAAAGGGTATTTTCCCCTGACGCAAGGCTTGGCGTGCAAAGATATTGAATGCCGTAGATAAATTCATGCCAAACTCGTTAAACAACTTTTCGGCATTTTCCTTTACCTCACGATCCAGACGTATCGTTACATTGATGGTTTTAGACATATTCAACACCTCCATTTCTAATAGTAACATCATTATATTATATTATTCCGTGCAATTCAATTTATATGCACGGACTTTTGCTGCTTTCCATTGTTTTATCAGTAAAATAAATGTACCTTTGGCTATGTGCTTTGTATGTTGAAGAGGATTACCTCGATAATTCTTATGACTCGTTTTTGATAGAGCGGCATCACAAAGGACACTAAGAAATTTATGCTAAACGGGTTAGGAACCTCCTTGTAAAAATAAAAATCCAGATAGCACATAATGATAATGCCATTACCAATGGGAGCGGCATTAAACCTTCCACAATAATTTTGCCAATCCAGAAAGATGGTAGAAACGCAGTTAAATAATCATACGGCGCAGGGATAGTCCACACAGCGACAAGCCCCAATATGCTAACCCCCATCAATTTTGAAAGAGCAAGTCCTTCTACGCGGTTCCCCGCCATTGTCACAACCATCATTGCAAGTGCTATCCCCATTAAAGTGCTAATTAGTGAACAGCACAACACCATCATTACAGATAACCCGGAAAGCCCAAAAATAATCGTGATTATAATTGTTACACCGATAGTCCATACCATAGGAAAACCAACACGCGCAACCATGTATGAATATCCTGCGGTTGGCGTGACCTGATAAAATACACTTATTCCTTCATCACGTTCTTCCAGCAACAGAAATGCTGTTATCATTGCCGTAAGCATTGGAATTAAGCAGATTAAAGCCCCGTCAACAAGACCATACCACGGCATCAATGAGAATGATAAGTGTTCCTCTACTATCCTGTTTGCAAAAGGTATTGCCAGTTTGAACAACAACCCGATTATCACAGGAGCCGGAACAAGCGCAAATAACATTCCATCCTGTGTAATTTGTTTCAAGCCGATTTGGAACAGTTTTATTGTCTGCCTCATACCTTTTCTCCCCCCTCTATCTGCATGGCGAGAGGAATGCGTTTGTTTGCAAGTGTAGTAACAATAACCAGCCAAACAAGCATTATGATAAACAGCCAATTATCGATTGTATCCGTCAGCTCTATGGAATGACATATAACGTGCCAAAGGACCATACCCGGCGTTAAGTCCAATATCGGCACGGAAATTCCAAAGGCTGCAACAATGGGTGGTGTCAGCAAAACTGTCAACGGCAACGTGGCAATCAACATATAGTGATTGACTGAGCGGGCATAAGACGCAAGTAAAAGTCCTATGAGCGTAAAGATCATGGCGCCAATAAATGTGCCGAATGACAGTAATAGATAGTTTGTATTTTCCCTTAAGCCGGCAAACGCAATGGCGTTAGCTGCCAGTGTTGAAATAAGCGCCAGTGAAACGGCTTTGGATAGAACATATTCTACCGGTCTGAGCGGAGAAATACCCCAAAAGCTATGTAAGCCCTCACCTTTTTCCAAAAGCCATATCCCACCAATAAAAAATGCGCCGAGCATGGCAGGATCAGTCAGAATGATAACAGACGCCACTATTTTCCGGTACTCCAAAGGGCATACGAGTAAGATCACCACATAAATTGCGCTGATAAAAGTATAAAGAAAATAAAAGCCATATTTCACCTGATACTGTATATCACCCACAAGCGCGGCAAAGTACCTCATTGTAAGCACCTGCCCGTCAGTTCAATAAATACATCTTCAAGTGTCTGTTCCTTTGAATGTATGCTCTTTAGCGTTCCCAATCGCAATGCGGTCTGAAACTCCGATGATGCGCCAAGCTCGGCAAGCGCACAAGAACTGCTTATCTCTTTTCCATCTGAAATATAACGATAGTCAACTTGTGTATCTGTGCCCTTCTCACACAGAGCGTAAGGTGCATCAAGAGCTTTGATTTTTCCGTCAACGATAAATGCAACGCGGTCGCAAAGCTCTTCTGCATCGTGCATATTGTGGGTTGTCAGTATCACAGTATTACCCTTTTGTTTCTGTTCAAGCACCATATCTTTTAGTATTCTCGCGTTAGCAGGATCAAGACCGCTGGTGGGTTCGTCTAGAAAAAGCAACTGCGGGTTATGGATAAGAGCGCGAACAAAGCCGAGTCGCATTTTCATTCCTTTGGAAAAGCTACCGACTTTTTTGTCGGCATCATTTTCGAGTCCGACTTTTGCTAATAGTTGCATGAGATCGGTGGATTTTGTAGCGTATAATGCTGCGAAGTAAGTAAGGTTTTCAAGCGCAGTAAATTTATTATAGAAATTGGGAAATTCAAAATCTACACCTATCCTTTCGTAGTAGGCGTTTGTTCGATTTTTCATTTCCATATTAAACACGCGGACACTTCCCTGATAATTACGAAGAACACCCGTTAAAATTTTTTGCATTGTACTTTTGCCGGCGCCCGACGGACCGAGAAAGCCGAATATTTCGCCCGGCTTCACTTCAAAACTAATGCCCTGTATAGTATCGTTCGAGGCGTTAGGATATTTGAGGAACACATCTTTTACTGCTATCATTTTTCATCACTCACAATCTCTTTCAGCACACCGTCAAGAATTATATTTATTACTATTGTCCGGGTAACTTCATCTTCGTGCGACAAGTTGAAAAAGCTCAATGCTACGATTTGCATTATTTTTGCGGCTGTCGGAATATTACAAGTAAAATGGATACCATATTTTTGTAACTTCAATAATTCTTCACCATCGTCGCGTGTATGCGCTTCCACCACTTCTTTGGGCAGTTTCCGAAAAAGATAATCGGTAGTTTCGTTATCCAGTTTTCGTATAAGAGGATAATGCTCAAACTGTTCAACCATCCAAAGAAAAGTCTGTTTCATTAACTCGCGTGATGGCAAATCTGAATGAGCTTGTAAAAATCCCTCCATTTCCACCCACATTCTGTTCTGCACGGCAATTGCGATTTCCATAAACAAATGTTCCTTGCTCGGATAAAAGGAATAGAAAGAGCCCTTTGCTATTCCAGCAGCCTGAACCAATTCGTCGATGGAAACCTTTTTTATGCCATAAGCGGTGAACAACCGCTCACCTTCTTCAAACAGCTTGTTTTTGATCATTTCCTTTTCTTGTTCACTGAAACGTGGCATAAATATGCCCTCCTATCCATATGACTAAAACATATTTATTAGTCATATGGATTCTATCATTTACTACGTGCAATGTCAACGTACTTCCGGGTTTTCCGCTAAACGGTCTCCCCTGAATAATGATATAATGGAAAAATAATTACTTATTGAGTATATTGCCGCCATCTATCTCATTTTTTATATTTAATATGGAACATTTATCAAAATTTTTCGTCTTAATAATTATATGAGGAGGTGCTTTGTATGAAAAAAATCACTATACTGCTTGCATTACTGCTAACCTTAACAGCTTGTAACGGTACTGCAAATGTAACTGCCACAAACTTAATGGCAGGCGTTAACAGAAATACCATTACTCCAATCGTCATTGACGACTTACAGGAAAACGATGCCGATAAAACGACAGAAATCACCGATTTTTCCCTTGATATTTTCGGGAAAATATACGAGGGCGAAAACACGCTGATCTCACCACTTTCTATCATTTCTGCCCTTTCTATGACGGCAAACGGTGCGGAAAAGGAAACGCTGTCGCAAATGGAGGAGGTTTTCGGTGCAGATATAAGCAGCTTGAATGAATATCTGTATGCCTATAAATCGTATCTCCCCACCGCCGACAAATACAAGGTAAGCCTTGCTAATTCCATTTGGTTTAAGGATACAGAGAGTTTGACGGTAGAGAAGGAATTTCTGCAAATAAACAAGGACTATTACGATGCCGAGGTTTATAAAGCACCTTTTGATGACAGCACGAAAAATGACATTAACGCTTGGGTCAATGAAAAGACCGACGGGCAGATTAAAAAGCTTTTAGAGGAGAAGCCTCCCGAAGATGCTGTCATGTACCTTATCAATGCACTGTCTTTTGATGCTGAATGGCTGAATATCTACAAGGATACTTCTGTGCGTAAGGGTGAGTTTACCACACACAACGGCGATAAAAAGACGGTCGATTTTATGCACAGCACCGAATCTAGCTATCTTGAGGCTCCGAATGCGATCGGATTTTCAAAACCGTATGCTGATAACAAATATTCCTTTGTGGCATTATTGCCCGACGAGGGACTGACAGTATCGGATTTTTTAGCGTCAATAGACGGTAAAACGCTGATCGATGCGATTAAACACCAAGGTGATAATACAGTGTATGTGTCTATGCCTAAATTTACATTTGAATATAGTAAAGAACTTTCTGAGATATTGCAAGAACTGGGTATAAAAGACGCTTTTGATGCGGATCTTGCGGATTTCAGTTCGCTTGGGAAATCAAGTGAAGGAAATATTCTTATCAACCGTGTTATCCATAAGACGAAAATCGAGGTAGACGAAAAAGGAACAAAGGCAGGTGCTGTTACTGCCGTAGAGATGATTACGGAATCGGCAGCTCCGATAGTGCCCAAGACAGTCAACCTAAATCGTCCATTTTTCTTTATGATAGTGGATAACGAGTTTAGCATGCCGATTTTTATGGGTGCTTTAAACGATGCGACATAACAAAAATTTATCTAATTACAGTACAGCAATTTAAGGATTTGAGTATATTGCGCAAGGCTATCATCCTTGGGGTGGTAGTTCGAGAATATACCAAACAAAGCTGTAAAATAAATTCTAATCTGTCAATTAAATGATTTTCGCCAAAATCCGTAAAATCTTTTTCCCTCCCTCTATTATTCAAAAAGACATACTTTTCCGCCGAGGAAATGTTATGTCTTTTTCACTGGCACTATATTATGAAGTCAGTACACATTATTTTTTCATGGGAAAAGAGGGACAAACAGATTTTATTATGCGTAAAAACTTATAATTCCATTGCCTCGAAGTCGTTAAAATCTAGCGTAGACAGGTCGTAAGTACAAGTGATTAGAGCTACTATCCAAAATTATGTATAATTATGCTTGTAGTTTTCCTTTATAAAGGCTATAATAGCCTCATTTAACATATATTCTTACTGCTATAATTGGAGGAATCTTACATGTATGGCATTAGGCAAACGCTGCTTACGCAACAGCGCAACGATTATTCCGAACATCTTTCTCAAGGTGAATTTGACATAGACTGTTCTATGGGCTCTAACCCGTATGGCGCCTTACCCAATCTTTCTGTTCCAAATGAGCTTTTACAACATATCGAGCTTTATCCCCATTCCGACTTGCTCCTAAAACAGGCAATTTGCCGCTACTACCAAGAAACAATCGATCTAAAACCCGAGAATGTTCTGCTGACTTGCGGATCCATCGGAGCGATGCTCGCACTTAACCGCATGGTACTAACTCCCGGTAAATGCATAATAGGTATTGCGCCGCAGTTCTCGGCGGTCGTAGATGATTTTGTGACTTATGAAGCTGATTACAGACCGGTGTTCCTAAAAATGGAGAACCACTACGCTTTTCAGGTTGAAGAATTCTTAGATGCTATGCATCAAAACCCCGGCGCATACATTTATTTGGACAACCCCAATAATCCCACAGGACAAATCATTCCTTTGGAGCAAACGGAAAGAATCGTGGCATTGGCACAGAAACTCAACTCCTTCGTCGTGATGGACGAGGCATATGGCGATTATATGGAATCGAATCAATCTGCTATATGCTTGATACCGGAATACGATAATCTTGCCGTGGTGCGCACTTTTTCTAAAGGTATGGGGGCGGCTGGCGTTCGTTTGGGTTATATTCTCGCCCAGCCTATGGTCATCGAAGCCGCCGGCAAGGTCAACGTGCCTTTCTCCAATAATACCATTGCCGAGCATGTGGCGATCAGCCTTTTATCGAGTGGATGGGTAGAGCGTTGCCGTGGGCGCGTTCTAAAAGATAAACCTCGCATGCTGCAAACATTAGAAACTATTAAAGCCGCAGAAACTGCCCTCTGTGTACCGATTAGTATGCTCTATGTAGAATCTCCTGACATTGATCTCTGTAATGTACTGGAGCAAGCGGGTATACGTGCTATTACCGGCGTTGGCTACGGCGGTCTTGGAAAAAATTCAGTTCGCCTGAATTTACATGAAAATTTAGACCTCCTAATGAAATGCCTCGCAAAAGCACAACTGATATTGAGCAAACTATGATAAAACTAATTTCGTAGACTGCTGAATACAGTTTCATCTTGGATTCATAGACATTGTTTCTCATCTGCGAATCCAAAAACAAATCTATTAAAGAGAGGATGTTATTATGAGCGACAAAATGAGTTTTTGGAGGATAACGAAATATGCAGGCGCATTCATTGCGTTTATGATCGGTTCCGGCTTTGCTTCCGGTCAGGAAATCATGCAGTTTTTCACCTCCTACGGTATTTGGAGTATTGGCGGCATTTTAATCAGTATGTTCCTGTTTTCCTGGAGCGGCTCTGTATTGATGAAATGGGGTTATAAGAACAAAGACAACCCTGATGCCAGTGCTTTTCACTATTATTGCGGAAAAATTATAGGAACATTCTTCGATTGGTTTATCCCTATTTTCCTTTTCGCAGTCGTCGTCGTTATGGTATCAGGTGCCGGTGCAACAGTAAACCAGTATTACGGTTTGCCGCAGTGGGTCGGTGCAGGAGCTATGGCAATTATTGCAACACTCAGTGTTATGCTGGGACTGAAAAGATTGATTGATATTATTGGTGTTTTGGGGCCTTTTACTATTATTTTTACTATTGTTATAGCCGCTTATGCTCTTTTCAATGGTGGCGGTAGTTTAGCGGATGCTTCCGCTGCGGCAATAAGCATGGAACTGCCTAAAGCAGCACATGCTTGGTGGATCGCAGGTATGCTTTATGTCGCTTATAACGTAACCGGCTCCGTTCCTTTCCTGACTGCGATGGGTGCAAATGCTCATTCCGCACGGGAAGCGAAATGGGGTGCGATTGCCGGTGGTGTAGCGCTGATGCTGGCAGGTTTGCTGTTGAACCTAGCAATGCTCAGTAATATTGAGGAAGTTGCCTCTCTGGATATTCCGATCTTATACCTGGCTAACTTTATCTCACCTGCTTTCGGTATGGTGTTCTCGGTCATCTTGTTAGGTGAAATTTTCTCTACTGCTGCTCCTATGCTGTGGATCTCAGCCAACAAACTTGGTCAAGAAGGCTCAATGCGTCATAGAATCGTAGTACTTGTTCTAGGTGCTATTGCTTTCGTCGGTGGTCAGCTTCCTTTCGGTCAACTCGTAGGTATCGTTTATCCTTACACTGGATATATGGGAATTTTGTTGTTAATAATTATCGCTGTTAAGACATATTTCATTGACCCTAAAAATGAAACTAAAACAGTCTAAGTAAAAAATACACACAGGCACCCGTCTTCGACAATCGCTCGAAAAACGGGTGCCTTCTTTTTACGATAAAAAAGACCATCGATTCTAAAATCGACAGTCTCTCCTTATTCGCAGCAAGTGTGACCGGGCCGGTTGACAATGTTATTATTTTGGTGTTGCTACGATGAAGCACATTTCGTTTAGTTCGTCTTCTTCAAAGAAATTGTAAAAAGTGAAGTTGTAGATGAACCGCTCTGCACCGTACACACCGTAACCATCTTGATTGTGGTCAGTAGTGTCATACGGGTCAGCCACGATAAGTACATCGTCCTGGGTTGTTTCGGTACCCATAGTATCATATCCGATAATAACCTGCCAGTGACCACCCCAATCGTTCCAGCCTACCATAATTGGATGACCGGCGGCAAGGGTTTCCTGTATGTAATCGAATGTAAATACATCTTGGACATTGTCAACACAATCAAATGTAGTATAAAGGTCAAATCCCCCTACACCCTCGAAGATTTCCATAGCCTGCTTAAGACTGGTTGCACCCGGCTCAAGACCGTTACTACGAAACTCGGCAAGTGTCTCCTCGTTGTAATTATCCAACGCATTATACCAGTTCATGACCATCAAAGCACTGGAAACTCCGCAGCTCCACTCGCTTGTTTGTTGTTGGGTTTTGAAGTTCGTGAGGATGGTTAGCGTGTCTGTGCTCTGCATATTATAAAAATCCAACGTACTAAAATACGGACTGTCTTTGTGATCGCCTGCGCGTTCTACACTGTCCGCACCATATTCCTTATCCAAATCTACAGTGTACGGAATTTTCATCTCGTTCGTATAATTTCCGCTAGGGCGCGTCGTCTCCTCCGCGTCCGCAGTTTTAGGTGCCTGTACCATGGCTGATTCACAGCCTGACAGGGCGAGGCAAAGAAGTAAAAACAATACAATTAATTTTTTCATGGCGATTTCCTTTACAAAAAAATTTAATTAATTGTACCTGTACAGGGCAACGCACACGTGCCCAAACACACCCGCCTTAATTGTATTATTTATTAGATCGGAGTAATCCGCGCATTTTATTTATCCAATTTCGGTCGTTTCCCGCGTTTTATATAGTAATTTGTCTGCAATTGCAGGAACGTTCTACTTTTAATACGCCCATGTTGTTTTATACAAGTACGAGTGGGGCACCACCCACTGAACCCACAGGATAATCCTGCGCTATAAAATTTTGAGCCCGCCTTTGGGCTCCGACATGAGGTGCGCAATCTTGCGCGTGACAGCCGACCCAGCCATCTACTTTGCCGAAAACTATTATATCAAAAAAAGTCCAAAATACAATATTAATAATTTTTTCATACGATATTTTTTACATATTGATTTCGTAGCACGCCGATTCCTTCGATTGCGATTTCGACAATATCTCCGTCTTCCATAGGACCGATGCCGGACGGAGTGCCTGTGATAATCACATCTCCCGGAAATAGCGTCATAACATGGGAAACATACGAAACAATTTCCGCTGTACCGTAAATCATGTCATTGGTATTGGAGCTTTGCACGGTTTTGCCGTTGAGCCTCGTCGTAATCGCTAGATTATCATAATCTAATTCATTGGCAACCCATGGTCCCAACGGAGCAAACGTATCAAATCCTTTCGCTCTCGTCCACTGACCATCCTTCGTCTGAATATCTCTGGCTGTCACATCGTTACAAATCGTCGCACCAGCTATGTAATGACCAGCGTCCTCTACTGCCACTCTGCATGCTTGCCTGCCGATAACAAGTGCCAGTTCCCCTTCATAATCGATCTGTGCACTCATTGCCGGATGGTGTATCGTTTGTTGATGAGCAATGACTGCCGATGGT
This sequence comes from Bacillota bacterium, assembly GCA_023388635.1. Classification (GTDB taxonomy): domain Bacteria; phylum Bacillota; class Bacilli; order Desulfuribacillales; family Desulfuribacillaceae; genus JAEWFW01. Next base: position 19,041 of record JAEWFW010000038.1, read on the forward strand.
GGTTTCAAAAATAGTAGCGGCTCACTCGGCAATGGTAGTGCCATTTCTTTGGCATGATGTTTATAATTCAATCCAATGGCAACAATTTTACTGGGACTAACCGGTGGTAAGAATTGAATATCTGCCATATTGTGATATATATTCGTCAGTTCATATTCCGAAAGAAAATCTCCTTCGATTTCACGTATTCGATCATCCTCAACAATCCCATAACATTGACGGTTTTGAATCGTAAAGTGGACAAAGATCATAGCTAGTTCCCCCAATTATAAAAGATAAATAATACAATAAAACAAGGGCATCCCCTTGTTCTAATTGGCTCGTATAATCTGCATCAATCGGTTCGCAATGACGACGGCTTCCGCCCTTGTCAGCTTGTTCAGCGGTCTAAATGTTCCATCGGGGAATCCTTTAACTATATTATATTGCAAAATGAGATTGATATCATCTATATATAGAGAATTTTTTATATCCGTCAACGGCTCTTTTATTTGGGAGTTTACCGCTCCATAGCCACGTACATGCAATATTTGTGAACATAACATAGCAACCTCTTCTCTGGTAATCGTCTCATCAAAAACGAAATCCTGATAATGGTTGCCGTAATGTTCTTGTTTTACAATTTTCTTGCGTATCGCATCATTTAAGGTCGGCACAATCCAATGATCGGCTTCCACATATTCTTGGTTGACACTGATTGGGTAAGCGATGGGCTCAGCAAATCGATCGACCTTGTATAAAATGCTCAATAACTCTGCCCGCGTCACTTGGTTCTCGGGACGAAATGTATTGTCCGGATAACCGGAAATAATTTGATATCCGTCGGCAATCGACAAATCTTGATATCCCCAATGGGAAGGCTTCATATCCTGATACCGCACTTGATTGCTCACGAGCTCTATCGGATCTTTGCTTAAATCCAATGTCAATTTATTCGATGAAACGATGTTACCATGGCGATCACTGGCAAACACGACGAATGTCTTTTCGCCGTAAAATCCGATGTGTTTGTTATAATGAATGCGATTGTCTTTGCGCGAAATAGCACTTCCATATCTGCCGGTCAAAGTCTTGCCTTCCAAGGCGAGATTGTCATACGTAATGATCGGAAACGGCTGGTGATCTGTCTTGCCGTAAGTAACCAACGTATAATTAAGACGCTGATTGCGGTCAACCGGTGTATCCCACGCCAATGTAACCTGTACCGAACTCTTCTGGTTTGTCAATTGTTGAATGCCAGCGACATATAGCCGTGGTCTGGTGATTTTCGGGTCTTGACTATTTTTCGCGATATTAGAAATCGATGCCAAATACGCCCGCAGTCCATTCACATCATTGGCTAAAGGCATATCCAAGTTGCTTTGGGGCGTCACATTAAACATATAGCTACTGACTTCCGGCTGATTCCACACATTTGGATTCTTTTCAAATTGATCAATTAAATTTGGAAAAGAATAGTGTTTTTTTGCCAGAGGTGAACCAAAAAGCTGAACATAATCGTCGGCAGCCAAATCTTCGATAATAGCCGCTACTTTTGTCCGCTCCGCTGTTTCCAGATGCTGCGGAAGTTGGCGCAGCTCTGCATATTTGGACATCAGCCCATCCTTGCCAAGCAGAATATTTTCCTTTTTTAAAATATAATACTGTGTAAAATGTTTTCCATATTGCTTTGACAGTGAATGGGCGATTTTCTCCACTGTATTGAGAACATTTCCACCGTAAAGAGTGATTTTACTTTCGGAAGTAATTTCATAATTCCCATTATTAAGAATTTGGTAACTCAGTTGATAGGCTCCCGACTCACCGGCAGATTTGCCGCGATAATCAGGATAGATAATCACATATTTTAAAGCGCTGAGTTCCTCACCATGGGTGTTATTCAAAAGTTCAGTGTGCAGAAGTGCCAGACGTGCATCAGAAGACCATTCCTTAGAATAGCTTTGGTATACGACCCCTTCCGGCGAACGATACTCCGCCAACATCGTTTCGGAGTATGCAGTATTGTAAGTGAACACTATCATAATTGCCGCGATTGTTGCAGTCAACAATTTCTGTCTTACTCTATTCATCGTCAAACACTACCTCCCGACACATCAGAACATTGGTAATATAGCCATTTACAACATACATCATTTTATCGTTGGAGTAAATGGTTAATACAAGCAATTATCTGGAAATGCAGTGATTTAAACAAAATGTAATATGATTATAATCTAACTGTAACATTTTACCTGACTAACTTAGAGTAAGTCTCCCACCTCTTAAGGTGAGAGTCCAACGCTAACTAAGTCATGCATTTGCAGTTCTAAAATTCAGATGGACTAAAAACATCTCCACCTGAATTAAGAACTTGCTTCAGTTTTTGATCAGACTAAATGCTTCCGCACGCAGGGCGATATCGCGTTCAAACACACCACGGACTGCTGATGTAATCGTCTTTGCCCCCGGTTTTTTTACGCCTCTCATAGTCATGCACATATGCTCCGCTTCAATTACGACGGCAACGCCCAAAGGGCTAAGCTTGTCCATAATTGCCTTGGCAACGGTAGTCGTAATCCTCTCCTGTAATTGCGGGCGCTTTGCCACTGATTCTACAACCCGAGCCAATTTACTTAATCCCGCAACTTTACCGTTAGACGGTATATAAGCCACATGGGCAACACCGAAAAATGGCACCAAATGATGCTCACACATTGAGTAAAATGCAATATCTTTTACGATCACAAGCTCTTCGTGTCCTTCTGAAAAGACGGTATTCAAATGTTCGGTCGGATCTTCCGCTAACCCGGAGAATATCTCCTGATACATTTTCGCAACACGCTTCGGTGTGTCCACTAACCCTTCCCTCGCTGGATCTTCGCCAATCGCTTCTAATATCATAACAACTGCTTGTTCAATTTTTGTTTGATCAACCATGTAAGCAAGTTCTCCTTTTTGTAAGTAATACCTTTACTATATTAGGTTTCTATGATTATTATACAAGAATACCATATTCTGCGCATAAAGAAAACTTGGCATTCGCTAAGTTTTCAGCAAAGCGAATGCCTTAGTTGCACTTATACTATCTACATAAATATTTATTAATTATGATAGTACAAAAAATAGGATATTCATCAAGAACATCCTACTGTTTTGTTTCAACGCCTTTGTAAAGTATGTAAAAAGAAGCACGAAATGTAGCTAAAAACTAGTTTACAGCATCTTTCAATGCTTTACCAGGTTTGAATGCAGGAACCTTGCTTGCAGGGATCTCAATTTCCACACCTGTTTGAGGATTTCTGCCTTTGCGTGCCGCGCGCTCTCTCACTTCAAAGTTACCAAAACCGATCAATTGAACTTTGTCGTCATTAGCTAACGCTTCTGAAATAGCTTCCAATGTAGCTTCTACTGCTTTTGCTGCATCTTTTTTTGTCAACTCTGTTGCCTCAGCAACTTTTGCCACTAAATCTGCTTTATTCATCATGTCACCTCCTCATAATCAAATCAAAAATGATTATACCACAGAGTCGCCAAAAAACAACATTTTCCACTGATATCACAACAAAAACGCTACTTTATTCCCAAAAAACAGAAAAAGAGTGTGCAAAACTACACAACTTACGTTGTAGTTAGCAGCACTCTTTCCTATATTACAGTATAATCGCAATCAAACCTCCGCTACCTTCGTTAATGACACGTTCTAGAGTATCTTTAAATTTATATCTCGCACTTTCAGGCATCAATGATAATTTTGCTTGAATGCCATCTTTGACAACATCTGCGAGCGATCTGCCGAAAATATCCGATTCCCAGATTTTCAAAGGATTTTCTTCAAAATCTTGCATCAAATAACGGACAAGCTCCTCACTCTGCTTCTCTGAGCCGATGATCGGCGCGAATTCCGATTCGACATTGATTTTAATCATATGGATACTTGGGGCTGTTGCTTTCAGTCTGACCCCAAATCTTGAACCATGGCGTATTAACTCCGGCTCTTCCAATTCCATATCTTCGATCCGCGGAGACGCAACACCGTAGCCTGTCGATTTGACCAGCGTCAATGCATTGGCAACTTGGTCGTACTCCCGCTTGGCATGGGTGAGATCCTTCATCAATTTCAACAAATGATCCTTACCCTGTATCTCTACACCGACGATCTCGGTCAGCACTTGATTGTACAACTCATCCGGCGCATACAAATCGATATCGACCGCACCTTGACCCATCATCAAATTCGAAAGATTGGCTTTTTCAATAAATTCTTCTTCCGACAATGCCGTAACGACACGATCGACATCACGAATGCGCTTAATGTCGTTCAAAGAATAACTGATGCACTGCTCAAATTTGCTGCGCAACCAATGGTCACTGTCAAGTACCATGACCCAACTTGGCAAATTGACATTAACTTCTGTGACCGGGAACTCAAACAATACTTCTTTCAGCGTCTTATAGACATCTTGTGTATCCATCATGGCGCAACTCATTGCCAATACGGGAATGTCGTATTTGATCTGCAAATCTGCCACGAGTGCCTGTGTGTCTTCACTTAGCGGTTTAACAGAGTTGACGATCATTACAAACGGTTTGCCAACGCCTTTTAACTCCTTGACGACCCGTTCCTCTGCCTCGACGTAATTCTCTCTAGGAATCTCGGTGATCGTACCGTCAGTCGTCACTACGACACCTAATGTGGCATGTTCCGCAATGACCTTTCTCGTTCCAATTTCCGCAGCTTCATGAAACGGAATCGGGTCATCATACCACGGAGTATTGGTCATTCTCGGATTCCCCTCATCGTCCTCATAACCCTTTGCTCCTTCAACTGCATAGCCGACACAATCTACTAACCGCACGTTGATGTTCAAGTTATCTTCGACTTCAATTGTGATCGCATTGTTAGGAATAAATTTCGGCTCCGTGGTCATAATGGTCTTGCCTGCAGAACTTTGCGGCAATTCATCCTGTGCTCTCTGACGACTGGCGTGATTCTCAATCTTAGGTAAAACCAGAAGTTCCATGAACTTTTTTATAAAAGTTGATTTCCCTGTACGTACCGGACCAACAACTCCCAGATACACGTCTCCACCTGTACGCTCTGCAATATCTTTAAAGATATCGATTTTTTCCACAAATATACCCTCCTTAGCGCAAAATCCCATTCGCTAAAGTATATGAGCAGTCAAAGAATATAGAACAAGCTACAAAAGTTTCTTCAAAAAATTTTCTCATACGGCTTTCTTACAAGTTTATCAAGATAAGACCATCACTATTCGATATTTGACCTTTAATTCCCGCAATTATCTTACGCATAATACGTGAACAAAAATAGCTGATTCACAATGCTCATTTTTAGAGTCCTAAATCAGCTTTTTTAGTATATACATCAAAAAAATAATTTTTGCAATTTTAGCTATTCTTCTTGATTTTTTAGCTAAAATCATTTATTATAATAGCTAAAAAGAGGTGTGCATGATGATACGTGTCAATACGACGGATTTGCAGAATGCTTTCGGCAAGTACCTTGCTTTGACGGAGAAGGAAGACATCTTGATTACGAAGAATGGGAAAAATGTCGCGAAACTGATCCGCTGCACTGAACCGGATTTTCTGCTTGTTCACGAAAGAGTTGCCAACTATGCAGTGACTAAAAAAGTTAACTATGAAAAATATCTGAAACTGGCTAACTCGACGGAGCAACGATATGAATTCATTGACGGCGAGCTTTATCTGCTGGCTTCACCAAGCTATCAGCATCAGGTCATGGTCAATGAACTGTCTTGGCATTTTACCAACTATTTTCGTGGAAAACCATGCCGAGTGCTGACAGCACCTTTTGATGTGCGTTTATTTGGATATGCAATGAAGTTTGAGGAGGACCCGAACGTCGTCCAGCCTGATGTGCTTGTCATATGTGACCGTGACAAGGTCCAGAATAATAAATATGAGGGCGTACCGACATTGATCGTTGAAGTGTTATCGCCGTCGACACAGAGCAGGGATATGGTTGCCAAATTACACTTGTACATGCGAAGTGGTGTCTCTGAATATTGGGTCGTTGATTGGGAAAACAAGAAGGTGTACCAATACTCCTTTTCCCCTGACAGAGAACTTAGCAATTTAGTGATTTTTGAAGATGACGATACGATAACGTCCACTGCCTTTGAGGATTTGATGATCCCTTTACATGATCTATTCGGGGATTTACAATAGTTGCCCACCGAAACGCCGCTTTTTTAAATGTTCAACAACATCAGACGGTACGTCGACTGTCCCTAGCAAGGAACTAGAGCCAATTCCGTGGCAATCGGAGCCACCTGTTTTCAGCAATTGATAATGTTCGGCAATCGCTTCATATTTCTTAATATCTTGGAAATCGTGTTTGGTGTGGTAAACTTCTACACCAAACAGCCCATGATCGATCAGACGTTGCCATTGTACTTCTTGTTTGTAAATACCGGGATGAGCAATAACCGGCAGCCCACCGGCTTGTAAAATCACCTGAATAGCTTCTACGGGACTGGTTTTGTAGCGTTCTACATATGCCTTTCCGCCTTCCGACAATAGTTTATCGAAAGCCTCCGCTGTCGAGCGAAAATATCCTTTCCGCACTAAAAAGCGCGCGATGTGGGGTCTGCCGATCGAACCTGGATGTGCCATATTATATATTTGTTCATAGGTTATTTCATAACGCAATGCTTGCAGCTTGGCGATGATCTTCGCTACCCGTTCTTCACGTGCGATACGAATTTGCGCTAGCTTCGTCTGTAACACCTCTGATTGCACGTCAATCCAATAGCCTAGGACATGGGTTTCCTCATGATCATCATAGCAGTTAATCTCAACGCCTGAAATAATTTCTAGAGAATTTCCCTCTGACCCACATGTTAGGGCAAACTTTTGTGCTGCATCGATGCCTGCAGTGATATCGTGGTCAGTGATGGCAATGGCACGCATACCTTTGCGAATGGCTTCTTCCACCGTCTGTTCGGGAGTTCGCAAGCCGTCTGAGCATGTAGTGTGAATATGCAAATCAACTGTCATGGTTAGTTCTTCTCCTAGTCTGGCAACATATTTGAGAGAAAACGATGCCAATTACCGTACATGATTTTCCCCACTATTTCTTTATTATACCTTTTATGCAACACTTTGGCTAATGTAGAATATGCATCCGGCGATGGCAAATCATCAATCATATCGGCACCGTCAAAGTCTGATCCAAGTGCCACGTGGTCTTCCCCGCCCAATGCAATGATTTTATCAATATGAGCGATGACGTCGTGAATGTCTGCTGCACGGTGTTCATTTAGGAACATCGGAACAAAGTTAACGCCGATAATTCCACCTGCTTCAATTAAGGCTTGAATCTGGCGATCCGTTAGATTCCTGCGATGGTTGCATAATGATCTGCAATTGGAGTGACTGGCAACAACTCCCGCCCCTTTGGGTAAATATTGCAGACAATCCCAGAAACAAGCCTCTGACATATGCGAGACATCGAGTATCCCTTGTCTGTCGGCAATCTTTCTGAGCAGCATAATCCCTTGACCACTCAACCCTTTTTGTTTCTCGGCATAACAAGTACCTGCATAGAGATTATCGTAGTTCCAGACCAGCCCATACATTCTCACGCCGCGCTCCCATAATCGATCAAACATGTCTGCCTGATAACTCAACACATTACATCCTTCGATGGAAAGTAGACAAAGCAGTGCTCGACTTGATTGGAGATGCGCTTTTTTTGTCACTGGCTGTATATCTTTATTTGCCTTGATCAATTGTTCGAAAAGTGCAAGTTGAGCGTATACTTCACGAACATCGACCGCCGTTTTGCGCGTGGGCTCTACAAAAATTGCAAAGTTCTGCAGCTTTACGTGGTTCTTTTTCAAACTCTCGACACTCACAGCCGTCGACTGATTGCGGAGTGATTTATATAAATAGTCACAGTGACCATCTGCGATATACATGATATCCTCTCCTTTTAATAGTCTATTAATTGAAAAAACCTGCCTTGGAATAAGACAGGTTTTCTTGTATTATCTAGGCTCTATAATGAATTTAATGGCTGTCCGTTCTTCACCATCAATCATGATGTCCGTAAATGCCGGAATACACACAAGATCAACGCCACTGGGAGCTACAAATCCTCGTGCGATTGCTACTGCCTTCACTGCTTGGTTAATAGCACCTGCACCTATAGCTTGGAGTTCGGCCGCACCGCTTTCCCTAAGAACTCCTGCCAAAGCACCTGCTACTGAATTGGGATTTGACTTTGCTGAAACTTTTAATACCTCCATAATTCGAACCTCCTAGTATGTTAGATATCTACCATTTCAATGTATATTCTAGCACGTTATTAAGTATTCCTTCTTTAAGCAATACTAAAAGTATAAATTTGTAAATTATACACTAGATAGTTCACGAATAGGAGTTATTTTTAATGCGCGTGTTGATTGGGTATCCGTTTCAATCAGGACGGCGGAAAATTGCCATTGCTCCGTATGATCTTCTATTTGTAATTTCACAGGCAATTTGGAACGAAACCGTTTAATGACCGCTTGTGCTTCCATGCCAAGGATGCCTGACGAACTGCCGGTCATGCCTACATCAGTTATATATGCCGTGTGTCCACCGAAAATTTGTGGATCGTTTGTCTGCACATGTGTATGCGTGCCGACTACGGCCGTAACTCTGCCTTTTAAATAATGTGCCATCGCTAATTTTTCCGAGGATGCCTCTCCGTGAAAGTCTAACAGGACATAATGGTTTTCCGGTATATCTGAAAGGATTTCATCAATGCTCTGAAACGGACAATTGATCGGATTCATAAACGTTTGTCCGCTCAGGTTAACGATGCTGACATTCTTCATACCGACCTTAATTGTCACTACACTTTTTCCCGGCAATTCGCTTGGGTAATTGCCGGGGCGTATGATTCGGTTCGCCGGATGAAGCAATATGTCATAAATATCATCATGATCCCAGACATGGTTACCCATTGTCACGACATCGATGTGTTGCTTTTGCAGCCATTGAAATGCCTGTTTTGTGATGCCACGACCGCCAGGGGCGGTATTCTCGCCATTGGCGATGACCACATCCGGTTGATACTTTTCTCTGATCATCGGCAAGCAATCGGCAAGTACTTTTAAACCGAGGTTTCCGACAATATCGCCTATAAATAGTATTTTCAAATTATGAACCTCTTTCTATCGTCATCCAATTCATACTGGTATATAGTATAAAAAAATAAAAGTGACCGAGGCCACTTTATTTTGCATATTCTACTGCTCGTGTTTCGCGTATTACAGTAATTTTTATCTGGCCTGGATATTCAAGATCAGCTTCTACTTTCTTCTTGATTTCTCTGGCTATACCGACTGACTCTACGTCATCAATTTTCTCCGGACGTACGATGATTCTCAATTCACGTCCAGCCTGTATCGCGTATGATTTCTCAACGCCTTCCACATTATCGGCAATAGCTTCCAGTTTCTCTAATCGTTTAATGTACGATTCTAAAGTTTCACGTCTTGCTCCAGGGCGCGCTGCTGATAACGCATCGGCTGCCGATACTAAGACAGCGGTGATGCTCTCTGCTTCAACCTCACCATGGTGAGATGCAATGCTGTTTATAACCTCTTTCGGTTCGTGATAACGCTTAGCGATATCAATGCCAATCTCCACATGAGAACCTTCCGTTTCATGATCAATTGCTTTTCCGATATCATGCAACAATCCCGCACGCTTCGCCAATTTCACGTCTACTCCCAACTCCGCAGCCATTAAACCTGCCAAATGAGCTACTTCTGTTGCGTGTTTCAAGACGTTTTGACCATAGCTTGTACGGAACTTCAATCGTCCCAACAATTTTATCAATTCTGGATGTAATCCATGGACACCAGTGTCAAATGTAGCTTGTTCACCCTCTTCGCGAATTCGCTCATCCACTTCTTTGCGAGCTTTTTCGACCATTTCTTCGATTCTCGCAGGGTGAATTCTTCCGTCCGCAACTAGTTTTTCCAAGGCCACACGAGCAACTTCTCGTCGAATAGGTTCAAAACCTGATAAAATTACTGCCTCCGGTGTATCGTCAATAATTAGATCAATACCTGTCAAGGCTTCTAACGTTCTTATATTGCGACCTTCTCGACCAATGATTCGTCCCTTCATCTCATCGTTAGGAAGTGCGACTACAGATACTGTCGTCTCTGCTACATGATCTGCCGCACATCTCTGAATCGCTATTGAAATGATTTCTCTGGCACGTTTTTGTGCTTCTTCTTTTGCCTGAAATTCAATGTCTTTGATCATCAATGCCGTCTCATAACGCACTTCACTTTCCACTTTGTTGAGGATAATTTCTTTCGCCTCTTTCTGTGTCAAGCCGGAAATACGCTCTAATTCAGCCGTTTGCATAGTGAGCTTTTCTTTAATTTGCTCTTCCAATTCCGTCATTTTACGATCTCTATTCGCAAGTGTCTCTTCTTTGCGCTCCACTTGCTCCATTTTGCGGTCTAATGTTTCTTCTTTTTGCAATATTCTGCGTTCTAAACGATCAAGCTCTTTCCGCCGATCACGCAAATCGCGTTCGGCTTCCGTACGTATCTTGTGAGCTTCTTCTTTTGCTTCCAAGATCGCCTCTTTTTTCGAGGCTTCAACATCTTTGCGGGCATTCTCCAAAATATTGCGTGCTGCTTCTTCCGCACTCGATATTTTCGCTTCCGCTATCGATTTTCTCACAAAGAATCCTGCCGCAAACGCCGCAACTGCTACTGCAACAACAATTATTAGACCTAGCCCTATCGACATTTCCATAGGTCTAACCCTCCTCCTATTACCAAACATGGATAAAATAAAATAGTTTGGCAAGAGGTCGCATAAGGTTTTTCATGCCTTAAGTCAGTTATGATACATTAATTTTTTATTATAAAACTCAAAATAAAATGTACGATATTACACGAAACAGAAATACGCAATTTCATTGTATTATTTATGACAATACTTGTCAAGGAATATAAGTGCGGCAAAAGTGCCGCACTTATATTCTTGACTCATGGGTTTCCGGTTATTCTTCTACTTCCGCATCGGAAGCAGCCGTTACTTTATGTAAATCATGATGCTGACGAATTCTGCCGTCGATGATCTCCGCTATTTCCGGGTTGTCTTTCAAAAATTGTTTGGCATTCTCACGCCCTTGTCCTAAACGCTCACTCTCATAGGAATACCAAGCACCGCTCTTGTTGACGATGTCCAATTCTGTTCCGATATCCAAGATGCTTCCTTCTTTTGAAACGCCTTCACCGTACATAATGTCTACTTCCGCTTGTTTAAATGGAGGAGCTACTTTGTTTTTGACGACTTTAATCTTCGTGCGGTTGCCGACGACGTCATTTCCAACTTTAATCGATTCTGATCTTCTGACATCGAGGCGTACACTGGAATAGAATTTTAACGCTCTTCCCCCGGGAGTCACTTCCGGATTACCGAACATGACGCCGACTTTTTCACGAATTTGGTTAATGAATATGGCAATCGTCTTTGATTTGCTGATCGCTCCAGAAAGTTTCCGCAACGCCTGCGACATGAGACGCGCTTGCAAACCGACATGGGAATCCCCCATATCCCCTTCAATTTCAGCACGTGGAACTAAAGCAGCAACGGAGTCGATGACGATAATGTCAACTGCCCCACTACGTACCAATGCTTCTGCAATCTCTAATGCCTGTTCTCCCGTATCCGGTTGAGACAGCAATAGCTCTTCCGTCTCGACACCGAGTTTCTTGGCATACACTGGATCTAAAGCATGCTCTGCGTCAATAAAAGCTGCCTGTCCGCCTAATTTCTGTACTTCGGCAATCGCATGTAACGCGACTGTCGTTTTTCCGGAAGACTCCGGTCCAAAGATTTCAATGACTCTTCCCTTTGGCAATCCGCCAACTCCTAAAGCTATATCGAGCGCCAAAAGCCCTGATGAGATTGTCTCCACATGATACGATGTCGAGTCGCCCAATTTCATGATGGAACCTTTACCGAATTGTTTTTCAATTTGCTTTAAAGCCGTTTCTAATGCTTGTTTACGTTCACTCATAATATAAGTCCTCCATTTCATTGTCACAGACAGGAACAAAAGTTCGATTATATTATTCATTGTACACGATATGTCCAAAAAAAAAAAGTGCAAAATGCACTTTTATAATTTTATTTTTTGAAATTCTTAGGTTTTGCCGGTTCTACATTGATTCGCTTGCCGTTGACGCGTGTGTTGCGGAACGCTTCATATACAAACGGCGCTTGTTCTTCGGAAATCTCAGCAAAGGTAAATCGATCAAAAATATTGATTTTTCCAATAAACTCCGAGCTGATACCCGCATGCTCTTCCAAAATCTCAATCACGTTTTTAGGTGTGAAATTGCCGTTCTTGCCAACACTGATGAAGAAACGCACCATCCCTTTATCAGCTCCGGTATCGCCGAACTCGTATGTATTCATTTCCGCTTTATTATGTGTCGTATCCACGGCGAGCTTCATCGCCGCAGCGGCGACATGCTCTGCCCCGTATTGCTCAAACAGGGAACGCAAATCTTGCAAATAATTCTGCAAATCATCAGATTCGATACATTCCATCAATTTGCCCTTCCATTGTTCCTTCTGTTTATTTACAACTTCCTCGAGAGAAGGAATTTCTTTGACTGTCAGCTTGACTTTCGTCTGCTTTTGAATTGCTAAAAGTTGTTTGATCTCCCGCGGCGTGACCAAGGTGATGGCAATCCCTGTTTTGCCGGCGCGCCCCGTCCGTCCGACTCTGTGTACATAGGACTCAGGGTCTTGCGGAATGTCATAGTTGATGACATGACTGACGTTCTCCACATCAATCCCTCTCGCCGCCACGTCGGTAGCAATCAGTAATTCCACCGATGTCTCGCGGAATTTCTGCATGACTTTATCTCGCTGCGCCTGTGACAAATCACCATGTAAAGCTTCTGCCATATAGCCACGTGCCTGCAATGTATCTGTCAGCTCATCAACACCCTTTTTCGTGCGGCAAAAGACGATTCCCAACTCGACTTCTTCTTGATCCAAAATTCTGCAAAAACCATCTAATTTATCTCGTTCTAAAATTTTATAATAGCGTTGTTCAATCAGCGGAACCGATACATCGCCTCTGGCAATCGCCACATTGATCGGAGATTTCATGTAACGCTGTGATAATTTTTTAATTTCATAAGGCATCGTCGCAGAAAACAGCAATGTCTGTCGGTCACCGGGAACCGATGAAACGATTTTTTCTATATCCTCGATAAAACCCATATCTAACATTTCGTCGGCTTCATCGAGGATCAAAGTTCGCACAGCATCCAGTGAAAGTGTTTTTCTACGCAAATGGTCGAGCACTCTGCCTGGTGTACCTACGACAATCTGTGTTCCTTGATTGAGCGCACGAATCTGGTGTCCGATCAATTGACCGCCATAAATCGGCAACGGACGGATGTTCTTTAACTTACCTATTTTGCGTATTTCTCCAGCCACCTGAATTGCCAATTCTCTCGTTGGTGTCAGTATGATTGCTTGTACTGCACGGTTATTTTCCTCTACCTTCTGCACCAAAGGAATACCGAATGCCGCTGTCTTTCCCGTACCGGTCTGCGCTTGACCAATGATGTCTTTGCCTTCCAGTACAAGTGGAACACATTTTTCCTGAATCGGAGTTGGTTCCTCAAATCCCATCTGATTTAATGCCTTTACAATCTTACTTTCTATTCCTAGCTCGTCAAATTTCATAACCACATATCTCACCTTTTCTTTTGTAGATTGAAGCAAGCTCTTAATTCATGTGGAGATACTTTTACTCCATCTGAATTAAGAACTGCAAATGTATGACTTCGTTGGCGTTAGACGCCCGCGAGGGAGGCTTACCGCCAAGTTAGTCAGGTAATTGTTTTAGTAATAAAAACAGCGCTGTATTAGCGGTTCTCATGCGAATAAAATCTCTGCTTCCATGGAGCCTAAGTTCATGCACAGACACTTGGTCACCGATAGCGATTCCGATATACACTAAACCGACAGGTTTCGATTCCCCGCCTGCCGAAGGTCCGGCGATACCGGTAATCCCGATTCCAAAGTCTGTCGAAGCTCTCTTCTTGACCAATGATGCCAACTGCTCGGCAACTTGTCTGCTGACAGCGCCATGGGCGTTCAATGTATCCTCCGACACACCCAAGCGCAATTTTGCCTGATTGCTATAACAAGCAATGCCTTCTATAAAATACTGGGAGCTATTGGGCAGTGTCGTAAACATACCGCTCAATAATCCACCTGTGCAACTTTCAGCTACAGATACGGTTTTCCCGCTATCTAGTAGATATTGATGAACCTGACTGATTAACGTATCATCGTCACTTCCATAATAGTAATCAGACAACCGCTCAATAATGACATCTTGCACCGGATTAATCAACGCCTCTGCTGCTAATGGATCTGCCGCTTTCGCAGTAATACGCAACGTCACATCGGACTCTTTACATAACGGCGCAATCGTCGGATTGTTTTGTGATTTCAGCAAATCTTCCACTCGCTCCGCAAGATCAGATTCGCCGATCCCAAAAAAGCGCAATGTACGGGAATATATAATTGCTTTTTGATGATGCTTGCTGTTTTTTATCAGCATGGGAAGCGCTTCATTGTCAAACATTGGTTGCAATTCGTGAGGAGGTCCGGGCAAGAGGATAAAAATTCGCCCTTGATGCTCCAAGTACACTCCCGGAGCCGTACCGAAATGGTTTGGGATCGGTTTTGATCCCAAAGGTATTTCAGCCTGTTTGCGGTTACTCGGCGGCATATCTCTATTTCGAGTGTGAAAAAACTCTCTGATTCTGGCGAATGACGGCTCATCTAACGTAAGTGGAAGATCAAGAAAATCCGCCAGTGTTTCTTTAGTCAAATCATCATCCGTAGGTCCTAGCCCACCCGTCAAAATAATTACTTCTGATCGACTACACGCTATTTTTAAGGTTTCTAGGATGCGTCCGGCATTATCACCGACACAAGTATGGTAAAACGTATCGATGCCGTATTCAGCCAATCGCCTCGATACGTATTGTCCATTCGTATTGGCAATTTCGCCCAATAAAAGTTCTGTACCTACAGCGATAATTTCTGCTTGCAAAGGCTCCCTCCTCCTCTAAATACATTAATTATGTTTTTTAATAATGACATGTCTATTTTTATAAAAATAATCGACTCCCGATATGACGGTAATTGCCACAGCGAAAAATAATACGATCTGATCCAAAGGAATTCCTAAATAGGAGAAAGGAAAATTATTCAGGATAAGCAACACAACCGCTACGATCTGCGTTACCGTTTTCAATTTCCCCAATTTACTAGCGGCAATCACCTGTCCTTCTGCTGCTGCCACAAGACGTAAGCCGGTGACGGCAAATTCTCTGCTGATAATAATCACCGCCACATAGGCATCAATGCGTCCCATATCTACTAGCGATACTAACGCGGCGAGGATCAATAATTTATCGGCTAACGGATCGAGGAATTTCCCTAAATTCGTGATCATCTTTTTCTTCCTTGCGACGTATCCGTCAAGCCCATCGGTACTAGCTGCTAGGATGAACACCAGTGCTGCAATAATTTCACTCAGGGTTGTCGAAACTCCGAAAAGCTCAATTCTACCGAAATCATAATTGACGAGCAAAAAAAACATAACGATCGGCACAAGAAAAATCCGGGCTAATGTGATTTTATTAGCTAAATTCAACATGTAAAAACCTCCCCGGTCATGTCAAAATCTAATACATGTGTTATTTTTATGGGAATGATATCTCCTATTAGCAAAGGAGTATCGGAAGTTATAAAAACTTCACTGTCAATTTCCGGCGCATCATACTGCGTTCTGCCGACGTATGTATGATCATCCTCCACCCGCTCAATCAACACCGACTGAACAGTACCTACAAGACGCCGATTGCTTGCTTCCGTCAATTCCCGCTGAATTTCCATAATTTCATGGGCGCGCTGTTCCTTAATGCTTTGATCAATCTGTCCTTGCAGACGCGCAGCCGCCGTCCCCTCTTCTAAGGAATAAGGAAAGACCCCCATACGGTCGAAGCGCACGTCACGAATAAATTGCACTAATTGTCTAAAATCCTCTTCCGATTCTTGTGGAAAACCGACAATCATCGTCGTACGAATGACAATATCAGGAACCGCTTGGCGAATCTTGTCTATCAACCGACGGATATCGAGTTGCTGAGACGGTCGATTCATAAGTTTTAAAATCCTATTCTCGCTATGCTGTAATGGCATTTCTATGTACTTGCATATTTTCGGGTAATTGGCGATTGTCTGAATGAGTTCGTCATCGACATTTCCCGGATACAAATATAAAATGCGAATCCATTCAATGTCCTCAATTGTATGTAATTTTTTCAACAATTCTGATAGCATCGCCTTGCCATAAATATCATATCCATACATGCTCGTATCCTGAGCAATCAAATTCACTTCTTTTGTACCGTTTTTCGCTAAAATACGCGTTTCTTCATAAATAGAATCTATCGTTCTGCTTCTATATTCGCCACGTAACTGCGGAATGATACAGAATGTACAGAAATTGTTACATCCTTCCGCAATCTTGACAAATGCACTCGATCCGGTCTGTCTATTTTCATAGAAACTGGTAAATTCCTCATAGGAAACATCCAGATGTCCTGTATGTACAGGTTTTAATCCGGCAACGGAATCCATGATGATACTGTGAATTTTCTGGAAATCTCCTGTGCCGACGATCCCATCAATTTCAGGAATTTCCTGCATCAGCTCATCCTTATATCGCTGTGCTAGACATCCGGCAACGATTAAAGTTTTGAGTGTTCCTGTGTCTTTCAAATCGCTCAAATCAAGAATCATATTGATAGATTCCTGTTTCGCCGCCTCTATAAACCCGCAAGTGTTGACAATAATCACATCAGCGCATTCGGGGTCATGTTCCATTCTATATTCATTTTGTTGCAGGATATTTTGCATGATTTCCGAATCTACCGAATTTTTAGCACATCCGAGTGTTACGACTGTCACTGATAATTGCTCCATATGTTTTCATTTCCCCCAAAACGATTGCTGTGTATCCTATAAAGTATAATATATGGCTCCACCAGTGTCAAAAAAACACCTGTTAGGTGTTTATTGACTGACGAATTCAAATTGAAAATTTCGCACGCTCGTTGAATTGGTAGTATCTTCTGTCTCAATCAGTTGATCATTTACATACACACTGACAGGTCTAAAATTCCCCAACCGTACCCACAATCCGTTCTCACTAGCGAACTCCAACACTTGACCATTCTGAATTTTACCTTCTTGCTTCACTGCTCCTTGGGCATTGCCCTCTCGCACCTGATACCACGATTCGCCCTGTTCAACTTGCATACGCAATTTGATATCCGTTGCATTTTTTACGTGAAACGTGTATGTATTTTGAACCTGTTCAGCCAATTCAATCTCTGCCACGTTTTCCGGTTCTGGAGTTTCCGGCTCCGGATCTTTCTCAGGCAACGGTTCCAGTTCAGGAGGCTCGTATTGTTGATTATTATTGGCTTCTGGATTGACTGGTCCAGGGTCATTTTCACCGACATCCATTTCGGAAACATAACGGAAAACGACAAAAAGCACGACCGACACCAAGATAATGACAAGCGATGTAGAAAACAGCTTGCCAAAACGATTTGCCCGCACGGGTGCGGACGTCGTTGATGTGATTGGTGAGACAGGTGTCGTACTATCGGCAACTTCTCGGCTCAAAGCCTCCAAATATTCGCTGATATCGACTCCCAGTACCTTCGCGTAATTTCTGATAAAACCTTTTACATAAAAACTTCCCGGCATCATCGACCAATCGCCTTTTTCAATTCCTTCAAGATATCGCGTGCTGATTTTTGTTATATGAGATATGTCTTGCAAGGACATGCCTTTTTCAAGTCTGCTGTTTCTTAAAAACTCCCCTATTTCTTTCAACCGGATTCACTCCTATCCAGCATATAATATTTTCTAAATATAACCTATAACTCTCATCTCTGTCTATTCTACATTAAAATATCGGTTTCCTGCATCAAAAATATTTTATTATTATATTTAGTTAGTACGCCACGCGGCTGTTATATGTAAATCCAAATCTGCGCAGCTCACTTTCTACCTCAATCGTATATACCAATTGCGAAAATACTTCTTTCCAGTTCTGTTCAATCGATT
The DNA here is from genome assembly GCA_023388635.1 of Bacillota bacterium. Lineage (GTDB taxonomy): Bacteria > Bacillota > Bacilli > Desulfuribacillales > Desulfuribacillaceae > JAEWFW01. The sequence continues at coordinate 37,281 of JAEWFW010000038.1, forward strand.
TCCAGTACTGCGGATGCTGGCGGCGCACAATTTCTCCGATGCCGAATACATCCAATTGATCTTCTTGCGCCTTCGTGAATGCCATTGTAATTTCCTTCTTAATTTGCTCCGATACCAGCCGCTCAATTTCTTTAATCACTTCTTTTTTTCGCAAATCCAATTCGACGTTTATTTCGGAGAGTTTACAATCATTTTTTACATTTACAAATACGTGCAGAGTTCCATCGATAATCTTGGTATTAACTTTGACTTTATTTTTAAATGTCGTTGTGGAAATGGCGCCGGGGTTATCCCCCCAATCAACAGATATTACGCCGCTTCTGACATCATGCACGACCCATAGTATGCCGCGCGTCGTGTGTGCATCATAGAAATTCTGGAGCTGCGTACCGTCAAAAACAGCACTTCCCCTGACAAAAACGCTGTCTGTGCCGTCTGTGGCAGTATAGGATTCAACAACAGACGCAACAGGTGCCCGTGATTCTATCGACAAAAAATATAAAAAATCTTTTAAATTGATGGCTGCCGCTAACGATGTCTCGCTGCGCACTTCCGACATGGCTGCTAATTCCATAGCAAGGATCGATTCGAGGTTTGTTTGTGCAGACATCAGTTCTTTTGCAGTCTGCCCTTTGGCAACCATAAACCACGTTCGCAGACGATGATCGGAGCTGCGATCGAGAATATCGACAATATTTCCGACACATTCCCTGGCAAGTGTTTCCCCGATGACAATGACTTGCGCGTGGGACCAATACAAGCTTCGACCGGCATACGGAATCAATTTGGTCGACGCTTCCTGAACTGTTCGACCTTTTGCCGATAAAACCCAGACTGATTTACTAAAATCTCCGCCTCCCGCGCCTTCGCCCGCCACAGCTCCCGGTCTGACAATTTGCACGGTCAATTCGATGCGATCACCGTTTTCCTCATCCTCGAGTAAATCCATACCGATCCCACTGACAATCGCCCGATCTTCAATTTCTTTCATATCCCAACAGCCCGTCATCAACATTCCACAGATCAGGCATAGCAAGATCACAGGTGCCATCGGTCGGCGTGTGCGATTCCTGCGCTGAATTTTTCCAGTAAAGATGCTTGGACGAAATTTAATGCTCCACCAAGGCGCTCTCACCAAAGAATCTTTCAGCCCTTCTTTGATTATAGGAGCGAATGGCGCCATATAAGGAACACCGAAAGAACGCAGGGAGCACATGTGGATCAATAAAACGATGGCACCGAGAATAATACCGTAAAGACCGAACATCCCCGACAGTGCCATGAAAGGAAAGCGAATAAAGCGTATTGTGCTTTGGACACCAAATCCCGGTATTGCGAATGAGGCAATGGCGGTCCCGGCGACGATAATAACCATCGGTCTTGACACCAGCCCGGCGCTGACGGCTGCTTCACCCAATATGAGACCGCCGACAATACTCACAGTAGAACCGATTGCCTTCGGCATGCGCGCTCCCGCTTCTTTCAATGCTTCAAACGTAAATTCCATCAAAAACGCCTCTATGAGAGCTGGGAAAGGAACGCCTTCCCTTGCTGCCGCCACACTGATTAGCAAGGGAGTCGGCAGCATTTCCGGATGAAAGGTCACAATTGCCACATACAAACTCGGCAAGAAAATCGAAATAAAAAGTGAAAAAAATCGAATCAAGCGCACAATCGTGCCGCCGATATACCGATTATAATAATCTTCGCTGGCATGCATTAAATCTTCGAATACCATCGGCACATTCAACGCAAACGGCGTGTTATCGACAATAATAATGATTCTACCCTCCATAATAGCCGCAGCCGCATCGTCAGGACGTTCTGTTACGCTGACGCTGGGAAAAGGCGAGAACGGATTGTCTTCAATCATCTCTTCAATATATCCCGACTCCAGAATCGCGTCAATCTTTATATCGTTGATCCGTTTCTTGAGCTCTTGCAAAACCCCTTGATTGACGACACCGTCCAAATACATCAGGCATATTTTGGTGTGAGTTTTTTCCCCGACGAGCATCGTTTCACCTTTTAGATTGTGATTTCTAATTTTACGCCGGATCAACGATGTATTGGTTCGTAAGTTTTCATTAAACCCTTCCCGGGGACCGCGGATGACAACACTTGATTCCGGCTCGCTAATGCCCCGTACCTCATATCCTTCGACGCCTGCCACAATACCCGCATTGACGCCATCGATCAATATCACCGCCTGGGCATTTAAAATCCCGTCTTTCACTTCGGTAATTGTCTGACAAACTGATAGGTTGTTCGCCGAAAGCGTGCGCTCAATCAGTGTCTTCATCCATTTTTGTCCATCCAATGGGCGATTGCCGTTTGTTGTTTGCTGTGCCGATTGTTCGCTATCTTTGTTCACATAATCGTCTTTATGATAAATGATCTTTTCTAAAATATCGCGATTAATCACATCACTGTTGACTAACCCTTCAATATATATGATAACACCTTTCCGCGCATCCTCCTGACCATCGATAATAAAGTCTCGAAAGACCACATCGTCACTGTTGACAAATAATTTTTTTAGAATATAGAGATTTTTATCTAAAATTGCGCTCAATTGCCAAGGATCATATGGCTCTGCATAGCGTTTTATGTGTTTTGGGAGTTTCATGCGACATATCCTTTCCAATAGAATATATTTTCATTATCTGCCAAATCCCCATAACTATGCAAAAAAGCAGGGATCACAATCAAATCCCTGCTTAACAATACCTAAGTATTGACGCGCTGACGAGCACGCACTAAGGCACCCGATTTTATTGACTTGTCTCTTTGGATGCTGCCAATTGTTCTTTCGTAATCAGTACATCCCGCGGTTTACTGCCTTCAAATGCACCGACGACGCCTTTCTCTTCCATAGAATCAATCAAGCGCGCCGCCCTTGCATAACCGACTTTCAGCTTTCTCTGCAAATACGAAACCGATGCTTGACCGGCTTGAACGACCAGCTCCACCGCTTGCTCATATAATTCATCTTGATCTTCGGAGATTTCCTCGCCTGCGACTTCTTCCTCTTCCGGCAACGAAAATAATTCTGTATTGTACGCTTGCCCCTGGGGTTTCTGTTCTTTAACAAAATTGACGACTTCCTCAATTTCATCCTCAGAAATATAGGCTCCCTGTATGCGTACCGGCTTTGATGCCCCTACAGGTAAGAACAACATATCGCCTCTGCCGAGTAATTTCTCCGCACCACCCATGTCGAGAATCGTCCGCGAATCCATTTGCGATGCGACCGAAAAGGCGATCCGGCTGGGAATGTTCGCTTTGATGATTCCCGTAATGACATCGACGCTCGGTCTCTGTGTCGCAATCAACAAATGAATTCCCGCGGCACGTGCCATTTGCGCTATCCGGCAAATAGCATCTTCGACCTCTCCCGGGGCGACCATCATTAAATCGGCTAACTCATCGATAATGACGATGATCTGCGGCAATTTTTCGCCGCTGGCTTTTCCTTGGGCGGCATCCTGCTGGACGAGGAAATTATACCGCTCTAAATCCCTTGCCTTTCGATCGGCGAACAGCTTATAGCGGCGTTCCATCTCCTGTACAACTTTCTTCAACAGATACGAGGCTTGGCGCGGATCAGTCACGACAGGTGTCGCCAAATGCGGAATACCGTTGTATACATTGAGCTCGACCATTTTCGGGTCAATCATAAAGAACTTAACTTCCTCGGGGCTGGCTTTATACAAAATGCTCGTTATAATGCCGTTTACGCACACACTTTTCCCTGAGCCTGTTGAGCCTGCCACTAGTAGATGGGGCATTTTCGATAAATCAGCGACAATCGAAGTGCCCGATAGGTCTTTGCCCAGAGCAATCGTCAGTTTCGAATCGGCTTTCTTAAATTCCTGACTGCCGACAATTTCTTTAAGCCCGATAATTGACACTTCCGTGTTGGGAACTTCGATGCCGATTGCCGCTTTGCCAGGAATCGGTGCTTCTATTCGTATATCTTTCGCTGCCAATGCCAGCGCAAGATCATCTGCTAAATTCAATATTTTGCTTACTTTAACGCCAATTGCCGGCTGAAGCTCGTATCTTGTAACCGACGGTCCTTGACTAAAATCAATGACAGTAGCCATGACTCCGAAACTCTCCAGCGTCGCTTCTAATTTTCTGCTGTTAGCTTGAATATTCGCATCTAGCTTTGTCATGCTGGAACGGTTTTTCAGCAATTGCAACGATGGGAATTGATAATGTCCACCCACAGGTAGATCTGTTTCCCAGGTGACACTGACATTCTGATCGGCTTGTTCGATCTCCTGATACGCCGTTTGACTTTCTGCGTCTGCTGTCACAGGGGTAGCCGCTATTTGCCGATCACCGTCCGCATCTGTTCTTTGAATACGATCGATGTCCGTTTCTTGCATATGACCGCCCGCTTGTCTAACGCGATCTGTCTCCGCCCTTTGGAGGCGATCCAATTCCACTCTCGACTCCACTCGCTGAAACAATTTTTCTTTAATCACGCGATGCTCGTCAATAGGTACAGGATAAATTGATTGCAGATCGATCCTATCGTCATCGAATGAGGAATCGAGCATCTCCGTTTCTTGATTTTCTTTGCCACTTTCTCTACTTCCCCACAACGATGTCAAATTGCCAAAGTATGCGACGATTCGCTCCGATAATTTCTGCATATGTTGTTTAATTTTCATGACTGCGTCACCGATCGTCAATTTAGTGAGCAGCAGGATGCCAATCAGCATTCCACCTAGCATCACAAGTTTCGTGCCTGTAACGTCGAATAAGTAGATACTCACATACAGAAAAATCGCTCCTACGAGTCCACCGCCTACATCGATTGATTCCTCTGTACCTCGACTATCCACTAATGCGTGGTATGTCGTAGTGACAATATTAAAATCTGATCCTGTATCGCCTAATAAGTCCACATATAATTCCAGATGACTATGGATCAATAACAGCAGAAAAAATAGCAGTCCCCCATACATCCGCACATCGAATGCAATCTGCTTCCGCTTAAATATCATATATAAGGCGTATATCCCTGCCAAAATCGGGATGAGAAATCCCCAATTCCCGGCAAACAATTCTGTGATGAATGCCAACGAATTGCCGATAGAACCAAACTTCCCTAAGGCGAGCCCCGATAAAATCAAAATAACAATCCCAATTAACTCAAATTTCAAACCGCGATTCAGTTCTTTAAACGCTCCCAATGACTACACGCTCCTATCTCTACTCTATATCATAAACAACTGCATGGGAACAAGCAACCGGCAAAATAAAAGCACCTACATATAAATTCTTGTAGGCGCTTTTATTTCCTGCTTTTATTCCGGCCGGAAGTGAATAATTTTCCCCGGCGTATAGGTACTATCCAAATAATCATTTGGATTGCTGCTGATCAATTGCACGATCTTCGCCTGATAGGCACCGAGCGATTCGACAACGACTTTCTTTCCCTGATAATTGATCTCCGTATATTGGGGCTGATGTTCTTCTTGATGATTTAATACTGCTTCGATTGGCAACGGTGTATAAATGATCATTGTAGAACACCTTTCTGTTTGCGCTGCTCAATCAAGGAATTTAACGTTTTTAGTGCTTGCCCCAATCCGCCCACTTCATCAATCAAACCGTATTTTACCGCATCGCTGCCGATGACATTGGTGCCAATGTCGCGCGCCAAATCTCCCGTTTTATACATCAATTCCTTAAATTTCTCTTCGGTAATCGATGAATTCTTCGTGACGAAGCGCACGACGCGTTCCTGCATTTTATCGAGATATTCAAATGTCTGCGGCACACCGATAACCATGCCTGTCAAGCGAATGGGATGAATAGTCATCGTCGCAGATTCGGCGATGTAGCTGTAATCCGATGATACGGCAATCGGCACACCGATCGAATGACCGCCGCCCAATACCAGTGTGACCGTCGGCTTAGAAAGACTGGAGATCATTTCCGCCAAGGCAAGCCCTGCCTCAACGTCGCCGCCTACCGTATTGAGGATAATCAATATCCCTTCAATCCGTTCGTTCTGCTCTGCCGCGACGATTTGCGGGATGATATGTTCATACTTTGTCGTTTTATTCTGCGGAGGCAAAACCATATGCCCTTCCACTTGCCCGATGATATTTAAGCAGTGAATGTTACTCTCCGCCTGAGGGATACTTGTCTGCCCAAACGTTTTTAACGCATCTATAATATTGGGGTCATCCTTTTGATCCTCGCCTCTTGTTTTTTGAGGCTTCTCGGGAGCTGTCGGCAACTCAGGTTCTACAATTGGCTCACCGGCATATGTTCGTGGATTTTTTCTGTCCATATCGCGTCTCCTAACAAATATAGTTTTTGCATGTATCTATTATTTGTTATTTCCCTTTAAAAATACAAAGGCTGTGAATTTTTATATAATTCACAGCCTCCACTATATCCCGCTACGGCACAATGACGATATTCGTCGTCACTTTTCTTTCCGAACCGCCGGAAGGGCGGTTAAGTACTTTTCCATTATAATAAAACGTACTGGAACCTCCGCCGTCCAAATTATACGCGTCCCGCACTTTGAATTCAAGCAGTTTGTTCTGCGCTTCTTCCAAAGTTACTCCACCGCTCCATCCTTCTCTTCTGCCGTCGATCACGATAAATAACAGGTCGCCATTTTCGAAGTGTCCAATCAACGTCCGCGGATGTCGTGCATTTGCCCAATCCTTCGGGATCGTCTGCTTCACGCCGTCTTTGAGTAATGTCGGTAAAAAGCTCGCCCCATGAACAATACCCATATCGTGAATTTGCTGTTCCGATTCGATTTTTCCACCGACTAAATTCCCGTTTTTATTAAACCCGATTACACTGAGGTCGGCATTGGAGAATGTGACAATTTTCCCATCAACCACAGTGATGCCCAGTGGTCTGATTTTACCGTTTTGGCTGGCAAAACCTCCGGCATTGACTGCGAGCACAGCATTACTGCGTTTGGCTGCATGGCTGGTCGTCTCACCGGAGCTGCTGATCTGATCTTCCGCAAGCACCATTTGAATTGCATCGGGATTATGTACTCTAACCTTTGCCATATATCCTCTGTACCCTGCTTCTGTCAACGAATACACTTTAATCGTAGCATTCTTGCCGAATGTTTGACCGATCGGGTCACCGAGCATACCGGCTAACAACTGGTCAAGTACCTCACCCGAGGCTTTGCTTTGGGTCTTACTGACTTCTACTAAATGGTCTAACTGTTTTTTCTGCTCTTCATATTCCGCCATCTCTTTCGCAGCATTGTCGCGAATCGATCCGACAATCATCGAAGTTCGATCGGTCTCATGCAGAGAATCGGTGATATCCTGGGTGATCGTTTCCATATCGGCACCCATCTGCTCTATATGCGGATAAAATGCGTCAACCGAAATTTGCGCTGATGCAACGTGCTCTTGCGAATACAGGGGACTGTTAAAATAGCCGACAAACAGCCCAATAAAAGGAGCGATCAACAAGGCGAGAAACAAGTTCATTCTAGTACGCACGCGCCGCTTCCTCCAATCGTTTCAGTTGGGTCTTCAAATCGTTCAATTGGCGGTCGAGATCAGTAATCCGGTTCGTCAACGCCTGTTTCGTCTGATCACTGCCGACCATCGTCTCTCCTGTCAATTGCAATTCTTCATTGATCAATCCCAATTGTTCTTTGACCGATGCGAATTCAGTTTTTACGTTTGCCATCTCTTGCTGCACACTGGAAAATTGATCAGCAATTTGCTCAATTGCTTGTTGATTCGCCTGCTGAATCTCGGTGATTTGTTCCGTATATTGCTTTTGCGCATAATCGATCGCTAAATAGTAACCACCTGTAAGCATGCCTGTCCAAAGAACGATGATAACTAGCATACCGATGAGCTTTTTCTTCTTTTTGCCTTTTCTTTGCGTCTGCTGTCTTGCCAATGACTCAGTAATTTGTTCTGCCACCTCTGCTGTGTACCGATTATAATCTGTCATTTACGGAGTCTCCTTATATTTTCAAGTTACTACAAGTATAAGAAGTCGCTTTTGAAAATACAACCCCTATTTGCAATTATACATATTTTAGTAGCACACTACTTTACTGTTCGTCCTCGACTATCGTATAAACTCAATAAATTTGGTTTCTATCACGATTAATGTTTGTATTGCGGTAAAATAAATGCCGAAACTCGTAAAAACATAGTGTTTATACGGATTTTCGGCGTTTCTCATATTGATTTATAACTTTAATGATATTTAACCATGACAGAAATAGACACTATCTTTATAGCGTACTTACTTATCTCTATCGAGAGTATTTACTTCGCCTTTCCGATAGTAATCGCATCTGCCGGAAGATTCGTCAGGTTAATTTTCAAATAGAAATGATTCTCAAATATGATTTCTACATATACCTGCTTTGCCGAATCGGCTATTCTGTAATCAATAACCTTTTTCCCTTTTAAATCGTCCAACTTCATATATACACCCCCAAATTCCCGTATAGCGAGTTATGTATAACGCCTGTTCTAACACCTCAATACTTTATATGTATGTACTGCCGACATTTTTAGAACTCGTTCGTAGCCAATCACTATCATCGGAACCTTGGAAATACGGGTCAAAAACAAATAGCCTCCCTTTACGTAAAATACTGTAAAAGGAAGCTACATTTACTAGTGAAACAAAAACATATTGATCAAAAAACATATCTATCTCCGATTACCCCAACATCATTCTGTCATTGGCGAACTCTCCGCCGCTGGCAAGTTCAAATTTTTTCATTAAGTCGGCAGTACTCAATTGCGCTTTCGCCTCACCGCTGACATCGAAAATCACTCGACCTTCATGCATCATGATCAGACGATTGCCGATGCGAATCGCGTCCTTCATGTTATGGGTAATCATCAAGGTCGTCAATTGGTCACGTTCTACCAATTGTTGCGTCAATTCAAGTACTTTATGAGCCGTTTTCGGGTCTAAGGCTGCCGTATGTTCATCAAGCAACAGCACTTTCGGTTTCTGTAGCGTCGCCATCAATAATGTCAATGCCTGTCTCTGTCCGCCGGAAAGAAGCCCGACTTTGGATTTCATGCGATTCTCCAAGCCTAAATCAAGCGTTTTCAGCATTTCCATATAATGCTCACGCTCTTTTTTAGTAATACCCCATCGAAGTCCTCGGTTCTTGCCTCGGCGATATGCCATCGCCAAATTTTCTTCTATACCCATGTTGGCAGCCGTCCCCATCATCGGGTCCTGAAATACGCGACCTAAAAGTCTCGCCCGCACATGCTCAGCTTGCTTAGTAATATCTTGATCATCGAGGATAATTCTCCCTTGTTCATTCTCATGAACACCTGCGACGACATTTAGCATCGTCGATTTACCGGCGCCATTACTGCCGATGACCGTAACAAATTCGCCTGCTCTGATATGCAAGTTCAGATTGCTCAAAGCTTTCTTTTCGTTAATTGTGCCTTCATTAAATGTTTTACACACATCCGTAATCGTCAGCATTGTCAATCCTCCCTCATCGATAACTCAATTTTTTGGCTTTTTTCTTAATAATCGGCAGTGATAAAGCAAAGGCTACGATGACAGCCGTCAGTAATTTCAAGTCTGTTGTCTTCAAGCCTAATTGCAGTACAATCGCAATCACAACGCGATAAATCACTGATCCGCACAGTACAGCGAATAATTTGTATGCAAAAGAAAAACGATCGCCGAAGATGACTTCACCGATGATGACCGATGCTAAACCGATGATAATCGTCCCTGTCCCCATACCTACGTCCGCATATCCCTGGCTTTGAGCGACGAGCGCACCCGATAAGGCGACGAGACCATTGCTCAGAAACAGTCCGGTAATTTTCATAAAATCGGTATTTCCACCAAGGGCGCGCACCATGTATTGATTATTTCCTGTCGCACGAATGGCGCAACCGATTTCTGTACCAAAAAACCAATATATAATAGCAATAATAAACACAGAAAAAATAATACCGATCAATAAAGTCACTGTCGTTCTGGAAAACGGCAATATCTCTGCGATCATCGTCACCACTGTATCTTGACCTAATAATGGCGTATTGGCTTGACCCATGACACGCATGTTAATCGAATACAGTGCCAGCATCGACAAAATACCAGATAGAATCGGCGGAATATTTAACTTCGTATGCAAAAATCCGGTGACAATCCCGGCACCTACGCCTGCCAATGTCGCAATCGGCAATGTCAAAAATGGGTTCATCCCTTGAACAATCAGCACCGCACTGACTGCGCCCCCAAGGGCAAAACTGCCGTCAACGGTCAGATCGGCATAATCTAATACTTTAAATGTCAAATATACACCAATCGCCATGATGCCCCATAACACACCTTGGGATACCGCGCCTTGCATCGCTAACAGAATACTAGATAGCATCGTCATAAACATTATCACTTCCTTTGCTGTGGTAGAAAGAGTCTGCAAATATACGTAATTCAACAGGGCAAGATTCTCTGCCCTGTTGATAGTCTGAAAATATTCTATACCATCTATCTACCGATTACAAGCCTTCGGGAATAGTGATACCCAACTGCGCTGCAACGTCTTCATTGATATGAAGTTCAAATTTATCCAAGTACTCAATCGGCATATCTGCCGGATTCGCACCTTCGAAAATTTTGACGGCTTGTTGCGCTGTCAATTTTCCTAATTCATAGTAACTTAATCCGTATGTGGCAAGACCGCCTGCGTTTACCATACCGCTTTCTGCCACGATTACTGGGATGTTATTCGCATTCGCTACCATAGAAACTGTTGCCATACCGGCGGCGATCATGTTATCTGTAGGAGCGTAAATAGCGTCAACTTTGTTGATCATCGATTCTACTACTTGCTGAATTTCATTGGAACTGGATACTGTGTAGTCTACCGTTTCTAAACCAAGTTCGACCGCTGCTTTCTTAGCAATATCTACTTGGAATTTAGAATTCGCTTCACTGGAATTGTATAACATACCAATCTTTTTGGCTGTAGGAACTAATTTTGTCAAAAGCTCAATTTGTTCTGCACAAGGCGTTAAGTCCGATGTACCAGTGACATTACCGCCGGGAGCTTCGTTGCTGGCTACGAGTTTAGCATCTGCCGGGTCCGTCACAGCCGTGACCAAAATCGGAATGTCCTTCGTCGCGTTCGCCACTGCTTGTGCCGCAGGTGTCGCAATTGCTAGAATTAACTTATTTCTATCGTTTACAAGTTTACTTGCTATTGTATTGCAATTGGCTTGCTCTCCCTGAGCATTTTGGTAATCAATTTTAATATTTTTTCCGTCTTCGTAACCTGCTTCTGCCAATCCATCGACAAATCCTTGGTAGGACGCATCGAGTGCCGCGTGTTCGACAAGTTGCAATATACCTACACGTATCATTTCGCCGTCAGCTTTACCTGATTGCGAGTTTGACTCAGAATTTCCATTGCCGGACGCAGGAGCTTGCGTCTGTGGTTCTTGCTTGACGTTTGCCGGGTCCGCATTCTTACCGGAACATCCAACAAATATCCCCATCATTACAACCATAATTAAACATACAACTGCTATTTTCTTCATAAGTAATTATTCCCCCCATGGCGATCTTTTTATCACTTCAATGCTTTTATACATTAAAGCGCAAAGTTCTATGAAGAAAAATATACTATGTTTTTTCGCTTTTGTCAATAGAAAATAACGAGTTGTTGCTACTCAGTATCTGGCACCTCCATTATAATGGCACGTGGGGATACGATGCATTTTGTCTGACACTCACCGCATACGATACATAAATCCTTTTGTACCGATGGATATCTGCCTTTGTTAAGTGTAATGGCTCGCCGTTTGCAAGCCAATGTACAGTTCATGCAAATGGCTCCATTCCAGGCGATACATGTTTTGCAGGATATTTTAGCTGTCCCTAGACGGTATAGACCTGTTTTATTTTCCGATAATGCACCTGTTGGACATACAGCGATGCATCTCAGACACAAATTACATCCTTTTAATTTGTAATTCATATACGGTGTACCTAGTGTAATTCCCTTCGAAGCCTCACTATTATGACTGATACACTTAGCCGAACATGCTTCTGCGCATTTGCCGCATCGTATGCATGTAGCCAAAAAAATAGTTTCTGCCAATGCTCCCGGTGGGCGCGGATGTGTAGGAATATGTGCATTTTCAAAAAGTTTGACTGCACCGGTTGCAAAATCCCCGATTGCCATTTTCAAAAAATCTCTACGAATAATTTTCTTCATGATCATCAAACCCGATGTACACAGGAGATACACTCAAAATACTCGTATTTTTCTCTAACCATAAATTTGTCATCTTCTCTAATTGTCCGGCATTGTCGGCTTCGACAACGATAGCGATGTTTCCTCTCGTAGTGCCTACAACTGACATACACAATTGATCTTCAAAAAAATGCGCGACTGCTTTCTCTCTTCCCGGCGGCACTTTTACTGCTATACCTGCGACGATCAAATTCAATCACCTTCCTTATATGATCAATGCACCATATGACTGATAACAGCCATCATTATAATTTCTCAACTCTGCAGATTGATAATTTGTATTCCGGCTGCTGCGACGCTGCATCCACTGCATCACTGACAAGAATGTTAGCCAACCGTTCAACATGATCATCATGAAAATTCGTATATAATAAGCCTTGCTGTGGTTTTCCTCGACCACCTATGTTCACCTTACTTACGATCTGACCGCGAGGTGAAATTAATTTCACTTTGGAGCCGTGATTGAGTCCAAGTTGCTCAGCATCTGCCGGATGCATTTCTACAAACCATCCCACTTCTCCATCGACGACCTCTGCGATCTGATTCAGCTCCTCTACATTGCCTGTCATCGTCATCGTATGCCATTGTTCCAGTAACCTTCCGGTCGTCAAATAAAACGGGAAGTCGGCATTCGGCACTTCTGCCGGGTCTGCCTGCGGGCGCATAAATATGACAGCACGTCCGTCAGGCTTCCCATAAAATTTAATTCCTTCTTCTGCACTTACATATGGATCATAGGGATACGCATATCGAATAGAACCCTCTTCTCCCCATCCATCTCCAACGACCGGCCACCGAACACCGCGTTCTTGACGGAGGCGCTCCAACGGTGCCAAGTCATAACCTGTTCCGATGCTGCATCTTCTGTATTCTTCATAAATATCATCGAGCGAAGAGTATTGGAAGTGCTCGCCATATCCCATTCTTTTAGCAATTTCTAATAATGCCCATGTGTCCGATTTTGCTTCTCCCGGCGGTTCAATTGCCTTTTCCATATGCTGCGTTCTTCGCTCAGCATTTCCGTATATGCCTTCTTTTTCGCACCAGACGGCAGTCGGTAAGATGACATCTGCTAATTCTGTCGTCCTCGTCGGGTGAAACCCTTCTGATACTACAAGAAAGCACTTTTCCATTCCTGCACGATATTTATTGACATTTGGCAATGAGTGTCCTGGATTTGTCGTCATTACCCAGAGAGCTTTGATATCACCGTCAACTGTCGCTTGGAACATCTTCATCATTGCTTTTCCCGGAGAAGGCTGAATATTTTCTACAGGGATGTCCCAGATATCGGCAATTTCCTGGCGATGCTTTTCATTGGCTATTTGTCTGCCGGAAGGCAATAGATGGCTTAAAGCACCGACTTCACGTACACTGCCACACGCCGATGGCTGACCTGTCAATGAAAATGGCGTCGATCCTGGTCGGCATAACTTACCTGTAATTAAATGTAAATTGTGTATTAAGTTATTCGCCCAAACACCACGCGTCCGCTGATTAATCCCCATCGTCCACATTGAGATCGTCTCTTTACTAGGATCTGCAAATAATCGCGCTGCTTCTATAATCTGATCGGCAGGTACTCCCACTATAGCAGCCACTTTGTCCGGTTGATAGTCTTCTAAAAATGCGACATAGTCCTCCCAGGTTTTCGCATCATCACCCATCATAAAATTTGTATGTTTTTCGATAAACGACTTATCAATTAAATTCTCTTTGACAATGACGTATGCCATACTATTTAGCAGAGCCAAATCCATCCCCGGTTTAAAGATCAATTTCATATCTGCATACTCTGTGGAACGCGTCTCGCGCGGATCTGCAACAATAATTTTTATGTTTGGATTTTCATAGCGCCGTTCCAAAATTTTAACCCATAGCACCGGATGCGCTTCTGCCGGATTGGCACCGATGAAGAAAAACACGTCCGCTTTGTCGATATCGTCATATGTACCCATTGGTTCGTCTTTTCCAAAAGTCGTCATATATCCGGCAACTGCACTCGCCATACAGGTTCTTGGATTCCCATCCACATTGTTCGTGCCGATAAACCCTTTATACAATTTATTATAAATATATGACTCATCAATACTGCACTGGCCGGATCCATAAAACGCCAAAGCATCGGCGCCATGCTGACGTTTGATTTCCATAAATTTATTAGCTATCAAATCAAGTGCTTCATCCCACGATGCTTCCACAAACTGCCCCTCTTTTTTAATCAAAGGTTTCGTAACACGACTTTTTGCTTTTAGCATATCAGCCAAATAATAACCTTTGACACAGAATACTCCGTTATTGACTGTACTTTCCGGATCTGCTTGCACAGACATAATACGTCCGTCTGCCACTTCTACAAGCGCACCGCATCCAATTCCGCAATACCTGCATACTGTTTTACAAGTTTTTACTTGTTCACCTGTGCCATTTACTAAACCTCCGGCAGATTCCTGTGGCAATTGCTCACATCCCCCGATGGCTGCGATGGCTGCGGAAGAAGCAGCGGCAATTAAAAATTGTTTTCTCGTAAAGCGCAACATACCAAAATACCTCCTTGAATGATTATGATATTTTCAAAAATCTATTAGTGCTATGAAGCTCATCTTGAAAAATTTTGTTCATAATAGCACATAATATTTTTCTATAAATTCACAGTACTACAAATAAGTACTTATTTCTGTGACTGCTATCACATAATTTTGCTTAAATAAAAAATTGTTAAGTAGATATATCATATCCACTTAACAATTTGATTTTTTGCTATAGGAATCCAACGCCAAGTAAAACTTAAACGATCGTCATACCACCATCAACGGTGAAAAATTGTCCATTGACATAACTGGACGCATCTGATGAAAAGAACAGAATCGGACCATTTAATTCTCCACGCCGCCCGGGTCTGGAAGCCGGGCAAATTGCATTGTACATTTGCATAAATCCTTCGTTGGCGAATAGCGTATCCGCAGTCATTTCTGATTCAAACAATCCAGGACCTAAAGCGTTGACTGTGATACCGTATTGCCCTAATGATGCTGCCATTCCGGTCGTCAGACCTAAAACGGCACTTTTGGATGCATTATAAGAATGGCGCACAAGCACATCTACTTTATCGGCTATCACTGCATTGACAGAAGCGATATTGACAATCTTACCGTATTGATTGGCTTTCATTTGTGGAACTATGTATTTACACATTAAAAAGATACCCTTTACATTGATGTCCATCGCTTTATCCCATTGTTCCGTGCTCATATTCTCCACAGAGCCGCCAATGGCAATTCCCGCATTATTCAGTAAGATATCAATTCTTCCATAATGTTCTAAAACGGACTTTACTGCTGCTTCTACGCTTTGTTCGTCAGAAACATCACATTGAACTGCATAAGCTCTTTTTCCCGTTGTCTGCTCGATTTCCTCGACAATGGCATCTAATTTGTCTTTCCTGCGTGCAAGCAATGCCACATCGGCACCATGCTGCGCATAGGCTCTGGCTGCATCGGCCCCTAGACCGCTGGACGCACCTGTAATGACAGCAATTTTTCCCGATAGATCATAATGATTTGACATAATATACCCCTTCCTCAATGCATTTTCATTTGATACAACTATATTATCATTGGAATATATTTACTTCAAGCGAGATAGTGCACTGAATGTTTTTTCTCCACAGATACTCCAAACCATTACGATAATTCGATTCTATTTCACAATCACCCCTAATAGCTTCGCTAAATTAACGGCTTGTACTGCGTTTACTTTAGCGCCTTGCAATTCTACAAATTGATCGGATAAAATGATTCCCTCTATTTCACTATGTGAAAAATCAATTCCTTTAAGTGGTGTTTTAAAAAACTGAGTATTGGCAAATTGTGCGTTATCTAATGACCAAGATTTCAGCCTACATTCAGAAATATTGGCATGACTCATATCCGTATCCTTTATGTACACGTGAGAAAAACTTGTATTTTGAAAATTGGCATAATGAAAATTGCATTCCAGAATCGATATATGCTGTTGATTGCTATCTTGCAGATTCGCTCCTACGAATTTACATGAAATAAATTCACAGCGATTAAAATACCCCTCACTGAAATTACTATTGGAAAAATCACAGTTTTTGAAAATGACGTCGATAAAACTCGCTTTTTCAAATGTACATTGAGTCAACTGGCAATTATCAAAAGTGACACGATAAAAGGTCGTCGCAGCCAAATCTGATTTTTCCAAGCAAATTCCGTATATTTTCTTATCCTCTATATCAATCTCTGCTGTTCGTGCATCATCAATAACCGCCATCAAATTCTTCTCTAGCAGCTCATATGGAATCGAATTATCAGGTTTTTTAAGTTTCATTTTTATTTTCTCCCTTTAAGCCTATGTATTTTCTGAATAATATTTTACTAAATCAATTCGATGACGAAGATGAAGATGCTGCCGCTGACGAAGCCGCTGCAACCGCAATCGCCGTTTGCTGAGCGATGATAATATTCGTAATGCTGGTAGAGATCGTCGCCGTCAAAATACCATTCTGCGCGTCTTGTACATTCTTAAATGCGACCAACGCCGACGAAAACAGTAACAGTTCTTGTTTCGTTACGGACCATCGGCTGAAGCCTTTCTGTTTGCGCAGAAATTCATAGACATCAATGACTTGATCAACAATCATATCAATCGAAGTTGGCAACAATGCCAATACTCCCAGCGAGGAAACGGTATATTCCTTGTCCATTCTCATTCCGCTCCGACGAAATGCATCACGCAGCTCCAGCACACGTGAAGTAATTTTCGTATCTTCTGCCCCCAAGACTAACACTTGGGTCAATGTTTGCAGACCATTTTTTGATGTGATTTTTGATTTAAGCTCACCATAGAGCCGCTCCATGCGCTCAATACCTGCCGTCGTATGGACATCAGACAGCCCCAACATCGCAGCAAATATATAGTCGTCCCGACCTGTAAGCAAGCGGTGTTCCGCCTTCATGCCATCATAAAATTCTTTGCTTCGCTTCACGACCCTTGCATACTGTGATGATTCTGCTTGTGCAGCAATCTGGTATGCTGCCATGACAAGATAGTCCGAAGCGCGGAATTTCTCTTCTTTCATGCGGTCATATACGGAAATGACGTTCGCCAGTAACCGCTTTCTATCGTCGGCAAGTGACAACAACGTAGCGATACTAACAGCTATATTTCCCCTAAAGGCAGAGAACAGCCCCGTGCTCTTTTTGATCAAATCATAGCTATCACGAATAGCTTCGCCGTCAATTTTCACGCCTTCCGAAGTATACAGCAATGCTGCCAGACGTCTCATCATTCCGCTATGCCATTTAAAATGCTTTTTCATCGCCTGTACATTGTCTACAAACAACTCAAGTCTTGCCTGATATTCTCGGTTCATTCCATAACCTCCCTGAAAAGTAAGTAAAAGATGGTCTGTGAAAACAGACATGCTCTTTAAAAATAAGCAAAGAGCTGCTTTATCCGATTCGATACAGATAATGAGCAGCTCCCTGGTAAGTGATTGATATACGAGATTTAAACTTCCATAATGATTGGCAGTATCATTGGCTTTCTTCTTGTACGTTCAAATAAAAATTTGCCTAATGAATCTTTGACACTCGTTTTCACGGATGACCAGTCACTCATTTTATCAGCGTTCATTTTAGCCAATGTATCGGCGACGATGCGATTGGCTTCCTCTAACAATCTTTCCGATTCACGAACATATACGAATCCGCGTGATATGATATCGGGACCGGACATGATCGAACCGTCTTTTTTGTTGAGCGTAACAACGACGACAAGGATTCCGTCTTGCGAAAGCAGTTTGCGGTCACGCAAGACAATATTTCCGACATCACCGACTCCAAGACCATCAATCAGCACATTCCCGGAAGGAACTTTACCGGCAATCCGTCCTTCGCCTTTGGAAAATTCGACAACATCGCCGATTTCCATTTTGATGACGTTCTCTAACGGTATGCCTACCTGCTCACATAAATTCCCTACTTCACGCATCATGCGATATTCACCGTGAATAGGGAGTACATATTTAGGTTTCACTAAATTAAACATCAATTTAATTTCTTCCTGACTAGCATGTCCAGAAACGTGAACGCTAGAAATCGAGCGGTGTGTTACGTTGGCGCCACACTTGAACAATAAGTCGACCGTTCTCGATACGAGCTTTTCATTGCCAGGTATCGGAGAAGCCGATAATATAACAGTATCGCCAGGTAAAATTTCCACTTTTCTGTGCGAGCCGCGTGCCATTCTACTGAGAGCCGACATCGGTTCCCCTTGACTGCCTGTAGAAAGTATGACGATTTCATCGCTAGGAATTCTGTCTATCTCATCGATATCGACCAATACGCCGTCCGGCACATGCAAATACCCTAAATCCATGGCAATTTGCACTACATTGATCATACTTCTGCCTACGACTGTTATTTTACGCCCAAATTTCACTGCCGACTCGATTACTTGCTGAATGCGATGGACATTCGATGCAAACGTCGCAACGATGATCCGCTGCTTCGCAGAAATGAATGCTTCATCAATCGAGCCACCGACGCTCCGCTCGGACAAAGTAAATCCGGGGCGCTCAGCATTGGTGCTATCAATCAACATCGCAATGACATTCTGCTTTCCTAGCTCAGCCAATTTGTAATAGTCTGTCACTTTACCGTCTACAGGAGTCTGATCAAATTTGAAGTCTCCTGTATGCACGACAATGCCTTCCGGCGTTTTGATAATCATTCCTGTCGCATCAGGAATACTGTGATTTACATGGAAAAACTGAACGGTGAAATGCTGCCCCAATGACACCTCAGCGGTGCTGGAAACGACATTTAATTTCGCCGTCTCACTCAGTTGATGTTCTTTCAATTTATTCTCAATCAGACCGATCGTCAACTTTGTGCCATATACAGGCAGTGAAAGGTGTTTCAATAAATATGGAACCCCTCCGATATGGTCTTCATGACCATGTGTGATGACCAGCCCTTTGACTTTGTCCTTATTCTCTAACAAATACGTGAAATCGGGAATGACAATATCAATCCCCAACATTTCTTCATCGGGAAACTTTAGTCCAGCATCAACGACGATAATCTCGTCCTTATACTGGAACAAAAACATGTTCTTTCCGATTTCCCCCACTCCGCCCAGGGGAATTATGGAAAGTTTATCTTGATTGCGAGACAATGCTCCACCTCCGTAATTTTAAAAATATTCATTTTATGGTTTTAGTTATGCATTTCAAGTCTTACTTTACAGCAAAAAGAAAACCGCACCAATCACTTGTCCCTATTATACATTAAGTATTACCCATAAACAAGCACACAATAACTTTAAAAATAGAAAAAGCCTGATTTTCACTCATCAGGCTTCGTTAATACATGCTTATTCGATTATTCTAAACTGAGGATATTCCGTAAATATTCTATTTCATTTGCTTTTGCCTCTGTCAATGGTGCTCGGACTCTGCCTACATCGAAATACTTCATCTTTAATGCGGCTTTAATCGGCACCGGATTGGAAGTAATAAAGATTCCTTCAAAAATCGGCATCAGTTTCTGATGTAACAAGGCCGCTTCTTTTACATTGCCCGCCAAAAATTCCTCGATCATTTTCTTCATATCATTGCCAATGAGATGCGCAGCGACGCTGACGATCCCATGACCGCCAATTGATAAAATTGGCAACGTATTTCCATCATCACCGCTGTATACCAGGAAGGAATCCGGTGTGCCGGCGATGATATTCGTAACCTGAGCCAAATTCCCGCTCGCTTCTTTAATACAGACGATGTTCTCGATCTCTGCCAAACGAATGACTGTATCGGCATTGAGGTTACACGATGTTCTGCCCGGTACGTTGTACAACATAACCGGTAAACGCGTGCTTTTCGCGATCAGCGAAAAATGATTATACATCCCCTCTTGCGAAGGCTTATTATAATACGGTACGACGAGCATAATACCGTCTACGCCACATTTTTCCGCTTCTTTCGTCAAGACGATTGACTCCCGCGTATTGTTGCTGCCCGTGCCGGCAATGACCTTAACCCGACCATTTACCCGCTGTACAACCGCTTTAAATAAAGCGATCTTTTCATCGACTGTCAGCGTAGGCGACTCACCTGTCGTTCCTGATACGACAATACCGTCATTGCCCTGATCAATTAAATGATCGACCAACTGATCGACTTTTTCAAAATCAATATCGAGTGTTTCATTGAACGGAGTGACCATAGCTGTAAGTAAACGACCAAAATCCATTGTTTTTCCCTCCTAATCTATAAGTAAAATGCCTTATGCAACGCTCGAACTCCTTTTTCCATATCTTGATCTTTCACAAGCACCCATATGGTTGTATGAGAGTCTGCGGATTGTAAAATCCGGATATTTTCTATCGTCAGTGTTTTGATGATTTTCGCCATAACACCGGGAACACCTTTCATCAGCGACCCGATACAGGAGATTTTTGCACAATGATGCTCGACAACCGGTTCGATACCCGCTTCTCGCAAAACCGCAAGCGCCAATTGACTGTCTTCATCGGATACAGTATAGGCGACACTGTTCATGTTGACATTGATAAAATCAACGCTGATATGATTTTCAGCCATAATTCCAAATACTTTCATTTGCAGATCATATTGCCCTTCCCCGGCATATATCTGAATCTGTGTCAGACGGGGCATTTGCGTAATACCTGTCAAAATATGCTCGAACTTGTTCGTCTGCTCCAATTGACTTCCGGCGGCAATTTCATCCGTAACCAATGTCCCGTTTTCATCATGAAATGTAGAACGAATATGGATAGGCATTTTCTTCTGCATCGCGACCTCCACCGCTCTGGGGTGAATGACCTTTGCCCCTTGGTATGCTAGATTACATATTTGATGATATGTAATTGTCTGTAGCTTTCTTGCATCAGGCACAATCGACGGGTCCGCCGTCATCACGCCGTCTACATCTGTGAAAATATCACAGCACTCCGCATTGAGTGCCGCTCCCAAAGCCGTAGCTGTCGTATCACTTCCGCCACGACCAAGCGTCGTAATTTCACCGGAACGAGAAATCCCCTGGAATCCGGTGACGATGACGACTTTATTGTCGTATAATTCCCGCAAAATTCGTTCTGTTTTAATTTCAATAATTTGCGCGTCGGTATATTCGTCCGTCGTAATTATTCCCGCCTGACTGCCTGTGAGCACGATTGCCCGCTGCTGATGTTTTACCAGCATATTTGCGAGTACCGTCGCGGAAATAATCTCTCCACAGTGTAAAAGTAAATCTTTTTCACGATTTTCAATGTACATGCCATTTTGATAATCGAGCAGTTTCAGCAACGTATCGGTCGCGTAGGGATCTCCCTTACGCCCCATCGCCGACACGACGACGACAACCTTTTTTCCATTGGCTTTTTGTTTGAGAATATGGTGAACCGCCTGCTCACGGCAAGCCTCTGATGTGAGTGAGGAACCGCCAAATTTCTGTATAATGATACTCATGTGTGTATCCCCTACTAACTAGATGTAATTTATTTCTTCCATATTT
The DNA here is from genome assembly GCA_023388635.1 of Bacillota bacterium. Lineage (GTDB taxonomy): Bacteria > Bacillota > Bacilli > Desulfuribacillales > Desulfuribacillaceae > JAEWFW01. Next base: position 59,145 of record JAEWFW010000038.1, read on the forward strand.
CTTCTATTTTGATCAAATTCTCGGCAATTTGTACCGCATTCCATGCCGCACCCTTTAACAAATTATCTGAGACGACCCACATATTAATTCCGCGCGGATGATCTAAGTCCTTACGAATGCGTCCGGCATAGACGTCGAGTTTGCCATCGGCATCGGCAGCAAGCGGATATACTTGTTGGTCAATGTCATCTACGACCTGCAAGCCCGGAAACTCGCGCATCGCTTTGATAACCTCCGGCAGATCAAATTCGCGCTTCGTCTCCACGTAGATAGACTCTGAGTGACCGTTGATCACAGGAATACGCACTGCCGTCGGTGTGACTTCAATGCTATCATCACCGAAGATTTTCTTTGTTTCGTTGACCATTTTCATTTCTTCTTTGGTATAACCGTTATCTTCAAATACATCAATTTGCGGAATCGCATTGAAAGCGATTTGATGGTGTACAGGCAAAGAACTTACAGGCATAACTTCTTTGGCGAAATCGCTTTCACCGTTGAGAATTGCCTGTGACTGATTCTTCAACTCCTGTACCGCTTTCACACCCGACCCGGACACCGCTTGGTACGTCGAGACGATGATGCGATGAATTCCCCATTGATCTAAAATCGGTTTCAAGGCAACGAGCATTTGAATTGTTGAGCAATTCGGGTTAGCGATAATCCCTTTATGCTTTTTCGCTTCTTCCATATTGATCTCTGGAATGATCAACGGTACATCCGTATCCATTCTGTATACACTGCTGTTGTCGACGACAATCGCCCCGCTTTCCACAGCAGCCGGAATCAGTGCCTGACTGACACCGCCGCCGGCGCTGAAAAAAGCGATATCAATACCTGCAAAAGCCTGCTCATTGGCTTCCTGAATGATAATCTCTTTGCCACGAAATACCTGCGTTTGCCCGGCAGATTTCTGTGATGCCAGCAACCGCAATTCCTGAATCGGAAATTCCCTTGACTCCAAAATAGTGAGAATTGCTTGACCTACTGCGCCTGTTGCTCCTACTACCGCCACATTGAATGTTTCTTTTAGCATACCCTCCATCACAGCTCCTTTTTTTGTATACTTATATATAGTTATTCTTTACTTCTTATTGCTATGTCCTCTATTGTACACCTCAATAACCATTGGTTGTAACTGTTTTTTATCGAGTGCCGCTTCTACTGTATTGACAATTTGCCGCATATCTGCCACTAACGATGTCGTTTTATTGGATGGATCGTCTTGACCAAAAGGCACCATATAGATATTCTTAACTGCCCAAAGCCTTCCGATATTTACTCCGTTGAGTCCCAGTCCGTCATTTGTGGAAATTGCCAAAACCACAGGTCGCTGATTTCTCATCTGCGCCTTTGCCGCCATTAATACTGGCGTATCGGTTATGGCATTTGCCAGTTTACTGATGGTATTTCCAGAACAAGGAGCAATCACTAGTACATCAAGCAACTTTTTGGGTCCGACCGGCTCGGCACCGGCAATCGTAGTAATACATTTTTGTCGAGTGATTCTTTCAATTGTGCCTATCCAATCTTCCGCCTTGCCAAAACGTGTATCGGTCGTCAATACTGCTTCCGATACGATCGGGATGACGCTGGCACCCTTATCTACCATTGCTTGAATGACAGGTATAATTTGCTCAAATGTGCAGTGGGAGCCCGTCAGGGCAAATCCGACTGTTTTCCCAGATAAATTCATTCACTTTCACCTCCAAGCTGTTTAGAATGCTCTTGTATCAGCCTGGCTAATGAATTGGCAATGATTTTACCTGCTGTTTTCGGAGCGACGATTCCCGGTAATCCCGGCGCTAAAATCGCCTGAATACCGCGTTTTTCCGCAAATGCAAAGTCGGTACCTCCCGGTTTTGATGCCAAATCGATAATTAAAGCATGCGGCGGCAATGCAAGTAATTGGCTCTCATCGAGAATCAGTGCAGGAATCGTATTAAAAACGATATCCGCTTTTGTCAAATGTGTATGCAAATCATCGATGTGAAACGGCAATAGCCCGATTTCATGCGCCCTTGCTAGATCTTCCGCTTTTCTTGCCCCTAAATAAACATTAGCACCAAGTGCACGCAATTTATTTGCCAAAGTGTATCCGACACGTCCCAAGCCTAATACGAAACAATTCGAATGATGGATTGTAAAATCCGTATTCTGAATCGCCATGAGTATGGCGCCCTCGGTCGTGGGAATCGAATTGAGAATTGCGACTTCATCTAAATCCATCAACTCAATGAGTGATAACCGGTTTTGCTCGCAAATACGCCGTAATGACGAATCTGCCATACCCGTAAATACGAGGGTATCCTTTTTCGCGTGTGTAAAGTGTTCTTCATGCAAAATTAGCTGTTTACTTGTAAAACACGATTCCAATTTACCATCTTTTTGTATTCCCTGTACAGGAAGCACGATGGCATCGACATCGGTGAAAATATCTAGGGTTATACTTTTCTTTATAGTGCCGGGGAACTCATTCTTGAGCGTCTCATAGCCATATAGCACTATGGATGCCCCTAAATTTGAGCAGTGCCGAATCACTTCAATCTGGCGTGCGTCTCCACCCAGAAAGGCTATTTTACATCCTTGTAGCATTGATTCTAACCCCTTTCCAACATTGTAAGCGATATCAAGAAAATTTCAAGCATTAAATTGGTACATCATTAAATAAATCTCACTATTTCGCTAATTGTATAGTATGCTTGCTATCTTTTTCTGGTTCCATAAGCTATTCACTTGCATATTGCAGTTTTGGGGAGTAAAATGCAGCAATTCATCAGATACTACACATAAATCTGCAAAAGAAAAGGCTGATTCATCAGTGAAATACTCACCTTGAATCAGCCTTTGTGTTATGATGCTTTGTCTGTTAAACGCCTGTAGAACCAAAGCCGCCTGTTCCGCGTTCCGTTTCTTCTAAAGAGTCGGCGAAATGAATATTCGCCTGCAATATCGGCACAAATACCATTTGTGCGATCCGCTCTCCGTCACTAATTTCGATCGGTTCTTTCCCCTCGTTGCGTATCAGTACTTCGATTTGTCCGCGATAATCGGAATCGATCACACCGACGGCGTTCTGCATCGTAATACCTTTTCTCAACGCCAAACCACTACGCGGGAAAATCAACCCTACGACATCCGCTCGACCGATTTGCATTGCTAAGCCCGTGGGGATTTTCGCCCATTCATTCGGCAATATCGATACAGAAGCGTCAATACATGCGGCAAGATCAATCCCAGCCGAACCGCTCGTCGCATAAGACGGCTCCGGAATGCTCATCCCTATTTTAGGGGACAATTTTTTGAATCTGACATCAAAACCATGGAACATCATTACTCTCTCCCAAATTCTATATCATCAAACGGACCGATTGCCGCAAGAGCACCAGTTTCGGCGAAAATCTCTTCACAAACCTGCTTTGTCTGCTCGAGTGTCACTTGCTCAATTTTCTCAATCGTTTCATCTAAACTGATCTGACGATGCAGCAATAATTCATTCTTGCCCAGACGGTTCATCCGGCTGGTTGTACTCTCCAAACTCAACGTCAGCATACCTTTCAATTGTTCTTTCGCTTTATGCAATTCCTCAGCCGTAATCCCCGATTCGTACATATCGCGATATACTTTTTTGATAATTTTCAATGCTTCATCTACATGCTTAGGCGAAGTGCCTATATACGAGACATACATGCCGTTATCTGCATAGGCGGAGTGGTAGGAATATACAGAATACGCCATACCCCTTTCCTCACGTATTTCTTGAAACAGACGCGAGCTCATACTACCACCCATAATATTATTAATGATAGCAAGGGCATGGGTATTCTCATGACCGACAGAGTATCCTTTATTGGCAAGGCAAATATGCGCCTGCTCCGTCGATTTATTGACGACAATTTTCTCCGTTAGAAGCTCAATGTTGTTTGGCTTTTGCTCGATATTTTTCGCTGCCATCTTTTCAAATAATGCCGCTACTTTCTCGAACACATCACTTTCCACATTGCCGGCAATCGTAATCACTGTATTCCCTGCCGTATAGGTAGCGTCCATATATTCAGTGATCATCTGGCGATTGACACTTTCCAACACCGGCTTCGTGCCTAAGATCGCGTATCCCAGAGGATGGTCGCCGAAACTCGCCCTGCTGATCAAATCATGCACCAAATCGTCAGGGGTGTCTTCATACATATACAGTTCTTCCAAAATGACGCCGCGCTCTTTGTCAATTTCAGCCTGCTCGAATTTCGAGTTGAAAAACATGTCTGCCAGCACGTCAAGCGCCAAATCAAAATGTTGATCGATCACCTTCGCATAGTAACACGTGTATTCCTTGGATGTGAGTGCGTTGATCTGACCACCGATGCCGTCAAAGATTTCGGCAATTTGCTTGGCATTGTATGTATGCGTACCTTTGAACATCATGTGTTCAATAAAATGGGAAATCCCGTTATTTTGCTGTGATTCGTTGCGTGATCCCGTACCGACCCAGATGCCTAAAGACACGGATCTGACTGTCGGTATCTTTTCTACAACAATGCGTACACCGTTTGCTAATTTTCTTGATTCAATCAAAGTTAGTCCCCCATTTAATTAGTGAAGTAAATACATTCAATATACCAAATTTTATCATGGAAAGCCAATCTCGTTTAAAGGTTGCACGATATCGTTGCGCTCCGAAGACAATAGCTCACTTGCGGTTAGGAGCATATATTGCTTTTCTAAGAGTTGGGGTACCATGATTTTCAATGCCTGTACGGTCGGTTCTGTCGGATGCATCAACACCATTGCACCGTTTTCTGCTTTGGGCACAATGCGCTGGACAATCGTATCCGGTGCCGGACGCTGCCAATCGACGGTATCCAACGTCCATAGTACAACTGTTTTGTCCTTGCTATGGGCGACATCTACAACATGCTGGTTGAAGTCACCGGAAGGAGGAGCAAACAATTTCACTTTGATATTCGGCAGAACCTTCGCGATAATCGCATCTGTTTTATCGATTTCCTGCTGAAGTTCATATGTTTCCAACGTACTCATGTTGCGGTGGGTATACGCATGACTACCGATCTCATGACCCGCAAGATAGATTTTCAGCAATGTCTCGCGATTTTCTTCCGCCCAGTTGCCCGCAATAAAAAATGTTGCCTTAACATTATTTTCTTCTAAAATTTCTAATATATTCTCAATCCATTCTGTTCCCCACGCAACATTAATCATTAAAGCCATTGCCTTTTTTTGACTGTTGCCACGATACACCGGAACAGCTCCTAAATCCTTCAATTGTACATCCGGTTCCCATTGCACGTATTGTAACTGTATATCTTGATGCTTGGAAGCCGATAGGGTTTTCGCGATTGTCTTTTCCACATCGACTTTTAACCCATTAATGCCTGGTATACCTTTCCAAATCGAGTCTACTCTGGCATTCTCCGCTTCATAATGCCGCTCTTTTGCCAAATTCTCCACATAACTGCGTATCTCATGGTCGAGATGGCGTTGGACAGTCAGCCCTTCCAGCGTCACACCTTCCGATGCCCCACAAACCAAGCGATGTATGGAGTTTGATAGATCTATCGTATATTCCAATGTGAAAATTGTAACTAAGAAAATGCTAATCAAAAAAATCGCTTTTTTAGGAAGTTTAAATGAAAGATACACTTGCTTTTTCATCATGTCACCCACATTTCCCGCATACTTTCTTCCATTGTATGCTGGCGAAAATATGACTATGATGACAAAAGAAAAAAGCAAGCTTGATTTTACGTCGCTTGCTTTTTGATGTTCTTCTCATCAATCAAATATGCTTTATGGGAAAGTTTCACTTTTCCTTGAGGGTCGATTTCGATGACCTTCACCATGATCGTATCCCCTAGATTGACGACATCCTCTACCTTATTGACTCGTTCCTCAGCCATTTGCGATATATGTAACAGACCTTCTTTATTAGGCAGCAACTCTACAAAAGCCCCGTACTTCTCAACACGTGTAACTTTTCCGAGATATGTCTGACCGATTTCTACTTCTTTGACGATATTCTCGATCAATTGCTTTGCTTTATTGCCCATCTCAATATCTGTTGCCGCAATAAACACTTTACCGTCTTGTTCAATATCGATTTTTACGCCGGTTTCTTCGATGATCTTGTTGATGATCTTGCCACCGGGACCGATAATGTCGCGGATTTTATCTGGTTTGACTTGCATGATAATGATTTTTGGAGCGTATTTGGAAAGCTCTGGTTTTGGTTTGTCAATGACGGATAACATTTTATCTAAAATGTAATTACGCCCTTGCTTTGCTTGTTCCAACGCTTGCTGCAATATTTCTCTAGTAATACCGGATATTTTCATATCCATCTGCAAAGCGGTGATTCCGTTCCTAGTACCAGCAACTTTAAAATCCATATCTCCCAAATGGTCTTCCATACCTTGGATATCACTCAACACTGCGACTTTATCATCATCTTTGACAAGTCCCATAGCGATACCGGCAACCGGTGCTTTAATCGGTACACCTGCATCCATCATTGCCAGTGTACTGGCGCAGATACTCGCTTGTGATGACGAACCGTTCGATTCTAATACTTCAGAAACTAAGCGGATCGTATACGGAAACTCGCTTTCATCCGGGATGACGACCTCAAGGGCGCGTTCCCCCAATGCTCCGTGTCCAATTTCTCTTCTACCAGGTGGACGCAATGGACGCGCTTCCCCGACAGAAAACGGTGGGAAATTGTAATGATGCATAAAACGCTTCGATTCTTCCAAGCCCAGACCATCCAAAATCTGTACGTCGCCCAATGCTCCCAATGTACATACGCTCAAGACTTGGGTCTGACCTCTGGTAAATAGACCTGATCCGTGTGTGCGTGGCAAGATGGCGATTTCACTACTAATTGGACGAATTTCTTCTGTCGTTCTGCCATCAGGGCGAATGCCTTCTTCCACAATTAAACGGCGAACTTCTTTCTTAATTAATAAGTTCAGCACTTCTTTTACATCAGGCAATTTCGTTTCATCTTGTAACAGTTCCGTGAAATGAGCAACAGCTTCTTCTTTCACCGCATCGATTGCTACTTGGCGCTCATTTTTTTCCTTCACTTGAATTGCCCGTGATAATTTATCCAGAGCATATTGCTCCACCTGTTCGGCAATTTCCTGATCAGGCTCCGCTAATTTGACTTCCATCTTTGCTTGTCCGATTTCACTGATGATCTTTTCCTGGAAGGACACGAGTTGTTTAATCTGCTCATGACCGAACAAAATCGCTTCCAACATCACATCTTCGGAAATTTCCTTTGCTCCTGCTTCTACCATGTTTACCGCGTGCTTCGTTCCGGCAATGATGATCTCGAGATCGCTAGCGGCTGTCTGCTCAATTGTTGGATTGATCACGAATTGACCGTCTACGCGTCCGACAATCACACCGGCAATCGGTCCATCAAACGGCACGTTGGAGATTCCTAATGCCAAAGACGCTCCGATCATTGCACTGATTTCTGATGAACAATTCTGGTCCGCTGAGAATACTTGCGTGACAATTTGTATATCATTGCGGAATCCATCAGCGAACAGCGGGCGAATCGGTCTGTCAATCAGTCTTGAAGCAAGAATAGCCTTTTCACTCGGTCTGCCTTCACGTTTAATAAATCCACCTGGTATTTTACCTACGGCGTATAAACGCTCTTCATAATTTACAGTCAGCGGAAAAAAATCTAAATCTTTCGGCTCTTTCGATGCCGTCACCGTTGCCAAAACAGCCGTATCTCCATAACGAACCAGGACAGCTCCATTGGCTTGCTTCGCGAGTTTTCCGCTCTCTACAGTTAATTCTCTTCCACCTAAATCCATTGAAAATCTACTTTCCATTTTTACGTATTCCCCCTTTCACCTCAAGGTATATTCTACATAAATTACAGTTTTCCCTGCTCAAGTAAAAATAAACTTTAACGATAAAAAAGCGGGTATTCACCCGCTTTTATTACTTACGCAATCCTAAACTCGTAATCAGGTTACGATAACGATTGATGTCTTTGTTTTTTAGGTAGTTTAACAAGTTACGACGCTTACCGACCATTTTCAAAAGTCCACGACGAGAATGGTGATCTTTTTTGTGTTCACGCAAATGATCATTCAAGTAGTTGATTTTTTCAGTCAATATGGCGATTTGTACCTCTGGAGATCCTGTATCCCCCTCATGTACTTTGTAATTACCAATTAATTCAGACTTACGTTCTGCATTTAATGCCATATAGTTCACCTCCTTATTGTCATATCCCCATATGCCTAGACTATCGTCGGAGTAATCGATATCCACGCATAGGTTCTACTTGATGGAGTATATCACAAACATAAAGGTTTGTAAACATTTCCTGCCGTTTCAATATTTCAAAAGAAACTCCGGCTGCTTGTAAAATAAACTCCCTTTAAAAGGGAGTTTATTTATATAACTATTTAATTTCCAAAGACAGCTTTTATTTAGCGAGTAGCTGGAGCTGCCGGAGCCGCTGCTTTAGCAGCAATTTCGTCAATAACTTTTTGTACTTGTGCTGCAGTTACATGCTGTGCCAATTCATCGCCTGCGGCTAATGAAGGATCAACAGCAATTGTAAGAGCTTTTAGATAACCTTTTGTATCGCGCATAGTAGCACCAGATACAACATCAGCTACTACAGCACCTTCTGCTGCTAATTTATCATACGATTCTTGAATTTGTGCTACTGTTTTACCAGTTGCAAATGCTTCCATAGCAGCGATTTGCTTAACATAAGCTCCGCCTGGTAAAGCAGCCCCGTATACACCACCGTTTGTTTTCTTAGAAGTTAACATTTCTCCTTCAGCAAACTTAGGTGCAGCTTTTTCTGGGTTGATTTCAAACACTACGTTTGTTCCATCGTTTGGATAGAAATAAAGCTCGTCAATGTTTGCTCCAACGATTGTCGGTCCTTCTACAACTGCTGTAGCAATTGCCGGTGAACCATGGGCGTTGTAATACGCTTGCTTAATTTCAAGACCATTCTTGTCAACGACTTTAGCAACATTGCCAGATGCGACTGCATTTTCAGCAGCGACAATGATCGCATTTAAGTATTTATGATTGTCTACAAAAGTAGCACCAGTTACAGCTTGGATATCGTCTTTTGCTGTGTCTTTAGCGATAACAGCTTTTAAATCATCGATTTTTTTACCGACAGCGAATTCTGCGATTTTAGCCAAATTATCTACAGGCAATACAGTAGAACCAGATTTAGCCATATTAGCGCCATAAAGATCGCTGTTTGTCTTATGGTTCTTAGAAGCCAATGTGTCTAATCCATTAGCCAAGTGAGGTATAGTGCGCTCTGAATTGACACCTGGAAGTCCCACATAACCTTGTTCAAGGTTACGGAAGAAAATATCATCAAGATATGCAGCAACGACTGTACCTGATCCGTCAACAACAGCAATTGCTGATGCGACAGCTTCATTATGAGCGTTGAAATAACCTGCTCCTACCTTAACTTCAGTCAAAGTAACGTGTTGAGCTAACTTATCGCCTGCAGCCAATGAAGGATCAGCAGCGATAGCAACATTTTTAATATAGTTCTTTGTATCGCGCATTGTAGCACCGGATACGACATCAGCAACTACAGCGCCTTCTGCTGCTAATTTACTGTACGCTCCTTGTAATTCAGCTACAGTCTTACCTTTGACAAACTTTTCGATCGCTGTGATTTGATCAACATAAGGTCCGCCAGGCAAAGCTGCTCCATATGCCCCGCTTACCTTCTTAGAGCTGATTACGTCGCCTTCAACAAATTTAGGCAGAGATTTTTCTGCGTCTACGTCAAATACTACATTCGCACCGTCGTTTTTGAAGAAGTAAATTTCGTCTATATAAGCTGCAACGACTGTGTCTCCTTCAACAACTGCAGTGGCAACTGCCGGTGAACCATGAGCGTTGTAATACGCTTGCTTTAACACTACATTATTGCTATTGCTAACAGTAAATGTGTCAGTGCTCTTTTGAGCATCTTTAGCAGCAAGCAAAATGGTATTTAAATATCCCTGGTTGTCCACAAAAGTAGCACCAGTTGCCGCTTGAATTTCGTCTTTCGCTACTGTAATATCTTTCGCGATAACTGCTTCCAATTCAGCAATTGTCTTACCTACAGCGAATTGCTCGATCTTCTGCAAGTTGTCAATTGGCGTAACCGTTGAACCGGATTTAGCCATAGCATCGCCGTAAAGCTTACTATTGATTTCGTTTTTCTTAGATGTTACCGTATCAGCAGGATTTACTAAATGAGTTGTAATTCTGCTTGAATCAACACCCGGTAATCCTACATAACCTGCATTAAGGTTACGGTAAAAAATGTCGTCAATATAAGCACTTAATACTTTGCCGTTTGTGTCAACGACTGCAACAGCGGAAGCTACTGCACCGGGATGAGCGTTGTAATAAGCCATACCGATTTTAGCTTCTGCCGGACTTCCGGCTGGTGCTGGAGATTCTACTTCGCAACCCACAACCAAACTCAATGATAAGACTAAAATGAGTGATACTAATACGATTTTCTTCATGTGTCCCCTTCTTCCATTGAAATTTGTTATTATTATAATTCAAGTACATTGTACTAGTTGCATCCATACGATTCAATAGTCCCATTTTACTATATTTCTTAAATATATACACTTAAATGAATTATTCTATACTCGGTCTATCATCGTATATAATATATCTCACTATCTACTAGTGATTATGTCGCTATCGGCATAATCACTAGTGTACAAAAAAAGCAGGTATGCTGAACTGCACCTGCTTTCGATCAATTTGACCACTATTTATTATTTTCTGTCGCTTATGTTTGTAATGCCAATCTCACATTGTGTACATCACTTGTGATTTGCCGGCGTAACGCGTCCATGTCGGCAAAGCGAATTTCTTCACGAATAAATCTCATAATGTCGACATGCAAGACAGCTCCATAGATGTCGCTGTGAAAATCCAATAAATATACTTCAATAGTATGCTCTATTTGATTTCCATGAAATGTCGGTTTACAGCCGATATTCATCAATCCCATAATTTTGTCATTACCCGATCGATTCAGTGTAACTTCAACAGCGTACACGCCGCGTTTGGGAACCACATACTCAGCCGTCAAACGAAGATTTGCCGTAGGAAATCCCAAAAGCCTGCCTCGCTTCTCCCCGTGAACGACTTCGCCACGCAATTGATGAGGATGTCCTAAAAGAAAGTTCACTTCTTCCATGCTGCCTTCTGCAAGCATTTGCCGGATGATACTACTGGAAACCTTATCTGTTTTATAGATAACCGGCGATACCGCTACGACCTGAAAATCATAGACTTGTCCATAATCGACTAATGTCTGGTAGTTCCCTTGCCCCCGGCAACCAAAGCGATAATCTTCCCCGATGACGACAGTTTGTGCATTGACCTTCTGAATGAACTGCGTAATAAAGTCCAACGGAGATACTTCGGAAAACTCTTTGGTAAATTCGACAAGATACACAATATCGACTCCCAATTCGCTCAATATCTCTTTTTTGATTTCCCAAGGAGTAATCAAATTATGATAATCCGCGTATTTGGCAATAATTGTCCGTGGATGGGGAGTAAATGTCATCAGCGAACATGTCAGATTGTTCCGCTCAGCCAACTTTTTTGCCTCGCGAATCAATTTCTGATGACCGATATGTACTCCGTCAAAATTGCCTAAGGCTAAACAAGTCGGCAGACTTGCCACCGTATCTAACCCTGAATTTATATGAACGATTTGTATATCACTCAATCGTAAACACCTCATTCTACGTATTGCAACATCGCTGAAATGACTAGCCTAGTTCAATCATGCTTAATACAACCATCAATAAAATACAACTTACACATGCTACTATATCACGCACAGACAAACGAAAGCGATAATTGTATAAATCTTTTGCTTCCACTTCTCTGACATACTGCTCTATAATATCCAGACGTTTAAAAGAGTTAACAATAAAATTTACTAAAATAGTAGAAATTCCTTTAATATTGATCTTCGACCACCATGTATTTTTATTATTTTTACTAGGCAATGATTCCATACTTTCTGTGAAGTTGCGCTTCACTTCCGGACCGAGTTCCGTTAATTCTCTGACTACGCACATGACAACCTTCAAATGCTCGGAAATTGGCACACCCAAACGCTTCAATGGTGTCAATAATTTGTCAAACAGCCCGATGACAGATTTCATTGGCGTCGTATTGAAATAAATGCAGCCGATATACCATAACAAAAACAGTTGGAACATCCGCAGAACCGTTTTACCGACTTGCATATACGATGTAAACATCGCATTTCCAGATACTTTATAAAACACCCAACTCATTAACAATCCGAATAAAAATGGGAACACGACAACAATAAAATACGCCGTAAAACTCGTCAGAACCGTTTTTACACGAATTCCTGAAAAGATTGTGATTACAATTAAATATGCCGATATAATGAAAAATGACATTTGCTGCTCACAGAAAAACGGAATCACACTCAATACAACCGCTATGAAAAATTTAATCCCGCTATCCATCTTCGGTACAAAGTGCTTCGGTTCTACTTCGACCTTTGCCACACCGTCTCCGGAATCTAACAAGGCGAGCGGTGTCTCCGGTATTTCCTCATTCTTTCTATTAAAAACATCCGCTTTGCGAATCTTATCAATTGCTATTTCTCCAATACTTCCGGTGATAAAACCGGTGATCACTGCCGAGACTAATAACACAGGCAGATAATACATAATGACAAACTGCCCCAATACAAATGATGCGACTACGACTTGTGCCGTACTGTGTACGAGCGCTCCGACAATACTGATTCCTTTTACACTAAAAGCATTCGCAAATTTTTTATACAATAGCGCCATTGCCAGGGCACTCAGTAATCCCCCTGTCAAGCTGAACGCCAGCATCATAACGCCCCGTGTCAGAACGGCTACAACGAAGCATCGGACTGCCACAATAAATAAGACATCACGAACTCCTAAAAACGCAATTCCAATCATTGTTATAATATTGCCCAATCCCAATTTAACTCCGGGAACGGGAATCGGTATCGGTATAAAAGACTCCAAAAAAGAAATTAATATTCCATTTGTTACGAGTATGATGACGATTGCATACCGTTTATACTTACTCATCAATTATCCAGGCTCCCTAAAAAATGCTCACAATCGTTTTTGCCGGAAGGCAAGCCGCTACGTCTCCTTGTTTCGTAAGCCAACCTGTATTCACACAAATTTGATCACGACATTCTGATTCTAAAAAACAGATTCTACCAGGCTCTGCAAGTATAGTCACTTTAAGACCATCATCTTCTAAAACGATGTTCTCTGTCTCTTTTATTTTATCTAAATTAATTTCTTTGATTGTTTTTCCATTGCGCTCAATTTTTGCTATGATTGCCTCCCCTTTTTGCGCAGTTCGATTGCTAATCAATCTCCATAAAAAAAGACCGGCGGCGACAACTCCTGCTAGCAATAACATAATGAAGTCGCCTCTTTTCATCTTTTTGCTCGTTTCTTCCATCAACTAAGGCCTCCCATTCGTTATTGAAGCAAGTTCTTAATTCAGGTGGGGATTCTTTTGCTCCATCTGAATTCTAGAACTGCAAATGCATGACTTAGTTGGCGTTGGCTCCCGCCTAAAGAAGTAGAAGACTTACGCCAAGTTAATCAGGTTGAAAAATTAATAGCACAATTGGCATTATTTTATCGAAAACATGCCTGCTTGTCAAGCAGGACAAGCGTTTCATGCGGTTAGCATTGCCCCTTCATCAGGCAAAAAAACAAGGAGAATGGATATAATCACCCGAATTTTACGGTATATCCAATCTCCCTTGTCGCTTACCTCTTACAATTACTTTCTATAGTTAACTTTTATAAGATCATCTACTAATTACTTTGCTTGTGCTGCTGCAAAAATAATAGTTTCAAGATATCCCTTTGTGTCAGCCAATGTCGAGCCTGATACGACATCGATCACTGCTGCCGGCTCTTTACCCGCAATGGAACCTTCCAACTGAGCAATTGTCTTACCTAGAGCAAATGCTTCAATCGCATTGTATGACTTCATCAACGGTTGTGTTGCTCCGCCGGATTTTGCCATGTTAGCGCTGTAAGATTCATTGTTTACTTTCTTCGACGCCAATGCTCTCGTTGCGTCCGCTACAGCCGTTCCAAAGTCCTTATCGGCATTTGGCACTCCTGTTACACTTGCTTTTGCTTGATATTGGAACTCATCAAGATATGCTCCGACGACCTTGCCGCCTTCCATCGCTACTGTAGCAGATGCAAATGCTTTCGTTCCGTGAGCTGCATGGTATGCGCGACCTATTTTTAAATTAGCCGGATGATTGGCTGCAAATACTGGAGAACTGTCTGAGCTGTAATTTTTCGCTGCCATGATAATCGTCTCAATATATCCTTTAGTATCCGTTAATGTCGAACCTGATACTACATCGATGACTGCTGCTGACTCTTTACCTGCGATAGCTCCCTCTAATTCAGCAATCGTTTTGCCTTCGGCAAATGCTTCAATCGCTGCATACGATTTGCCCAATGGCTGTGTCGCGCCTCCAGATTTCGCCATACCGGCACTATATGCTGCATCGTTTTCCTTCTTGGATGCCAGCACTCTCGTCTTATCTGCTACGAAATCCCCGAAATCGCTATTAGAGTTTGGCACTCCTACATAGTCTGCCTTAGCTACATATTGGAATTCATCTAAATTTGCTCTATAAATCTTAGTTCCGTCAGTGACTACAGTTGCTACTGCAAACGCTTTTGTTCCATGAGCAGCATGTAGTGCTTGACTGATTTTCAAATTCGTCTTTTTGCTGCCATTGACATTTTTACCAGCCATAATAAGTGTTTCTAAGTAACCTTTCGTATCAGCCAATGTCGAGCCTGATACTACGTCGATCACAGCTGCCGGCTCTTTACCTGCAATTGTACCTTCTAACTCAGCGATCGTTTTGCCTTGAGCAAATGCTTCAATCGCATTGTATGACTTCATCAGCGGTTGTGTTGAACCCGCACTTGTTGCCATGTTAGCACTGTAAGTGTCATTGTTCACTTTCTTCGATGCCAATGCTCTTGTTTCGTCAGCTACGAATCCTCCGAAATCTTTATCAGCATTTGGCACTCCAATGACGCTTGCTTTTGCTTGATATTGGAACTCATCAAGATATGCTCCAACAATTTTGTCGCCTTCCATTGCCACCGTACCGGATGCAAACGCTTTTGTTCCGTGAGCTGCATGGTATGCACGACCTAAGTGCAAGTTCGCTACATCCTTAACCGAGAATGTTGGTGAACTGTCTGTGCCATAATTCTTGGCTGCTAGGATAATTGTTTCTATGTATCCTTTTGTATCCGTTAATGTTGAGCCTGATACTACATCAATGACTGCTGCCGCTTCTTTGCCTGCAATCGCCGCTTCTAATTCAGCAATCGTTTTGCCTTCTGCAAATAACTCAATCGCTGTGTACGACTTACCGAGTGATTGTGTCGCTCCCCCAGATTTCGCCATACCGGCACTGTATGATGCATCGTTTACTTTTTTCGATCCCAATACTCTCGTCTGGTCCGCTACGAAAGCACCGAAATCGCTGTCGGAGTTTGGTACTCCTACATTGCCTTCTTTTGCTACATATTGGAATTCATCCAAATGTGCTCTGTAAATTTTAGTTCCGTCAGTGACTACTGTTGCTACAGCAAACGACTTGGTTCCATGGGCGTCATGCAATGCTTGACTGATTTTCAAATTACTTGCCGGTCCCGATGGTGCTACAGTCTCCTCACAACCTGTGAGCATGCTAAAAGTAAGAATAAGTACGAAAGCTAATGATAAAAATTTTCTCATAAGTCCCCTTCTTCCTTATTTTTTTAGAATTACTGTGTTCTAAAATTCACTTTAGACTTACAATAATTCTTCATTATTAGTTTAGCATGAATCAAAATTAAGACCAATAGCACGTAAATCTTAGTAGTTATTTACTACTTTTTTCCACCAGTAGCACCTTTGCTTTTCATCATTTTCTCCATACCCTCAGTAGCACGGATTTCTCCATCCGGCATGATCCAAAGTGCTTCGACGCCATTAAGATTTTCTACAAATTTTCTGCTCTCTTCATAAGGCAAAGTAAATACAACGGTCGACAGAAAATCCGCTAACCCCGAGTTCTCGGTAATGACAGTCGCTGCGCGATAGTAATTTGCTGGTCTTAATGTCGCCGGATCGATCAAATGATGAACAACTTCACCATTGACAACGTAATATCTCTGGTAATCACCACTTGTGACTACAGAAGCATTCGTCAAGAAAACAGTGTCTACCATATTCTCTTCCTGCACCACGACAAACATATCGGGATTTTGAATACCCACACCCCAGCGCTCACGAACTCCGTCCAACGGCTTGTCCATCGCACGCACATTTCCTCCGGCGCTGATAATTAAGGAGCTAAAGCCCGCTGCTTTCGCTTCTTGGGCTACGATTTCCGTCGCATATCCCTTTGCCACCGCACCAGCATTGATTCGCATATCCTTATCTGCAAGGAATACAGTACTGTTCTCCGTATCAATAATGATATCGTCCATATTCATATGTTTAGCGGCTTCCTGTAATTCCTCCTCGGAAGGTAACGCAGCATTCATAGGATCTTCTAACCCTTGTTCACGGTATTCATGCCAAATATCCAGGAGTGCTCCCATGGCAATATTCGTTTTTCCCAATCCTACGTCATACCATTCTTTACAAAAAAGCAGTAAATCGATGATTTCTTTGTCCACCTTGACAGGCTTGATCCCAGCGTTGTCGTTAATTGTTTTGATGTTGTTAATGCCTTCGTAGCTATTATAAATGTCGTATAATTTATGTAACTCTTGAAAACGCTTCTGTATTTGATCATAATACATTTGAAACTCTGCTTCTGTCTCCGTATAGCCAACAACTTGGGTCACTGTATCGAACGTGTCAAAAAAACTGCCGCTATATTTTTCATAGCTAATTTTTTCCGTTGTGTTACATGATGTTACCAAAATCATTAATGAGAGTATTAAGATTATTTTTGCTGTTATTTTTCTCATTGTCATCACCTCTCGTACATGTTACCACAACATGGTCATGCATAACAATCTCAATAAAAACTCCCTCACGCTGATTCTATGAGGGAGTTCTTGTCTTAGTATGGCTACACATGATTTTGCGTTGCGTTTATTTATTTTGCGTTTGCATAGCTTTCTTCAACTGCTGCTTGGTAGCCTTCTACTGTAATTGTCACTGTAGAAGTAAGTTCCGGTACATCAGGTACTGCTTTATGAGATGCGTCTCTTTCTTTCACTGGCAATGCTTTAATTTCGCTGACAGTTTTGCCTGCCATCCATTTTTCGAACTCTTCCATTTGTTGGTACCATTCTTTACCGATTGAAGATGCTTTAACCATGCCATATGCATCGCCAAGCTCTTTTTTCGTTTTGAATTCGCCTGCTTTGTCTGTCGTTAATTTTCCATCTTTGTCAAACTGAATTTTTGTCTGTGCAACATCGACAATAGTTTTCACTACTTTTCCGCTAGCATCGAATGCCGTTGCAGCAATCGTCGTGTCAACTTGAACTACAGGACCATTGTCTCCATCTAAGCCTTTAGATTTACCAATGCCGATATCGTGACCCAATCCTAATTTTTCAGCGCCAGCTTCCACTGCCACTGCTTTTTGGTAAGCTTCTTCCACTGCCTCAATGTATCCTTCTACTGTAATTGTTACTGTAGAAGCAAGTTCTGGAACATCAGGTACTGCTTTATGAGAAGCATCTCTTTCTTTCACTGGCAATGCTTTTACTTCAGCAACAGTTTTACCAATCATCCACTTTTCGAATTCTGCCATTTGCTGGTACCACTCTTTGCCGATTGAAGAAGCTTTAACCATGCCGTATCCATCGCCAAGCTCTACTTTTGATTTGAGTTCTGCAGTTAAATCAGTTGTAAGCTTAAGGTCTTTATCAAATGCCACTTTTGTTTGTACAGTATCAACTGTAACTTTTACGATCTTGCCGTCTTTGTCAAATGCTACAGCCGCAATCGTGTTATCAACTTGACCTACAGGAGTTGTTTCGCCTTCTAATTCTTTAGAACTGCCAATTTTGATGACATGACCTAAACCAATTTTAGCAATTCCTCCATCTGCTTCTGGTGCAGGTGTAGCAGGTGTATCTGGTGTATCTGGTTTAACTTCCGGTCCGGTAGTAGCCGGCGGTGTTTGTGATTGTTCAGGTGTATCACTGCAACCTACTAACGAAATAGCCAATAAAGCTACTACTAAAAAAATCGATAATACTTTTTTCATTTTTTTAACCCCTCCATATTTTTATATATCATGTAGCCTCACTAAAAATATCACATTTTCTGCATCTTTACAATATTTCTCATTTAAAATGAGTATAAACTTTTAATAAATTATTATTTTTTACTAACTATTAGTTAAATATATCTAGTTAATACATACTATATCAATATAGACACAGGGTATTTAGTGACATGTGCTATGTGAACAAAAAAACAGACTCTGTATAGATAATTTCCATACGGAGTCTTGTCAAATGATTCACTATTTAGTTACTCATTATTTAACCTGAATTAAGAACTTGCTTCAATTACGGTCTAGAGAGCATCAGTAAACAATTTCTCCGCCTTCCACTCTACGCAAGTCTCGCTTGCGGAAGTCAGTTTATACAGAGCGAAAAAGTTCCCCCTATCGTCATAAATGCGGAATAGCGCTCCCAAGGAGTCTGTATACTGTCGCCAATTTTCCTTATCGCACAGGCGATAGGGAACTCCGTTATACAGCTTTCCAGACCAATCTTGCGAAAGGTGGAGAGCCGGCATTGACGAAAGTGGTGTGTCTATCCTCTGGATAAATTGCTCATAATGACGGTCGACAGCCAATTGCTGGATTTGCTCCAAGGATATACTATCCTCAATCACAAAACCTCCCGCTTCTGTACGCGTGAGCTCGAACATGCAAGCCGGTGTATCAAGCATCTTGCCTAATTGAACACACAATGTCCTCACATACGTTCCCTTGGAACAGCGCACGCGAAAATGAATCACAGGGTATCGCTCATCTTGTATGTCTGTCTGTCCGATTCCTAGACAACAAAAATCGTATACTGTGATCATCCGCGACTTTCGTTCTATCTCAATCCCTTTTCGCGCCAGTTCATAAAGTTTCTTACCATTGACCTTCACAGCGGAGTACATGGGCGGCTGTTGTTCCATCGGTCCCGTGAGTGCTGTCATTACGTTTTGGACACTCTGTATATCAAGGGGATTGTCAAATAACCGCTTTTCTAAGATGCTGCCGGAGATATCTTCGGTGTCAGTTGCTATACCTAAAACCAATGAACCTTCATAGGTTTTAGGAGCATTTTGCACGTATTCTGCCAACTTCGTCGCTTGACCGACCGCGATCGGCAGCACACCTGTGACTTGCGGATCTAATGTACCTGTATGTCCGACCCTTTTCATCGACAAAATTCTTCTGATTCTTGCCACGACATCATGGGATGTCATGCCGCTAGGCTTGTTAATATTGATAAAACCATGAAAAACCATATTTACACCTGTCATAGATATTTTTGTATTGCTTGAATGACTTTATACCTCGCCACATCCAGCGAATCCGTCAACATACATCCCGAGGCGCGCTTATGTCCGCCACCGTTAAATTCACACGCAATTTGGCTGACATCGACATATTTTTTCGAGCGCAAACTCACTTTAACTTTTTCCTGTTCGAGAATTTTAAAGGCGATTGCTACCTCAACCCCCTCGATGCTGCGCGGATAATCGACCATCCCATCGACATCGTCCAGTTCCAGTGAAGCGTCAGATTGTCGCATATCGAGATCAATCCAGGCAATTTTCCCTGATGAATCGACGTTGACAGACCGTAGCGCCGATTGTAGAAAACGTATTTTTGCTAACGTCATCGTCTCATATAATCTGTCGAACACATCGTTTACATTGATGCCGTAAGCAACTAAATCTGCGGCAATCTCATGAACCTCAGATGTCGTGTTGGAATATTTAAAGGAACCCGTATCGGTCATCAGCCCCGTATATAAACATAAGGAGAGATCATAATCTAAAGGGATATTTAACGCTTTTAAAAGTTCATAGATAATGACAGTTGTAGATGCAGCCTGTGGATCGACGAAATTAATCGTGCCGAAATTTGTATTGGTCGGGTGATGATCGATGTTAATCCATGTTTGATAATTGGGGTCAATCTTTTCCTTGACTCGTGTACCAACGCGATGTTCATCGGCGCAATCGACTGTAATGATATGAGAAAATGTACATTGCAGTTGATCGGGCGTTTTCATTTGCATCACAAGGGGTAAAAACTGATATCGCTTAGGTATTTCCCCTTCATTGACTATTTGATACGTTTTCCCGTATCGCTCCAATACTAATGCCATAGCCAACGCAGCACCTATGGTATCACCGTCAGGGTTAATATGGGAAACAATCAAAAAATTGTCGTGTAATTTGATTGTTTCCATAATCGAATTTTCCATATTTACACCCTTATCTGCTTACATATTGTCCATCTGATTTATTATATTCTACTGACTTCATTTGTGTCGTCTAAATCCTCTTAATCTTCCTTATCTTCTGTATCATCCTCGGGATGATTTTCTTCTGCTTTGATATCCGACAACAGCTTTTCGATTTTGCTGCCATATTCAATCGAGCTATCGAAGGAAAAGGAAATTTCCGGCGTATGGCGCAAACGAATACGCTTGCCGATCTCGCGGCGTATAAAGCCTTCGGCTTTTCCCAATCCCAGCAGCGAATCTCGTTTTTGTGCCTCGCTGCCTAATATAGAAATGTAAATTGTCGCCTGCTGCAAATCTCCGGTCACTTCCACATCTGTGACGGTGATAAAGCCAATACGCGGATCTTTAATTTCATTCTGTATCAATTGTGATACTTCTTTTTTAATTTGCTCTGCTACACGATGAACACGTACGTTATTACTCATACTTATCACCTCAAATTAGGTTTGTTTCACTTTTTAGGTTCTTTCTACTTTTTGCATTTCGAATACTTCGATTACATCGCCCTCGATGAAATCGTTATATCGTTCAATCGTAATCCCGCACTCATATCCGGTGGCTACTTCTTTCACGTCATCTTTGAAGCGTTTTAACGAACTCATTTCGCCTTCAAAAACGACGATCCCGTCACGAATCACGCGCACTTGTCTGCCGCGAACGATCTTGCCGTCCAAAACATAGGAGCCGGCGATGCTGCCGATTTTTGATACTTTAATGATTTGGCGAATTTCCGCGTGACCGAGAATCACTTCTTTGTATTCTGGATCAAGCAGACCTTTCAGTGCCGATTCAATTTCTTCGATTGCTTTATAAATAATACTGTGTAGACGTATATCGACATTTTCATGTTCTGCTGTCTTTTTGGCATTCGGCTGTGGTCTGACGTTAAATCCGATGACGATCGCATTCGATGCCGATGCCAAGATTACATCAGATTCAGTGATCGCTCCGACCCCGGTGTGGACTGTGCGTACTTGAACACCTTCAATATCGATTTTCTCCAACGAGCTGCGAAGTGCTTCGGCTGATCCATGAACATCAGCTTTTATGATGATATTTAAATCTTTAACAGTTCCTTCTTTAATCTGTTTGTACAGATCATCCAATGTGATTTTGCTCGTCGTTTTTAATGTCTGTTGCTTTTCTTTCATTTGTCTTCTTTCGGCAATGACTCTCGCCGTTTTGTCGTCATCGACTACGATAAATTGATCGCCCGCATTTGGCACTTCCGACATTCCGGTGATTTCTACCGGCATAGAAGGCTCCGCCGTCCGCACTCTTTTACCCTGATCGTTGA
This sequence comes from Bacillota bacterium, assembly GCA_023388635.1. GTDB lineage: Bacteria > Bacillota > Bacilli > Desulfuribacillales > Desulfuribacillaceae > JAEWFW01. The sequence continues at coordinate 81,108 of JAEWFW010000038.1, forward strand.
TCATCGCACGAATACGTCCATAGGCATTTCCGACGATGACCGCATCACCGATTTTCAGTGTTCCTGTCTGGACTAAAACTGTCGCCAGGGAACCACGTCCTTTGTCAAGCTGTGATTCAATGACAGTACCGCGCGCCCGCTTATTCGGATTGGCTTTTAATTCTTCGACTTCGGCTACGAGTAATACCATTTCGAGTAAGTCCTCGATTCCTTCGTTTTTCAACGCGGAAATTGGCACAAATATAGTACTACCGCCCCACTCTTCCGGTATCAATTCGTACTCGACAAGCTCTTGTTTGACGCGATCGGGATTCGCATCCGGCTTATCAACTTTATTCACGGCGACGATAATTGGCACGCCGGCTGCCTTAGCATGGTTAATTGCTTCTACCGTTTGTGGCATAACTCCGTCATCGGCTGCCACTACAAGAATGGTAATATCGGTAATTTTCGCGCCTCTCGCTCTCATACTGGTAAAAGCGGCGTGACCTGGTGTATCAAGGAATGTGATTTTTTTATCGTTGATTCTAACTTGATATGCACCAATATGCTGGGTAATTCCACCGAATTCCCCTTCCGTGACCTTCGTTTCACGAATCGTATCAAGTAATGTCGTTTTTCCATGGTCTACGTGTCCCATAATCGTTACAACCGGCGGACGCGTCTGCAAATCTTTTTCATCATCGACATCGACGATCACTTCGAAGTCTTCCAACGGTTGTTCAATTTTCTCTTCTACCGTCGTTCCGTATTCTTCCGCAATTAGGGTGACTGTATCCAAATCAAGTTCTTGGTTAATTGTCGCCATCGTTCCTAAAAACATTAATTTCTTGATAATTTCTGAAGGTTCTTTTTTCAGCATTTTTGCCAAATCGCCGACAGTCGTTTCCCCTTTGTATGTAATCTTCGTCGGTGTCTTCGGTGGTTCTGTGTTCACTTTTTTAGGTTGTGAACCTCTATTCTTTTGGTACGGTTTCTTCGATTTACCTTTTTTCAGCCCATTGATATCTCTTGTATCGCTGAAGCGATCAAATTTATTCTGTGGTTTTTCCTTAGCTATTGGAGTTGTTTTCATACGTGTAGTTGTATTTTCCTTTTCTTTCTGTAAGTTATTTGCAGGCGTCGAACGCTGCTGTGTATGAGTTGGTGCCTGACTGTTCCTATGTGATGGCGCTGCATTCTGTGCATAATTAGTATTGGGTCTGGTTTGCTGCGGTTGCTTCTTCTGCTGGAAGTTACTCTTATTGGCAGATGTACCGGAGCCGGCAGCATGGGTAGTCGGTTTCGCCCTCGCGCTGCTATGCTGCTCTCTATTGGAAGTATCCGTTCGCGCTGGCTTTGGCTTCGCCGCCTGTTCCGTCGCCCTATTAACTTCATTTTTCTCTTTCAAACTCTTTATATAATTTTCAATTTCTTTGATATCTCCCGCTTCCACAATGCTCATGTGGTTTCCGACGCTTTTGTTTAACCGCTTTAAAATTTCTATAATTTCTTTTGAACTCATATTGACTTGTTTGGCGTATTCATAAATTCGAATTTTACTCATACTATTCACCTCCGCTATTTTGTTCGATCATAGACACTAATTTTTTTGCAAATCCGTTATCAAGAATCGCACAAGCACTTCTCGCCTCTTTTCCTATGGCGTTTCCGAGGCTATCTTTTGTCGCGAAAAATTGATATGTTGTATGATAAAAACGGCATTTATCGATATACAGTTTCTTACTTTGCTCCGATGCATCATTTGCTATGATAACAAGCACTGCCTGTCGATGCTGCACTGCCTTGACGACTAAATCCTGACCACTGACAACTTTGCCGGCTCGATTTGCCAGCCCCAAAAAATTGAGAATCGGTTGCATATATTATATCTCCGGATTTTGATTCAGCAGGAGATAGCGCTTGATGCTATACGATATTGCCTCATATGTCTCTTGGCTGATTTTCGCTTCCAAACCTCTTTCCAAGCCTTTGTTCTTCATCGCTTTTTCGAGGCAAGCTTCATCATAGCATACGTAGGCGCCTCGACCGCTCTTTTTCCCTGTCGTATCGATGTCGATCTGGTTCTCGGAGCTATTGACGACACGGAGCATAGTCTTTTTAGGCTTCATTTCCTGACACCCTACGCATTTTCTCATAGGAATTTTACGCTTTTTCATCGGCATCACTCCTCTGTCATGATGTCATCGTCTATCGTATCAAAAAACTGGGCATCACTCATGTCGATCTCTTCCATGACGCCATCTTTGACGGCCTCTTCATATTGTGACTCACTCTTGATATCAATTTTCCAGTTCGTCAATTTCGCAGCCAATCGAGCATTCTGCCCTTCTTTGCCGATCGCCAATGAAAGCTGATAATCAGGAACGATCACAAATGCAGATTTCTCTGCTTCGTTAATCTTTACATGTATGACCTTGGATGGACTCAACGCATTGGCGACATACTCGGCAGGATTAGCACACCAACGCACGATATCGATTTTTTCACCTTTCAACTCGTTGACGATCGTCTGCACCCGCATTCCTTTCGGTCCTACACATGCTCCTACCGGATCGACTTCATGATTGTTAGAATGTACGGCAATCTTCGATCGTTGTCCTGCTTCCCTTGCGACCGATTTGATTTCCACAACTCCATCGTAAATTTCCGGCACTTCCAGCTCGAACAATCTCTTTAAAAGTCCGGCATGTGTTCTCGATACAAGAATTTGTGGACCTTTCGGTGTCTTTTCTACTTTGGAGATGTAAACTTTAATCCGATCATTAGGCTGGTATGTTTCATTAAGCATTTGGTCAGACACAGGCAAAACCGCTTCGGTTTTTCCCAGTTCTATATACACATATTTGGAATCTTTTCGTTGAATCAGCCCGTTGATAATATCATCAGCCCGGTCGGCATATTCTTCATATATAATTCCCCGTTCCGCTTCACGAATGCGCTGTGTGACAACTTGTTTTGCCGTTTGTGCGGCAATTCGACCGAAATCCTTTGGTGTGACCTCCACTTCGATGATGTCACCTTCTTGATACACCTGGTTAATATCACGAGCCGCATCTAATGACATCTGCGTGTTCGGGTCCGTTACATGTTCAACGACAGTTTTTCTGGAAAATACTTTGACGATACCGTTTTCCCTGTCGATCGCTACCCTGACATTACTCGCTTGATTAAAATTCTTTTTGTAACCGGTGATCAGCGCCGCTTCTATCGTTTCCAACAGGATCTCTTTATCAATACCTTTTTCTTTTTCTAAATCATGCAATGCATCTAAAAAATGGACTTTCAACTGATTTCTCTCCTTTCCCCTATTTAAAATTTAATAGCAAGACGTATTTTGGCGATCAAATGATAAGGTATCGTAACCCGCTGTTTCCCGTCTTTTATTCCTACCATCTCATCTGCAAATGCGAGCAACTCGCCTTCAAAGTCAAAAGCTCCGTCAATTTCCTGATTCGTTTTTATATGAACATATTCGCCGATCGCTTCTTCTATATCTTCCCGCGTTTTCAATGGACGTTCAGCGCCAGGCGAACAGACTTCCAGAAAATAACTTGCATCAATCGGATCCAATTCATCGAGTTTTTTGCTGATCTTCTCACTGATTCTTCCGCAATCATCGATATCAATACCGCCTTCTTTGTCAATGATGACGCGCAAAAACCAATTATCCCCTTCTTTGACGAATTCAACATCAACCAAATCCAAATGATTCGATTCGACAATCGGCTTGGCAATTTTCTCTACAATTTGAATGATTTTTTCCGTTGTTGGCATAACTTCCTCCTATTTTGATTCTACCTGAATTAAGAACTTGCTTTAATTGCAGGATAGAGTTTCGATCTGTATGGATAAACACTCATATGTATGCACAAAAGAGTGGGAAAGCCCACTCTTAAGAAGTTGTTTATTCAATATCTCTAAAAGATTATAGCATTATTGGTTTCTTTTTGCAACTTTTATAGCGTTTTCGTATGATCGATGGTCGCTGAATCCGGTTCCAGATCAGATGCCGCATTTGATCCGACTTTTGATTCCATATCAGACGCTATGTTTGGCTGCACATCTGAACTTTCCATTTCCGAATCGTGATCTGCCATTTCGGTGACTTCTTCTTGTACCGTCATTTCGATGATTTTCATCTGTTGTCCGCACTTGCTGCAAAACGTTACTTCGCCGCTGATGACATTGCCGCAAGTGGAGCATGTAACTTTTTCCGCTGATTTCTCAATGACCTCTTGTTCCAGTGCGTGAATCTGTTTTTCGATCTGACTGATTTCTCCGCAAATGGCAATCGACTTGTCATCATTGTCGATATTATCACGATAGCTGATGTACACGTTTTTGCCCAGTTCTTTAAATTTGCCTGATCGATCTAATTCCAGTTTGCCTATTTGCACTTTTAATTTAGAAATTTCCATGAGCTCTTTTGATTTTTTGCCTACATCATTTACTTGTTCCGAGAGTTTTTTGAGAAAACTCATGCCCATCGTTCCTTTCATTTTTTTTGAAGCAAGTTCTTAATTCAGGTGGAGATTCTTTTACTCCAACTGAATTTTAGAACTGCAAATGCATGACTTAGTTGGCGTTGGACTCCCGCCTAAGGAGGTGGGAGACTTACGCCAAGTTAGTCAGGTTAGAATAGTGTCAATTGATTGGTCTCCGGCAAGCCTTTTAAACACCCTTGCTCTTTCAGCGTCTCTAATACAGTTTTTGATATCTTGCTGCGTTCTTGGAAATCTTCAATCGATAGCACTTCTCCGCCTTCGTTAGCCGCAGCAATTCCCTGTGCCGCGGCTTGCCCCACACCCGGCAGCGCCAAGAACGGCGGAATCAATCCATTATCGGCAATGATAAATTTGGTCGCATCGGAGCGCGCAATATCAATCGGATGGAATACGTAGCCGCGCAAATTCATTTCATAGGCGACTTCCAATACGGTGGCGAGGTTCTTCTCTTTCGTCGTCGCCATGTTCCCTTTGTCCTGTATCTCTTTTAACGCGACCTGAATCGCCTCTTTCCCGCGTACCATGACGTCGATATCGAAGTCTTCCGCGCGCACGGAAAAGTACGTCGCATAGAATGCCAGTGGATAATGGACTTTAAAATAAGCGATTCGTACCGCCATCAATACATAGGCGACGGCATGCGCCTTAGGAAACATATATTTGATCTGATTACACGACCATATATACCAATCGGGCACACCGTGTTTCTTCATTTCTTGCTCGTCTTCCGGCACTAGACCTTTTCCTTTACGCACTTTCTCCATAATTTTAAACGCCATGCTCGGCTCCAACCCTTTATGAATTAAATATACCATAATGTCGTCACGTGTGGAAATGACCTCCGAGAGAACGGCTTTCTTGCTTCTAATCAATTCTTGAGCGTTATTCAGCCATACGTCGGTACCATGTGAAAGCCCACTGATTTGCACCAATTCCGCAAATGTCGTCGGGCGGGTATCCTCTAACATCTGCCGGACAAATTTCGTGCCAAATTCCGGTATCGCAAATGTGGCAACTGGCGACTGAATTTCTTCCGGATTGATTGCCAACGCATCGGTGGACCGGAACAAGCTCATCGTCTGCGGATCATCCGTCGGTATTTCATTCGGGTCAATACCTGTCAAATCCTGCAACATACGGATCACGGTTGGATCGTCATGTCCGAGAATATCGAGTTTCAATAGTCTACCGCTGATCGCGTGGTAATCGAAGTGCGTCGTATAATGCTCCGAATCCTTAGCATCCGCCGGAAATTGAATCGGCGTAAAATCGTGCACATCTTTGTAATTCGGTATGACCATCTGACCGCCCGGATGCTGTCCGGTGGTGCGCTTAATGCCCGTACATCCCTTAACTAAGCGCTCAATTTCCGCATTGCGAAAGACGATATTCTTCTCCTCCGCGTATTTCTGCACATAGCCATACGCTGTTTTTTCTGCCACTGTGGAAATCGTCCCTGCACGGAATACATAATCCTTGCCGAATAGTTCTTCGACATATTTATGGGCTCTCGGTTGGTAATCGCCGGAGAAATTCAAATCGATATCGGGAACTTTATCGCCTTTAAAGCCCATAAATGTTTCAAATGGTATGTCATGCCCGTCTTTAATCATGCGTTTACTACAATCTGGACAATCCTTATTAGGCAAGTCGAAACCCGAACCGATCGAACCATCGGTAATAAATATGCTTTTTTTGCATTCCGGGCAGACATAGTGCGGCGGCAGAGGATTCACCTCTGTGATATCGACCATCGTCGCCACAAATGACGAACCGACTGAACCACGTGAGCCGACTAAATACCCGTCACTTAATGATTTCGTGACAAGTTTCTGGGCAATTAAATAGATGACGGCAAATCCGTTGCCGATGATGCTGTTCAACTCGCGCTCTAAGCGCTTCTCGACAATCTCCGGCAGCGGGTCGCCATAGATTCTACGCGCCTTCGCGTAACCCATTTCCCGGATCTGCTCTTCTGCTCCCTCGATCACCGGAGTGAACAATTCATCGGGGAATGGCTTTAAAACTTCAATTTGCTCATTGATTGCCGCCGGCACGTCGATTACGACTTCTTCTGCCGCTTTCGTTCCCAAATAGGAAAATTCCGCTAGCATTTCCTCTGTCGTTTTTAAATACAGCGGCGGTTGATTGGAGGCGTCGGAAAATCCTTTCCCGGTCATGAGAATCTCCCGAAACTTGGCATCAGACGGATTTAAAAAATGTACGTCTCCCGTCGCCGCCACCGGTTTGTTGAGCTTTTTGCCTAATTGATAGATTCGCTCGTTCAATTGTTGGAGTGCCCGCACATGCTGGACAGCTCCGTTTTGTACCATAAAATCGTTGTTGCCGACAGGCTGAATTTCTAGATAATCGTAAAATCTAGCAATTTCCTCGACTTCCTGTTCCGGGCTGTTGAGCAAAATCGACTGGAAGAGTTCACCTGCTTCGCAAGCGGAGCCGACGATGATTCCCTCCCTATGCTTGATCAATTCGCTCTTGGGAATACGCGGCGTCCGGTAAAAATATTTAATATGGGAAAGGGAGATTAATTTATATAAATTTTTCAACCCCACCTGATTCTTCGCCAATAAGATAATGTGATACGGTTTCAATTTTTGCATATCGACCGTCACCACTTGATGATTCAATTCTCGTAAACTCGCAATTCCGCGCTGCAATATAATCGTCAGCAACTCAATAAACATTTTCCCGGTGGCGGTGGCATCATCCAACGCCCGATGATGGTTTTCCAGTACGATATCTAAGTGTTTGCATAGTAAATTCAACTTATACGATTTCAACCCAGGAATGGCGTACCGCGCCATCGAGACTGTATCAATTACCGGATTGGTCAGAGTTTGGCGCTGAATACTGTGCAGACCGGCGTTGATAAATTTCATATCAAATGACGCATTGTGCGCGACAAGTACTGAATCACCGATAAAAGACATAAACTGTTCCAGTGCCACAGCCGGTGCGGGAGCGTTTGCCACCATTGCATTGCTGATCCCCGTCAGTTTTTCAATTTTATCGGAAATGTAATCCCGTGGCTTTACCAGTGTCTGAAATTGATCGATAATCTGATTGTTCTGAATTTTGACAGCCGCTATCTCTGTCAATGAATTCTCCACCGCTGAAAGCCCGGTCGTTTCCGTGTCAAATACCGTATAGACTGTCTGTTCGTCAAACGCTTGCTCTGAGCAATTGAAAACAATTGGCACACCGTCATTGACGAGGTATCCTTCTACGCCGTAAATCAACTTGATATCGTGTTTCTGTGCCGCATCGAACGCGTCTGGGAATGCTTGGACAACTCCATGGTCCGTGACGGCAATCGCTTTATGACCCCATTTTGCCGCCGTGGATATCAGTGATTGCACGCTGCTCACACCGTCCATCGGACTCATTGGCGTATGCAAATGCAATTCAACGCGTTTGCGCGGCATGCGATCCATGCGCTCCGCCGGAGGCGATGAAATCATAATGTCTTTAGCCATTAGTACGACTTGCTTCTCATATGTATCATATTGCACATAACCGCGTACTTTAACATAGGACGTCTTCTTAATGACGGAAATTTTCTCAATCTGCTCGCTGTCGTCTTTGATGAACGCTTTGACTTTAATCGAATCCCTCTCATCCGTCAAATTAAAACTGACGAGCAATTTTCCACTTTTCAGCGAACGCGTATCATACCCAAAAACCCTGCCAATCAGAACCGGTTGATCGGTTCCTTCGTTGATCGATGCGATCGTATGAAGATCGACATCGGAAATATCTTTACCTAATAATACGGGCGAAGCTTCCGCCGAACCCTTGTCCTCTTTATTCTTTTCCCTCTTCATCTGTGATTGCTGCTGCTCATAGATAACTTCATTGACATACGCCTGTTCCAATTGCTGCTGTTCTTCCAAATACACTTGCATGGACAGTTCATCTTTGATGACTTGAATTTCCACCGACGGACGAATATCCAGGTACCTGCTTAACACATCTGCCAGAAACTCCGGCACGCGTTTTGCCTGTAGCGTTTTCACGCCTAATTCATTGACCGTGACGAGCGTAAATTGGATCGCTCGGTCACTTGCCGTCTTCTGATATGTCAAATTATCTATAATTCCTTGTAAACACGGATGCATGCCGTATAACTGTGGTCTGATCCATTCAGACCAATATTGATCAATCAGCTGATCGTGAATCTCTGCGGCTTCGTAATAAAAATGCCATTGAATGTTCGCTGTCGCCGTATACATCGTTTCTATCTGGAGGCAAAAGTCTCTTAAAATTGCCACAGGTAATACCTGTGGCAATTGAATGTGCAGAGTCCATGTACGGCTGCTTTTGCTGATCTCCAACTTGCGTAACGCCGCTTCTTTAAACATGAGTGCATCGTCTTGGCAATTCCATGCCATATGACTCGTTAATTTTGTGAAATTTTCTCGCATTTTAGCAATCATATTACAGAAACTCCTTGTCTATATTTCAGCTAAAACCGTCTCTACAATCTGACCAATGGCTACGTCTTTACTTTCGCCTGTTTTCCGATATTTCAATTCAACATAACCGTCGTCGATCTTGCCGCCAACGACAATCCGCAATGGAATACCGATCAAGTCCGCGTCTTTGAATTTCACTCCTGCACGTTCATTGCGGTCATCGAAAAGCACCTCGACGTTTTGCTGCAATAATTGCTCGTAAATCTCATTTGCCTTCTCACGCTGCAATTCGTTCTGTACGTTGACCGGTATGATATGAACGGCGAACGGAGCCACCGCTTTCGGCCAGATAATTCCGTGCTCGTCACTGTGTTGTTCGACAATCGCCGCCACGGCACGTGAGACACCAATGCCGTAGCATCCCATGACCATCTGTTGTGCGCGTCCGTTTTCGTCCAAATACGTCGCATTCATCGATTCGCTGTATTTCGTTCCCAGCTTGAACACGTGACCGACTTCGATTCCTCTGTCAAACTCCACTGCCGTTCCGCATTTCGGGCAAGGATCCCCTTCTTGAATGTTCTTGATATCGGCAAATTGCTCAACTTGAAAATCTCGTGGATAGTTGACATTCAGCAGGTGGTAATCTTTTTCATTGGCTCCGGCGACAGCATTTTTAATATTCTGAATCTCGATATCTGCGACAATGCGAATTGACTCCGGTAAGCCTACCGGTCCGATAAAGCCGATGTCTTGACCGGTTAACTGCTTGACGATTTGTTCGTCTAACAGCTCCACTTCGTCTGCTTGGAGCAAATTCTTCAATTTGATTTCATTGACCTCGTCATTTCCCAGCAATAAGACGGCAACAGGCTGTTTATCGATCGAGTAAAACAGCGTCTTGATCGTATTGGCTTCCGCCACTTGGAGAAACTCCGCTACTTGTTTAATTGTCTTCATATCCGGTGTCGCAACTTTTTCTAAAGTTTGTTCCGTCGATGCTTGTCCATTTGCCGGTGCGCGTAATACTGTTTCCGCCTTTTCTAAATTGGCAGCATACCCGCATTGCTTGCAATGGGCGATCGTGTCCTCACCGATCTCTGAAAGTGCCATGAATTCATGGGTACCTCCGTTACCGCCAATCGCACCGCTATCGGCATCAACCGCCCGATAATTTAGTTCACAGCGCTGAAAAATACGGTGGTAGGCATCATACATCACTTGATAGCTGGAATCCAATCCTTCGGAATTGACATCAAAGGAATAAGCATCTTTCATAATAAATTCCCGGGCACGGATTACCCCAAAGCGCGGTCTGCGCTCATCGCGATATTTCGTCTGTATTTGATATAACGTCATCGGCAGTTTTTTGTAGGAATTCACTTCCGCCCCCATTAAAGACGTGAACACCTCTTCATGTGTCGGTCCTAAAACGAAGTCCCTGCCGTGACGGTCTTTCAAACGCATCAATTCGGGTCCGTAAGCATTCCATCTTCCCGAAGTGTGCCAAAGCTCCGCCGGTTGAATCGCCGATGTCAAAATTTCCTGAGCGCCGCTCCGGTTCATCTCTTGTCTGACAATTTCCTCGACTTTTTTCAGCGCCCGCAGACCGATTGGCAGGTACGTATAGACACCCGATGCCAATTGTCTGATTAGACCTGCGCGCAACATCAGTTTATGGCTAATAACTTCTGCATCCGACGGCACTTCCCGCAACGTCGGTATCAACATTTTTTGCTGTTTCATCTCTGCATTCCCTCCGGCACATTACTCAGTTTCTATCGAGTGTAATTCCTTGATTAATTCATCGAGCAAATCTTCTTGCTTGACCTTTTTGATGATTTCGCCTTTTCTAAATAATAACCCTTCGCCTTTTCCCCCGGCGATGCCGATATCGGCTTCCCGCGCCTCACCCGGTCCGTTGACGGCACATCCCATGACGGCAACCTTTAATGGCTTTTTTATGTTTTGTAGTTCTTGCTCCACTTGATTTGCCAAATCGATCAACGGTATTTGGCAACGTCCGCATGTCGGACAGGAAATCAACTCCGGACCGACATCATACAGATTCAAGCTCTTCAAGACTGTCTTTGCCACTTTAATTTCTTCTACCGGATCCCCCGTCAAAGAAACGCGGATCGTATCACCGATGTTGCGCGACAAAATAGCACCTAACCCGACAGCTGATTTGATGCTTCCTTGAAAGATCGTACCTGCTTCTGTAATGCCTACATGCAAAGGATAGTTTGAGGATTCTGCCATCAGCAAATATGCCTGCAAACTCAGCGACACATTCGATGCTTTTAAAGAAATCACGATATCGGTGAAATCGAGCTCCTCTAATAAGTGGATATGCTTTTGCGCACTCTCTACCATTGCCTGGGGAGTCGGGTGCCCGTACTTCTGTAACAACTCGCGTTCAATCGAACCGGAGTTGACGCCAATCCGGATCGGCACTCGGTTTTGCTTCGCTTTCATAACAACGGCTTTCAGCTTTTCAGCATCACCGATATTACCCGGATTAATTCTGATTTTGTCAATTCCGTTTTCCAGCGCTTCCAAAGCTAATTTATGATCAAAATGGATATCGGCGATCACCGGCAACGGCGAGCGTTTTTTGATCGTGCGAATCGCCTTCGCCGCTTCCATATCGGGCACAGCCACTCGTACGAGTTCACAACCCGCCTCCGCCAAGTGATGGATTTGTTCTAATGTCTGTTCCGCGTCCCGCGTGTCGGTATTGGTCATCGATTGGATGACGACATTATTCTGACCGCCAATTTGTACATCACCGACGCGGACGATTTTCGTTTGTTCTCGTAAAAACATATGGATAGCTCCCCACCATCAATTTTCAATCGAATATACGCACGACATCATGATATGTGACGATGACAATTAACAGCATTAACAAAGCGAAACCGACAAAATGCACAAGCCCTTCTTTGTTCGGATCAACCGGTTTGCCGCGCAATCCCTCCAGCGCGAGGAACACCAGTCGCCCGCCATCAAGTGCCGGGAATGGCAAAAGATTGATGATCCCTAAGTTCAAGCTCAGAAATCCGGCAAAATTGATTAAGCGCTCAATGCCAGCGTTTGCCTGAACACCAATCATCTGTACAATCCCCACCGGTCCTGCCAAATCAGCCTCTACTCGCCCCGTTACAATTTCGCCGAGACTCGTTAGTAACAACCCTGCCATTTCATATGTCCGCTGAAATCCATAAGGAATGCTCATCCAGCCGACATCTTCGGTCATCTGCATAATGCCGATTTTACCGCTGCCGTCTTGCTCCTCCGGTGTCAGTGTCATCGGTAATATTTGTCCGCCGCGTTGAATTTCCAGATTAATCGCTTGGTTCGCATGTGAACTGATCTGTGTCACAAGTTCTTGCCATGTCTGAATCGAAGTCCCTTCGATTTTGACAATTTGGTCACCGGCTTCTATCCCGGCAATTGCTGCCGGCGAACCAGGAACGACTTCTCCGATGATGTTACTGTCAGTAGGCATTCCGGTAATAGCAAACACAGCGGCAAATAATAGACCGGCAAGCAAAAAGTTCATGATTGGCCCGGCAGAAATCGCCGCCATTCTCTGCCCTACCGTTTTGCCGTTGAATTTACGATCCAGCGGAGCGACTTGCATTTCTTCTTTGCCCTTGACAATTAAAGCATCTTCACGAAGATAGTACGTCGCGCTGCGCGTATCGGATGTGATGCGGATAAACATTTCTTTTTCAATATCGAATGCCTCGATCTTTCCCATAATCTCGTAGCGCTCATGGGGGTCGAGATCGACTTTGACGACTTTTAAATCAGCGTCTAATGTCAGACCAACTTTTACTCCGTTTTTCATATCGTATGTCTCAGGATCTTCGCCTGCCATCCGTACAAATCCTCCAAGTGGCAAAACCCGAATCGAATAGACCGTTTCTCCTTTTTTGAAAGAAACGAGCTTCGGTCCAAAACCGATCGCGAATTCTCTGACCAATATCCCGACTTTTTTCGCAACTAAGAAGTGTCCCAACTCATGTATAAAAACAATCAACCCAAAAACTACAATTGTCGCAATTGCTGTTTGCATACTATATATCACCGCCATTCAAAATTTGCACTCTCGTCAGTCGATCAATCTCAATAATTTCTTCCAAACTCGGATTGTGATTGACCGAATGCTTAGACAATGCTTGTTTCACAATATCTACAATTTGCAAAAATTCGATACGCTTTTCTAAAAACAACTGGACAGCCACTTCATTCGCCGCATTCATAACTACCGGAGCTGTACCACCGATTTTACCAACTTCATAGGCAATTTTCAAACATTCGAATGTATCGTAATCCGGCTGTTCAAAACGCAACTGAGCAAGCTCGGTGAGTGATAATCTAGGCTGCTGGTTCCGCACACGCTCGGGATATGTCAATGCATATTGAATCGGTATTCTCATGTTCGGCACTCCCAATTGCGCGATTACAGAAGTATCGGAAAATTCAACCATCGAATGTACAATGCTCTCCGGATGAATAATAACATTAATTTTATCATAAGGCACGCCAAATAACCAATGGGCTTCGATAACTTCCAGACCTTTATTCATCATAGTGGCTGAATCAATCGTTATTTTCGCGCCCATACTCCAATTAGGATGTTTCAGCGCTTGTTCAACGGTCACTCCGACGAGCTCCTCTCTGCTTCTGCCGCGAAAAGAACCTCCCGATGCCGTCAAATGTATCGTATCAATTTGCTTGTATGCTTCCCCTTGTAAACATTGAAAAATCGCTGAATGCTCGCTGTCGACCGGGATAATTTCCGCATTGTACTGCTCAGCCATTTGCATAATGATAGCCCCGGCGGCAACTAATGTCTCCTTATTTGCTAGGGCAATGCGCTTACCATTCTTCAATGCGTGAACCGTAGGAATCAACCCGACCGTTCCGACGACCGCCGTCACTAAAATATCAATTTCATCTAGGGAGGCGATGGCATTTAAACCGTCCAGTCCATGTAACACTGCGACTGCTGGGGAGATGTCGGCAATTTTGCTAGCCAATGCCCGGGCTAACTCCAGTGTTTCCACCGCTACGATCTGCGGTTTGTGGGTGCGTATTTGTCGTTCCAAAAGATCGATATTTTTCCCTGCCGTTAAACCGACAATCTCAAATCCATCCCGGTGCTCATTTACAATATCCAGTGTCTGTGTTCCTATCGAACCGGTCGAGCCTAGAATCGCAATTTTCTTTTTCATACGTCACCTCAATTTATATGTATAAAAACAGCACGTATACTGCCGGAAACACAAATATGATGCTGTCAAACCGATCGAGTATGCCGCCATGACCGGGTAGTATCGTGCCAGAGTCTTTCACGTTATATGTGCGTTTATACGCAGATTCGGCGAGATCGCCGATTTGTCCGATGACGGCAATTGCTATCCCCAAAAGAATTTGTTGGGATATTGATAGATGCGCCACCGTATAGGGTCCAAGGACGATGACAATCGCGACAGCCAGCAGTGTCCCGCCGATGGCTCCGATGACAGTTTTTTTCGGACTGATCGATTCCCACAGTTTCGGTCCTCGTCCTTTGAACAAAGACCCTGTAAAATATGCGCCGCTATCAGTCGCCCAAACAGTCAACAAAACCATTAAAGTCGATAAAAATCCCCATTCATCACGGACTAATACCAAAGTGTAAAATCCGATTCCTATATAAAGTGCTCCCAAAAAAGCAACTGCCATTTCATCAAAGGACGTTTGATTGCGTGTAAAAACAGGAATGACCATCGCCAGTAAAATCGCTCCGATAATCCCTGCTCCATTTAACATGTTATAAGCAAATACATTTTGCCCAAAAAGAGCGATCAATAAAAGCAAACTAAAGACATGCGCCGGAGAAAACAGGTGTGCATTCCGCATACGCGTAATTTCCCATATTCCGACCATTGCCAATATAAACATAGAAAGGTGAAAGTATATCCCACCCAAAAATAATATAGCTAAGAATATACTTCCACCTATAAGTCCCGTCACGATACGCTGTTTCAAATGAAATCCTCCTTACTTCAATCCCCCGTAGCGCCTTGCTCTTTTCATATAATTATGGATAGCATTGTAATATTCCTCAACAGAAAAATCCGGCCATAACGTTTCTGAAAAATAGAATTCTGTATAAGCAATTTGCCACAAAAGAAAATTACTTAGACGCAACTCGCCACTCGTTCGAATGAGTAAGTCCGGATCCGGGAAGGAATGGGTCATCAATCGCTCTGTCAGAGCTTGCTCGGTAATTGCTGTAACATCGAGCGCGTTCTGCTGAGCATCCACTACCAACTGCTTTACTGCCTCAATGATTTCGAAGCGAGAGCCGTAGTTGAGAGCAAAATTGAGGATCATTCCATCGTTATTTTTCGTTTTCTCCATAGCAGTATCAATTGCCTTACGCGTATGCTCAGGTAGCTGACTCCGATCACCGATCATTGTCACTTTAACATTGTTCTTAATTAAATCGTTCAATTCCGTCTGCAAATATTCCTCGGGAAGTTTCATCAGGAAATTCACTTCTTCCTCCGGCCGCTTCCAATTTTCTGTAGAAAAAGCGTACAATGTTAAACATTTGATGCCGATTTTCGAAGAAGCTTCCGTAATCAGCTTGACTGTCTGCATACCGGCTTTATGTCCCGCCATTCGCGGAAACCCGCGTTTTTTCGCCCAGCGCCCGTTGCCGTCCATAATAATTGCCACATGCGCGGGTACTTCCTGTTGAGCACCAATCAGCAATGTTTGTAAATCAGGCGTCGGATCACTTGATTTCGTTCTCCACCGCTCAAAATATTTTTTCATATAAATACTCCTGACTCTACTTTTGCAAAGAACCCCTCACCCGAAAATGAGGGGTTCTTCTCAAACAGCCATGATGTCTTCTTCTTTGCTTTCCAATAATTCGTCAACTATCTTAATATATTTATCCGTCAATTTTTGCATGTCATCTTGAAGCTTATGTGACTCGTCCTCTGAGTATTCGCCTTTTTTCTCCGCCTTCTTGATATCGTCATTGGCATCACGTCGGATATTACGGACTGATACTCTAGCGCCTTCAGCCGTTTTCTTCGCTAATTTCGCTAATTCTTGACGTCGCTCTTCTGTAAGGATCGGCAACGGTATGCGGATGATATTGCCATCATTCGTAGGCGACAATCCCAAATCCGCCTTCTGGATAGCACGTTCAATTTCCGAGATCATACTCTTATCCCAAGGCTGAATCGTCAATAATCTAGCTTCGGGAGCTGAAATATTCGCCGCTTGATTGACCGGAGTCATAACACCGTAATAATCGATCATCACTTTATCCAAAATTGCTGGATTGGCTCTGCCTGCACGAATTGTCGTAAAATCTTTTTTCAAATTAGAAATTACTTTGCCCATACGTTCTTCTGCGTCTTGAAGAATGTTGTTCATTATCTCTTCCTCCTAACTTCTGTTCCGATTTTATCACCTAATACAACTTTCATTATATTACCATTTTCTGAGATATTAAAGACAATTATTTCAATCTGATTTTCCATGCAAAGTGTCACCGCCGTCGTATCCATGACAGCCAACCCTTGATTGATGACATCCATAAAATCGAGATTTTCGTATTTTTTAGCATTGATATCAACGGCTGGGTCAGCATTATAGACACCATCGACGTTGTTTTTCGCCATTAAAATGACATCTGCTTCGATCTCTGCCGCGCGTAATGCCGCCGTCGTATCAGTAGAAAAGAACGGATTTCCCGTACCGGCAGCGAATATGACGACTCTGCCCTTCTCTAAATGACGCATCGCACGTCTACGGATATATGGTTCTGCCACTTGTCGCATTTCAATCGATGTTTGGACGCGTGTGTCGACCTCTTCCGCTTCCAAAGCATCTTGCAAAGCCAACGAATTCATGACGGTCGCTAGCATTCCCATGTAGTCTGCCGTTGCACGGTCCATTCCTTTAGCACTGCCGGCTATGCCGCGCCATATGTTGCCGCCGCCTACTACGACCGCAATTTCCACTTTTTGCGCCACTATATCTTTAATTTGTTGGGCAATGGATGTCATCACTTCCGGATCGATTCCATAACCCAATTTTCCTGCTAACGCTTCACCTGACAGTTTTAATACGATACGTTTATATTTGGGACTCGCCACTAAAACCCTCCTTTTGCCGTAATTATCTGTTAAAAAGGGAACACAAAAGGTGTTCCCTGCAATGCTTATTATTGAAGTTTCGCTTGAGCCATAACTTCTTCTACGAAGTTGTCTTGTTTCTTTTCGATTCCTTCCCCAAGCTCATAACGAGCAAAGCGACGAATGGAGATTTTCTCTCCTATTTTTGCTACTTTTTCATTCAGTAGTTGCTCAATTGTCACATCCGGATTCTTAACGAACGGCTGCTCCATCAGGCAAATTTCTTTGAAATATTTATCAACTCTGCCTTCAACCATTTTATCGACAATATTTGCCGGTTTTCCTTCATTTAATGCTTGTACTTTCAAAATTTCTCTTTCTTTCGCAATTTCTTCTTCCGACACTTCGTCTCTTGTAACGTATGTCGGACGAGCCGCTGCAATATGCATTGCTATATCCTTGACAAAACTTTTGAAATCGTCTGTTTTCGCTACAAAATCAGTTTCGCAGTTAACTTCCACTAAAACACCGATACGTCCTGCTCCATGTATGTAAGCTTCTACTAATCCTTCTGCAGCAATACGACCTTCTTTCTTAGCCGCAGCAGCCAATCCCTTTTCACGCAAAATAGTGGTTGCTCTTTCCATATCACCATTTGCCTCAACAAGCGCTTTCTTACAATCCATCATCCCTGCACCTGTTTTTTCACGCAAGTCCTTAACTTGTCCAGCACTAACCATTATCGATTGCCCCTTTCAATATGTATGCAAATTTCTGTACATAAGTAAGGGCAGGCAGGCAATTCCCTACCTACCCCTCTGTGTTGTTTTCCCTGTCGTCTTACTGTGCAATTTGCTCTTCTTCAACAGCTTCTACTTCGTCGATGCTTCCTTTTGTTCCTTCGATGACAGCATCTGCTATCTTCGCAGTTAACAAACGCACCGCACGAATTGCATCATCGTTACCAGGAATTACATAGTCTATTTCATCTGGGTCACAGTTTGTGTCGACGATCGCCACAATTGGAATGCCCAATTTTTTTGCTTCAGCAATTGCGATCCGCTCTTTTCTTGGATCAACAATGAACAATGCTCCCGGAAGACCTTTCATGCCTTTAATACCGCCAAGGAATTTAACCAAACGGTCTTTTTCCTTATTCAATTGGATAACTTCTTTTTTAGGCAACACATCGAATGTGCCATTCTCTTCCATCTCTTCCAATTTACGCAATCTTTGAATGCGCTTTTGGATTGTTTGGAAGTTCGTCAATGTTCCACCCAACCATCTTTGGTTTGTGAAATACTGTCCTGAACGCTCAGCTTCTTCTTTTACAGAATCCTGTGCTTGTTTCTTCGTACCTACGAAAAGAATAGATTTACCTTCTTCGGCAACTTGGCGTACGAAATTATACGCTTCTTCTACTTTTTTGACTGTTTTCTGTAGATCGATGATATAAATTCCGTTTCTCTCCGTGAAAATATAACGATCCATTTTAGGGTTCCAACGACGTGTTTGATGTCCGAAATGAACCCCAGCTTCCAATAACTGCTTCATTGAAATAACTGACATAATTAATTCCTCCTAAGGTTTTTTCTTCCGCTTTCCATCAACCTATGAGATGACTGCGGTTTGCAGCACCTATCCCAATAGTCCAAAAAGCGTGTTTTTTACCGTTTATTAATATAACATACGCTTTCAATAAATGCAAACAATTGCTTACATGTAATCGCAGCTTTTGTTGCAATTGCTATGTCAATCTCTATGAAAAGTTATATTCTGTGTATACTTATACTTCTGATTTGCGACGAAACAAACCGACCATTAACTGTACTTCGCCGCACATCATATTCAATTGCTTCGCAATTTCTTCTGTCGATAATCCTTGCTCATGTAACAGAATGACCTGCGCTGAAACCGATAGCTCCTTCGCCGGATTTTCCAACGGCTGCTCTGGTGATTCCGGCTGTTGTCGATCGTTTGGCGTCATTTCCACTCTATTGTCGAGATATCCATCCTGCTGGTCAAGACCATCTTGTGCCGCAAACTGCTTGTATTTCTGCTGATATGCCGATTGCGCCCGTTTCTGCATGTGTAATGGTAATGCTGGAATTTCCGACTGCTGATCGATCTTAGCGCGGACTTCCGGGTCTTGATTGATCCTAGGCTGATTTTCCGGACTTTGATTGATTTTCGCCGGACTTTCCGGACCCCGGTTGACCTTGACCGGAATATCTGAATTATGGTCGATCTTGATATCGATTTGTTTTGCCTGCTGTATCTGCTTGATTTGCATTTCCAGTGTATTGACCTTCTTTTGCAGGAAATTCACGTCTTCCAAATACGCTTTATATAATTTTTCTGTCTCTTCTTGTAGTTCTGTAAAATATCGATCGACAATCCCTTCTACTTGCTGTAACTCTTTCCTGCCGACGGCATTTTTTCTCACTAAAAGCACTACGAGCACAATGATGATGATCGCCGCAGCCAATAAAACGATTTGTTCTTCCATAAGCATCCACCTATTTTTTATAATGAAATATCGACGGAATGCCCTTTATACGGATGCTGAATTTTATGTTTATTCACTTGGTCTTTTTGCTGGTCATCCCGTTTGGCATTCTGTCGATTTGACTGATTCTGCTTTTGCTGATCTTTGATTTTCTCCTGTTCCGCATGCTCAGTCGCCGCTGTCTTTTCCTGTTGTTTGGCGATATTTTTCTTCTCTTCTTCCGCCAAATGCGCCATATCGTTCAACGGTCTCTGCTGCATTTGTTCTTGAATTTTACCTGCCTCATGGGTTCTGGGGATAGTAATTTGAAGTTCTACTGTTCGTAAACTCATACAATCACCTCATATCGGTAAAAATGTAATATCTCCCTCACTCAAATAGAAAACGGCGTGTTGGACTTCATCTCTGATAAATTTTATCTCTTTGCCAATCACAAATTTCACGCCTGAATGGACAACTTTAATAACTTTAATGCGCGCTTGCGAAGTATTTTCCAGTGCTTTCTCAATTTCTTGCATACGCATCATGCCTTCATAGCGATATGAGCTCATCGCGTCGATACTGCTCTCTAGCTTTAAGCGCATTTTTTCTTTTTCTTCGCTAATCTGTCCGCTTTCTTTAAGACGATTTAATATCGATAATGCCAATTCCGTTTTCTCAAAATTTTCACTGATTTCTTTCAATTTTTTGCGTATTTCCGTCAGTTCACTGCGCATTTCGGGACGAACACCGACTTCAATCTCCGTAGGCGTAGCCATCAAATTCCCGATTACTTTGGCGGTCACTTGCTCCCCGGCTTTGATAACTCCGCCGACAATCAGCGCCTTGTTCCCGTCGACAACCACATTGTGACCGGCACCAACCTGGCTGTGCATGATGCTATCGGAGATAATCACATCGTGTTCCGCGAATACGACCGCATTCTGCAAAAATGATGCTTTGAGGTTTTGCTTTGTTTTGACATACCCTTGGCTGTAGCCGATGATACCGCCGGATACTTCAATGCTTCCATCCGCTTCTACAAACGCACCTTCAATGTTGCCCTTGACACGAATATCACCTCCGGCTTTGACTGTAAAGCCGTTCGTGATACTTCCCTTCACAAGCACAGAACCGACAAAATCGATATTCCCTGTTGAAAAATCTACATCTCCATGAACTTCATAAATGGAAAACACGTTAATCCTTCCGCGTTCCGTAATTGCCACTTGTCCGTCAATCAGAGCATAGATCGACGTGCCTTCTTTATTGACAACGACATTCTTCCCGACGGGGAAATGCGGATCTTTGCCGTTTCTAGCGATCACTTCAACCCCGTAAACATCCTTGCCGTTTTTGCCGGGAATCGGTGGAATTTTGCGAGCAATTTCTTCCCCACGCCGAACATTCGGAATGTCACGCATATTGTAGAAATCTACCCTACCGTCTTTTAACAAAACCGGTCCTCTGTTTTGATCGGGATTTTCACGTAACAATTCAATCGAACCATCGATCCCGTTTTCCGGTTCAATCCCTTTCGCGATCACAAGCGCATCACTGTCTGCATAGAGCGCTACGTTATTACTGATTTTTTCAAGCAGCTCCGTATCAATGCCAAAGACAACTTTCGCTTTCGTCAATAAGGTTTGCAAAATACGAATATCTACTGTGTTTTCTTTACATTGCTCACTAATTTGAATATATGCTTCCATTCTGTTGGGACTGACCTTGAGCGTGATGTATTGTGCCCAATCAACAGGTGCCTTTTTCTCTTCTTCAACGTTCATAGCATTCGCCTCCAATTGCTTCAACAATTATTTTTTAAAACAATTGTTTCTTTTGTCTGCTCAAGAAGCCTCTTAAACGCAATATGGCTTTCGTATGTAATTGAGATATTCTGCTTGTAGAAACGGATAGGATTTTGGCAATCTCCGTCAATGTCAATTCTTCATAGTAGTATAGTGATACGACGATTTTTTCTTTTTCCGGCAACCGGTCAATCGCTTTTGCCAATAGCCCATGTGCCTCGTTTAATTCAAGTTGCGCCTCTGGGGAAATGGTTTTATCATCAGGGATCAATTCGCGAAAAATATTTCCTTCATCGCCCACAGGTTCATCAATCGATAAAAATGAAATCATCTGCACATCATTCAACAATTGATTGTATTCCTCAATTGTCATCCCTAAATACTCGGAAATTTGTTCGTCTGTAACAGGCTCCCTTTGATTGGATTGCAGTTTTTGAAACGCATCTTCCATATCTTTGGCTTTTTTGCGAACACTGCGCGGAACCCAGTCAGATTTTCTTAATCCGTCGAGAATCGCTCCTTTAATCCTCCACATGGCGAAGGTTTCAAACTTCAATCCCCGTGAAACCTCAAAGCGCTCTAATGCTTCCAACAGTCCTATGTAGCCTAAGCTTTTCAAATCATCTTTTTGGACGGTTGCCGGTAAAGTAATCGCAATCCTGTCCGCTACGTAATCTGCCAGTGGCATATATGCGTGCACTAACTCTTCTCGCGTTTCTTCTGATCGATTGTGTGTCCAACTTTCCCAATATTCAGCTAATTTTTGTGTAGAATATCGACTCGTCATGGCATCACCGCCTTATCATAAGCTAGCAAATCTACTACGTGCTTTTGTTGTCATCGGAGAAATTGTTTAGCAAACCAGCCAACACTTTCGGATCCATTCCATCGGCATTCGACGAACTATCAGATTGTTTGGAAAAATCTATCGGCTGAAAGTCCAGGTCATCATCTCCCTGTATTCCCGAATTGGGGTTTTCCGTCTGATCTCCCTCTTGTGACTCCCCTGCTTGCGTGTCTCCTGTCTGCATGACGTCTTCATGCTGTTGCTCATCATTTATCTGGTTTTGCAAGCTTTGAAATGCTTGCACTTCCGTTGCCAGAATCTTCGCCAAAATCGACGCAATCATATAAAAGATAAAGAATGCCAATACGCCTCTTTTGATAGACGTCCACAGCAAATTATTGTAAATACTCACAATAAACGTAATGCAGAAAGCTGTCATAGATACAATCAATTTCATCTTCATTGTATATACCTACCTGTATGTGTTTTTACAAAATCTCATACTCCTAATGAGGCAAAAAGCTTTTCAAAAGAATCGGGATCCGGCAGCAAAAAGAAATTTCCCGATAGTGAATATTGTTGATCCTGCCCTGGTTCAATCATCGTATCGATCACGAGCGCATAATCCCCGCTTTTCCCTAACTCGATCAATCCATAGCCGAGGATGGCTCCCGCCATATCAATCGCCAGTGCCGGAACGCTTGGCTGTAGATTGAGTTTCGTCAAGTTAGCCAGCGACGTCAAATAGGATCCTGCCAAAATATTGCCAATTTCCTGCAATGCCGATAATTCTATCTCCGTAAAGAACTCGCCTGTCGCCTCTTCGTGACCTTGTAACAATTCTTTTGCCAATACTCTTGCCGTATCGAAATTGAGAATGAAAAACATATTGCCCGATATATCGCCTTCAATCCGCAAAAATACGGTGACAATCAGGCTTTCTTCGCCGCCGACAAATTCAGCGATTTCCTGAAACGGCAATACGAGTACCCTAGGTACGTTCATATCAACTGGTTTCCCTAGCAGCTTTGATAATGCCGTGGCTGCATTACCAGCTCCTATATTTCCAATTTCGCGCAATACGTCCAGATGAAATTCTGAAATATCTTTAATGAAGTCCATTGTCTTCTGCTCCGATGTTTTGCAAAATCTTCATTTCACGAGAATTGACCACTTTATCCATGTCGAGTAAAATCAGCAAACGCACATTTACTTTTGCTATGCCACGAATATATTCATTTTCTCCCGCACCGATGACAGCAGGTGGTGGGGCAATCGCATCAGCGGAAATATCAATCACATCATTCGCTTCGTCGACAATCACCCCGATTTCCATATTGCCGATACCGACAATAATAATCCGCGTATGCTCGGCATCTGCCACAGCTTCAATATCAAATCGAGTGCGTAAATCGATGACGGGAATAATGGAACCTCGCGAATTAATCACACCTTTTAGGAAATCAAGTGTAGCGGGAATTCTGGTAATTGTTTGCATTCTTTCAATCGACTTCACTTGGTTGACATCAACCCCGTATTCTTCGTCTTTCAAGCGAAAAACAATGACTTTCATATCATTCGTGACTGATACATTCGTATCTCCCATATAAAATTCCTCCTCATACAATTTACGACTTTACCCGCAAGTCTAGTCTTACTCATGGACAAATTTGACAATATGTTCGGCAATTTGATCAACAGGTACGACAGCGTCAACAGCCCCTGTCTGAATGGCGACCTTTGGCATGCCGAAAACGACACATGTACTTTCATCTTCTGCGACCGTGTACGCCCCGTTTTGTTTCATAGCCGCTAACCCTTTTGCACCGTCCCCTCCCATGCCGGTCATAATGACTGCCATCGTTTTCGGGAGCGATAGATGACTGAGCGAATGAAACAGGTAGTCGACGGACGGCTTGTGACCGGATGTCTGCTCGGCGTGTTTGTCTGTATGCAGAACGTATCTGTTATTCTCATAACTGACATGCATTTGGTGACCGCCCGGTGCAATATAAGCGACACCTTTTTGCAACTCCATACCATCTTCCGCTTCCACCACGTTAATTTCACAGAGCGAGTTCAACCGCTCCGCTAACGATTTTGTAAAAGCAGGCGGCATATGCTGAACGATCACGATCGGTGCTGCCAATTCTTTGGGCAATTGTGTGAGCACAAATTGTAAAGCTCGTGGACCGCCTGTTGATGTTCCTATCCCGACTAAAATATCTCTGCTCGTCGATTTGATAGGAAGAGGACGTTTGCCTATATCAGATGTTTGTTTCTTCAAATTTTCCTTCATCGGTGCTACTTTGGGTTGCAAAGATGTTTGTAAAGTAGTTCGCAACGGCGGTCGCAAGGAACATGATATTTTCTCTCTGCATCGAGCTGCCATTCTCACCTTTTCCAGTAACTCCTCTTGCGCTTTGTGCATATCCAGAGAAATCGCACCGGACGGTTTGCTGATAAAATCGAAGGCACCGTATTCCAATGCTTGGATCGTCTCTTTGGCTCCTTGCTGTGTCAAACTGCTCAACATAATTACCGGAACCGGACGTGGCGATTTCATAATCTCTTTTAACGTTGATAAACCGTCCATAACCGGCATCTCTATATCCATAGTGACGACATCCGGTTGTAGTTCATCAATTTTCTTTAGAGACTCTTCTCCATTTCTCGCAGTCGCTACAACTTCTATGTTAGAATCAGATCCCAAAATATCTGATATGACTTTTCTCATGAACGCAGAGTCATCTACGACCAATACGCGAATTTTGTTTATTGGCATACGATCCCTCCTGGTGTTAATTAAGTGTTATTAGAGTTTTATTCGAATGTTATTTAAGTAATTTGAGCATTTTATTGATAAACCCGGAAATCCCATGGGAAGTCTCTTTCGTCGTTTTCACTTCTAGATATTGATTGACGATATGCTTCATTGATTTTGTGACTTCCGAATTCGGGTAGAGTAAATAAAATGGCTGCTGTTTCTTTACAGCATTTTGCACATGAACATCGTCCGGCAAATACCCTAATGCCGATAAGTCAATATTCAAAAAGCGCTTAGAAACTAATTGCAGTTTATCGACAGTCGCTTTTCCTTCCATGTCATTCACTGCACGATTGATGACTAATTTATAATGGATATTCTGCGCCGTAGCGTGAACCATTTTAATAATAGCATATGCATCGGTAATTGACGTCGGCTCCGGCGTCGTCACCAGGATGACTTCATCGGCAGCAATCATAAAACGTGCCGTTTCTTTCGATAAACCTGCTCCTGTATCTATAATAATATAATCAGCATACTGGTTTAGTAAATCAATTTGATTCAAAAAATATTGTAATTGTCCTTCCTCCAGGCTCAATAAATCGCGCACTCCCGATCCGCCTGCTACTAAATCAATACCAAATTCACTCTTGTACAATACATCCCAGATCGTTTTTCGATCATAAATCAAATTTGACAACGTTGATTTGACGGAAATCCCCAGCAGTACATCTAAATTAGCCAAGCCAAAATCGGCATCGAGAATGACTACTTTTTTGCCTAAATCACGCAATCCCAAGGCAAAATTAATCGTAAAATTTGATTTGCCGACTCCGCCTTTGCCACTTGTGACAGTGATGACACGCGCCTTTTTTTGTTGCTGGTTCTCATTGACCAGTTGACGCAATCTCGCTGCTTGATCATGCATGTCTGTCACCCACTATCAATTTTGCTAATTTCTTTGAATCAATGAACATAATATCTTCCGGCACTTTTTGTCCGTTTGTGATGATCGACAGCGCCTTTTGATGCTCGAACAGCATATTTAATATCGTACCAAATGAAGATGTTTCATCTGCTTTCGTAAAAATAAAATTATCTACCTTCATGTCCTTAAAGCAACTGGTAATTTCGTGCATATCACTTTGTTTGGTCGTCAAGCTCAGTACCAAATATGTTTCGTCAGGCTCTGCAACCTTTAACAGGCTTTTCAATTCTGCGACATTCGTGCCTGAACGATAATTTCTGCCTGCCGTATCAATTAATATGATATCACGATCACGTAAATTTTGAATCGATCTTTGCATGTCGTCATGGCTGATGACAATTTCAATCGGAATATTTAAAATCGTCGCATAGGTGCGTAATTGTTCAACGGCGGCAATTCTGTAAGTGTCCGCAGTAATGAAGCCTACAGTCATCTTTTTCTCCAGCATATAGTAAGCTGCCAGTTTGGCTATGGTCGTCGTTTTACCTACGCCTGTCGGTCCGACAAAAGCAAAAACTTGTTGTTTCTCCGTTTTGGGAATCACTCTAATGCTCTTTTCGATACTTTTGGCAATCTCGTTCTCGACCATTTCATAGAGATACGCTTCATCAATATTTTGCGGCGAACCGAGTTTACCGATAATTAATGATATGAGATGGTTAATCACTTCTTCGTCGACTTCTTTGCGTAAGAGATGACCATAGATCTTTTGTAAATTCTCTGGAAAATCCTCACGGCGTGTCTGGCACATCATCTTTATAAACATACTCTTCAATTCTTTAATTTCATCTGCCATTTTATCATCACTATATGAGACTGCCTCGAGAAACTCCCCGCTGTCCTTCTGAACATTCCTGTAATCGATCAAGGTGTCTTGCGCGGTGAGACCATTCGTCGCTGCCGTAAACGCAGTCGATTTTTCCGCTTGATGATTCATCGCTTGACGATTTGCGACTTGATGAGCTGCTGTTTGATGATTTGCGATCTGATGATTGACTGCTTGATGATTCATGACCTGATGGTTGACCGAGTGGTTGCCGGCAATTCCATTACCGTAATAGTCAAACGGCACATTGGTAGCAGCTTTTTTCATCTTTGTCTCGACCGCTGCTGTCACCTCTAGTTTGTTTTTACGAAACATGCCCAAAAAGCCGCCGACTTTTATTTTCTTTTGCTCTAAAATGACGGCATCATTTCCTAAATCCTTGCGAATTGACACTAATGCTTCCGGCATTGTATCGACGATGTATTTTTTAATGCGCATTATAATTCCACCATCCCAACACTTTGCACCTCAACTGAAGGCTCCAGTTCGTTATATGAAAGTACCGCAACATCCGGCAGTACAGGTTCTATCAATCTTCTAATATGATAGCGAATATTCGGTGCCACTAACAAGATCGGAGATTGACCTGTTTCGATCAATTTTACAACCTGTGCGTGAATGGCTTGGTAAATTCTTTGCGAAGCTTCCGGGTTGATTGCCAGATATGAGTTATGATCATCTTGGTGCACGTTCTCTGCGATCGTATTCTCAATCTCCGGACTCATTGTCAGCACGCGTAGAGGTTCATGCCCTTCTTTAAATTGATTGGTGATCTGTCTCTTTAAGCTTGCCCGCACGTATTCTGTCAATATATTGGGATCTCTGACCATCTGTGCGTAATCTGCTAAGGCTTCGAAAATCGAAGTTAAGTTACGGATGGAAATCTTTTCGCGCAACAAGTTCGACAAAACTTTCTGCACATCACCAATCGTCATAAGCTGCGGCACTAATTCATCGACAATCGCCGGATAGGATTCTCTGACTTTGTCGACCAACGCTTTCGTCTCCTGTCTGCCGAGTAATTCGTGAGCATGAGCCTTAATCACTTCTGTCAGGTGTGTCGCCACAACCGACGGGGCATCAACGACAGTATAGCCGGAAAGCTCCGCTTTCTCCTTCATATCCTCGCTGATCCACAAAGCAGGCAACCCAAACGCCGGCTCGATTGTCTCAATACCCTGAATTTCATCATCGTCGATCCCCGGGCTCATTGCTAAATAGTGTTCTAATAGTAATTCACCGTTTGCCACTTCATTTCCTTTGATTTTAATCACATATTCATTCGGTTTTAATTGAATATTGTCACGAATGCGAATGACAGGAACGACCAACCCCATCTCCAGGGCGATCTGACGGCGAATCATGATGACTCGATCAAGCAAATCTCCGCCTTGGTTGGTATCGGCAATCGGTATCAACCCGTAACCGAACTCAAACTCAATCGGATCGACTTGCAACAAATCGAGGACACTTTCAGGACTGCGTAAATCCTCCGTCTCTGTTTCTTCTACCGGTTCCTGGTACTCCAACTCTTTACTCGCCGACATGCGAGTCATGCGATTTGCACTAATTGCAAGAAATGCCGCGATCGGTGCTGTCAATACAATGCCAATCGGGGTCCAAATCCCCAAAAGCAAAATGACGGCAGCAACAATATACAAAAGTTTCGGTTGAGAAAAAACTTGTGACGTAATATCTTGAGCCAAGTTTGAGCCTGTGGCTGCACGCGTCACGACGAGACCCGTAGCCGTGGAAATTAACAACGCCGGTATTTGCGTGACAAGTCCATCACCGACAGACAGCAAAGTAAAATGAGACATAGATTCTTGAAACGACATCCCCATTTGTACCATTCCGATGATAAATCCGCCGATAATGTTGACAAGGATAATAATAATACCTGCTATGGCATCCCCTTTGACAAACTTAGCGGCTCCATCCATCGAACCGTAGAAATCGGCTTCTTTTTGTATTTTCTCTCTTCGTTCTCTCGCTTCCGCTTCCGTCAGCATGCCTGCATTCAAGTCGGCATCAATACTCATCTGCTTTCCTGGCATCGCATCTAACGTAAACCGCGCAGATACTTCCGCTACGCGCTCGGCACCTTTTGTAATTACTACGAATTGCACAACTACGAGAATTAAAAATATGATAAAACCGACGACTGGATTTCCGCCGACGACAAATTCTCCAAATGTTTCAATAACTTTTCCCCCGTATCCGTGTGTCAAAATTGCCCGTGTTGTGGATACGCTCAACGCCAATTTAAAGATCGTCACCAACAGAATGACCGACGGGAAAATGGAAAATTGCAACGGTTCCGTGGTTTGCATTGCTACAAGGAGAATCATCAATGATACACTGATACTGACGATTAAAAGAATACTTATAAGAGCATCTGGTAATGGAATAACCATCATCGCCACAATCCCGATGACGGCAAAAATGATTGCTAAATCTGATAGACGCACAAATGATCTCCTCTCTCACTTTGATATCGAACTATTCCTCTGATATCGGCTACACTTTCCCTTTTAATTTATATACATAGGCTAAAATTTCTGCCACAGCCTGGAAGAGCTCCTCCGGCACAAATTCACCGACTTCAATCGTTTTATAGAGCGACTGAGCTAGAGGGCGGTTCTCTACTAACGGTATTTGATATTCTTTAGCAATTTCTCTGATTCGCAAAGCCGTTGCATCAACCCCTTTGGCAGTAACCATCGGTGCATTCATATTTTCTGCATCGTATTGAATCGCCACCGAGTAGTGTGTCGGGTTCGTGATGACAACATCCGCCTTAGGGACATTGCTCATCATGCGCTGCACAGCCATTCTCTGCTGAATCGATCGACGTTTTCCCTTGATCTTTGGATCCCCTTCCGAACGCTTATACTCGTCCTTGATATCCTTTTTGGACATTCTGATCGATTTCTCGTGTTCATATTTTTGATAGGCAAAATCCGGTACGGCGAACACGAGTAAAACCAACGCCGCTCGCCAGCCGATCTCCACAGCCAAAGAACTAGAAAATGTGATAATCTCTAAAATTTCCAATTGGTTAAAAAGAAAGATCGCTTCCCGCTCGTTCCAGATACACAAATAGGCTACAAAGGAAATCGCCGAGATTTTCACAACAGACTTGACCAATTCAACCAACGATCGTGCAGAAAACATCCTTTTGAGACCTTTCAAGGGATTAATTTTCTCCAACTTCATCTTTAGCGGTTCGCCAATCAGCATAAAGCCAACTTGTCCTAAATTGGCAACGACACCGACGACCATTACAGTCAACATCAGAGGCAAGACGATCATTGCCAAAGACAGCAACATGTCGATTCCCATTACGCGCAGATTATCTTCGTTTACTTCCCACAAAAGGTATTCCCCAAAACCAGTCTTAAAGATTTCCAGAATGTTCGTCCCCATATAAGAACCAAAAATTTTTAAAACTAAAAATGAAAAAAGCAAGACTAACGCCGTATTGATTTCGTTACTCCTTGCTACTTGTCCTTTTTTCCTCGCTTCCTGACGCTTTTTGGGAGTCGCTTTCTCAGTTTTCTCATCAGCAAATTGTTGTAAGTTTAAAATTAGAAAACCGTCAGCCATTACACATTCCAACCTCCCACTTTCAAGCTCATGGTGTACTGTTTGCAATTAAATTCACCATGATATAGATGCTCTCTACCATTTCAGTAAAAAGTGCGTCTAGCACAAATAGAAACGTCGGCAACGATAAATATGTCACGAGAAAACCTAAGGCAATCTTTAAAGGCATACCAACGACAAAGACATTCATCTGCGGAACTGTACGAGCCGTGATACCTAAAGCGACTGTCGTCAATAAGAGGCAGAAGACGACGGGAGCCGCAATTTTCAATGCGAGCACAAACATACCACTAAATGCCGTTACGGCAAACTCGGCAAACCTGCCGCTACCGCTTAAATACAAATTCCCGATCGGAATCTGCTGAAAACTATCTACATAGGCATGAATAATGTAGTGGTGAATATCCAAGGACAAAAAAATCAGCATACCCAGATAGTATTTAAAAAAGCCCATAATCGGTACTTGTGTTCCTGTTTGCGGGTCTACGACATTCGCAAGACCAAACCCCATTTGCACATCGATAAATTGACCGGCGACTTGTAATGCAGAGATAAACAACATCACAAAAAATCCCA
The DNA here is from genome assembly GCA_023388635.1 of Bacillota bacterium. Lineage (GTDB taxonomy): Bacteria > Bacillota > Bacilli > Desulfuribacillales > Desulfuribacillaceae > JAEWFW01. The sequence continues at coordinate 112,060 of JAEWFW010000038.1, forward strand.
TCATCAAACCGATCAACGTCTCTTTCACTACAAGAAATATATATTCTGTTCCCAACGGAACAGTCACTTCCGGTGCAACTGCACCATAAGCAGCTAGCGTGATAAAAAACGCCGTCCCGACGCGAAACATCGCTGGAACTCCCCTGCCGTTAAAAAAAGGAACAATAATAAACATCGATAAAACCCGTACAAAAAACAGCGTAAAGGCGGGTAATTGGTTGAGTAGATCCATGTTGATCGACACCTAACCTATAAATGTATGCAGGTTCTCGAATATTTCCAATGCAAAATCTAGCAATACGCTGAGCATCCATGGAGCGAAAACTACTAGGGAAATCAAAATTCCGAAAATCTTCGGCACGAATGTCAATGTCTGTTCTTGAATTTGTGTCGTCGCCTGAAAAATACTGATCAATAAGCCGACTCCCAAACCCACTGCTAGCATCGGTCCTGCAACTTTCATCACTACAACGACGGCATCTTGTCCTAATTTGATGATAAAATCCGGTGACATATACTTTTCCCCTTTAATTAAAGCTGACTAGAAGTGAACGTACAATTAAATGCCAACCGTCTACCAAAACGAATAAAAGAATCTTAAACGGTAACGAAATCATAACCGGCGGCAACATCATCATTCCCATAGACATTAAAACACTGGCGACAATCATATCTAAAACGAGAAATGGTATAAATATCATGAATCCAATTTGAAACGCCGTCTTCAATTCGCTGATCGCATATGCAGGTACGAGTGCCTGGAGTGGAATATCATCGACAGAGCTCGGTGGATCAAGGTTCGCATAACTCAAAAATAACGATAAATCTTTCTGCCTTGTGTGCTTCGACATATACATTTTAAACGGTTTCACCGCTTCTTCAAAGGCTTCCGTCTGACCAAGTTCCCCAGCCAAGTACGGCTGCAGCGCAGTGTCGTTTACTTCCGCAAATACAGGTTGCATAACAAAAAATGTCATAAAAAGTGCTAAAGCGATAATCACCTGATTTGGCGGCATTTGATTCGTAGCCAAAGCGTTTCTCGTAAATGACAACACGACAACGATACGCGTAAAGCTCGTCATCAGAACTAATATAGAAGGTGCCAATGACAAAACTGTCAACAGCAACAAAATTTGTAATGTCGTGGAAACATCTTGCGGACTATCCGATGTCTCAATCCCGAAATTAATTCCCGGGATTCCCGGAAGTACAGGCGCCGCCTGCGAAATGCCGGGCAACATGATAATAACGATAACGATGCCTGCTAATATCCATTTTCTCATAAAAACATCCTCTGATCATCCTGTGAATCATGCTGAGGCGATTCATTTTTCTTTTTAAATTCTGACAGCTTATTCTTAAAAATACGATCAAATTGATTTGCCAAGCCGTTAAACGGTTGCTGCATTTGATCAATTTGGTCTTGAAATTGCCCAATCATCTCTTGCGATTCCTCATAAGATAACTCTTTGATTAAGTGAATATTTTCACCGACACCGATAATATAAATTTTGTCGGCTACGCGAATAACCTGTAACGTCTTATTCTGTCCTAATGCATGAACACCGATCGTCTGCATATTCTGATTTCGTTGTGCTCCCCCGCGTTGCATTTGAATAAACTTCGCTCCAAAATATATGATCGCCACGATCACACTCGTCGCCAGCACAAGTTTTAACAGTGCCTCAATAAACAACCATGTGCCATTCCCCTTGGCGAAAGAGCTATCAGTTTCCCCCGCTTCCCCATTGGCAACGGGTGATGTTTCTTCGCCTGACGCTTGTCCACTCTGATCAATCGTGCGCTCGATATCTTCACCAGCCGGAAGCGGCGCATCTGCTGCACTTGGTTCGGAATTTCCGTCAGAATCTTGATTGGCAGGCAACACCTCTTTAGGCACCGATGGCTCATGCGAACTGCCACCGCTTGCACCGCCGGTTTGCCCTTGTTGCTGCCGATATATTGCATCATAGACACTCTCTGTGGCTCCTGCATTCCCAGGAACCACTGTCAACACTACAGTGGCTAAAAGCAAGATTGTGAGTATAAAACTAAATTGTCTTTTCACTGCTCCACCACTTTCTCCATTAACCTAATGCTTTATTGACAGCCTCCAAAACGCGGTCAGATTGAAACGGCTTCACAATAAAGTCTTTGGCACCAGCCTGAATCGCATCGATAACCATCGCTTGTTGTCCCATGGCGGAACACATGATAATTTTAGCAGCCGGATTAATTTTTTTAATCTCTTTTAAAGCGGCGATCCCATCTTTCTCTGGCATCGTAATGTCCATTGTCACTAAATCCGGTAGCGTCTCTTTATATTTTTCAACCGCTTGTGCCCCATCTGCAGCTTCAGCTACTACCTCAAATCCATTTTTCACGAGAATATCTTTGATCATCATTCTCATAAATGCCGCATCATCGACAATCATTATTTTAGCTGACATTTTCCACATTCCTCCCGACTTCGATTTATTGAAGTTTTTGTACGCGTTCAATTTGACTGATAATATCTGTCACACGCACACCGAAATTCTCATCGATGACAACAACTTCGCCTTTGGCAATCAATTTATTGTTGACTAATATGTCTACTGGTTCACCAGCGAGTCGATCCAATTCTACAATCGAACCCTGACTCAATTCCAAAATATCTTTAATTTGTCTTTTGGTTCTACCTAACTCTACAGTAACTTGGAGAGGTACGTCCAGTAACAAATTAAGGTTTCCTTCTTTCATTTGTTTTCCTCCCGTTTGAGCAAAACCTGAAAACTGTGCAGGCTGTACATTCGGTTGCTGCATTCCACCATAATATTCCGGTCTCGGCGGCGGTGGCGCGTACATTGGCTGCTGATATCCCCCTTGCGGTTGATATGGCTGCTGGTATCCGTAATCAGGCGGATAATTTGGCTGCTGTGCCGGAGGTGCTTGATAACCATAATTTGGTGCAACATCCGGTTGGTGATACTCTTGTGCAGCTACCGGCGGAGGAGTTGGCTCAACGGCTGCCGTTGGCTTCACATCGGCTTCCTCAATCTCAGTACTACTAGTCAAGCGTCTGACCATATCTTTAGCAAAGTGCACGGGCACCAGTTGCATGAGATAGGAGTCAATCAAGTCTCCGACGATTAAGCGAAATGATATTTTAATTAGCACTTTCTCGTCAGGCAACATGTGCAAACCTTCTGATTTCTCTACATCAAGAACTTTCGTTTCCGGCGGAGAAATATTGACGAAATCATTGAAAATCGTCGACATCGCCGTCGCGGCGGATCCCATCATCTGGTTCATTGCTTCTGAAACGGCGCTGATATGAAATTCTGTCAATTCCTCTTCTTGATTAGGATGTCCGTCTCCCCCCATCATCAAATCGGCAATGATTCGCGCGTCACTGGATTTGATGACAAGCAAATTGCTTCCTTCGAAACCGCTTGTATACCCTACATTGACTGCAACATGCGGCATAGGGAATTCAATATGGACATCGGCAACTTTTATCGTAGAGACTGTAGGTGTCGTAATATCAACCTTTTGTCTCAGCAGAGTCGATAAAGCGGTAGCTGCACTGCCAAAAGATATATTACCTATTTCACCCAGGGCATCCTGTTCAAATGAAGACAGATAGTCATTGATATCTGTGGATACATCTTCTGTTTCCCCAGCACTGGAAGTTTCTTGCTCTTCATTATCGTCACCGGCTCTTAAAAGAGCGTTGATTTCTTCTTGCGATAACATATCCCTACTCAATCTCATCAACTCCTTCTTGTAAAACTTCTGTCACTTGTATGGCAAGCCGTTTCTTGGAGATACCCGGCTGCGCTTTATATTTCAACATGTTACCGACACGTATTTTCACAGGTTCGTCACTCGAAGAATCTAGCTGTATGACATCACCCAGTCCTAAATTCAGAAATTCTCCAATCGATATCGTCGAAGATCCCAATTCGGCTCTCAATGTTACATATGCTTCTTTCACTCTGTCTTGAATCTGCTGTATCTCAATATCTGAACGCGCCTTAGTTTGTGAAGAAAACCAATGGTGCGCTGTTAATTTCGGCATGATCGGTTCCAAAACAACATGCGGCAGGCAAAAATTGATCATTCCCGTCGTTTCGCCGATTTTCGTGCTGAGCGAGATGACAGCGACTGTTTCGTTCGGAGACACAATCTGCATAAATTGCGGATTTGTTTCTATAAGATCCAAAACGGGATCGAATTCAACAATCGTTTTCCATGCTTCAGCGAAATTTTCGAGCGCTTTATGAATAATTCTCTCAATGACGGTCGTTTCAATTTCTGTTAAACTTCGAAATTTCTCAGCACTGACTCCCTGTCCTCCCATGAGCCGATCCAACATAGAAAACGCGATATTCGGATTGACTTCCATGACAAGTCTTCCTTCGAGCGGATATGCTTCGAATACACTCAAGATCGTCATTTTAGGAATGGAGCGAATAAACTCATCATATGGTAACTGGTCGACGGAAGCTACCGTAATCTGTACAAAAGTTCGAAATTGAGCAGAAAAATACGTCGTCAAAAGCCGCGCAAAATTCTCATGAATACGTGTTAAACTACGTGTCTGATCTTTAGAAAACCTGTATGCCCTTTTAAAATCATACACCTTGACTTTTTTCTGCACTTCATCCTTACGCATCTCCTCCGCATCTAATTCTCCGGAAGAAATGGCGCTAAGAAGGGCGTCAATTTCACTTTGAGAGAGAACCTCACTCATATAAGACCACCCACTTTTCTATTTGCAATCTTGTTGTTACTAACGGAAACATTACTGCGCCATTTTGTCGATGATATAAATATCTACAATCGTACCTTTAGACATAATCTCATTCGCTTTTTGCAAAATTAACAGCTTATATGCTTCCAATCCTTCTGATGTCTCAAAATCTGTTTTCGTTTGTGAATGTAATGTCGTAATAATAATGTCTTTCAATTGTATTTCTCTCTGCTGTAGCTCTTCTTTTGCCTTCGCACTATCCATCATAAATGATAAACTCAGGACAATCATTCGACCATCAGCCAAATTTGTCGTAATTTTCTCTAATGTCAATGAATTTTCTTGTATCTCAGCTCCAGAGAATGTCACCTCGGTAGCCGGTGGTTTGTTTTTTGCTGCCCCGTCAGCCAATATGTATGTCAACACGACGACAATAGCTAAAAGTGACAAAGCAATCAATGTAATTAAAAGTATATTGACAACTTTATTTTGGAACACAGACCGCACCCCCCAGTCTACTACTCTTCATTTTCTTGCAGTTGTGACTGATGTTGAATGACAACCTTCAAGCCGCCAACCGAAGTATAAAATTCTTGCATCCTACGCAACATTTGCTCAACTGTTTCCCGAACTACAAGTTTTTTCCCGTTTGTCAATGTGACAACGACATCGGGGGTTGCTTCAAATCCTTCGATATGTACTGGATTAATATAGAAAGTACTTCCATTCAATCTTGATACTTCAATCATATGCTGAACCCCACCATTCCAGTAAGAAGCTTATGGTTTCTTTGACGGCGATTGTTGCTTCGCCGTCAAAGAAATTCCATTAAATTAACGTTTTTAACTACTTAAATTAACGCTTCAAATTCACTACTTCTTGCAAAATTTCATCGGATGTCGTGATTATTCTCGAGTTAGCTTGGAACCCTCTCTGAGCGATGATCATCTCTGTGAATTCGCTCGTCAATTCCACGTTAGACATTTCAAGTCGTCCCGCGACAAGAACTCCTCTACGCTCATCACCAGGAGCACCTATATACCCCAACGGATCAGTATCTCCACCAGCAACCGCGTTCGCGGTAATACGGAAACGTGTACCGCCGACTTTTTCCAATCCTTCGGGATTTGTGACGGTAATTAAACCAATCGGTCCAACTTGCGCTTCTTCTTGATCTGCGCTAATTGTTGTAATAAATCCATAGGCACCGATACTGTAAGATTCGATATCTTCACCTATTTCAATCGGTGCTCCACCTGAATCAAGCACGAAATATCCGTCGGAAGTGACGAGGAACCCTTCACCATCAAGCTTGAAATTTCCAGCACGGGTCAACAGAATTGGTCCGTCTGCGCCATCCTGTACCGCAAAATATCCGTCCCCTTCAATGTACAAGTCATTTCCGTAATTTGTACTCATTGGACTTCCTTCTGTGTGAATATTATCGATACTTGATATTGTACTTCCTAATCCCACCTGCTGTGGATTACGACCACCGCGCTCACCTTCGATAGGTGCAGTGACACCTGCCACTGTTTGGCTTAATACATCTTGAAACATGACCCTAGCAGCTTTAAAGCCGACTGTGTTGACATTAGCGATGTTGTTTCCAATAACATCAAGTTTTGTTTGGAAACCACGCATCCCTGCAACACCGGAATACAATGAACGTAACATAATTTTTCCTCCTTGTTGTTAGACTCGCGTCAATCATTCAGCGAGCATGAGGCTTCCGTAAGGTCCAGCCTCTATCATTTACAATATAACCGCACTGTCGATATTCGTAAAAACATTCTCTTTTGTAGATTTTTCATCCATTGCTGTGATGACTGTCTTGTTACTGACACTCACTACATAAGCAACCTGATCCATTAAAACCAACGCATCTCTGGCACCTTTCTGCGCGACATTATCGACCGCATTTTCCAGCTTTTCCATTGCAGCATCTGACAAATGAATTCCACGCTCTTCCATACGTTTTAATGCATGGGCGCTGAATTTTATCGGCTGCCGTTGAATCGATTCCAGCGTTTTTTGAAATACGTCTTGAAATTGCCCAACGTGCTGTTTATGCGTTACAGCAGGTTTTCTCGGAGATTGAATTGGTTGAATCGGTTGATGGAACCAAACCTTATTATTCATCGTGATTCCTCCAACTGCAATAACTCATTAGCCATTTCCTTCATTTTCACTTTCGTCGGAAGGATTGTCAGTTTCACCCGATACGTCTGGATCTACAGGAGGCTCTGGATCAACGGGTTCTTCCGGATCTACAGGAGACTCTGGATCAACAGGTTCTTCCGGATCTACAGGAGACTCTGGATCAATAGGTTCTTCGGGATCTACAGGCTTTTCAGGATCAACCGGTTTTTCCGGCTCCACCGGATCGGGCTCTTTTTCAACCTCATATACTCGTGCGACATTCGTTAAATATAGTTCCTTGTTGCCGACTTTTAATATGGCTACGCCGTCTTTGATTGAAACCTCAGTGACTATGCCGTTGATGGATTCTTTCCCCATCATTCCTTCTACGCCTTTGCCGATCAACTGAAACGCTTGAAACTGTTGCAAGTGGTTATTCTGCTGCTGCAACTGAGCGATGTTGGACAATTGCTCCAAAGAAGTGAACTGAGCCATTTGAGCGATAAAATCCTTATCTTCCATCGGTGACATCGGATCCTGATTGGCTAATTGTGTTACTAGTATCTTTAAAAAATCGTCTTTACCTAATTCCTTTTTTACTTCTCTTGACACATTGGTTTGTGGATTTCGCTCCACTGAAATAGGATCATTGATTTCGGGCATATTTTCCCTCCTAAACCGTGTAATTCACTGTTGTTGCAAGATCATCTTGGTGAATAAACCGTCTGTCAAGTTGATTCTCATTGACAAAATCCAACGCAAGCTCCTCTAGCTCTTCTAAAGAAAAGCTTCCCGTATCCTTATGCTTCTTGCTCTGTTGCTGCTCTTGCTGTTCTCTGCGCTGATGCTGCAAATAACCCTGTGCTCCGGCAGTTGGTTGTGTTAAGTTCGATACGGCTTGACCTTGCTGGACATCAATGCGATCAATTTGAATGCCGGTATGAAGCATTGCTGCACGTAAACTGCCAATCGTGCTGTCAAGCAGTTCTTTTGTCGCCAATGAATCAGTGACGATACTTGCGGTAACCTGCCCGTCTTTCGCCACAACAGTCACTTGCAACGAACCTAAATTTTCAGGATGCAACATGATTCTCACCGTTTGCTGTCCATTCGGCTTAGTGACAAGTTTTGCCTGATTGACGACCAATGCCTCCATTTGCTCTTGGAATTTCCCCGCAGTCGTATAAGTCATCTTCATCTCCGTTTGGTTCGTATCTTTGACCGTAGATGCTACATGATCTGCGAATGCGACATGGGTATTTAATTTCCCCGCGGCTTCCTGAACAGAAGCAGAAGTTTGTGAATCAGCTTGTGCAGCCGTGTGTCCCTGCTCTTGATGTTGCCCCATTGCCGTTCCTGGTTGTTCGGTATGCCCGACAACTTTAGAGACCGACAACGTCGCGCTTTCTGTTTCCAACGGGCTCTCCGTTGTTGGTGGTGTAACGGCTTGATTTTGGTTCTGTAATGCAGCGAAATGCACAGTTGTTTCTGTTCGGGCAGACAGACCATTCTGCGCAAACTCTTGTTTTTCTGCCACCGCTAACAGTGTTTTAATGACTTCTACCAATTGACTCTTATTCATAGTCTTGGTTGCTTCATTGGCTGTGTTTGTTGCAAGCAGTTGTTCATCATTAAGTGTCGGTACATCAGATGCCGTTTTGTGGAAAATAACTGTTTCACGTCGATATTGATGTGTCAACGAATGATCGTTTGCCACTGGAAGCGACGGTTCTTGGATCGTTTGCTGTGGCTGTGTCTGCTGATATACAGTGATCAGCTCCGCTACGTATCCTAAAAAGTGCTCCATCGATACAAATTTTTTGCGAATTTCCGACAATTCTTCATCAGTAAACAATTCGTCAAGCTGTTCGCCACTTTTTTGTTGTGTCATTAACTCTTCGATCAGTACCAATAGTTCTTCTAAATCTTGTGCACTTAGCCCTTGTAACAAAAGCATAATTTTCCCATTAATGATGCCAGGCAATTTGCTTTCTGCCAGATTCCCATCAATCATTGGTTGTACTTCACCCTGTAATGCTTGTGATAACATTTGCAAGAAACCCGTATTCGATTTTCCCGAAACAGTGTTCACAGAGACAGTCGATCCCATAACAGGTGTTGCTGCCATGTTTAATGCGGTTGCGTTCATCATATTTCTCACCTCCTTTCAAATATAAGCTATCTATGGTTATTGTAATAACCGCTGAGTAATTTGTGCCGCTTGACTGGAAGGCATTTTCTCCAATAAAGCGGATCGTTTTTCCGATTGCAAATGCTTCAAAATTTCTGCGGCTTCTGCAACACTCATTTGCGCGATAATTTCCGCCACCCGATCTTCGGACATCTTTCCATACTGCTCAGCCAAATCTTTCACCCGTTGCTCCTGTTGATTCTTCTGATCCAATTGGCGGTTTAATTGCTCAATTTTTGCAAGTAATACCGCTACTTCCTCTGTTTCAGAATCCGGCTTCGCCACTAATAGTGACGTCAGCGTTGCCGCTTTCTCCGGTGTCATCTTCTCAAAAATCTTTGCACGGTCAGCACTACTCATGCCATTGAGAATTTGGATTGCTTCCATCTCGGTGAGGTTGGCGATAATCGGTGCCGATTTGCTCGGTGGCATCGCTTTATACATCTTCGATAATTCCGCCATATTCTCTTGCCAATTTTGCTGCATCGTAGACTTCGTTTCAAGCTGCGTCGTTAATTCTTTGATCTCGGATTCTAAATCAGATATCGTAAGATTTCTTCCTTCTAAGGATTTATTCAATTCATCAATCGTTTGTTGCTTATATTCAAGTTCTTCGTTGAGCGAGGCAATTTCACTTTCCAATTGAGAAATTTTTTCTTGCTCGCTTGGACCACTCACGCCTTGCTCATCACCTGATTCATCTCCATCAACATATTGATTGACAACCGGCAGAGAGGACACAGAATTTTTCAAGGTTGCCACGACATCATAACCCAAAAACGACATAAAAACGCCTGCTAGTATTGCAGTAAACAGCATTGGCAGAATTATAATGTAAAACAACCACTCCAGTTTGCTGTAACTTTTTCCTGTATTCTCATCTGTCATTTCTCCACCACCTATAGTAAACTGCCAACTGCTTTTGCAACAACGATCTGTGTCGCCCTTCTCTTACTATATAATAAATTCAGATAATTCTCAGTAATTTTTCATAATATATCGCTGTAGACTAATTTCATCTAAGATACCTTGCTCGATTTTCATCTGCTCTGCGACATATTCCTCTTTTAAGATTTCCGAGAGTTTATCCCACTTTTTTTCCTCTTTGTGTGCCTTTAATAACTCTTGCTGTTTGCTGAGCATGAACTTCTCGAGTTCATTCACTTTTATCAATTGCTGCTCTTTCTGTTGTTTAATGCGCAACAGATAATGATAACGAGTATGTAAATCGTGTGTAGTCATAGATTCGCAAGCAGCAATTTCTCGCTGCATTTCAAGCTCATCCGCTTTATATTGCTCATACTGCCGTTTAGCCGCTTCATAATCTTTCACAGCTTTACCGTAAGTCGCTTTCGCGGAATCTGCTTCCTTTTGTCGCAAATCTAGTATTTTCTGATATTGAAATTGGAATTTTCTCATCGTTAGATTACTCCGTTATCAAGTGATTAAGAACTAAAGAGGTATCCTCAAATGTAGTTCTCTCATAAACCCCTTGCTGACAAAACGCATTGATTTTATCTATATATTGGATTGCCGTATCTAATTTGCGGTTGCTGCCTTTTTTGTATGCACCGATGGAAATCAAGTCTTCCGAATCTCGGTAAACTGCCATCAATTCCCTAACCCGGTTGGAAGATTTCACGTGTTGATCATCGACGACCTCTGTCATCACCCTGCTTACACTCTGTAACACGTCGATTGCCGGATAATGGCTTTTATGAGCCAGCTTTCTCGATAATACGATATGCCCGTCGAGAATTCCTCGGACCGCGTCGGCAATCGGTTCATTCATGTCGTCCGCATCCACTAACACTGTATAGAAGGCGGTGATGCTCCCTTTATCAGACGTACCGGAGCGTTCCAATAATTTCGGCAGGCTGGCAAATACCGAAGGGGTATATCCCCGCGAGGCAGGTGGTTCGCCGATTGCTAAACCAACTTCCCTCGCCGCCATAGCATAGCGCGTCAGTGAATCCATCATCAACATCACTTGTTTTCCTTGATCGCGAAAGTATTCTGCAATGGAAGTTGCTAAGAGCGCACCCTTCATCCTTATCAATGCCGACTGGTCGGAAGTGGCGACGATCAGTACAGATTTTTTCAAACCTTCTTCTCCCAGATCCCGCTCGATAAAATCTCGCACTTCCCTTCCACGCTCACCGATCAATGCAATGACGTTAATATCTGCCTCGGTATTTCTGGCAATCATACCTAGCAATGTGCTCTTGCCGACACCGCTGCCCGCAAACAAACCGATTCTCTGTCCTTTGCCAATCGTATTCAAGCCATCAAGCGCCCGGACACCGACAGACATCGGTTCCGTAATACGCGGACGGTGGAGCGGGTTTGGTGGTAAATTATTCGCACTATAGCGTTCCATCGTATCCGATATCGGCTTTCCGTCAATCGGCATACCTAAGCCATCTAACACGCGCCCTAAAAGCTCATTGCCGACTCTGACAGTTAGCGGTTTATTCGTCGGAATGACTTGACTGCCCGGACCAATCGCTCCCAATTCGCCCAAAGGCATTAAAAGCACTTTGTCCTCTTTAAACCCTACGACTTCCGCCATAATCTTCTGCTTTTGCGCTTCTGATTCAATCACGCAGATTTCACCTAACGCCACCGCCGGTCCCTTTGCTTCAATCGTCAGACCGATGACTTGTGTAACTTTACCATTGATGCGGATCGGGTCAACCTTATCTATGGCATACATCACTTTTCTGTAGAGTTTCTCTTGATCAAGTATCGCCAAGGTCTTCACGTCCCAAATCTAATGATTGCAAAGCTTTTCTAATTTCATCGAATTGCGTCGTAACTTTCGCGTCAATCGTGCCCATATTTGTGTGGAGTTGCGCACCACCCGCTTCAATGTGGGGTTCTGCCTGAATCGTAATGTCTGCTTTCCCCGCCAAAATATTTTTAAAAACAGGAAGTGCTTGCTGTACCTGCGCAAAATCATCAGGGTGCACCTGAATTTCTACCTTTTCGGTATCACGGATCTTTTTCAGCGCTAAAACGACTACTTCGACGATTTGTTCCTTTAATATCTGCGGATTATTGAGAATGACTTTGCGCGCGATGGCGTAAGCAAGGTCAACAATCACATTTTGTGCATCGTAAATCTCCTGCTGTTTGTATACGATGGCATCTTGTAAAATTTGATTGGCATTGTTCAATGTCGCCATATATTCAGCATGTGCACTTTCCATGCCTGCTTGCTGACCATGATCGTACCCGGTGCGAAATCCTTCACTCTCGGCGTTTTCGTAGACTTCTTGCGCCTTGACCTGCATCTGTTCCTGCATCGCTTGCTGCTCCTGATTCGCCATGTCCCTAATGGAAGCAGCCTGTTTTTCCGCATTGGCGATAATTTCTGCCGCTTCGGCTTTGGCGTCTTTGATCATCGCCAAAATTTCTTCCGGAATATCGAGTGTTTGTTCCTCGAACCCTTTTTGGTCGTCCTGTTCCCCCAATATATCCATTTCCTCAGGCTCTTCAAAGATCTGCAATGGCTTCGGTTCAATCAATCTAATTTGTGACGAGGGTTGTAGATGTCCCGCTTTAAACAACCTACTAGACAACTAACTCATCCCCTCCGCCGCGAGCAATGATGATTTCGCCTTCTTCTTCAAGTTTTCTGATAATAGCGACAATTCGCGTCTGCGATTCCTCTACATCACGCAAACGCACTGGTCCCATATATTCCATTTCTTCTTTGAAATTATCCGCCATACGTTTAGACATGTTACGGAATAATGTCGTCCGAACTTCTTCGCTGGAAACTTTCAGGGACAGAATGAGGTCGCTGTTCTCAACTTCCCGAATAACTCGCTGAATCGAGCGATCATCAAGCGTGACAATATCTTCGAAGACAAACATTCTTTTCTTAATTTCTTCCGCAAGTTCTGGATCTTGAATCTCCAACGCATCGAGAATCGTACGTTCTGTACCTCGGTCAACTCCGTTGAGGATTTCTACAACAGCTTCTACTCCACCAGTTGACGTGTAGTCAGCAGTGACGGTCGATGATAATTTCGCTTCCAAAACTTTCTCAACTTCCGCAATAATATCTGGCGACGTGCGATCCATCGTCGCGATTCTTCTGGCAATGTCCGCTTGCTTTTCATGCGGCAAAGAAGACAAAATCGCCGAGGATTGCTTCGCTTCCAAGTATGATAAAATGAGTGCTGTCGTTTGCGGATGTTCGTTCTGAATAAAGTTCAATATCTGACCCGGATCCGCCCTGCGGGCGAAGTCGAACGGGCGAACTTGCAGTGATGCCGTCAGTTTGTTAATGACTTCAACCGCTTTGTTCTGCCCCAACGCTCTCTGCAAAATGTCCTTCGCATATTCAATACCGCCCTGGGAAATATACTCCTGAGCTATACATATTTGATGAAATTCATTGAGAATTGTCTCTTTTTCTGCCGGTTCGACTTTACGTAAATTGGCAATTTCTAGAGTTAATTGTTCAATCTCATCTTCTCTCAAATGTTTAAAAATCTGCGCAGAGACTTCCGGTCCGAGCGACACCATCAGAATCGCCGCTTTTTGTTTTCCCGTTAACCCATGAGATGCATGCGCCATTTTTATCAACTCCTAATCGTCCATCAACCACGTACGAAGTAATTTTGTGAAATCTTCCGGCTTTTGTCTCGCCAACTTCTCCAGTTGTTTTCGCATTTGCTGACCTTCATCATTATATTCCAGATCTTCGACTTCTTTCTCAACTGCGCGCGGAATTAATTCATTAACAGCACCTTGCGATTCATATTCAGCCATTTCTGCCAATTCCCGTTTATTTCTACGACGCCAAACAGCAAAAATGACACCGGCAATGATTAAACCTGCCAACAAGGCACCTACAATATAAAGTATGTCAAATGAGAAGCCACTGCCTCCGGATAATTGATCTGCCAATGTCGTGTCAAACGGATACGCCATCACAGATACTTTCACATCATCTGCCGACTGCAAATTATCCGCCGTCGTCAAAGCTACGTTTTGCACCATTCTCGTGACATTATTCAGTAAATCATCCGCAATTGGTTGATCTTCCCTTTGATTCAGTATGATAGAAATGGATACATCTTCAATTTGGTAAGGCTGTGAAACGGTTTCAATATGAATTCTATTGACTTCTCTATTTTCTATGACATCACTTCGCTCATATGTACCTTGCTGTCCAGCAGCGTTTTCATATGTCGCCGGATCGTTGCCGGTATACCCAGGCACACCGCCGTTTGTTCCTGTCGTAGAGCTCTCTGATTGCGTTTGTGAGCTGATAATGATCCCTTCGTCACCGACTACAGGAGTCACTAGATTCTCTATTCTGCTCTGCTTATTAAAATTCACTTTCGCCACGGCATCTACTAAAACATTTCCTGTGCCGACAGCTTGCTCCAAATGATTGCGAATGCTTTTTTGAAGCTGCGCTTCTATCTGGCTTTTAATCGTAACGTGATCATCAAAAAATTCATTCAATGCTTCTTTGTCTGATGAATGTGCCGCTTCCAAACGTCTGCCGTTCTGATCGATCAAAACGACACTGCCACGCTCAATCCCCGGAACGCTCATCGTCACCAATTGTTCAATGCCGAGAATTTGCGTTTCATCGAGCGATACTCCCGGTCTTAAATCGACATAAATAGCCGCGGAAGCAACGTCTGTAGTTTCCCTAACCCAAACGGTTTGCTCCGGTATATTTAAATGAACTCTAGCATCCTCAATAACAGACAATTTTTTGATTGTCTTTTCCAACTCTCCTTCTAAAGCACCTTTCTTTAATATGGAGAATTGGTCTTTTGTCATCCCAAAACCGGTATCGGTAAAAATACCGTAATCAATTGATCCTTCTTTAGGATAACCGCTCGCCGCTAAATCGTATCGCGCTTTAATCGCTTGTGAACTGGGAACCAAAATCGAATTGCCCTCCAACTTGTAAGGAACGCTCAGATTTTCCAATTCGGCGACGATTTCTCCCATTTCCGCATCAGCGACATTTGTGACAATACTTGTATATTCAGGCGTCATCGCCCAGACAGATAATAGTATAAATGCTGTAAGAATAAAAACTGCAGTGGCACCAATTTTAATTTTTTGGTTTGTCTCTAAATTTTGCCAGTAGCCGGTTCCTTTTTCTATGTATTGATTGACTTTCTCGTTCATTGATTCACCTCACATACTAGCTACTAAGCAAATTATACCTGCATACGCATGATTTCCTGGTATGCCTCCACTGCTCTATTTCTAACTTGTACTGTCAACTCAAGCATGGTGCTCGCCTTTGCCCCGACAATCGAAGCTTCATGCAAATGTTCCAACTGACCGGAAGCCAGCAGTTCACCCATTTTACTAGATTGTACATCCAATTGATTCACTTGTTCAATCGCCTGCTTCAACATATTACCGAAAGAGGCTCCCTCCTGATTAACATTTACATCGTTTGCGTTCGTGCTAGCTGGCTGAATTTTGGGAACGCTTATATGGTCAAAACCAATTCTATCAATCACACAAATCCTCCTCTCTATTTATATAGGCATGTACTGTCAATCTGCATTATGATTTGCCGATTTCTAAAGCTTTCATCGCCATCGCCTTATGGGAATTAAACACCGTTACGTTCGCTTCAAATGCCCTCGTCGTCGATATTAAATCAACCATTTCCGTGGCTCTATCTACATTGGGTAACCGAACATACCCATATTGCGGAGAATTCACATCCTTAATGGCATCGGGATGTTCCGGATCATATACTAGCTTAAATGGTGTTTGGTCTTCAACAATACGACTCACCTTGACACCGGAGCCAACCTGGGATTGCATACTTCTTCTTAAGGCTGCTGGGAAATTCTTCTGACCATCTACAGATTCAAATACGGTCATTTTCCTTCTATAGGGAACGAGTTCACCATTCTCAACTTTTCCCCTCGTAACATCTGCATTCGCCATATTACTGGAAATAACCGATAAACGTAAGCTTTGTGCTGTCAACGCGGAAGCACTGATATCAAACCCCTTAAACACTCCTTACCTACCCCCTATGACCATGCGTAGTTTCTGAAATTTACCGTTCATATTTTGCGACAATGCGTCAAACAAAATTTGATTTTTAGCGAGATTGGACTCTTCTTCGACGATATCAACATTATTTTCATTGTTGTTGATCGACGTATCCCCATGCAGAATCACTCTGGCTCCAACTCCATGTAAGTCCTTGCCGAATCCAATCGGAATATGTCTTGCGTCTGTGCGAATCCCCGCAATATTGCGCTGTTGATTCAATATATCGCGCAAGTGCGATTCAAATTCTACAGAGGATTTTTTGAAACCCGGTGTCGTTGCATTGGCAATGTTGTTTGATATGACTTGCTGACGCAAAGCCGCCGCATCTAAGGCTTTATGTACGCTCACAAAAGAGGAATTATCAAAGAGATTCATGCATACCCTCCTAAATAAATATTAATTCAATCTCAATAATATTGATTCAATCTCAAAAAATTCTGAAATTCTTCCATATTTCTTGAATTTCTTCGCATAATTGCTTTAATTTCTTTACCTAGTCAGTTTTCGACAAAAAGACGCAAAACCCTTTTTCCGTTTACATAATAATTTTTGTATGTTTGGGCAATATTTGATGGTATTTTGACCATAAAAAGTATCACTATATTCTATTCTAATACGGCGTAAATCTAATAGCAAGTATGTAGAATGTCATATTTAAGCAAATCGCGAAATACGCATTATGACATATTGCTACAAAGATCTACAATATATTTACGCAAAAAATGAGCCTACCGACATAGGTCTATAGGCTCATTAAATTAGAGAATATACTGACTCAAATTTTGATCCTTGACAATTCCTTGTAACTTTTCATCTACATATTCGGGTGTAATCGTTATTTCACCCATTTGAATGTCCGGTGCTTCAAAAGATAGGTCTTCTAGCACTCTTTCCAACAACGTATGCAAGCGTCTCGCACCGATATTCTCCGTCGTATCATTCACCAATGTCGCCAATTCCGCTATGCGATCAATCGCCGCCGGCGAAAAGTACACTTTAATTCCTTCCGTCTCTAAAAGAGCGATATATTGTTTGAGCAAAGCGTTCTTCGGCTCTGTCAGAATCTCTATAAAATCCTCTTTTGTCAAAGAATTCAATTCCACGCGAATTGGGAAACGCCCTTGCAATTCGGGAATCAAATCCGACGGTTTCGACAAATGAAATGCACCGGCACCGATGAACAATATATAGTCTGTCTTGACTGCCCCATACTTCGTCATAATGGTCGAACCTTCAACAATTGGCAAAATGTCACGTTGTACCCCTTCGCGAGACACGTCAGGACCTCGTTCCTTGCTGGCAATTTTATCGATTTCGTCAATAAAAATAATTCCCATTTCTTCGGCTCGCCGAATTGCCTGGACATGTACTTCATCCATATCAATCAGCTTCTGTGCTTCTTCTTGCGTCAGTACCTTTCGTGCGTCTTTCACCGGCAAACGGCGCTTTTTCTTTTTCTTCGGTACAAAATTACCCAATATGTCCTGCATATTGATTCCCATTTGATCGACACCGGTTCCGGCGAGCAGATCAAACATCGGCGGAGCCGAGTCATCAACTTCAAGCTCAATCATCTGATCTTCTAACTTCCCGGCAAGCAAATCATTGCGGATATCAGCACGTTGAATGTCGATTTCCCGTTGTTTAAATTGATCATCCTGTGACTCCTCCGCCGGTTCCGAGCTACCGAATAGACCCAATGCTTCCAGCGGATTTTTGGTCTGCTTTTTTTTAGGAGACGGCACAAGCAATTGCACGAGACGCTCATTGGCGTGTTTATTGGCTAAATCTTTAACCGTTTCCATCTTTTCTTCTTTTACCATGCGAATCGAAGTTTCCACAAGGTCTCTGACCATCGACTCAACATCGCGCCCGACATACCCGACTTCGGTATACTTCGTCGCCTCCACTTTAGTAAAGGGCGCGCCGACAATCTTCGCCAAACGTCTGGCAATTTCCGTTTTCCCCACACCGGTAGGACCGATCATCAAGATGTTCTTCGGTATGACATCATCACGCATATCTTCATCAAGCAAGCTACGGCGGTAGCGATTTCTGAGTGCCACTGCGACGGAACGCTTTGCTTTCTTTTGACCGATAATATATCGGTCGAGCTTCTCTACGATTTCCCGCGGTGTTATATTTGTAACGTTGTGCTTATGATCTGCCATTTTCTATCACCTCATTGAATTAGAAAAATCTCTGCTACTTTCCTATTGTTTCAATCGTCAAGTTACTGTTCGTATATACACAAATTTCCGATGCAATCAACAAAGATTGTTCGACAATTTGCTCCGCCGACAACTCCGAATGCCGCTTGAGCGCTCTGGCCGCCGACAATGCATAGCTTCCACCCGAACCAATGGCTAAAACTCCATCGTCCGGCTCGATAACTTCACCATTCCCGGAAATTAGCAATAACTTATCGTGATTCATGACGATTAGCATCGCTTCCAATTTGCGCAGCACACGGTCCATGCGCCAGTCTTTCGCCAATTCCACGGCTGCTCTTTCCAGATTCCCATGGAACTCTTCTAATTTGCTTTCGAATTTCTGAGATAGAGTGAACGCGTCTGCCACAGAACCGGCAAACCCAGCCACGACATTCCCTTTATATAAACGCCGAACTTTCTTCGCTCCGTGCTTCATGACCATCGTGTTACCGAAAGTCACCTGCCCGTCGCCTGCCATAGATGAAATGCCGTCTTTATGTACTGCTAATATCGTCGTCGCATGAAATTCTAGTTCCATACTATGCACCTCCGTATTCTTCTATTATATTGAATACTGCACCTTTAATTCATCGATTTTCTCTAATGAGCGATCTGCATATATTTGATACCGCTCTTGCTTGTTGCGTATCCGTTTCTCCAAAGGCGGCAGCAACCCAAAATTGACGTTCATCGGTTGAAACGATTTGCCCTCATAGGTGGAAATATATTGTGCCATTGCTCCCGAAAGTGTCTCTGCCGGGAATTCTATCAACGCTTGCCCATGCACATAACGAATCGCATTAATCGCTGCCAACAGCCCTGAATTTGCCGATTCGACATAGCCCTCAACACCCGTAATTTGTCCTGCGAAGAAGAGCCTTGGATCATCTCGCAATTGATACGTCGCATGTAAAAAAGACGGAGAATGAATATACGTATTGCGGTGCATCACACCATAGCGCACGATCTCCGCATGCTCAAGCCCGGGAATCAATGCAAGCAACTTTTGCTGCTCTCCCCATTTCAAATGGGTCTGAAAACCGACGAGATTATACAATGTCGCTTGCTTGTTGTCTTGACGCAACTGCACGACGGCATAGGGTTCTTTTCCTGTGTGCGGATTTACCAGACCGACCGGTTTCATCGGACCGAACAGCAATGTCTGCCGTCCGCGTTCCGCCATGACTTCCACCGGCATGCAGCCTTCAAATACATGTAACTTCTCAAATTCTTTCGTCGGAGCCCGTTCGGCTTCTATTAAGAAATCATAAAAAGCATTGAACTCTTCTTCGGTCATCGGGCAATTAATATAAGCCGCTTCCCCTTTATCATAACGCGAAGCCACATACACTTTAGAAAAATCAATCGACTCCTTTGTGACGATTGGGGCTGCCGCATCATAGAAATACAAATACTCTTTGCCGGTAATGGCAGCAATTGTTTCAGAAAATACATCGGAAGTCAATGGTCCCGTGGCGATGATCACGGCATCTGCCTCCGGTAATTCGACAATCTCTTGATGATGTACCGTAATGTTGGGATGCTGGCGCAGCGTATTCGTAATATGTTCGGAGAACAGATCACGATCGACTGCCAACGCGCCGCCCGCCGGAACTTGATGGATATCAGCCGCTTGCATAATTAACGAATTCATCAAGCGCATTTCTTGTTTTAATAAGCCAACAGCATTTGTTACACCGTTGGCTCGAAGAGAATTGCTGCACACTAATTCGGCAAAATAATCCTGTTTATGCGCCGGGCTGTATTTGAGCGGTTTCATCTCGTACAAATCTACTTGGCATCCAGCTTGGGCAGCCTGCCATGCCGCTTCGCTTCCCGCCAGGCCGGCACCGATGACTGCAATATGTTTGTCTTTCATTTGCGCCTCCATTATGTCGGAATTTCCTCCGTATATTTGCACTCTTCATTAATACATTCGAGCATCTGCTTTTGATTTTTACCTTTGCCGGTCGTTTTATGCGCGAGAATCCCCGAGCATTTGGGGCAAGGTCGTTGATCCGGTTTATTCCACATGACGAAATCGCATTCCGGATATTCGGAACAACCGTAGAACATCTTACGCCGCTTGCCTTTGCGCTCGACGATCATCCCGTTGCACTTAGGGCACGCAACGCCCGTATCTTTGACAATCGCTTTCGTATTACGGCATTCGGGAAATCCTGGACATGCAAGAAACTTACCATATCTGCCCAATTTGTATACCATGAGCCTGCCACACTTTTCACAAGGAATGTCCGACTGCTCTTCTTTAATCTCTACTTTCTCCATTTCCTTTTCCGCGATTTCCAAATCTACGCGGAACTCACGATAGAATTCGTCGATGACTTTTACCCACTCTGTTTCACCGACGGCAATTGAGTCCAACTGTTCTTCCAGATTAGCTGTAAACTTGACCTCTAAAATCTTCGAGAAAAATTCTTCCAGCATCTCATTGACGATCGACCCTAGTTCTGTGGGAAAAAAGCTTTTTTGTTCCTGTGTGACATATCCGCGCTTCTGAATCGTTTCGATCGTCGGCGCATAAGTACTCGGACGACCGATTCCCAATTCTTCCAGTGTTTTCACCAACCTAGCCTCCGTATAACGCGGCGGTGGCTGCGTAAAATGCTGACGCGGATCGACCTGCGAACAAGGTAACTGATCACCGACAGACAATTCCGGTAAAAATCGCTCTTTGTCATCAGAACCGTCGTCGGTACCTTCGATATAGAGTTTCATAAAGCCCGGGAATTGAATTTTCGAACCGGTTGCACGGAATGTCGCACCGTTATTGTCAATCGTCACAGTCAACGTATCGAGTACAGCCTCCGCCATTTGGCTGGCGACCATACGATCCCAGATTAATTTATATAACTTATACTGATCTTTTGATAAATTGCCCTTAATCTCGTCAGGATGCAAAGCGATTGAAGTCGGTCGGATGGCTTCGTGCGCATCCTGTGCCGCTTTATTCGTAAACTTTCTGGGAACCGCCGGATAGTAGCTCGGTCCATAAGTGTCTACAATATATTGCTTTGCCTCTTCTTTCGCCGTCTCGGAAATACGCACAGAATCGGTACGCATATAGGTAATCAAGCCAACGGTCCCCTGCTTGCCGATTTCCACGCCCTCATACAGCTCCTGGGCTACTTTCATCGTGCGCGCAGAACGGAAATTAAGCTTTCTCGCCGCTTCCTGCTGCAATGTCGAAGTAATAAACGGTGGTGCCGGCGTGCGGCGTTTTTCACCGTGTTTCACATCTCGTACAGCAAACGCTCCCTTGTCGATCTTCGCCAATAATTCAGCGACTTGTTCTTGGTTATGCAATTCCACTTTTTTGCCGTCATAACCGTAAAATTTCGCTTCAAAACTTTTACCTGATTTTTTGAAGTGCGTCGTTACCGTCCAATACTCTTCTGGAACAAAAGCACTGATCTCCCGCTCTCGACGAATAATGAGATTCACTGCCACCGATTGTACACGACCGGCACTCAGTCCTTTCTTAATCTTCTTCCATAACAAAGGGCTGATTTGGTATCCCACTAAGCGATCCAAGACTCTGCGCGCTTGTTGCGCATCGACTAAATCCATATTGATTGCTCTCGGGCTGGTAAACGCGTCTTTTACAGCTTGTTTGGTAATCTCGTGGAAAACGACGCGGCATTTTTTCGTATCATCAATATTCAATGCCTGAGCGAGATGCCAAGCAATCGCTTCTCCTTCGCGATCCGGGTCAGCCGCTAAATAGATGTGCTTGACTTTTTTGCTCGCTTCCCGCAATTCTTTGAGAATATTTCCTTTTCCACGAATCGTTATATATTTCGGCTTATATCCGTTATCTACGTCTACTCCAATCTGACTTTTCGGTAGATCAATCAGATGTCCTACCGAAGCTTTGACAATGAATTTCTTCCCTAAATACTTACTGATTGTCTTCGCTTTCGCTAATGATTCTACAATTACTAATGAATCAGCCAACAGGGCTCCCCCTTTAAAACTTATATATGACACTTGTTTTATTATTGACAAGTATCCATAGAATGTCAAATAAATCTTTGAAGCAAGTTCTATAATCGAACATATTGTTGTCCTGACAGTTGTTCAATATACCCTTTCAGTTGCAATTGTATGAGACAAAGATGCAAGTCATGCTCCCGATAACTGTCTGTCAGAGAATCAATATGGATCGGCGTATACGGAATTAAGGCAAGCACCGCATTTTCCGGATCTGTGAGCAATTCTTCCTTCGCTGCCTGCGTCGATATTTTACCTGCCGGAGCAAAAGCCGGCAATTCATCAAAGATATCACTCCAATAAATGAGCGGCTTCGCACCTTGCTTGATCAATGTATTCGTTCCCTCGCTGTTTGGAGAATTGATATTCCCGGGAACGGCGAAGACTTCGCGGTTCTGTTCTAACGCCTGGTCCGCTGTAATCAGTGCTCCCCCTTTGATCTTCGATTCGACGACGACAGTTCCCATAGACAATCCGCTGATGATCCTATTACGCGCCGGAAAGTGACCCGGTTTTGCCTTCGTAAACACCGGATATTCCGATAGCACACATCCTCCGGAATCGACAATCCGCTGATACAAAACTTTGTGCTCCGCAGGATAAATTTCATTCAGTCCAGTCCCCACAACAGCAACACACGTGCCATGGTTGTAAAGAACACTTTCATGTACATGTTTGTCAATTCCCCTTGCCAGACCACTTACGACCGGGATCTGATGCTCAGCAAGAAACCGTCCCAGTTCCTTCGCAGCCCATTTCCCGTAATAAGAAGGCTGCCTTGTCCCGACAACACTGATCATCATATTTTCCTGTATAGCATCGATCTTCCCTTGGCAAAACAACACATAGGGAGGATCGTATATTTCTTTTAACATTGATGGGTATCGAAGATCGGCATACGTCAAAATCTGCACGGCAAATCTCGCATGTTCCTCATACAAGCGATCGACAATTTGCCTGCAGTCATGTTCATGCATTGCCCGTTGTTTGATTACATGGGGCGCGATTCCTCTGCGTTCCCATTCAGATTCGGAACATCGGGAAGCAGCAGTCAGGTTCCCAAATTCCTGATATAATTTTTTCAACGTCACGGAGCCGACGCCACGCAACTGATGATAAAATACAATCCAATCTCGCTCTTCCACATAATCACCCCTATTACAAGGAATCTAATAAATAGAGAATGCGATTTAAAAGATCGTTAGAACGATAGTGTTTCCCTTGATAGACAAAACCTTGTTCGCCGATATGCACATTCGCTTCCGTACCCTGCACATAATATGTCAATTGCATCATTTCCCCTTCAAAAGGCTCATCTGTCGGCATAGCAACGAGCAACTCACGGGTGATCGCATCTCGAAACCCAGCCTGGTATTGATCGTTTTCGTCGCGCAGTTCCCAACTTTTACTGTTGGACTTGATCGCTAGCGCTGTCGAGCGAAATAAGTAAAATACATCCCCTATATCATAGGACGGTATCGGAACTTGCCGCTCGATAACAGCCCACAAATCTTCCGATGTCTTGTATAAAAACCTTTTCTCTCCGATATGAATCCCCAACATCTGCGAATTCAGCAATTGCACTTCCAACTGCGCTTTTCCGCCAATACTCAATTCAATACTATAATTAGGATATAACGGATGATGCGTCTGTTCCTCTTTGTAATATGTACTGTTCTTAATAATGCTGACAATTGTGGAAATTTCACTGTCATCGACAGAAATCGTCTTCATAATATCATCGGCATTGACATAAATGCGATCCACATCGACAATCGTGTCCCAATAATACTTTGTCAGCACCTCTTCCACGGCGGCAATGGCCTTTTCTCCATTTTGTTTATTGGCGTATCGATAGGCATGTTCATTGACCTTGATGCCAACGGGACTCATTTGTATTACATAAGGATCCCCGTTTTGCCATACGACTAACGAGTAAATATAGTCTATTGAGGTCGTGTCACTTAGCAAATCTGTAAAATATTGTACGACCGATTTCGTCGCTTGTACGTCATCAACAGAGACGGAATTCCCTTGAGGGTCAGTGATGACAAATTGCCGTGCGTCCATGAGTTTTAAAAAATCATATGTTTTCTCAACGCTTTCGTTGTTCTTCGGATGCTCAATAATATTAGTATTTCCCGTTTCTTCCGCCTTTTTTGAAAAACATCCTGACATTAGTAATAGTAAGCATATAATCATGACATAGCCTATTCGTTTCATAACATTCCTCCTCAAGCCAAAGACATCACGGTAGATTAACGATGATCGTCAGCCGGTATATGGGCACTGATAAAACATATATCGTCATGGATGTGCTTTTCTTGCAGCAGTTCATGCATCATTTGCACCATATCGGCGTTGTTCCGCTCACGATTTTCATACAAAATATGTTGTAACGTATCAATACTGTCTGTCGGAGAATGGGTAATTGCTTCCAACAGTCCGTCAGTGTAAAGCGCTATCTTTGCCTGTCCGTTATAAGGAATAACCTCTTTCTGTATATTTAATTTTTTGTAAATGCCACACGGCAGGCAACCTTTGTCCAATGGGACGATCCGTTGTTCTTCGATCAAAAATGCCGGCGGATGACCCGCGTTGGCATATTGTATTTCTCGCTTTTCCAAATCTACCAACACATAAATCGCCGTGCAGTAGAACCCGGAAAGTGACTCATTATCTTCAAGCAGATTATGTACATGATGATTAAGTTCGCGAATCACGTCTTCGGGCATAGATAGTCTCGTAATTATCCCCCGCAGCAAAGAGCGGATCGACATCGTGACTAACGCCGCCGACAAACCGTGTCCCATCACATCGTATAAGAGAATGCCGTATTTATGTTTGTCAATTTCATACCACGCGTACATATCGCCTGATAGCTCTTCGGAGCTCAAGTATAGCCCATGGATCTTGATAAGATCATTGTCTATCGGTACGCTGAGGGCTCCTTTCTGAATTTGCCTTGCGACATTCACATCAAACAGCAATTGCTGCTCACGCAGAATCCTTTCTGTGACGTCCTGCTTAATCGCTATATAACGACTCGGTTTCCCATGTTCGTCTAATAAAGGCGTAATCGTCATTTCTTCATAGTATTCCCGACCATCCTTGCGCTTGTTAATTAGCACCCCATGCCATACATTGCCTGCCGTTAACTGTTCCCACATAATTTTGTATTGCTCAGGGCTTTGCTTCCCCGATTTCAACAACCGCGTATGTTCACCAATCGCCTCGTGTTGCTCATATCCCGTCAATTTTGTGAATGCTGAATTGACCCAGATCAAATAACCATCGGGATCGGTAATCCCAATCGCATTGGCGACGGCTTCCAGTGTCTTTTCCACCAGATGTGTATCCATATAAATTTGCTCTTTATGATGATTCTCGCTAAATTCGCTGCCTGATAAAACTGTCATACCTCCACTCCCCCTCACTGCCGCTAATTCTATTGTATCTGCTGAATAAAAACTTAGCAATAAAAATGCGGTCTGTAAACAGACCGCATAATTTTATATAGCGTGAACACACTGCCCTAATGCCACTTCGGCAGCCTCCATAACGACTTCGGATAATGTAGGGTGCGCATGAATTGTCATCACCAAATCTTCTAATGTCATTTGCATTTGGATCGCTAAAGCACATTCTGCGATCAGTGTTGACGCTTCCAGCCCGATAATTTGTGCACCAAGAATTCGTCCGCTGCTTTTATCGGCAACGATAGTGACAGAACCTTCAGCCGCACGCAAAGACAACGCGCGTCCATTTGCTCCATACGTGAACTTGCCAGTAGAAACTTCATAGCCGGCTTCCTGTGCCTGTTTTTCTGTCAGACCGACACTGGCAATTTCCGGATCGGAAAACACCACTAACGGCATCACAGAATCACTGATTTTAGAATCATGCCCACAAATCACTTCGCCGACTACTTTTGCTTGATAAGAAGCACGATGGGCAAGTGCCGGTCCTGCCGTTACGTCCCCGATGGCAAAAATATGGCTGACCGATGTGCGGCATTGATCATCCACCGAAATAAATCCACGCTGATCACATGTGACATCCGTCTGATGCAAATCAATCTTCGCCGTATTCGGTCTTCTTCCTACAGTCACCAGAACATAGTCTGCTTCTACCGTATGTTCCGCATCATTTGCCGTATATGTGACAGCTACCCTGTCTTGGTGCGCGGCAATATCACTCACTTTTGCCTTGACGACCACGTCCGCTTTGATCTTCTTCAATCTGCGCTTCACCATACTGACTGTGCGCGCATCGAAACCGGTGAGAATACTATCCGCCCCTTCAATGATCGTCACTTTACAACCGAAATTCGCGTACATCTGGCTCAACTCAATGCCGATATAGCCACCACCGACCACTGCCAAACTACGAGGAATCTCGTGAAGAGATAACGCTTCCGTCGATGATAAAATGCGTCCACCGAACTTCGCAAACGGCAGCTCAATCGGTGTTGAGCCTGTGGCAATCACACACTGTTCAAACTGAATTTCAAGATTCCCATCATCGGTACTCACCTGCACACGATGGTTATCGACAAACTTCGCCTCGCCTTGTATAAATTCAACCTTATTGGCTTTAAATAATTTTCTTATGCCATCTGTCAATTGTTTGACAATTCCCTGCTTCCAAACTTGTGTCTGCTGGAAATCGACAGAAACCTCATGCACCTTAATTCCCATCTCGTTTGCCTCTGCCATACCCTGATATGTATGAGCAGCAGAAATTAACGCCTTAGAAGGAATGCAGCCACAGTTTAGACATACACCACCGACAGTTGCTTTGTCAACCACAAGCACATTTTTCCCTAATTGCGCCGCTTTAATTGCCGCCACATATCCACCGGGACCCGCTCCGAGAACGAGAACATCCGTATTGCGTACAGTATACATTGATTTTGTTTCCATGGTGAACACTCCAATTACGATATATTTTATCGACTCAACGTATCTATTATATCGATTTTGCCCGGAATCTTCCACCTTATTTATTGACGCCCTATGTATTTCACTGATTTATCTTATCGGATTTCCAGTTTAATAGACGATACGAGTTAGCAATCACTGCCACAGAGCCTACATTGTGAACCAAAGCTCCCATTACCGGTCCAAGTATACCGACAATCGCCAGTATAATGGCAACAAAATTCAACAGCATAGCGACGGACAAATTAAAGGTTATCGTGCGTAACGTCTTTTGTGACAACTTCAATAAATGGGGAATGACTTTAATATCGTCCCCGATCAGCACAATATCTGCCGCATCCACTGCAATATCGCTGCCAATCCCTCCCATCGCAATTCCTACATGTGCCTTCTTTAGTGCAGGTGCATCATTAACACCGTCTCCAACCATACATACAAAATTTCTTTGATCTGCATTTTGAATTTGCTCAATCACCGCCATTTTATCAGCGGGCAAGCATTCAGAATAAACTTCCGAAATACCGATATCTTGTGCAATTTTACTGGCTGCTTGCGGATTATCTCCTGTCAAAAGCACACTTTTAATGCCGATTTCTTTGATCTTATCAACAATACCGCCGGCATCTTTACGCAATGTATCCGCCAATGCGACAAAACCATTGGCTGTACCGTCAACTGCAACATATACAATCGTTCCACCGTCATCGACATATCTAGCAGCCGCCTTTAGATAATTTTGTGGCAATTCCACATCGTAGTCTGCAAATAATTGACGATTCCCTGCTAATACTGTTTTTTCATTGACTTTAGCTACAACCCCACGCCCGGGAATCATCGTAAACGTTTGTGGTTGTTCCGGAGTCTTATTAAACTTGGTTTTGTAATACGTCACGACAGCTTTTCCCAACGGATGCTCTGAGCGTAACTCAGCGGATGTCACCAAAGATAACACTTGTTCCGCCGATATATGCTCTGCAAAACTCTGAATATCCACGACAACAGGCGTTCCGTTGGTTAACGTGCCGGTTTTGTCAAAAGTGAGATGCGAAACACTTGCCAAACGTTCCAGAGCGTCACCATGGCGAACTAAAATACCGTACTTCGTCACATTACCAATAGCCGCCATAATCGCCGTCGGTGTTGCCAAAACCAGAGCACATGGGCAGAATACGACTAAAATTGTCACGGCACGAATCAGCTCGCCCGTTACGCCCCACGTAATCACTGCCGACAACAAAGCGATCCATACAATCCAAGTTGCCCATCTGTCAGTGACGCCGACAATTTTTGCTTTGTTAGCATCGGCAGACTCCACTAGTGCGATCATTCTTTGCAATGAACTGTCTTCACCGACATTCGTCGCCTGTATGTCGATCGTACCAAATTGATTGAGTGTGCCGCTGAAAACCTCGTCCCCTTCACCTTTATCAACAGGCAGCGATTCTCCAGTCATAACGGCTTGATTGATCGAAGTCTTTCCTTGGACAATTAGACCGTCAACGGCAACCGTCTCTCCGGCGAACATCCTGACAATATCCCCGACTTGTACTTGCTCTACCGGAATCATTTGCTCGCTTTCGCCGTCTACTACTCGTGCCGTCTGCGGTGTAAGTGCTATTAATTTCTCGATGCCCGCCCGCGCTTTCGCCACTGTCCGTTCTTCTAGATAAGCACCGATCGACATTATAAAGGCAATTTCTCCTGCTGCGAAAATCTCGTTAATATACACGGCCGCGACCAATGCAATCGATACTAAGACATCTGCCTTAATATCAAACTCGCGGATCAATCCTTCCAATGCCTCTTTAATAATCGGAATCCCACATAACAAAATTGCAATCCAGGCTAAATCAAAAGGTAAAATATCTTCAAAAATCTCAAAAAAGCTGAGGATCAATGATAATCCCGCTATTACAATAAAGGTAACGCCCCTCTTGTCTTCGTCAAACAAATAATCTTTCATGTTTCTCATCCCCATATGCAATATACATTATACCCGTATATAGTATATTGATTGAAAGGGATTGTCAAGTAAGTTTTTTACAATCTATTAACGCTATTAACAATGATAAAAAGCACAAGTTGTCGGGTCAATTAGCCCTGAAACTTGTGCTTTTTATGAAATGCGATTATATTCGATAGTTAAGAATTCTGTTTATCCCATTCTTGAGAAATGCTCGACCGCTTTCGCAAAATCTGCAATTGTTTTTTCTGGATCGCCATGCTCGATCCCCTCACGTACACAATGCTGTAAGTGTCCTTCCAAAATAATTTGCCCTACTTTATGCAAAGCCGATTTCGCTGCATTAATTTGTACAATGATATCTTCACAGGGAACATCTTTATTAACCATTTCGTTAATCCCTCTAACTTGACCCTCAATACGTTTTAGCCTTGCCTGTAATTTTGGAACATCCATACATTGTCTCATAAAATGTATCCCCCATTAGAACTTACAAAAATTCGTCTTATACAGCTATAGGGTATATGATGGCAAGGACACTGTCAATGCGAAAAGCTATTATACCCTTTCCAAATTTCCATTAAGGTCCATTTTGAACTTCGGTTTTCCTTCTTCAAATTCTTCCAAAGCTGTAAGTTTTCTCGCTCGGTCCATAATTTGAATCAGCGCCTTATAATCTTCCGATACCGTATCGTACTGATTTTTTTCCTTGCTTAAAGAATGACATTCTTCTCGTAATAGCTTATTTTCTGTTTCATATTCTGCCATCTTCTTCTCTAGTAGAATATTCTGTTTTTTCAATTCATAATACTCTGTTTTTATCTGTTTCAAGTATTTTAATACATCATCAAACGTCAACACCTTCGGTTCCTCATCAGAATGTTCCATTTTCGTCACCTTTGTTGGTTGACTGCTCTTGTCCGCCTGATTACGCACTTTTTTCTTCATCGCTTGTCTTTGCGCTCTCGCAATATCGATCGCCGCCTCGTAACGCTTTCTGACAACACTATTCCAACGAAAACCGCATGCTGCCGCTGTTCTTGCAAGTTTCTCTGCGACTTCATCAAACGCCTTTAGCTGCGTACTCCCATCACGTATATGGCGCAATATTACTTCTGCCAAAATCAAATCATCATCTTCGTTCCATGCATCTTGTCTATTCACTGACATCTTTTTCCCTCCGTTTTACAAGTTATCATTTACAATATATGAAAAAAATCAATTAGTAGAATCTCAATTGACTACTACTTACTATTGACTGAAAATAATATTTTTAAACACGAAAAAAACACTCTATAAATAAATGAGTCAACTGAAAAAGTCCGCCTCATAAATTTAGAGTGTTTTCCATAGTTTATTTTTATTTTGAAATTAGTCAGGTCAAAATTTTATGCAACGCATCTACGGCGTAATCGATTTCCCCTATTGTATTATAGTGGCTGAAACTAAACCGAACCGTTCCGTCGGGAAACGTGCCAAACGTTTTATGAGCATTGGGCGCACAATGTAACCCCGAGCGCGTCATGATTCCGAAATCCCTATACAGTATATGCGTCAGTTCACCGTGATCGACAGTTTCACAGACGAGCGATACAAGCGGCACTTTCTTTGCCACATTAAGGGTACCTGCCTATAGAAAAAAATAATATTTTAAAAAAAGACTCCCCGAAAGAAATCTTTTTTAAAACATACTGTATTTATTCAGCACTACCAAAATCACTTTTTTCAATTCTTATTTGTGCCATTCGATATACAGCACCATCATCTCGTACCGAAATTATAATAACCCTCATCACGTTATCATTACGCACAATACCGTATACCACGCGCAAGCCAATCTTTAGCAGCTTAATTTTCAGATATCCAGATAATTTACTAGCAATATGATTCCCAAGTGGATTGCCATATCCCCCCTCTGTTTTCGGCAGCGGATTGATCGATACCTTTTTTATGGCTTTCAATATTTGCTTTCTCTGATTACCGTCTAATGCTCTTAAATCTTCTAAGGCTTCCCTCGTATACTCCACGCTCCATTGTGTCAATCGATATCCACCTCAATATCTTCTAAATCTGGATCATCAACACCAAGAGCATCCATCACTTGTTTCTCAGTCAAAAAACCGTTTTTTTCAGCATCGACTATACGCCTTTCTGCTTCAAAGTACAAAACATAATCCTCTAGTGCATCCACCATCGTTTGATATCGTTCTGGATTTACCAATACACATACAGGGGCATTGTTTTTCAAAACGACTTTGAACCCATTTTCATTGACTTCATCAAATATTTTACTGGCTTCTCCACGATTGAAACGCGTAATCGGAACAATTGTATCCATGACATTTTTTACTGATAAAAATTCCTTTTCCATAGGAGCACCCCCATATTACTACATTGTATCCAAACTATCTTAATTTCATTATACGATACAACGCTATAATTATCAATAAATTAGTCGATATTTTAATCGTTTTCTACATGTTGATATTAGGATGTCACTATGACGCACCCCTTCTAACACTATGCTTTTTCAACTTCGCCATTCACCGCATGTTCAACCTTTTTAGACGCTACTATATTTTCAAAAGCAACAGTACTTCTCCAAAGCATGAATCCAGCTGCGACAAAAAATTTTCAGATTGCTAAATATCTCAAACTTTTGGCATGGCATTTCTCCTTTCAGTTTTTAGACAACACAAAAAAGCCCCGTAGAATAGGGGACTTTATGATTGTTATCTATACAAAAAGATCTCCACCTCGCTGCCCTTACCAATACCCTCTACCGACTCTGCAACAATGATGTAGCCATCAGCCTTGACAAGACTGCTGAATACCCCGGCTTTCCCCAACAACGGAGTCGCCCACAACGCGCCATCCTGCTGCTCGCTGATCTTTACGCGAATGACATCAGTTCTTCCAGTCTGTGAATCGATGTTCTGATCGATTTTCGCCCGGACCGTCGGATGGTAGCGATCTACACGCACATTCTGCATATACGCCAATAAAGGGTCAATCACATGCTGCATGACGACAAGTGCTGAGACAGGATGCCCTGGAAGTCCAATCAACAATTTCTCCCTAGAGGTCGCAATAATCGTCGGCTTCCCTGGCTTAATGGCAATTCCGTGGATTTCAATATTCGCGTCCGGCAACGTTGCAATAATATCGCTCGTGACATCTTTCGTTCCGACGGAACTTCCCCCTGATAGAATCATCACATCATAATCGGCATATAGGCTATGTACTTTATCATGTAATGCTTTATAGTTATCTGCAATAATTCCGTGGTAATCGACGACATACTGCTGCTGCTGCAAATACGCCCTTACGGAGTAACCATTCGTATCGCGAATCTGACCAAATTGCAGCTTCTCCGTCTCCGGTGCCACCAATTCGTCACCTGTCGATAATACCGCAATTGTAAGCGGTGCAACAATCTGTATTTTGACAATCCCCATTGCCGCAAGGATGCCGATATCTTGTGGTCGAATGCGATGCCCCGTTTGGAATACGACTTGTCCCTTTGTCAAATCTTCTCCAACCTTAATCACGTTTTCTCCTGGTGATGCAGCTCTATACAGCGTCAGCATTCCATCGATGTGCTCCGTATATTCTTGCATGACAACTGCATTACTCCCCGGTGGAAGCATACCGCCGGTGGCAATCTTCTGCGCTTGTCCTGCGTATAAAGTCTCCGTCGCTTCCTGTCCCA
Organism: Bacillota bacterium; assembly: GCA_023388635.1. Taxonomy (GTDB): domain Bacteria; phylum Bacillota; class Bacilli; order Desulfuribacillales; family Desulfuribacillaceae; genus JAEWFW01. The sequence continues at coordinate 145,044 of JAEWFW010000038.1, forward strand.
TCAATATTTCATGGGTCACTTGTAAGAAACTCGGTAAATTTTCAGACGTGCCAAACGTATCCTCTGCTTTCACAGCAAATCCATCGACAGTCGATCGAGCAAATTCAGGAATATTTTCTTTGGCACTGATATCTTCCGCCAAAATACATCCCAATGCCTGTTCAATCGCTACGACTTGCTTCTGCGTTTTCTGCTTGATTACTGTTTTACAGTCTTTAATAGCTTGGCTTACCGTTTTTACATAAAACATACATTTCGCCCCTTATTATCTATCATATCCATGCTGTATAGCAATCATCTCAATTTTGCTTGCATGTTTGTCCTAGCAACCACATATACTCACCATATATTCCATTACTCATGAAAATAGAAAAGTAAAAAAAAGACTAAAAACATCAAACCTGGATAATACTAGTTTCATAGCATTATCCATAAGAAGGATGGGAATTGAATGTATAAAATCGAAAATTACGCGACTTCTCTTGCTGCGGTGTTGACATTATTGCTATCATGCTTCATAACAATCTGGATGAACACAACATACCAGACATCACTTGTAGACAATCAGCCGCCTCTCAATGAAAATACATTGGCTTTTGCATCGGTTCCTCTACATACCGCTGGACCTATTGTTGAAACTGTGGAACAAACGGCAGCGATTACTTCCGACACAGTGATCATCATCTCCGCAGCCAAACATGTACCGGCTGAGAATTTGATCCAATTGCCGGATACATATGATAGTTATATCGAAAATGCCGCAAAAAAATACAACGTCAGTGTCGATTTAATTAAATCTGTCATTAAACATGAATCAAATTTTGATCATGCTGCCGTATCACGAGTAGGAGCCCAAGGATTGATGCAACTCATGCCGCAAACTGCCAAAGGACTGGGTGTACGCGATCCATTCGATCCCAAGCAAAACATCGACGGCGGTACGAAATATTTGAGTTATATGCTCGAGCGCTATCAAGGGGATATTGATTTAGCGTTGGCTGCCTATAACGCCGGACCGGGAAATGTCGATAAATACAAAGGGATTCCACCATTTGAAGAAACAAAAAAATATGTCAGTAAAGTGATGACCACATTCAATCAATTAAATGGCAGTTATCCGGTATTCGCGCAATGATATTGAAGTAAGTCAGGTAAAAACGATGGCATTTCCCCCAGATCATCATATACTAATTATTATACTAATTAGGAGTGATGGTTCATGCCTAACTGGTTATTTCTGCAATTGAGAAAAGCATTTTATCAAAAAAACAAATACCAAATCAAAATGCTCAACCAATGTTGGTTCCGATATAAATGAATTGGCGTTAAAACATCTAACCTTAGGTCCTTCCTAAGGTTGATCTATTTTATTTAAGCATAACCGATTGACTGAGGATGTCCTGCAAATCAATCTATTTACTATAGTATGTTCCACTCTACATCTTGTCAAATAAAATTGTGAAGAAATGCTTATTGAATTAGTCAAATTTTTTGATTAATATATAGAAGTACATTATTATATAGTAGAACATACACACGAGCAAAGTATACGGCAATTGACAATATTCTTTTATGAGGTGAAAAAATGACACAAGAGAAGAAGATACTGGTCGCTGATGACGAACCAAAAATCGTTGATATCGTTTCGTTATATTTGAAAAAAGACGGCTTTTTAGTAAAAACTGCTTACAACGGTAAAGACGCATTGAAAACATTCCGCGAATGGAAACCTTCATTGATCATTCTCGATTTGATGATGCCGGAAATGACAGGGGAACAAGTCTGCGAAGCCATTCGCAAGGAGTCAAATATTCCGATCATCATGCTGACGGCAAAAAGCGACGAGAACGAGCGCATCAAAGGTCTGTCGATTGGTGCCGACGATTACCTAGTGAAGCCATTTAGCCCGAGGGAGCTTGTGGTCCGTGTGCGGACTGTATTACGACGCTTCCAGCCCAATGAAGTGATGGCGGACATTCTCACATTCAATGGAGGCGAATTAGAGATCGACGCTACGCGCCATGAAGTAAAATTACACGGTAAAATTGTCGAATTAACACCTAACGAATTTAAATTATTGCTCGTCCTGGCGAAAAATCCACATCGGACTTTCAACCGCACAGAATTATTAGAAAAAGTCCAAGGGTACAATTTTGAAGGTTATGATCGCACCATTGATGCACATATCAAAAACCTGCGTAAAAAAATCGAAATCGATCAAAAAAATCCTAAATACGTAAAAACAGTCTATGGAATGGGATATAAGTTTGAGGGGATTTAATGAGAGGACTGGCTCCCAAAATCACGCTGGCATTTTTATTCGCCATCGTCGTTACCTTGCTTTTATACAGTTTAATTTTAAATCAATCGATTGACGAACAATTTAACAGCTATATTCAGGCAAATTTGCACGCTAATAACGAAAAAATTGCCGCCGCTTTAGCGAAAGCATACATGCGGGACGGGCAATGGAAATCGTCAACCGGTATCGATATCTCTTCTTATATACTGTTTGACGGCATTAGTTTGCGCGTTCGCGATACGAATGACCAAGTCGTCTGGGACTCTGTAGATATACACAACGATCCGCCGAGTATTTTGACACTCCATTCCAGCAAATACGCTACGATCCTCTCGTACCCAATTTCTGCGAACAAAGAAATTGTCGGTTACGTGGATATTACGTATTTCGGAGACATTCCATTGAGCGATATCGATTCTGGATTTAGAAATTCAGTCAGTCAATCTTTGATGTCCACAGCGATTTTTTCTACGATATTCGCTATTTTTCTTAGCGTCATTTTTTCCGGTGGAATCACATTGCCGTTGACAAATATGACGAAAATCGCCGGGCAATTGCGCAAAGGTGACCTCAGTCAGCGCATGGTCGTCAGTAAAAGCAATGATGAGATTTCCGAACTGGCGATCGCCATGAACCACCTGGCAGAGACATTAGAAAAAGAAGAAAAGTTACGCAAACACATCACAGCCGACATTGCCCATGAATTGAGAACACCGTTAATGACCTTACAAGGACAACTGGAAGCAATGATGGACAACATTATCGAACCGACACCTGAGACGATTGGCAGTTGCCAAGAGGAAGTCATACGGTTGAGTTCTTTAATCCAAGACCTTGAACAATTGACATCTGCCGAAAGTGCTTCATTCGAGCTTAATAAAGAAATTCTGTCTCTGACAGACGTGACAAAAACGATCATCGATACATTCCAGCCACAATTTAAACAAAAAAATATGTCACTCTCCTTTAGCGCCAGTAAGCACTGGTATATCAATGCCGATAAAGGAAAATTAACGCAAATTTTGATTAACTTAATTTCCAATGCATTAAAATATAGCCGACCTAATGATAAAGTGAACGTTGAAATCACCCAAACAGGCGCCAAAGTAATTTTGAAAATCCGTGATACGGGATTGGGGATTTCCGAAGAAGACCTGCCTAACATTTTTGAACGTTTCTATCGTGGCGATAAATCTCGCAACCGTGATACAGGCGGTTCAGGAATTGGACTGGCAATCGTCAAAAGTTTAATAGAGGCGCATAATTGGCAAGTGAAAGTCGAAAGCGTGCTGCATGAAGGTACGACATTCACACTCATTATGCCTGCTGAAAAGCACCCATAAAAAACTTAATTTCAGCAATATAAATAAAATATCCCCTGTAAAACCGGTGCATTAAAACCATCGGCTGAATTACAGGAGATATTTTTTATTGTTAGATCAGCGAACCGCATCGACAGGATCAAGATTCGCTGCTTTCAAAGCTGGATATGCCGCTGCCAGACTACTGATCAATAGCCCGACAATGCCTACGCCGACCGTCGCCGCCACCGACAGATATACGGGCGGGGTATTGTCAAAAATCCGCCCAAGCATCACGCCACTGGAAAACGCTCCGATGATCACCGCTATCACGTAAGCACTCACAAACAACAGCCCCGTTTCCATGAACACAATATACACGATATGCCGCTTTCTGTATCCGCAAGTCCGCAGGATACCAAATTCTCTATTACGCTCATTGACCGAAGCCATCATCGTCGAACTGACAAGAAAGAGCCCGACTGCGATAATCGTCACGATCGTAAATGACGTGTAATTCTTAAATTCACTAAACAGTTCTTGTCTGGCTTGCAGGCTGCCCCAGTCATAACGTATTTGCAATTCAGGAAATTTTTCACTCAATTGTGTTTCTAAAAACGTGATTTGCCCGATATCGTCAGTTTTTACATGCAACTCAACAAAATTTACTTGTGATACTTCTTCTGTCAGCGACCGATCAATCAACAGAATCCCATCCTGTTCATTCCCCTGCTGTTCTATCACTCCGTATTGCGTATCATCCAGTGTGATCTCCCTATCATTGTAAACAAATGATATATCTGCAGAAGGGATTTGACTCGCCAATTCTCTGCCAATCAGCGCTTTTACATCCGTCGATTGTATATCTTCCGCGCCCATCCATCCGGAATTGGCACGAATTTCCCGTTCTATATCAGTCACGACCATGACTGTTTCCCGCGAACCAATACTTGCCAAGGAAACATGTTTGGCAAGCATCTCCGCATCCATACCAGAAATTTGCGCACGCAAGCCATCAAGTGTTTCCGCCGAAATCTGCCGCTGCTCGACAACTTGCTGATTGACCACCGTAATCCCGTTAAATACTACTTGCAGTTGCTTGGTGTTCGGAGCCAATTGCAGCTTTACGCCTCGTTCCCTTAACGTCTCATCAAGTGACGTCTGCATATACTCTGTCGCACTTAACAACGTAATAATCGTCACAATCCCGATGCATAACCCAATAATCAAAAACAATGACTTGCCCCTTCGCACCGATAAACTCTTATATACCAAATCGAGCAAGCGCATTACAACACCTCTTTATAGCGATCGGAAGCCATTTCTCCGTCCCTTATGGTAATTGTCCGCGATACATATGCAAGGGTTTCCGGATTGTGTGTAACCATAATAATTGTCTGGCCCTGGTCGTTCAATTCTTTGAATAACTGTAATATTTCATCGCCGGTTTTCGTATCGAGGCTGCCCGTCGGTTCGTCGGCAAAGATAATTGGCGGTTGATTGACGATAGCTCTGGCGATTGCCACTCGCTGTTGCTCACCGCCGGACAATTCATTGGGCAGGCGCTTTTGCTTAGCGGACAAGCCGACACGTCGCAGTACCTCTTCTGCCATGGCGTATTGTTCCGCTTTCGTATATTGGCTGACAGCCAAAGGAAGCATCACATTTTCTACAGCCGTCAAATACGGAAGCAAATGCATTTGCTGAAACACAAACCCGATATACGAATAGCGAAAATCTGCTCTTCGTTCCTGGGTCAATTGATATACATCAATCCCATCAATCAGAACTTTACCGCCAGACGGCGGATTGAGTGCACCTAAAATCGTCAGCAACGTACTTTTCCCTGATCCGGAAGGCCCCATCAGTGCAATAAATTCTCCGTCTTCCACTGTAAAATTAATCTTTTGCAAAGCCGTGACAGGTGCCCCTTGAAACTGATACTTCTTCTCTACATCGTTTATCTGTATAAATCCCATAACAAGCTCCTTTATCTCTCTATAGTCGCAAGGCTTCCACCGGGTCAAGCTCCGTAATCCGATAAATCGGAATCGATCCGGCGATCAGCGTCAGCACCACCGTGATGACGACGGACATTACCCCCAACGGAAGATCAAAAGCAACACTGAGTGGAATTGACACAACATACGGTGTGACATATTTGGCAAATACCGTCCCCAAAAGATAGCCTACAGTGCCTCCGATGACAGCAATGACAAGCACTTCTGACATGAGAATTTCCATTACATGCTTCCGACGCAACCCTACCGCCCGCATGACACCAATTTCCGTGTTTCTGTCAAACACATAATTCATCATGGAAATTCCAATCACAATGCAACCAATCACCGTAATTACGATCGAGCCAAGCAACATAAACTCCTGGATCCTTTCCACTGTGTGTTTCCGCATTTCTACCGTCTCCTGTAACGGCTTCACATCCGTATGGGGCAGGACGGCTTTAATTTGCTGGGTAATCTCCGGTAACGGACACGTAGTACATAAAGCCGCCACCTCAATGAAAGAAATTTGCTCTCCCCGTTCTTTCAGCGATTGCAATGTCAATAGCGTCATGAATACGACCTGATCTTCGTCGGAGCCTTGTTTGTCCAAAACGGCTGTTACAGAAAACTCTTTGCCCTCAATGCGCATAAGATCTCCCACAGTCAGATTGTTTTGCTTGGCAAGTTCGTAACCTAACATAATTTCCGTATCTTGGAACGGTAATTCGCCTTCCCACTGCCACCACGGACGCAATTTTTCTTCAAATTGAAAATACACTCCCATGAGCATAATTTCTTGATCGAGAATATCTACATCGCCTGTTTCCAGCAGTTTCGGCGATACGACCGCCACACTGTCACGATCGTGAATTTGATATACCTTCATATAATCATCGGCAATCAAAGGAGTCTCCTGCTCCTGCTCAACAGGCAGTGACATCCCTCCATAGGCAAGCGATACTGTTCCATTGCGTGGTGTAATCATAATATTCGGACCTAGCTTATCGAACGTCTCACCCAGTTCTTTATCCATCGTGAGATTCAGTTGATACATGCTATTGACAAGCCCGACGGCAACGACCAGCGTAGCGATCAGAAACAACACACGCTTCTTCCTGATTAAAATACTTTTTAGAGCAATGACTTCCAATCTCATACTCTCACCCTGTTCGAAAAATTCTAGTAATCTCTCGGTGTCCAGTTATATACTTGATCAGCCGGAATGCGGATTTCATCACCGACTACTTCGTAATTAATTTCTTCCGGTGGGTGACTCAAGCAACCTCCCGACACCCCCTGCAAATCTTCCAATGTCCAGACAGTCCCGCATGACTCGCAAATAATTCTTTCCTTGTTAATCCGGAATGTGTCCGACGCACATGGTTCACACATACTGAATGCCGTCACGACGCGACCTGTCGGCGTGATAAACGATGTCAACGGCATATAGCTGTTGTCATTCATCGGAATCCGCGTGTACAGCAGACCATGTTCTTTCAATTCTTCGAGTGAAAAGATGATTGTATCACCTTCAATTTTCGGCTCTACTCGAGTCATTGACGTTTCCTTCTCATAGGCATAGGCAGTACCAATATTAAAATTCCCCGCCGTAAAACGTGCGCGTTCCCCCGTCGCTTCATCATTATTCAACACATAAAATGCAATCGCGACGAATACGACGGCAAGCACGCCTCCCCAGAGTAAATTAAAACCTTTTTTTCGATTATTATCCGTGAATTCTTGTCTTTTATTGTTCGATTTTTTGTTTGACATGGTTATATCTCTCCTTTGATTATTCTTATGTTGAAAAACTTAGAGGATTTTATTTACTCCATTATAATACATTTCTCACATAATACATCACCTATATAATTCATCACCCATGCAATATGCACTTATTCTATCAAAATAGTTGGTTTTTAGCAATTTTTTTTACTGAATCCTCAACGGAAGAGAATTCAGTAAAAATAATGCTATCAGATCAATCGTCATGAAACCCACTAATCACAGGTTATTTTTTGTTAGCTGCAATGATTTGCACCTGCTCTGTGAGAACATCCAATTCTTTTGCCATATTTGTCTGGCGTTTCCCTAAAGTGAGAAGGTACACAAATAGAAAAATCCAGATAATCGTGTATGCAGCAAAAACATATTTCATGTTTGACCGCTCCTTTTTGACATATTATAGTTCACGCAATGTGTTCTTAATTGACGTAATCTTCAACTTCATATTTTCAATCGCTACACCCTTTTGCATCAAATAGGCGTACAATGAGGTAAAAGCAATTACGCTGAGAATCAAAGTGAACAACATGATCGAATCTAAGCCCCCGCCTACTTGACTTGCTCCATCTCCGAAAACCACGGGATGCAATTGGCTGTCCCACCAACGAACTGCCATGAAAACGATCGGCACATCAATAAAACCAATAATTCCAAAAACAGCCGATAATCGTGAACGCTTTTCCCATTCCATATCAGAAACACGAATCATGATATACGCGATGTATATAAACCATAAAATCAACGATGTCGTAAGCCTTGGTTCCCAAGTCCACCAAGCATTCCAAGAAGATCTTGCCCAAATCGGACCGGTGATCAAAACAAGTGTCGTAAACAACACCCCGATTTCCGCAGACACAGAAGCGATCACATCGTATTTACGATCACGTTTCAACAGAAATATAATGCTTGTAACAAACACGACAAAGAAAGCAAAAAAAGCATTCCAGGCTGAAGCCACATGAAAATAAAAGATTTTCTGCGGATCACCGAGACGAATATCCGCAGGCGTGATGATAAAAATGAACAGCATCGATACGATAATCAGAATAAACGTCAGCCATCCTAAATATGTATGTCCCTTTCCTAACGAATAATTGCTGCGCAAAACTACACCTCCATTACATAGTCGAATAACATATACGGCAAAGTGAGGAAAACCGCATCAAAAACAAGCATCAGATAAAACCATTGGTTAAACGCCGCAAAACCCTGCCCTGCAAAAATCATATTGGCGCACTGGACTCCGGCGATAATCAATGGCACCGATACGGGAAACAAGATAATCGGCAGCAGCATATCACTCATGCGCGAATGCGATGTGATCGCCGCCAAAAATGTGCCGATGGCGATGAATCCCAATGTTCCCACGAATAACACGAGAATCAACAAGCCCAGATTCCCTTGAAACCGAAAATCAAACAGCAGAAAAAACCCGGGAATAATTACAATTTGTGTCAAAACGACAAACAGAAAATTCGCAATCAATTTCCCCCAGTATATGACCGTCCGATCACCCGGCAGCAATAATAATCCCTGCATACAGTCATTATTTTTCTCCAATAGAAATGAGCGATTCAGTCCTAAAAGCGAAGAAAAAATCAAGGCGATCCAAATCATGCCCGGGAAAATTTGCGTCAACGTATCGTAGCTGAAATTAAACGCAAAACTGAAAATGACAATCACCAATCCGCTGAAAATCAGCATCGCACTCGTCATCTGCTTCGTTTTGTATTCCATGAGGATGTCTTTCCATATCACTGCCTTCAAGACTTCAAACATTTGCCTGTTCACTCCCCACCAATTGTAGATACACACGGCGGAATTCATCTGCTTGGATCCCATTCGTCTGCGCGTCGTAAACAAAACTCCCGCGATTGATCACAAACAAACGATTGCTGAGCGCCAAACCGTCTTCATAGTTATGCGTAATCATAAACAATGTTCGCTGCTCCTGATGCAATGTCTCTAAGACCTGATTGAGGATTTGAATCGCTTCCTGATCCAGCCCGGTATACGGTTCATCGAGAAACAACAACGAAGGTTGATGCAGAATCGCACGCGCAATTGATAAACGCTGCTGCATGCCCCGGGAATATGTTCTGACAGGATCATGAATATACAATTGCAAGCCGACATAACGCAATACCTCTTTGATGCGCCGCTCCAGCTCCGGAACCTGATACGCCTGTCCATAAAATCGCAAATTCTCATAAGCAGACAAATTGTCATACAAAAACGTGTGATGACTGATGACCCCGATTTCCCGGCGCATCAGAGCATCGGTATGTACTACCTTCTTTCCGGCGATGCGAATTTCGCCGCTTGACGGTTTCGTTACCAAAGACAGCAGACGGAACAACGTGCTTTTTCCCGCACCATTCGGTCCCAAAACCGTCACAAATTCCCCTTGATTCACTGTAAATGAAGTGGGATGGATGATCATTTTACCGCCAATTGATTTTGTCAGATTTTTAACTTCCAGCATGGCGTGCCTCCAAGTGCTCAACTATTCAACAAATTCCCTGATTTTCATTTTCACATTGACTAATTTTTTCTTATAAATCTCTCTGCGTTTTGCAAATTCTTCATCGTCGATCGTTCCGTCTTCTTTTAACAATTGCAATTCTGTCATTTTGCGTTTTAAGACAGCCTCTTCTTTATACAGGCGGAGGAATACATCTTCTTCCTGTTCTTTCCGCATTTCTTTGAGTTTCTTTTCATCAATATGCCAACGATAGAAATAATACCCAATGGAAAATGCAATTAACGCGACGAAAATAAACGTCATTAAATGCGGATCAAAACTGGAAAAAGGCGATTTTTCCCAAAAACGGATATGCCCCGGACTGTGAAATCCGTCATAATTTTGTCTCAATCGACTGTCAGGCGAAGTTTGTTGTTGTTCCGCTGCTCCCTTGTCCGCCACAATCGCAATCGGCGTCTTCTCCGGCAAATTATTAGCAACGTATGAATTGAACGTACGCTGTCCCATACTCAAAGCCCCGGCATCCGATAATTGCTGAGAATGAATATGGAATCCAATGTCATTCGGTATGAGAATATTAAATTGTCCCACCGGATAATTGCGCATTAACGTAATACCTTGGAACAACTTGTCCAGCTCCAGAAAGTATGTAATCGATATGCCGGTCGTACTGTTGGCTTCCAATTCATAATCTATCACAATTTCGTTGTTGATGATTTCAAATGCAAGCTCTTTTTCCGATAGCATGACCTGGATATGTTGCGCCTTTTCATCAATCGGAATGCTAATCAAAGGGTTTTCTTTATTCGAGACAACCGGCTGGTTCGATTGATTGGTCAAACGGAACATATCGCGAACCCCGACAGTTTGTGCATCGCTCATGTCCAGCAAAATATTTTCCGTCTCGATAGATAAAGACACTTCCTGCGCTAATACAAAATTAGGAACAATGCATACGAGGAAAAGGGCGATCAGAACAATTAATTTATTTTTCATATTAATTCCTGCTCCTTTTCCCCAATTCTTTTTCTAGCTCCAGCTCGATCTCCCTTTCTATTTCATCTTCCAACTCTTGATTCACTTCATAGTCATCTAAGTCTAATTCTTGCTTACGCAGCAATTCCATAGCTTCTTGCTCATAATCAGACTTCAAATGTTGATAATCATCTTTTGATATTTTTTTCGTATGAAAATCAAACTCTATTTCATTGAGCGTCGAAAAGACTGCCTCTTTTTCATCGCGTTCTTCATCCAGTTGCTGCAATGCTTGATCATCACTGCGCAACGGTTTTACAATCCAATAAAATGCAAGTATTAACAAAACCGCCGATCCTACCAATACAATAATCAATTCCATATTCACACACCCTTAATCAAAGTGATTTCCGCTAATCTCGGTATTTAGGCACGAAGTTCCCGTATCTGCCCGGCCATAATGCTATAATCGTACCTATGACGAGTATATATCCCCCATACCATATCCAATTGATGAGTGGATTGACTTTCACTTTAAATGTCGCCGTTCCGTCACTTTCCCAGCCGCTCAAAATTACATACAAATCTTCTTTGAAAGTGGAGTGTAGTGCCACTTCTGTGCGTGGCTGCGGCCATGTTGGATAGAAAATCTTCTCCGGTTGGATCTGTGTCAAATATTTACCGCCCTTCGTAACAGTCAAATCAGCAAACACTACATCATTTGCCCCTTCTGCCACCTGTTCTAATCCTTCGTATTTCAATTCGTAGTCTCTTATAACCAGACTCTCTCCTACAGAGAGTGCACGGAGTTCCTCTACATCGTACATACTCGAACCGACAATCCCCACAGCCATCGATATAATCCCAATATGGACAATATATCCGCCATATCGGCGTCGATTGCGAGTTACCAAATGAAATAGCGCCGCAAACATATTTTCCTCGGTCATCTTCATACGTGCCTTAACACCAATAACAAATTCAACGATGTGTACGACAAGAACAAATGTGAGTACCGCGGCTGATAAAAGTGCCCAACCGTTGCGAATGCCCATAGCAAACAACCCAGCTGTGACAACAATACCTAACAGCCCAGGAATCAGGAAGTTATCACGCAAGTTCTTGAGCGTCGATTTCTGCCAAGCAATCAGCGGACAAACCCCCATAATAAACATCATCGCCAGTAAAATTGGACCGTTCACGCGCTCAAAAAACGGAATCCCTATGGTTACGCGGACACCTTGAATCGCTTCTGAAACAATCGGGAAAACCGTACCCCAGAAAACAGCAAACGCCGCTCCAATCAATAATAGATTATTGACTAGGAAACTACTTTCTTTCGATAAAAGAGATTTAAATTGTCCACCCTCTTGCAAAACTTGCAGATTATTGATCAAGAAATAAATAGCCATCAACATCATGAACAACATGAATACCAAGAAGTATGAACCAATATTCGAATCGGCAAACGCATGTACAGAAGTCAAGATACCACTTCTGACCAAAAATGTGCCGAATAAGGTCAAGCCGTACGTGACAATAATCAAGACCATGTTCCAGATTTTCAACATATTTTTGCGCTCCTGAATCATAATCGAGTGCAAAAATGCCGTACCGGTCAACCATGGCATAAAGGAAGCATTTTCAACAGGATCCCATGCCCAATAACCTCCCCAGCCTAACTCGACATATGCCCATTGACCGCCATATATATTGCCTAATGTCAAGAACAGCCATGCCACAAGTGTCCATCTTCTCGTCATCTTAATCCAGAAATCATCAACTTGTTTCGTAATCAATGCCGCCATAGCAAAGGCAAACGGAACGACAAAACCGACATACCCTATGTATAGCGTCAATGGATGGAAAATCATCCCCGGATGCTGTAGCATCGGATTCAGCCCTGAACCTTCTGTAGCTCCCAAGTTCGGATTCAGTTCAAACGGGTTGGCATTGAAACTCAAAACGAAAAAGAAGAAAATTTGATTTAATAAGAAAATAATTCCTACATACGGCAACAATTTGCTGCCTTTCAGCTTGTTAGAAAAAAGGATAAAGAACGCGAATACTGAAAGTACCCATGCCCAAAGCATCAATGAGCCGGCATTGCCTGCCCAGAATGCCGACGCTTTATAAAGCAATGGCAGATCCGTACTCGTATATTTGAATACACTTAAAACCCTGAAATCACTCGTAATCAAAACGTAAAACAGAATACAGGCAGCTACCGTGCTCAGCAATGCAATCGATTTGATTGCTCCTTTCGCACTATTGATTAACTTATAATCATCATTTCGCACTCCAAAAAGAAAGGCTCCAACGCCATAAATTGACAGCGCCAGAGAAATTAAAATTGCAATATAGCCCAGTTGTGAGATCATGCGAATATACCCTCCTAAAATGAAACTCCCTATAGAAACACGTCTTTAGTATTGCTTTTGCATTTCGTCCGGATGTTCTCCTTCGTATTTCGATGGACATCTCGTTCTCAGCTTTTCTGCAACGAATACTTGATTGTCCACATCATACTTGCCGTCCAAAATGACAATTACGTCATCATCAAAATTGTCAGGCTGTGCCCCTACATAAGTCACATCCATGACAGCACCTGCATCATCTTCAATGGCAAAGCTCAAACGTAAGGCTTTGGAATCCCATGAAGCACTTCCAGAGACCAAATTGCCTGACACTAAGATATACTTATCGCGGAATGTTTCCGGTTCATTGACAATTTCCGCGACCGTAACCTCTACACCCGTTGCCCCCGGTGTCGCAAACAGCAACAGTGCAAAAATCGCAGTGATAATCACACCCGAACCGATTAGTACCTTTTTATTCATCTTGTTATCCTCCTCTGTAATTTAGAAAACTTACATTTATTTTTGTGTTGCAGTTCCATCTTCATGTAAAAGTGATAAATACGTCTGTTCATCAATTTTCCCGTCGATTAACAATCGGCGCAGATTCTTTTTCCGCTGCTCTTGGTCGCTGAGTGGCCGGTCTTCCTTTTCCTGCGGATATCTATATAAATACCCCCTTCTGCCGCCCATTTTCGGCGTCAGCGTGACGACGGAAACACCCATAATCAGCAAAATCAAAGCAAAAATGATTACCCCAATATATTGTAAACGCGGTGTAGTATATACACTGGGGACCGTTCCTTCAGCATCAAGTCCTGTCGGTTGATGATCCGCTTTATAATATTGGACAGCCAGCATAATCGGCGTTTGCTCACTTACATTCGTATATTCATAGGAGTAAACATCGATGCCGTTGTTAATGACTGTGTGTCTTTTCGCCGCAGGAGTAAAAACGTAATCGCTAGAGAAATTTGGCATGAAAATGTCAAGATGCACTTCCGAAATCAGCCCACTTCTAGCAAATTGAAACATGAAATCCTTGATCCCGCCATTAGCGACCGTAATCGGGTTACAATAGTACTCCACTATAAACAAATATTTTTGCATACTATCAACCGGCTTTGTCGGCTTCCATCGGACATACCCGTCGACGACTTCATAAGGCAAGTACAGCATTCCCTTTTCTGTCTCACACACCATGTCCATCGTAAACATGGAGCTTTCATCAGGCACAGGCATATACAAATAATCAAAAAACTCTTTATCTGTGTAATTGACAAACTCTCCGGAATAACTGACTAACAAACTAGGTTGGTCGGCATCCCAATATCTTGGCTGATCATATTCAGGAAGAAGCTGGATGTACAATTTTTCCAGTCGCATCGCCGATTCCTCAGGCTGCCCAGCATTGACCGTCGTAACCGCTGAGGTGCATTCTGCTGTAAGAATCAATACTATGCAGAGAATATATATAGGGAAAATACGCTTTCCTAATTTAATAAGCATATCATGCGAATTCTCCTTCCAAAATATATCTACTACTTATAATCGACCTATCTTCTCTAGGTTATACGCGAATTGTGAAGAACTTGTGAAGATAAAAAAAGTGTCACAAATGTGACACACTTTCCCGCCCATCCCAATGCAGAACTTCCAATTCTCCCCGATCAGGGCAGAAGACTAATCCATGCACGAGTATATCATTAGGAATAAACGGATTCTTTTTAATTGTCTGTACGACATTAAGCGTATTCTTGATCGGATCATGGTAAGCGTCAACCCATTCCTCAAATTCCTTATCCACCACTTTAATCGCTTCTTCGGAAATGCCGCGTTCAATCATCTTGGTCTTCAAATTTCCCGACGTTGCCGCCGCCATCCCACAGTCATGGTGACCAATGACAATCACTTCTTTTACATTCAATTCAAAAATCGATATGATCAGACTCCGAATCGTCTCTCCGAAAGAACCAGCGACAATATTGCCTGCATTTTTAATAATCTTCGCTCCGCCCCGCCGAATTCCCGTTGCCTGCTCCAAAAATTCAACCAGCCGCGTATCCATACATGTCAAAATTGCCAATTGATTGCTGGGAATTTTCGATACCTCCGTCTGTTTAAACAACAATTGCAGGCGGTCATTCCTTTTAACAAACTCTTTGTTATGCTCTAATATCTTGTTTAACGTACTCAAAAATTCCACATCCTTTACAATTTAGGCTATCGGATTACAGGTTTGGTGCATATTCATTTACTCAAAGATTTACGCAAAGATTTGCTCAGAAATTTCTTCTGCAATCGCTTGTCTAATTGCAATAACGGCTTCCTCTATGCTCGTCGCATCGATACGCCGGACTTGTCCTTGATATTGTTTGGCTTTGTGCATGTATTTATGGTCATAATAGTCCACCATGAGGATTTCAATCACTTTTCGAAGCTGGCCGGCGTTGACCGCATCCACAACCTGCTCATAAATTTTAGGCTGCAATTGCTTTTGTAATGAAGTGATTGGTCCTGCGATATGCTCCCAAATCTCATCAACCGATTGGTTTTTCGTATATTCCTCGAGAATCCTGTCAATGCGTATTTCTAAAGGTGCTTCGACAATAAAATGAATACCTTTTTCTTTCCCTTCCATGATTTGCTGGGGAAGCATCACTTTGCCGATGCGCCTGCTCTCTGCTTCAATCACGTAGTACGGGGTATCTCCAATCGCGTCCATTCTGTCGACAAGCAGTGAATCGAACTGCTTTTGCGAATGAATTCCATGCAAACCAATCGCCCCGAACGACGAACCCCTATGCCCGGCTAAGCCTTCCAAATTAAGTGTCGGCACCCCTTGCATTTCTAAATTTTCAATAATCACCGTTTTACCTACTCCCGTCAATCCATGCAAAACGATGAACGTTTTATTGAAATCATGGGCTTCCAGCCTGTTCAAAATATGGTGGCGGTACTCTTTATAACCACCGTGTAAACGGTTGACCCTGATATCCAATAAATCTAAAATCGTCGCTACTCCTTTGCTGCGCAGCCCCCCACGCCAGCAATAAATCACAACAGAATGGTCTTTCGTATATTGCTTGATCTGTGCCGTCATATCAGGCAGCTTCGGAGCCACGAAACGAAATGCCAGCTCCTTTGCCTGTTTCGGATTGACATTCTTATACACAGTGCCGACTTCCGCCCGCTCTTGATCATCCAATAACGGAATATTGATTGAGTTGGGGATGTTCCCCTCTCGCCATTCTCCCGGAGAGCGTACATCAATAAATAGCGGATTTGCTAAAAACTGTATTTCTTCAGAGCTTATATCATGAGTTGCCATAACCATAACCTTCTTACGTAATAATCTCAATTTCTGTAAATTGTAAAAACAGAATATAATCAATCATTGTACTCCTATTATGCTAATTCTGCAATTGCCTGACAGAAGAATCATAGATAATAAATTGCACAAACATTGCAAAATAGGGCGCAATATCTGTATAATAGTTACAATTATTACAAACAACACGAAAAAAGGACGTGTACTTAATTATGAATTACTATTACCGTGGCGCCTTTGGCGGCTCTGTCTCTTTCGACTACATGAAAAAATATTCTCCAGTGACATTGGCGTTAATCGGCATCAACATTGTGATTTATTTGTTTGGCATGATCACACGAACGCACGGGCTGATTATTATGTACGGTGCCATGATTCCGATCACTGACGTAATTGAATATCATCAATACTGGAGATTCTTGACTTCGATGTTCATCCACGGTGATTTTATGCACGCCGCTTTTAATATGGTGATTCTCATGCATTCCGGCGCGTATTTTGAACAAAAAAATAACTCTAAATCATTTTTGCTTTTCTATATTTCCACTGGTTTATTCGTCTCACTATGCTCAGGATTATTCGTAAACGGCTATTCAATTGGCGCTTCGGGAGCAATCTTTGCTCTACTTGGCTATATTTTATATTATGAATTACAAGCGCGTAAACACAGAATCCCGACCCAGAGCATGGTCATACCCTTAGTGCTGATCAATGTCGTCTTTTCTTTCATCATACCGAACGTGAGCGTAGTCGGTCACCTGTCCGGTCTGTTAATCGGTTATCTCATTCCATGGTGGCAAAATAGTCAACTATTGAAAAGAAACTAATGCAGCGTAAATCACCCTATCTCCAAACCGGGACAGGGTGATTTAAATTCGGAGATGATCGAAATGATTTTATACCCATTTCAACAATCTCTAACAATCTCTGTATAAATAATCCCTGCACCATGGAATGTCATTGCTGATACCCTTAGTGAAAATGAATTGATGAAGGTCGATATTCCCGCTGTTGAAGGAGGCTGCGCAGGAATTCAAAAACAACCTCCACATGCGGATAAAGACCTCATCCCTAGTTTTACTGATTTCAGGCAAGGCCTTTTCGAAATTTTCCACCCAGCACTCCAGGGTTCTGCCGTAGTGCCGCCGCAGGCTTTCCACATCCACCATAAGGAACTCCTCTTTAGAAATATGAGCCACCAACTCCTGAATGCTGGGAATGTACCCACCAGGAAAAATATATTTGTTGATCCATGAATTTGTTCCTCCGCCGCTTTCACGAATGCCGGTAATACAGTGAACTAGCGATGTTCCACCGTTTTTCAGCATTTGATTCACATGAGAAAAATACTCGCACAGATGGTCTTTGCCCACATGCTCCAGCATTCCCACACTTACGATACGGTCAAAAGAGCTTCCCTTCAATTCTCTGTAATCCATCAATTCTACCCGGAGTTTGTCTTCGAGACCTTCTTGCTTAATGCGCTCCGTCACCTTAGCATGCTGCTCTTTACTGAGCGTGACTCCAAAGGCTTTCACATTATATTGTTTAGCAGCAGTTATGATGAGCTGTCCCCAACCGCACCCGATATCCAGCAATGTCTGACCACCCCTCAGATTCAGCTTCTTCAGAATATAGTCTACCTTGTTCTTCTGAGCCTGGTACAGACTATCATTATCTCCTGCAAAATATCCACATGAGTAAGTCAGGGTTTCGTCCAGCCAGAGTTTATAGAAATCATTTCCGATATCGTAATGATGCTCAATGTTCTCCTTGCTTCTCTTCTTGTTATTGGATAGCAGCCTCGCCGCTTTTTTATACAGGTGACCCTGACGCAAAAAACTGCCGCCGTTATTGTACAGAGATTCTATCGTTTCTCTAAGACTGCCTTCGATATTGATAACTCCGCGCATGTATGCTTCTCCAAAGGCAAGAAATGGATCATTGATGATATCTGCTTTGCGAATCGGTTCATTGAAAATCAGGTGAAATCTGCTTTCCCCCTGTCCGTAATTCTCCTGCTCTCCATCCCAGAACTGAA
The DNA here is from genome assembly GCA_023388635.1 of Bacillota bacterium. Lineage (GTDB taxonomy): Bacteria > Bacillota > Bacilli > Desulfuribacillales > Desulfuribacillaceae > JAEWFW01. Next base: position 163,624 of record JAEWFW010000038.1, read on the forward strand.
CCGTACACGGGTCGGAGAATAAATTGTGAAACATCGTTCTATAGAATAGTTTGTCAATTCTGCCATGGGTACTCCGTTTTTGCTTCTCTGCTGTCAATTCCAAATTTGCCACGTCCTCTCTGTTTCATACGACAAAATCCACAATGTGTATTTCTAACAATAGCATTGACGTAGCAAGAACATTTTACTCATTTCAAATTGTATCTCATCAACGCAAAAAACAGCAATCACGCAAAAATTTCCCCTGCGCGATTGCTGCTTTTGTATTCAATTTGCGTATCGAGGTGTCAATTTAAATCAACACATTCAAATTCCATCTCTAATAAATTGACTGTCAGCACCTTATTGCGCAGCCCAATTCCTTCGTTAAGCAGTATCTTACACACCTCGACGGCTTCTAGGCTCGCCACCACGGCAGGAGTGAATGCCGGATTCCCCCATGTTGTTTCAACACCTGTTTCTCCGGCATGCCTGTATAGAGACTCTACCGTTTGCTCTCCAGGCATTTGCACACAGACATGCCCATACCAACCGGCTATTGCCCCATGTACTAGTGGAATTTCAACTTCCCTGCATACATTTGACAGAGCCATTCTTGACGATATTGTATCCAACGCATCAACTGCCACTATTGCATCCCTCAAGCATTGCTTGCCGTTGCTCTCAGACAAGTGTTCACGTACTTTAATCACTTCTACGCAGGGGTTTATTAGAGAGACTCTCGAAGCTGCCGCTTCCACTTTTGCTTGACCTAATGTCTCAACGGTGGCAAGCAACTGTCTATTGAGATTATGCTCTTCGAAAACATCCGAGTCAATGACTACAATTCTGCCTACACCCAGACGTGCCAATTCTTCAATGACATAACCCCCCAGCCCTCCGCATCCTACAACGGCTACTGTCGCATAAAATAATTGTAACTGTTGCGCAATCGAGATCGTCATGCGATTCCTTTGATAACGTGCTGGTAAAATATCATTTTCCAGTGCAATTTGTTCAACCGTTCTACAAGAGACTCCCAACGCCTTAGAAATTGCCTGTTGTCTGGACCAGGAAAGTATCATCCCTTTGTTATCGCACTCGGTTGCCTTTTTTATTTGCTCAATGATCTCATCAATGGATACTGCTTCCATCTGCTGATCATCCTCCTCCGACAGGTGGAAACAAAGCTAGCGTATCTCCGTCTGCCAAACCAGTGTCTAAATCAGCATTTTTCCCATTAACAAGAATGATTGCTAAATCTTCCTCTGCGATTGACAATCTATCTATAATGTCACTAATCTTAGGAGCACTCCCATACGTGTATACGGTACTTTTAAATCGCCCCTGACGCAATGTCGCAAATAGTTTCACAGTAATCTCCATGCTGCTATCCCCCCGACTGACAATTTTTCTCGTCAATGACAGGCAGTCACTCTATAACGACAAACTCTGTTTTTTCTCATCAGTCGGCACACCTGATTCGCTCCATCCACGTACTTGATAATAAGCAGGGAGCATCTCCGGCAGACGGCTTACAGAGCCTTTGGAAGGCCCTTCGGGAATCGGTGATTCCAGCAAACGCTTCGGTAATGTGTCGTCCGCCGCCGTGTACCCTTCCCGCAAATTAAATAATCTTTCATTGTTCCAAATACGGTCTCCGATTGTCATCAGATCATCAACACTAATGCTTTCTCCTGATGCCGCATTGTACAAATCCACATAATCCTGAGCCGACAAAGCAAAAGACGTGAACAGGCATAGACCCATACTGTCAATCGCAGCTGATAAATCCTGGAAAATCCTCGTCCATTCAGCCTTGCCCTCTACTGCTTCGCGATCTAACTTTTGAGGCTCTCCTAAAATTTCCGGGGAAATTGTATAGCCACGCACATGGCATCCACCGCGGTTTGATGTCGCATAGTTAAGACCAATTCCTTGGATCGCCCGTGGGTCATATGCAGGCATTTCCTGTTTTTTCGCCGTCATCGATAATTCGGGATAACCGTACATTTCACATAGACGCGCGGAGCCTAATGCGAGTTTCGCTCCGAACCCTTCACCGGTTCCCATTCTTCTCGTCCATTCAAGAATCGCTTCCGTGCTGCCCCAGACTAGTTCCGGTCCATCTGATAACTCTTCAGGCTTAATCGCACCCCGTTGGTACAATTCCATTGCTGCAGCAATGGTTGCGCCTGCTGAGATTGTGTCTAAGCCCATTTCATTACATATTTTATTTACTTTAATAATCGCTTTCAAATCGGAAACGCCGCAGTTAGAGCCAAAAGCCCAGATAGATTCATATTCCGGTCCGCCGCTCTCTTGTCCGTCAACGCTGCAATAACGCCCGCAGGCGATAGGACAGCGATAGCAAGGGTCTTTACGCAATAAATACTTCTCTGCCAATTCTTCGCCGGATATATTTTCTGCCAATTCAAAATATCCTTCTTGGAAGTTATTTGTCGGCAATGCACCTGTTTCATTGATAATATTCACCAGTACAGCCGTGCCGTATGCCGGCAACCCTTGACCTGTAACACCGTTTTCTCTAATTTTTTTCATAAGTGCTGCATTTATTTCTTTATATTTTTCCGGATCGGCGACTTCGACCTTATTCGTGCCTCTGACGACGATCGCCTTCAATTTCTTCGAACCCATTACGGCACCGACACCACTTCTGCCGGCAGCACGGTCTTTCTCATTCATAATGGCAGAAATGAAAGACAATTTTTCACCTGCCGGTCCGATTGTCAGTACTCGCGCTTTCGGTTCTCCAACATCTTCTAACAGCATATCAGTCACTTCACCCGATTGTTTGCCCCAATACGGTTCAGCAGAACGTATTTCTACTTGCTCATTATGAATATACAAATATACCGGTTTTTCTGATTTTCCCTCTATAATAATCATGTCATAACCGGCGAACTTCAACTCACTGCCCCAAAAACCGCCTGAATTAGATGAGGCAATCGTGTGATTCAAAGGTGACTTTGTTACAACCATATAACGCCCTGCTGTAGGCGCGGTTGTCCCTGTCAATATACCGGTGGCGATTATCACTTTGTTCTGTTCGCTCAGGGGATCGACACCTTCGGGTATTTCATCACAAATGAATTTTCCCCCTAAACCTCTGCCGCCTAAAAACAATTTTGCTTGCTCATAATCCAGTGATTCCTTTGTGACTTTAGCATCAGTTAAATTTACGCGTAATACTTTTCCTTGATACCCTTTCATTTACAATCACCTTCCTAATGATTTAATAGATTTTCAGTGCATATACCATTTTTGCAGATATTATGAAAAATATGTTTCTATATATAGTATTTTAACACATCATTTGGTAAGTGTGATAATAATTCGAAAAAGAGAATGATGCTATTTTAGGCATCATTCTCTCGTATGGTATCTGATCTCGTATTTAGATAATTTGTAATGATTTTTGTGTTTCGTGTGTCGGAATCCCTGCTTCGTTCCATCCACGCACTTGATAATATATTGTAAGCATTTTTTTCAATATAGTATCTTTTTCTGAAGTATCGGCATAGGCATCTTCCAATACCTGTTTAGGCAATCTGTCGTCTGCCGCGGTGTATCCTTCCCGTAGATTAAACATACGTTCAAGATTCCATATACGGTCGCCGCAATGAAGGAAATCTTCTATGCTACTTTGCTTGCCCGATGTGGCATTATATAGATCGACATAATCTTGGATCGTCAGCGCAAAGGAAGTGAACAGGCATATGCCAAGACTATCGGCAGCTGCGGTGAAATTCTGGAAGGTTTTTGCCCAAATAACCTTGCCTTGCTCCGTTGTGATGTCAACTTTATCTGCCAACCCTAGAGCTTCCGGTGCTATCATGTTGCCACGCATATTACATCCGCCTCGATTGGACGTAGCTAAGTGTATGCCAATCCCTTGAAGTGATTGTTTCTCATATTTGGGAACTTCCTGCCCCTTTACCGTCACCGACAACTCAGGACACCCATATTCTGCGCACAAGCGGGCAGAACCCATTGCCATTTTCGCTCCAAACCCTTCCGATGCACCTATCTTTCTCGTCCATTCAAGTACAGATGCCCCATCACCCCATAATAATTCAGGACCGTCAAGCTCTTCCCGCGTGATATGACCTCTATTATAAAGTTCCATAGCGGCTGAAAGCGTCGCTCCTGCAGAAATCGTATCAAGTCCCATCTCATTGCAGAGCTTGTTCAAACGAAAAATCGTGTCCATATCCACTATGCCACAATTGACATTATAGGAGCGAATAGAAGCGTACTCAGGTCCGACGCCCTCTATCTCATCCCCTTTATAGTAGCGTCCACAAGCAATTGGACAGCGCGCACAGGGATCTTTTTGCGCTTGCAAATTGCCTGACTCCCTGACCAACATTTGTGTACTGCTTGTCGGATCTTCTTTGTCAGATACATCTGTGTGCTCGTGTATTGCATAATTCAGCGCGGCTAATGCAGAAGTACCGAAACTCGGTAATTCACGCCCTGTAATATCATTTTCACGTATTTTTTGCATGATTCTCTGCACAGCTTCACCGAAACGTCCCTTATCGGCGACGGCGACTTGATTCGTACCTCGCACGACAATCGCCTTCAAGTTTTTTGAGCCCATCACAGCACCGACACCGTTTCGTGCAGCAGCCCGGTCATATTCGTTAATCACAGCCGATATCAGCGACATCTTCTCTCCGGCAGGACCGATTGCCAAAACGCGCGCTTTCGGGTCCCCGATATCGTTTACCAGACGGTTGGTCGCTTCGCTGACTAATGATCCCCAATAAGCCTCAGCAGAACGAATCTCAACTTGTTGATTGTTGATATAGATGTATACAGGAGTTGATGACTTCCCCTCAACGATCACAATGTCGTAACCAGCACGCTTCAATTCGTTGCCCCAATGTCCGCCCGAATTGGACGATGCTATGGTCCCGCTCAACGGCGATTTCGTCACTACCATATAGCGACCAGCCGTAGGGGCAGGCGTTCCTGTCAAAATACCAGTCGCGAAAATAATTTTATTGTCAGCTGACAAGGGATCAATCCCCTGTGAAATTTCATCATATAAATACTTTGCACCTAATCCTCGTCCGCCCAAATACAACTGTGCAGTTTCCATATTTAGCGGTTCAACGGCAATCGTTAAATCTGAGAGATTAATCCGCAATACTTGTTTCTGATAGCCACCCATAGATGATATATCCCTCACTTTGTAATCAATATTTCAAAAAAGACATAATGCTTATCTACTAGTATACTGAATGTGAGGTGATTTTTCTACCTAAATTATGCTTTTTGCTGATACCCTTCTTTTCCAAGCAAAGCGAACATATTCGCTTTATAATGCTCGACTCCAGGCTGATCGAATGGATTGACTTGCAGCAAATACCCACTTACGGCACATGATTTTTCAAAAAAATACAACAATTGCCCGATACAATGTGCTGTCGGTTCAGGAACCATAATCTGTAAACATGGCACATTGCCATCACGATGAGCCGTTATTGTACCTTCAAGCGCTTTATGATTAATGTAGTCCATCGATTTTCCCGCTAAATAATCTAATCCGTCGCGATTATCGCCATGCTTACTGATAAAAATATCGTGCCGTCCCTTCTCTAAAGCGACGACCGTTTCGAATAAATTTCGCTGTCCGTCCTGGATATATTGTCCTAAAGAATGCAAATCGGTCGTATATCCTACAGCCGCAGGGAATATTCCCTTCCCTTGTTTGCCTTCACTCTCTCCGAAAAGCTGTTTCCACCATTCCGCAATATATTGTAATCCCGGCTCACTATACGCCAGAACCTCAATGCGTTTTCCATTGTCATACAAGATATTTCGCAATGCCGCATACATATACGCATCGTTTCTGTTGATATCTGCTATAGCATAAATCTCGGAAGCTCGCTTTGCCCCTTCCAACAATTGCTCAATGTCAATCCCTGCTACAGCAATCGGTAATAGCCCGACAGCCGTCAGCACAGAATATCTTCCGCCAATATCATCGGGGATGACATATGTCTGATATCCACGTTCTTCCGCGAGTTGCTTTAATGCACCCTTATGCTCGTCGGTTGTCACAATAATGCGTCGCTTCATTTCCTCTCGGCTATACCGTTGCTCCATCCAATTCTCAAAAATCCGAAATGCGATCGCCGGCTCTGTCGTCGTACCGGATTTCGATATGACATTGACCGTGACATCTTTGTCCTGTAGCACTTCCAGCAACTCCGTCACATATGTAGAGCTGATATGCTGACCGACAAAAAATATCTGTGGAAACTTCCGTTGCTTGCGATCCAAAAGATTATAAAATGAATGTTGCAGTGCCTCAATCACTGCTCTTGCCCCCAGATATGATCCGCCAATCCCGATCACGACCAATGCGTCGGAATGTTCTTGAACAGAATTTGCCGTTTGCTGGATTCGCTCCCTTTCCTCCCGACTCCATTGATTCGGCAGATTAAGCCAGCCTAAATAC
>JAEWFW010000012.1 GCA_023388635.1 Bacillota bacterium
TCTCTGATCATGAAATATTCCTCACAGTTTATCATTCTATATGTCCTCCCCCCATGGGAAGAACCATACGTTATTAGTGGGGATTTTTCAACCGTTTCTTATGGATATTTTAGCAGCGTTTTTGACACGAAGACCTTTTGACAAAAATATCTGATCAAGAAACCGATATCAAACGGCAACTCGTTTGGTATGAAAATCTTTTAGAGCTGATTCAAAATGAAAAGCAACTACTGGCAAACTCACACAATCTGATTGGCAAATATCATCTGGGATACCGCCCTGACATATATCGTTTAGATATGCAGAATCGATTAGAACTTCATGCCAATAAAAATCTCAAACAAACGATCCGGCACTGGACCAACCAAACACCCTTCGTGTTTACAAGTGCCCTATTAGAAAAAGCAAAACTAACTACAGACTATTCAGAGTATTCCGACTACTCTTGCGGACTGAGCGTATTGAAAAAATATGCCGAGTTCCTTGGAATCGAAGAATCAAAGCACGTCAAATACTTTCCTGCCTGTGCATGCGTTTATACTGTGCTCCAAACAAGCGTTGACAGCCCATTTAGACCGGCTTTGTTAAAGCCTGCCATCGAATTTATGAAATCGAACGAATTAAACATAGCTGGAGACGCACTTAGCAAAAGCATCGTCATGCAGCGAAAAGATAGTAAATACGTTAATATGCATTTCGTCTGGATACCTTATCAATGACCTTGCGGTACAATCAAGCCTTCATTTCTAACGCAATGATCTTTTAATATAACTGCCAATTTTTCTTCACCTATTTGTTTTTTTGCAACCTTTATAGCAATTTCAAACATTTCATCATCGGATAACACTAACTCAAATCCATTGCTATTTAAAAAGAACTCTGTGCCGATTAACAGCGCTACAAGTGCTTTAACTTCAATCCCTTTTGAGGATGTGGCTAAATAGATGCACATTTGGATAGGATACAATTCTCTAGGGGACTTAATAGAGATAGTTTCATGTAATAGGTTTCTCATCTCTCTTGAAATGCGTATATTCTAATATGTATAGGAACATCATAGTATAGGATCATGACAAATTGAGTTTTCTAAGAGGTGGTGATATACTATGAATAAAGGGAAAAAGGGGGATGAAAAGGTTATGGGTGTATCAATGGGGCGAATTATAAGTGTCAAAGGAAAAACAGCTAAAAGAATGACAGAAGAGTTGAAAACACCTTATAGCAAAAGCGCTACAGAAGAGTATTTAACAGAACGTAAAGAATTAGCAAAAAAAATAAAACCACACAAACCAATTATTTTTGAGGATAAATAGATGGATTTAACAGTAAGAACTTTGTGTGAAGAACATACCTCTCTTTTAAATCAATTTCAGTGTACAGAAGCAAGTATGAGTATGTATTTAAAAAAGTATGCTTTAGATTATACAAATACGGGTGAAGGTAATACGCAACTTTTAATAAAAGATGGGAATGAAGTTGTAGGTTATTTTACATTAAAGTGTACTTCATTACCTATTTTTGAAGCGGAAATGTCCGAAGAACCTAAAATATACCCTGCAATTGAAATAGCTAGATTTGCTATACACTCAAACTTCACAAACAAAGGTATAGGTAGCATTTTAATGTCTTATGTTTTGGAGCTTATAGCCATATTAAAAAAAGAAGTCTTAGGGGTAAGATTTACTATTTTGTTTGCAATAAATAAAGAAGATGTTTTGAGTTTTTATGAAAAAATGGGTTTTAAACGTATAGATGATGCTTTAGATGTTACGTATACAGTTGAAAACGAAGGGTGTATTCCGATGTATTTACGGATCTAGTTTGAAATGGTCATTACCGTTCAAGTTCAACCATGTTATCCTTTCCAGTAAGAATAGGAGCCTTTTTACCAATAGCTTTCATCTTAGCATTTAACTCAGCTAATTTTTTAGGCATAGTAGATTGTTGCATTTCCTTCAACCCCTTTTTCTTTTCCGTACATGCGCCATCTTAACATAGACTTGGCTACTGTCCACACAATCACCGATAAAAACTCGCTATCACATACGCTGCTGGCAAGAATAACGCCTGGGCGACAATTGTCCCCAGCAATTTCGTACCGATCAACAGCACCACAAGCGCTTTGACATCGCCCTCCGGACGATTGCCCCGCAGTGCCTGATCGGTTATGACTGCCGACTTCGGATCGACAAACAGTGTCAGCAAAATGCTTGCCACTCCGTTGACAATCCCTGACGATGCTGCCACAGCCAACTGCTTATCGGCATCGACGAGTGTCGCCGCATAGAAAGCCGCCAAGACACCTGTCGTATATATACCTGTAATCAGCATATTCAATAACAGCAACCGTTTGGGAATCTCTCGGAAACGCAGATTCTGCAACATGCTTTTCGACGGGGCGGCTGCCTTCTCTTTAATGCGTTTCAAATTTCCCGCACTGAGTGCTTTGACCACAAGGCTGGGTACAGACCCCACGACTTCCAGCTTATTCACAGCCACCGCGAATAACCGCAGGAACGTAGGAATCAAAAGAATCCCTGTAATCGTCCCAATCGTCGATGCTAAAATTACATGACGAATTTGCGATACCGGATCAAGCCCCGATGCAATACTGCTGCCGATGACCACGCCGATCAGCGGACCTTGCAGCATATTTGCCGTCCTCGATACCAACACGAAAACATTGAATAATGACATCGACAGCGCATATTGTCCACTGCGGACAGAATTTAACCGCACAGAATACGCCAACGTATCAATCAGATGAATCACACATGTTATTGCCATCAATTCCAACAAAATTGTATCCATATTCGAATCTCCCATTTGAAGTACCGGCATATTTCATGTATATTCCCATTCCTACTCTTCTCATGACTGAACATATTCAAGAGCGAAAAATTCCACCCGCATCAAATCTTATCTACTCTGCTATTTGCAATCAGTGGTTTTGCAGTCTGTTATTGCAACTCATTCTTTCGCAGTCTGCTATTTTGCATCAACCGTAACTCTCTCGCCTAGACGCTTCCAATAAACACTGACCAGCAGCCCTATGAAGAGAATTACTCCACCGATAATAAACGGCCATGTTTTGTGTACATCATAGAGAAATCCTGCAAACGATGGTCCAAGGATATTTCCCATACTCGTATAAGAAGAATTCAACCCAGCGACAAATCCCTGTTCATTATCTGCAACTTTAGAAAACATTGTCGTAACAGCCGGACGGACGAAATCAATCGCCAGGAAAAAGACCGATGTCGAAAGAATGACCATCCAATACTGCTTAGAAAACAACGTCATCACGATAAACACCGTAGCCAAAAACAAGCTGTAACTAATCAGGCGCTTCTCACCAATCCGATTCACCAGAGCACCAAATAGCGTCAATTGCATGAACGCCCCCACTGACGCGCCGATAACAATCACCATGGCAATTTGCTTCGGTGTATAACCGAACACCTCATCCATATATAAACCGAGAACTGTCTCAAACTGTGACAATCCCAATGAAGTAATTAAAATAATCAACAAACCTAAGAAATACGGAGTACGGAACGACAGCAACAAATCCTGTAATTGGCTTTGCTTGACCTTCGGTTTACTTCTTGCCAGCATCTGCTTCTCTTGATTGAGCGATTCCGGCAAGAACAAAACGGAAAATATGGCAGCGACTCCTGCGGCAGCTGCTGCGACAAAAAACGGCGTGCGGATTCCATAATCGGCAAGGATTCCACCCACTCCCGGCCCGATGATAAAACCGGTAGAAATTGCGGCACCAATCCAGCCCATACCCTTTCCCCGATCATGCTCCGTCGTAATATCCGCCACATACGCCATAATCGACGGTGTAATACATGCGGCACTAACCCCGCCTAATACTCTGGCAAAAAACAATAATTCCATGCCATTGGCAAGACCGAATATCAATTCAGAAACAGAAAAAATCGACATCCCGATGACGATCATCCGTTTGCGTCCATATTGATCAGACCACGCTCCGGTATAAGGCGAAGCAATAAATTGCGTAAATGCAAACGTAGCAACTAACAACCCAACTGTACTACCAGTAATCCCCAATTCATGCATATATGTCGGCATGATCGGTATGACCAAACCAATCCCCGAAAAAGCGAGAAAAATATTAAACATTAAGAGCGGCATCGCTCCCTTATTTTGTGTAAGCAACGACATAATCTGTAAATCCTCCGATGAAATAAATTATTAACCCTCTCGAACGGCAACGCTTTCGACCAAGAAAAGCAACTCTTTTAACCAATCATTCTAAGCCAATCGTTCGTTCAAGAATTATAGCACGTTAATTATTTTAGTTCAACCATATCATTGACTCTGATTACTATATTTGTTAAAATATTTCTTTATCATCTTATATCTTTTTTAGCGAATTTACATAGAAAAATGGAGTGGAGCTCATGAAACGACGAGTGCAAGATACGATTAGTCTAATGGTCGGTGCTTTTCTATTCGCATTGGCAATCAACATGTTTATCATACCAAATGAATTGGGTGAAGGCGGTGTCGCCGGAATCACAATTATCTCACACTATCTCTTCCAATGGTCACCATGGATCGTCATGTTGACACTGAATTCATTGCTCCTAATTGTCGGCTATAGATTTTTAGACAAGACGACAACGATCTACACCATTATCACAGTGATTTTCAACTCTATCTTCCTGCGCGTCACATACGGCTGGAGCATTGCTTCCGATGACTTAATTATCAATGCCATATTTGGCGGTCTCATAGCGGGCGCAGGTGTCGGCATGGTCATACGCGCAGGTGGTACAACTGCCGGATCAGCAGTGTTGGCGAAAATCGCTAACAAATATCTGGGATGGAGCATCAGCTATGCCTTACTGCTGTTTGATGTCATCGTCGTATTGGCATCCTACTTCATCATCGGCGCAGAAAAAGTCATGTATACCATTATCATGCTCTACATCGCTACAAAAATCATGGAATTCATCATCGAAGGCTTAAATCCGCAAAAAGCCATAACCATCATCTCGAAAAACCAAGATGCAATCGCGGAACAAGTGAACCACTTAATGCACAGAGGCGTAACCGTACTATCGGGACACGGCTACTATACGAAAGAGCCGAAGCAAATTCTGTACATTGTCATCAATAAACAAGAAATCCCGTCACTCAAGAAAATCGTTAAAAATTCCGATAAAGACGCATTTCTAACGATCCATGACATACGGGATGTTTTCGGCGAAGGCTTCTTAGATATTTCCAAATCGTAAAACAAATATAGCCTTAGTTTAAATATGACTAAGATTCAGATGAAGTATGCATGTACGCCAAGAAGATTTGCAAGCAACCAATCAAGAAATAGATCACATGCAACGCATTGATCCCATTCAAAACATAGCACTGTACCAAAATCCACATACAGAGAATCAACCCCAAGCAACCGGATATTACACATAGACGGTTGCTTTTCGTGTACACTTGCCACGCCGCCAGCAAATTCCCTGCACCGATGACAAAAAACAAGAACAACCCCGGTATCAGAAAACTCTCAAACGGCCCTCTCTTTAACATTGTATCTGCTGATAGATTCAATATATCATGCTCAACACTATAGAAAGCCATAATCCCCCCGGTTAAGGCACCGATTCCTACGAACAAATGAATACCGATCATCATTATACCGCGCCGTTCCACACTCACCGACCGCCTTTCTTCAAATCCGTCCATATCATATTTCTATATAAGCAAATATATTCTATTAATCAAACAAATACAACAAACGGGTGAACCCCACTTGTTGTATTTGTACTAACCATCCTAAACTTTTCGGCAAAATGTCGGCAATCCAGCACAACACTAGGACAAAATAGTCCATATATAATCTATAAAAACAATATCTGAAATCGTTGTACAAGATTGCAAAACTTCTATACTACTTTAACTCTTCTGGAATTTCTGGCTGATACCAAGATGCTATACTAGCAACAGAAATTTCAGTTAGGGCAACCAAAGTCAAAAAACTAGCAGCTATTGTGCATAAACGTATCTTCCATTTCATCATAACATTTCCCCCTTTCTACAAAATGATTGTATAACATTTAGCATAAATTGATCTGTAAAACCAATCAATTTATAACCTAAAGGCGTTAAATTAATAAATTGCCATAATACGCCTAGTTGCATAGCCAATCCTATTTTCAGCCATGTATCTCCACTTCTTATCATAATCATTACTACTATTATAAAATTCACTATCAATAAGAGAACCGCTACATTTCTATATACCTTTTTTGTCTTTTTTAGTTTTCTTTGATGCCATTCCCCTGGTACCCAACGAAATGTTACAAATGTTGTTAATAAAATATTAACTACCACTACAATTGCTAGAAATGTTTCTGTTCCATATGATGAAATTTTTGCTAATACTAAAAAAGTTACTATTCCCATCACTAAACATCTCATATATGAAGTACAATGGGGACCACCAGTAGCAATACGAAAAATACCATAAAATATAGATACCGTTATCATCTCTATAAAACAACCAAATAGCATGCCAACTAAAGCGAAGGATGTAAATTTCACCAATTCCCCTAAAATCGCTTCTAAGCTATAAGCGATTACATTAATTGAGAATTTCCCTTCAGAATTATTAACAATTATTTTAGCTGTTTTCTTCGCTATCGATTGAATCAACCTGCTCATCCTTTGGTATCGGTATAGTAATTGTAAACACAGTTCCCTGTTTTTCATCGCTAACAACAAATATATTTCCGTTATATCTGCTGACAATCTGCTTAACAATGGCAAGACCGATTCCTGTATGATTTGCCTTTGATGTGTATCCAGCATTAAATATCTGCTCTAACTTATCAGGCGGAATCACTGGAAGCTCATTCATCACTTTTATCACAATCGTATCTTCCTGTGGAACGATGCTGAGACTAATTTTCCGTCTATCCTTTGGCACATCATGCTCACAAATTGCCTCTTTAGCGTTATCAAGTAAGTTTCCAATCAACTTAACTTGATCGATTGCGTCCATTTTTGCCTTATTTATATTCACTTCCATTGTAATATCAAGAGCGATATCAAAAGTGTCAAATAAGACACTTTTTGTTTGCAACAACGCACTGAGCGTCGCATTGTCAGGTATCATAATTTTAGTAATTTCTTTAACTTCTGTCGTTAAATCGTTAATATATGATTCCAATAAATCGTATTTCTTCATCTGTGTAAAAGAACGAATTACTTGAATGTGATTAACGAAATCATGTCTCTGTCCACGAATTGTTATGAATAAGTCATTAACATGCTTGATATATCCTTTTTGTGCTTCAAGCTCTCCCGCCTTTTCGGCTAAAGAAATAATATATTGAACAAAAAACAGTAACAATAATGATAAAATAATAACAGTTAAACTAAGTATCTGAATCATTAAATCACTTTGCTGAAATAAACCATTAACATAACTTAAATTATAAATTACTACTAATAAAATTTGTCCTGTTAAAGCTAAAATATATAGTGAAACATTTTTATTAACTGCACTATCCCCAATATTCACATTATCTAATTTACTAAATAAAGACCAGCCCTTACGATTAATAAACAAAGTAATTAGTATAAGGAATAAGTATCCAATACTCGGAATCATAATTCTTGATGAAGCACTTGCTAATAACTCTTCATATGTATATTGAGTAAATTGTAAAACAAATTCTAAACATAAAGTTTCAATAATTACTAAAGTTCCTAAGCCTATGGTAGCTATAACCATAACTCTATTAAAAGGAATATAAAAAATAAAATAGACTACTAACCAAAATAAAGGAACTTGCAATAAAAATCTAAAAATAAATAACAAATCTAAAAACCATAACACAACTGTTATACATGCAATAACTACTCCAGACAGAAAAACTTTCAACAAATTCGGTCTAATGCGCAATCCGGCGAGAGCTATTACGAACATGCTGTAAACTATTCCCTCAGGGATTGATTGAAACAGAAAAGATTGGATGGTTATCATTTGCATCTCTCCTATAAGTTATTTCTACATCTGATAATATTTTCCTGCTAAATCGACAAAAAAATTTTCCAAAAGACTAAAAATTTGTAATTAAATGATAAATAATGGTGAAATTTGTCGAACTATGTAGTAATTTGTCTTTTTATGTAACTATCATCTTTTTAGAATACAGAAGAAGATAGTTACTTTTGCTAGGATATTGCCAATTTTAGTCTTTTCCCACTTTAGTATAGCATATTGTCTGGGCGCTTGGCACATGGTATTTAACATTTTTTTAAGTATTAAGCCTATTTCTTTTGCTTGTATAATATGTTAAACTATAATAATATTCAAAATACTATCTACGAAAATCACAGCTAGTATACTCGGAGATTCAAAAACGGAGGAGAGGTGCCCGCTATGAAGAAGATATACATCTATGATACAACACTGAGAGACGGAACACAGGGAGAAGGTATTAGCTTCTCCAGCGAAGACAAATTAAAAGTTGCCAGAAAACTCGACCAATTGGGTATTACATATATCGAAGGCGGCTGGCCAGGCTCAAATCCTAAAGATATGGAGTTTTTCAAACAGGCATCGAAAATCAATTTTAAAAATGCCAAGCTGTCTGCTTTCGGCAGTACTTGCCGTGCATTTACAGACCCGGCAGAAGATAAAAACCTCACCTCTTTATTGGAGTCCGGCGCGAAGGTCATTGCCATATTCGGCAAGACATGGGACTTCCAAGTCATCGAGGCGTTACAGACGACTTTGGAAGAGAATTTGCGGATGATACGCGAGTCCATCGCCTATTTGAAATCCCATAATCTCGAAGTCATTTTTGATGCGGAACACTTTTTTGATGGGTACAAAGCAAATCCGGAATATGCTTTAGCAGCACTGCAAGCGGCAGCAGACGGTGGTGCCGACTGGTTAACGCTCTGTGACACGAATGGCGGTTCACTGCCGAACGAAGTTACACAGATTGTCTCCCATGTGAAATCGGTTCTGCGTACTCCTCTGGGAATTCATGCACATAATGACAGTGACCTAGCTGTTGCTAATTCTTTGGCTGCGATTGTCGCAGGCGCTGAACAAGTGCAAGGCACGATTAACGGATACGGTGAGCGTTGCGGTAACGCTAACCTCTGTTCGATTATCCCCAATTTACAATTAAAATACGGCTATGACTGCATCGGCGAATTGATCAAAAATTTGACGGAAGTGTCTCGTTACATCGACGAAATCGCCAATGTTGTCCAGCGTGCGAACCAGCCATTTGTCGGCAAAAGCGCGTTCAGCCATAAAGGCGGCATCCATGTCAGTGCGATCCTGAAAAATGCCAAGACCTATGAGCACATGGAACCGGAAACTGTCGGTAACCAGCGGAGGGTTGTCGTATCGGAATTAGCAGGACAGAGCAATTTGCTGTTTAAAGCACAAGAGCTCGGCATCCATGTCGATAAGCAGCATCCACAGACTAAGACATTAATTGCAGAAATCAAAGAAATGGAGCATCAAGGCTACCAGTTCGAGGCGGCGGAGGCTTCGTTTGAATTGCTTCTACGCCGGGCGTTCTCCGATATCGAGGATGTGATTTCACTCGACTCTTTTAAAATGTTAATTGAAAAGCGCGGTGAGCAAAAGGTTGCCTCCGATGCGATTGTTAAGTTGAATTTCAACGGCAATGTGCATGTCACGGCTGCTGAGGGTAACGGTCCTGTCAATGCGTTAGACAATGCCCTGCGCAAAATTTTAGAAGATTTCTACCCCGATTTGAAATCTATGTATCTGTCTGACTATAAAGTCCGTGTCATCGACGAAAAAGATGGTACGGCTGCGAAAATCCGCGTTTTGATCGAATCGAGCAACGGTGAGACAAGTTGGAGTACGATCGGCGTTTCGGAAAACGTCATTGAGGCTAGTTGGTTCGCTTTGGCTGATAGTTACCGCTATGCGCTACTCGGCAAAGAAGATGAAGCAATGATTGATCGAGTACAGACGGAACGTAAAGGAATTCTCAATCACTGATTACTTTTCACTATTTTTTTGTTGACTGATGCATGTAACTGTGATATGATTCAAATCACTTAAATGTGTTTCAATTTCATAATAACTCTTATCACGAGAGGTGGAGGGGCTGGCCCGATGAAACCCGGCAACCGGTGGTACGCAAGTATCCACAATGGTGCCAATTCCTGCAAGGTGTATACCTTGACAGATGAGAGAGGATCGTATATCTGACTTGACGCCCCTTTCTCAAAAGGGGCTTTTTTGATGTACTATAACAATTCATCCGTATACTATGGTAACATACAGACATGATTATAATTCTTACAGGAGGTGCAGAATGACGGCTGCCAATGTTATGATCCAAGCCAAGAACATCAACAAAACATATCAAATACCTGGTAGATCAATCGTCGCCTTAGACAATATCAATCTCGATATTCAAAAGGGAGAGATTTTCGGCATTATCGGCTACAGCGGCGCGGGAAAAAGTACTTTGATTCGCTGCTTTAACTTATTAGAAACGCCGACATCAGGAACGATCGTCATTGACGGTCAAGATGTGACAGCATTGTCGAATGCGGATTTGCGTACAAAGAGGCGTGAAATCGGCATGATCTTCCAACATTTCAATCTACTATCGTCGCGCACTGTACGCGCCAATATCGCTTATCCCTTAGAAATATCTGGGATGAAAAAAGCAGATATTCGTGCTCGTGTCGATGAATTGCTCGATCTAGTCGGCTTGACCAACCAGGCTGATTCCTACCCTGCTCAATTGAGCGGCGGACAAAAGCAACGTGTTGGCATTGCCCGTGCCATTGCCAATAACCCTAAAGTTCTATTATGTGACGAAGCGACATCGGCGCTCGATCCCAAGACTACATTGTCAATTCTCGATTTACTGCGCGATATCAATAAACGTCTCAATCTGACAATGGTCTTGATCACTCATGAGATGGAAGTCATCAAGAATATCTGTGATCGTGTCGCTGTGATGGATGACGGATACGTTGCCGAACTCGGCTCCGTATTACAAGTATTCAGCCGACCACAGACGAAAATCGCCCATGAATTCGTCAAGCAAGTGACGAATTTCGAAGTTCCGGAAAGTCTGCTGACACATTTCACATCGAAGGTATCGGATACATACCAATTACTACAACTTTCTTTCCTCGGCGAATCGACGGAACAACCTGTGATCAGCGACCTTATAAAGCGTTTTGACGTCCAAGTCTCCATTCTGCACGGACAGATCGACCGCATTCAATCAACACCTTACGGCACGCTCGTCATTACACTGGAAGGCCCGGAAGATGCGATTGCGAAAGCGATGCAATTTTTGACTGACAACGAAGTGCGAATCGAGGTGTTGACAAATGGATCTTAGTAACTTATTCGGAGCATTGCAAGAACTCGATTGGACGCTGATCGGTACTGCCAGCTATGAAACACTGTATATGGTGCTGTTCCCGACCGTTGTTGCTTCCATTATTGGTATCCCTATTGGTATCCTACTTGCCATCACCAGCAAAGGGCATATATTAGAGAACTCATTGATCAATCAAATTATCGGCACAATCGTAAACATTTTGCGCTCGGTACCGTTTATTCTTTTACTGATTATGTTGATTCCACTGACACGTTGGATTATGGGCTCCGCTATTTCTTATGAAGCGATGGTCGTTCCGCTGTCAATTGGTGCCGCACCGTTTTTCGCGCGGCTAGTAGAAACTGCAATTTACGAAATCGAACGCGGTGTCATTGAAGCGGCACAATCGATGGGTTCCAGTACCAGAGAAATTATTTTCAAAGTGTTGATCCCTGAATCACTCCCGGGAATCATTGCCGGAATTACTGTAACGGCTGTGGCATTAGTCGGTTACACAGCTATGGCTGGTGTCATCGGCGGTGGCGGATTGGGGGACATGGCTTTCCGTTACGGGTTCCAGAGAAAGCAAACATTAGTCATGTACGTCTGCATCATCCTGCTCGTCTTATTAGTACAAATCATACAATCAATCGGTGATTGGCTGACAAAAAAAGTCAACCATCGTTGATCATAAAAAAAAACAATGTGGAGGGGTTTTCTTATGACAAAAGCAAAACGAAAGAGTTTATTGGCAATCGTCCTGATTGTATCCCTGTCTTTATTATTAGTCGCTTGCGGCGGCAGTAAGGACACTGCTCCAAACAGTAACACCAACGTTGAACCAAATGGTAACACTGCGGAGAGCAACAACACTGACGCAGGAAATAAGAAGCCTGTCAGCATTACAGTAGGTGCGACTGACGTACCACATGCAGAAATCTTAGAACAAGTGATCAAGCCAAAATTAGCAGAACAAGGAATTACATTGACTATCAAAGTATTTAATGAGTATGTATTGCCTAACGAAACATTGGCAGGCGGAGATTTGGACGCCAACTTCTTCCAACACAAGCCTTGGTTAGAAAACTATGTGAAAGAATCTGGCAACGACATCATTCCTTTCATCGGAGTTCACATTGAGCCAATGGGTGGCTATTCAAAAACAATCACTTCTATTGATCAACTGAAAGACGGAGCAAAAATTGGTGTTCCTAACGCAGTGACTGAATTGGGACGCGTACTTGCTTTATTGGAATCAAATAAACTGATTACTCTAAAAGAAGGCGTAGGTCTCGCCGGTACATTGCAGGATATCGTTGATAATCCTAAGAATTTGAACTTTGTCGAAATCGATCCATCTTTATTAGCTCCTACAGTCGAAGAATACGATCTTGCGATCATTAACACGAACTTCGCAATGCAAGCCGGTTTCGTACCTGCAAACGATGCATTGATTATTGAAGGAACTGAATCACCATATGTTAACGTATTGGCAATCCGCAGTGAATCTGCAAACGACGAAGCAATCAAAGCATTGGCAGACGCACTGTTATCACCAGAAGTTGCGACATTCATCGAAGACAAATACGAAGGTGCTGTCGTACCTGCACAGGTAAAATACTAAGATTTGCAGAATTTAGGTTAAAGTGATTCAATAATAAAGGACTGTATACTATGGATGCAAATCCAATCTAGTATACAGTCCTTTTATGCTAAATAAACTATTAATCTGAGGATGTAATACCCTCAGTATTTGCGGCTAATGTGCAGTATGCCTTTCCATCTCTGCCGCGACTATTGCAGTTAGGGTACAAATTGTACCCTAACTGCAATAGTTACAAATCCCGCTTACTGTCCGATCGGCAAATAATTTACGCCCGGTGTGTATTTATTGCTTGCATTCCACAGAAGAAATTCTTTGATTCCCTGTTCGTTTAACGCGCGAATCTGATCTTCTACTTCTTGTTTACCGTACTGTTTGTAATTACCCGCTTTCAACCATGGTGCCGTAAAATCCTGTATCCAAGGTCGGGAAATCGGCGGTGAATCGAGTTCTTGCAGTTTTTCGCTTTCTCTGACGACATATTCCTTGACCAGACGGTATGGTTCGAGGTCAGGTTTCGGTATATTGAAATAATTGAATCCCCAGTGGCTAGGATAAATCATCGAGCAAATCACGTCGACATGGGAACTGATTTTTAAGAAGTTCTGTCCAATGCCAGGTGCTTCTGGAATCGTTGCCGTATACCCGAAGATATCGACAGAAAGATCGACGTCATACGGTTCTAATTCTTGTTTGGCATAGGCGACAAAATCAGTGATGGCGTCAACGCGCGCTTGTACCGCTATGTCCTTAGCCGTGAAGTTCGGTTCTACTGGTTTTTCTTTGACCAATTTGTCAATTTGTGTCTGCAATCCACCAACCATGTGCTGCTGGGATGCGACTTGCTCATCGACTGCACTAGTACTGGTTTGCGACACATCGGTTTGTGTTTGCCCTGCTTGTGCTTGTTCTGCTTGTGCCTGCGCTTGCTGTGCCAATAGAGCGTCTAATTTTGCCTGCGCCGTTTGATGCTGTGCTTGTAATTGATCGTATTGTTTTTGATATTCGACAATGTCTGTCTTGTATGCTTCTTCCAGTTCTATTAATTTTTCAGGTTTTTTCCCTTCATAGTCACCTAAGGAATATTTTAATGTATCGTCGCGATTTTCAAAGCCCTCAGGAAAGCGTACGTAATCAAATTGAATTTCGCGGAATCCCAATTCAGCCGCCATTTTAGCGATTTCTACATTGTATTCCCAAGTCTCTTTCAAAAACGGATTGATGAATGATTCCTTACGGTTATTCACCCATACACTGCCGCTATCGAGGAATGACCACTCCGGCTTATCCTTTGCTATGACTGAGTCTTTGAATACGACAATCCGTGCGATTGGGTATACTTGATTCTCTTCCAATGTTTTCATCAATTTGTGAATGTCGCCGATATTCTTTTTGCTGTACTGGTGGTACGGAGATGATTCCTCAAGCGGGAATGTGATATATCCGTGGTCGTCTTTGATATCGATGACCATGGCGTTCAAGTCTGTGGTTTTCACCAATTCCAGTAATTCGGTGAATTTGGCACCACCGGCGGAGTGGCTGGTTACATAAATGCCGCGTACGGCATCAGGGTACTGAAAATTATATGGGCTGACAAATTTCGGAGGTGCGGCAACTTCTTCAGTCGGCGGTATTTCCTCATTTGCCTCACCTAGAGGATCTTGTCCGTCTCCTTCCGGATTTACTTGACCTGTCGGATTCTGTGTTTCCCCTGCTCCGGATACTTGC
Source organism: Bacillota bacterium (assembly GCA_023388635.1). Taxonomy (GTDB): domain Bacteria; phylum Bacillota; class Bacilli; order Desulfuribacillales; family Desulfuribacillaceae; genus JAEWFW01. The sequence continues at coordinate 14,731 of JAEWFW010000012.1, forward strand.
TTTGCATTGCCTGTGCAGCCTGTCAAAACAACCGCCAACAGAAATACGCAAAGCAGTATGCTGAAAATTCTGCTGTGTCTGTTCATCTGTATTCTCCCTCTATCTGTAGTTTATATTAACATTATAATGTGCTTATGCTGCTATGGATACCGGAAAACAAAGTCAATCCTGTAATCGTGAAAATGTCTTGGCACTCGTCTCCGCACCGGCAGCCATCTCGCCGATTGTCAAATGCTCCGTCGTATCGCGCAATGCTTGCTGCAATTTGTTATAATCAAATTCGCGCAATAGCACATCATTCTTATCTTGGTAATCCTTAATGCTTTTCTCAGCCGCTAAGATGCGAAATTTCGATTTTCCCTCGTGGGGAAATTTTTGTACATATGTCGGCAGAAACTCCGCTTTGTCAATCGAGGTCTTGCCATCTTGGTCCTTTGACAGCGTCAGATATACAATCACTCCGTTGTCTTTGTAATCACCGCGCTGTGCGGAAACAAAATTGCCCAAAGAGTAAATCACAAATGCGTCATTTCCCTCCCGTTGCTTCCAGACTGCGGGCTGGAGTACATGGGGGTGGCTGCCGAGTACGATGTCCGCCCCATAAGCGACCAGCTTGTCACTGATGTCAATTTGCTGTTTACTCGGCGTTCGATGATATTCATTGCCGTAATGCATACTGACGATCACAAAATCCACCTGATCGCGGATCATCGCAATATCCTCTGCAATCTGCTGTTCATCAATCAAATTGACAAGATATTCTTTGCCTTGAGGAATGGGAATGCCGTTCGTCCCGTATGTATAGGAAAGCAAGGCAATCGATATGCCGTTTCGCACGACAACTCTGATTTGACTTTGTTCCTCAGGAGATCTTGCCGTTCCAGCAAACAGAATCTCACGGGCTTCCAATTGCTCCAGTGTCTTAATCACTCCGGCTTCACGCCGATCTAGGGAATGGTTATTCGCCGTACTCACATAGTCAAATCCGGCATTCTTTAACGCATCCACCAATGATTCAGGCGAGTTAAATTCGGGATATCCTGTATATCCGCGATTTTCTTGTCCTGCGATCGTCGTCTCGAGATTGCCGATCACAAAATCAGACTTTTGCAAAAACGGAGTGATTTCCGCAAACATCGGCTGAAAATCGTATTGTGTCACGCCGTCAACTGTAGTTTTCGCCGCTTCAATTTGTTCGATATGTACCATAATATCGCCGACGGCAGCAATATTTAATGTCTTGGGCTGCTCTTCTTCGATTGGTGGCTCGATAATTTCTTTGTATATTGGATTATCTATGGGAACGGGATTCTTATTCGCCAATGGTTCCACTGCAATCCCTTCATTACCGCCGTGATCAGAAATTATGATAAATAATGTGACTGCCACGATGGACAGAACTACCCCAAGCATGATCATCACTTTATTAGACAACAATTCTTCCCCCTCTTCGCCTTACCGCATTAGCGCCTTAATTAAAGATGCCATAAAATTTCCGTGTCAAAATTAGACAAACTTATACAATTCATCATATCATAAATTGTCATAAAAACAGAGATTTTTGCTATATAATTATCATCTCCCGCCAATTATCTTTTTACAGACCGTTTTCGATGCAAAAAAAAGACAACTCGCGTATACTGCCAGCCGTCTGTGATCACTGCTATCAACCAATAATTTCAAATATAATTGTTTTTTTGGGATGCATCGTCACCTTCGATGCGAACACGTACTGCATACCGGTCGGTGTTTGCGATGTAGTATGTAATGTATAACGCCCCGTCTTTAGATGAAAATTGCCTCCATGAAAAATCCAATCTTCTTCCCGTTGCGTCGGCTCAATTTCTTCCACCAAAAAATGACCTTGCAATGTTCCGAATTGTATGTGCACTTTTACTGTTTGCCCCGATTGAAACGCCTTTAGTATATCTGTCATCACGTCTGCTACGACCATGGTATCCACCTCTTATAAGTATGTTATATTATGAAGATACTATGAAGCGGGCGATTTTTCAATAGTCAGATCGGGTGAGGCAAGAACCTTTTCAAATCCTCCCATGACATTATAGACGTTATGGTACCCCGCATCATACAATATCATCGTCGCCTGAATGCTGCGGATCCCATGTTCACATATGACATAAATCGGCTTGTTCGATGGTATTTTATTGATTTTATAATGCAAATCGTCTAACGGTACAAATATTGATCCCGGTAAATAGTATTGCTCATATTCATATTCTTCTCTGACATCGAGAACCGTGATCTGATTTTTATAATGCATATATTGCGATACGAAGTTCGCCGGATGCACATTCCATTCCATAATAAACACCTCCATATATACGGCAGAAAAGGAGTATACTATCCTACCATATCCAAGAAGTGTTATAATGGTGCGCCCAATTTAATGAATTGATTTTTGATTGGAAAACCGTTGATCTTTTCCAGCTCTTGCCGCCAATCCTCACCGATATTCCATGTGTCCGACATCGCCTTATGCACTGCCTCCTGGTAAAATTGGACGACCTGTTTCAGCGTATCCACAGATTGTGATGGATGAATATCAATTCGCAAACTGTCTACACCCATTTCTAAAAGCTGCTTACTATACGGATACAATGAAATGTCGTAGGCAGCATAAATATATGTACCGCGTGAATCTTCATTGACCCGATAAAGTTCTTCGGGGCGTTTCTCTTCCCTAAATGCCGTTTCCGCGCACAAATCCGCTGACTGATCATCCTGCAAAAATGCATGGTAATTACTCAGCACCGGTCGTAAGGTATGGAAAATCGCCACCGGACCGTGAATTTGAATTTCTATGTTACACGCATCGCGCCCGGGCAAGTTCGGTTTATCGGCGACGAGACGAGCAATTTCTTCAAGGCTTAATTCCCGAGATAGCAGGAAACCGTCTACGCCATGTCCATACCAGAAGCGCAGCATTTCACTGTTCGTGACCGTTGTCTCGGTCGCCATCATCAAAGGAATCGAACATTTCCCCGATTGTTTCTGATACACGAGTGCCGCATCGCTGAAAATGATTGCGTGTACGCCGGTAGTTTCCGCCTGGTGTAGAATATCGTCCAAACTCTCTATATCGCGATTATGTAAAATGGTATTGAGACGCAGGTATATCCTCGACCCTTGCTGATTGGCGAGCGTAACTAATGAAGCAATTTGCTCCCATGAAACAGAATTGCGCTCCCCACGCAATCCAAGTGCCGGTCCGTTTAAGCTCACGATATGAGCGCGGCAGACCAACGCCTGCATTGCGTGTTCGTAGGAAGGCGCATAAACATGGATATCGGGTGCTTTATTCGTCGTCACTGTGGTCATCGTGATCGTGGTCATGATCATCTCTCAAATCTTCTTCAGAAATCGCGATATCTTTCCCCGTTCTCTTCTTATAATCAAGCAACGCTGCTTTTAACGCATCTTCTGCCAATACAGAGCAGTGCATTTTGACCGGAGGCAAACCGTCAAGTGCTTCGGCAATCGCTTTGTTTGTCAACTGTAGGCATTCCTCTACTGTCTTGCCTTTGATCAATTCCGTCGACATACTCGACGTAGCGATCGCAGCTCCACAGCCAAATGTTTTGAATTTTACATCCTCAATCACACCGTCATCCGATATTTTCAGATATAATTTCATGATATCTCCGCATTTCATGTTTCCAACTTCACCGACAGCATTGGCATCAGCAAGTTCACCGACATTGCGTGGGTTTGTAAAATGGTCCATTACTTTTTCTGTATACATAATAATTGACTCCCTTTCGATAGTTAAATTGTTATAGTCTCTGTATTTGTTACTGTTGGTCTCGCTTTTCCCACACCGGGGACATCGCGCGCAGCCTTTCTGCGATCACTTGTAATTCTTGTACTACATAGTCAATATCTTCATCCGTCGTATCACGACCAAGGGTCATCCTCAAGCTTCCATGGGCTGTTTGGTGGCTAAGTCCCATCGCCATCAATACATGGGAAGGATCGAGGGAACCCGAAGTACAAGCTGATCCGCTGGAGACGGCAATCCCTTTCATATCTGCACTGAGGATTAACGCTTCTCCTTCTATATATTCAAAGCTGATATTCATATTATGAGGTAAACGTTTGACTGGATGACCGTTTAATTTTGTTGCCGGTACTGTACTCAATAACGCCGTTGCTAATTTATCACGCAATGTTTCTAAACGTTGTTTCTCTTCCACCAAATTTTCTACGGCTAATTGGATCGCCTTTGCCAAACCAATAATGCCCGCAATGTTTTCTGTACTCGGACGGATCTTGCGTTCCTGTCCGCCACCAGCCATTAATGGCTGTACGCGAACGCCTTTGCGAATATACAATGCTCCTACGCCCTTCGGTCCATACAATTTGTGTGCCGACAAAGCCAATAAATCTACACCCAGTTCCTTGACATCGACAGGTATTTTGCCGACTGTCTGTACAGCATCGGTATGGAAAATGGCTTGATGGTCTTTCAATAATGCTCCAATTTCTGCAATTGGTTGAATCGTACCGACTTCGTTGTTGGCATGCATAATTGTCACCAGTATCGTATCGTCACGTAACGCTTGTTTGACAGAATCAATGGATACCAATCCATCCTCGTCTACAGGCAGAACCGTAACTTCAAATCCTTCTTTCGCCAGCTCCTTACAAGTATCTAGGACGGCATGATGCTCGACGGCAGATGTAATGATGTGTTTGCCTTTATTTTGTTTTGCCATGAAACGCGCTGTGCCGAGAATGGCAATATTGTCTGCCTCTGTTCCACTTCCCGTAAAAATAATTTCTTTGGGCTCGGCTCCGATGGCTGTCGCTACTTGCTGTCTCGCCTCTTCTAGTCTCTTTTTGGCAAGACGTCCAAATTGATGCACACTCGATGGATTGCCGGGAACATCTCGGTAAATCTCCATCATCGCCTCAATGACCTCTTCGCGAACCGGAGTTGTGGCTCCATGGTCCAAATACACTTTTCTCATCATTAAACTCCCCTTTTATTATCAAGTACTATATCTTGGTTTACGATATCTTCTAACGTCATATCATCAAGAACATTGATCATGGAATCTTGCAAACGCTCCCAGACCATTTTCGTCGCACAATGATGCTGCTTATCACAGCATTCGTCGTCATGGTTCTTCAAACAATCGACAGGGGCAATCGGTCCTTCCAGCACCCGAATCGCTTCGCCAACCTGAATCTCCGAGGGCTTGCGTGACAATGTATATCCTCCCCTCGCTCCGCGGATACTCTTAATGAGATTGGCTTTGCGCAGATCGACAAAGAGCTGTTCTAGATACTGTTCCGGAATCTTCTCCGCAGAAGCAATTACACGCAACGGTATCGGTCCTTCATCTGCCTTGATTGCCAAGAACGCAAGTGCCATTAACCCATAATGACCTCTGGTAGTTAGCCGCATTGATTCATCTCCCTTCGCCAGCTATCTTGCTTACTGAATATCTCTTACTGAATATCTCTTACTAAATGTTGACTAAATTAGTAGGGTTTATACGCATACATATAAAATTCACTTTTAACCTAACTAACTTTAATGTCGACTAAATCCATCACCATTGTTTATAGTTAGTATAGTACTGGAAAAATGACTTGTCAAATAAAAATAAACAAACTGCCTAAGCAATTTTGCTTAAACAGTTCGTATGATCATGTTGATATCCATGCTACTATTGCTGTCTGTTATATCCGCTTTTCTGACAATCAGGACAGATGCCGATCAGATCCAAGCGGACTGCTTCTACGGCAAAGCCTGTGCACTCTTCTGCTTCAGAAGTTACTTCAGTGACTGGAGAACCCATGAAATCATTTACTTTGCCACACACTTTACAGTATACATGATAGTGTGCGGAAAGATTCGCATCGAATCGACTTGCCAAATCTCCATACTTTAATTCAACGACCAGATTGTGCTCTTTGAGCAAATTCAGCGTATTATATACTGTCGCTAAACTTAATCCATAACAATTGGCACTGACATTCTGATATATTTCTTCGGCTGTCGGATGTGTTTCCGTCGATTTCAAATACGAAAGTATTTTTAGCCTCTGTGGTGTTACCCTTACATTACATGAATGCAATTCGCGGATAATTTCCTGTGCTAACATTGTAAGCTCCCCCTTTCTTGTAATTCTGGCGATCTGTTTATTATCATTTTAACATGATATTAAAAATAACGCTATGTTTTTCGTATATTAATTTAATATTTTGTACATAAATCCTTGACATCAGGCAAACAATATAGTTGCTAATGCATTATAAAACACAAAACGTTTAGAAGGAGGCACTATAGTATGTCTGTTGTAGAGAATTTCGATGAGTGGAAAGGCTACTTATCCAAACGGATTGCGCAAGCGGAGTCGATGGGTGTTTCCCAAGAAACAATCCAACAAACGGCTAGTCGCATCGGCGATTTTCTTGCGGAAAATATCGAACCTGACATTCGTGAAAATCAGTTGTTAAAAGAGCTTTGGACGAATAGCAGTGATGAGGAACAGCAAGCAATTGCAAATGCACTTGTAAAAATGCTTGAAAAGCAATAATCGGTGTAACTCCAAAGGGCTGACCTGTACAGGGCGGCCCTTTTGGAATGGACTCCATCAATGTATCGTGCGAGAATCTCTAGTTTTCGAAACAATATCCCCTGTTTTCCATTTGTCTGCGTAATTCTTCCATGATATCTTTTACAGGCAAAATCTTTTCTATCCGATGAGCATACTCACCGGAAAAGACCAAACCACTCTCTACGTCCCCATCGACTGCTCTTTCCAGAGCATCAAATATACAGAAACGCTGGCTGCAAGTCTTTAGGCAGGCTTTGCAGCGATCAATTCCATAGTGTACATTCCCGGCAATTTTCTCTGTAAACGCATTCTTCAATGCTCTTCCCGGAAGTCCGACGGGGCTATCAATCAGCACAGTTGGAGAGTCAGCCGTGGCTGCAATGAACATTTCTTTAAATGATTGGGCAGCTTCACATTCTTCGCTGGCGACGAAACGTGTACCCATCTGCACACCGTTTGCGCCCAAGTCTAACATGTCTGCAATGTCATTGCCATCGATAATTCCGCCTGCTGCAATCACAGGAATACTCACTTCACCGACGACTTCCGGCAAAATCTCTTTGACCGAGCGATCGGTTCCCAAATGACCTCCGGCTTCTTTTCCTTCAACAACGACGGCGACAGCACCTAAGCGTTCCGCAAGTTTAGCGAATTTAGCAGAAGAAACAATTGAGATGATCGGTACTCCGTATTCCTTACTCCAGCTATAAATATCTCTGGAGAATCCGGCACCGGAAACAATGAAGTCGATCTTCTCTTCCATCGCTGTTTTGACTAATTCCGTAAATTTTCGGGCAGCAAATAATATATTGACTCCGATATATCCTTGCCCGTTAGTCAATTCACGTGCTTTACGGATTTCGTTTCGCAATTGTTCCAAAGAAAGCCCCGTTCCGGCAATTACGCCAATACCTCCATTGTTCGATACAGCTGCGGCTAACGGCGCCGTTGAAACGCGTACAGCCATACCTCCTTGAATAATCGGGAGTTTCGGTATCATATGAGCAATTTTTAATTTTGGCAACGATATCACTGGATTCGCTCCTTAAAATAATATTTTATATGCATAAGCATTTCGATTGCCATGCAAATAATTAATACCTGTAATTATGCCATAACTCCTCTGGATTATAAAGCCCTTTCTTAAATTTGTTTTCTTGCGCTATTTGTTTTATATTAAATAAAATACTTAATGAAGAAAATTTGCTGAACCAAACCATAGGCGACGGTGAATCAGATAGGTCCAAGAAACGGAGTGTTTACTATGAAAGATCAATTACCATACATCTTTGCAGCAATGATTACAGGCAGTCTGATCGCCGGTGGAACGAATGTGCTGGCAATTCTTATGCTGTTTCGTCCCCATAAACCGTTGTTCATCGGGCGCTATCGTCTACCATTTACACCGGGGTTAATTCCCGGCAAACAAAAGCAACTGGCGGAAAAGATTGCTGCGATTGTGGCGGAACATCTGCTCACACCAGAATCGATTACCGCCTCTTTGCGCCAAGGACAAATCGAGCAAAAAATTAAAGACAAGTTGTACGAATACTGGGAGCATCATGTATCTTCCCAGGTCGTCCTAGGCACATATCTCGATAAGACCGCCCTTGACCGTCAACGAATCGAGGCTGCGGTGGTCAATATGATTATCCGGCAATGTGGTAAGATCAATCAGCCGGAACTAATAAACGCTCAATTGGAACAATTGGTACATGCGATAGGCGACCGGAAAATTAACCAAGTACTTCCGGAGACGATGATCACTGCCGTCGATCAGGCAATCGAACAGTTTGTCAACTCGCTGATTGAACATCTCGATCACTTATTACAAGATAAAAAAACCGGAGTCATTCTCATACAAATGCTCGACGAGACGCTTGCGATCAAAAATACGCTCATTCGTAAATTGTTCCTCAATATTATGGCTGATGAAAATATCTTACAGCAAATCACGCAAAAATTACAAAAATTCCTTACAAGTGAAGCCGTGATTGTGTATTGCAAAACGTACTTATCGGAGCGCTGGCAAATGATTCATGAAACGGATATCGCATCGTTACAAGCACAATATCCGGAGCAAAGCGAGCATTTACTGGCGCAAATCACCCATATGATCCATGGTGCTTTGCAAAATGGTCTGCAAAGTGAGGCTTTCCGTCTGGCTGTGACTAAAGAAATCGAAAATGCCGCTGACCGCCTCTGGAATATGCCTGTGGCTTCCTTATTGCAAATGCTCGACCCGTACAAAGATACATTCATAGAGCAAATAAGCTGTAAAGCCGCAGAAACTCTACAAATACACGGCGAGGAAATTATTCGTTCGATTAACATACACGAGATTGTCGAACAGCAGGTAGCAGCTTTTCCTTCCAGACGTTTAGAAGAAATTATTTTGCAAATCGCCAGAAAAGAATTGCAATATATAACTTTAATTGGAGCGCTGATCGGTGCTATACTGGGAATCGTACAGTTTATGTTGGCCTCCAGTGCTTTGTAAATTCCGCACTTTGTGAAAGCCTCACATTGCAAAAGAACTGCCCTGTGTCCAACGACACGGGCAGTTCCTGATGCCTGTCTCCTGACAGACTGACTACTAATGGATTCATTTCCCTGTGGGAAATTGACTTTGCATATCGCTTTGGAATTGTTGATAGGCTTGATTCACTTGCTGCTGATCAGCGTTTTGAGTCTTGTACCAGCCCTTTTGTGACATAAGCTGATACAGATTTCTCTGACAATCTAACGTCTCTTGCATAATATTGCTGCAACATTGATACAATGACGGTGTGCTCGCTTCAATCGTCGCTGTATGATACAGGTTCGCGGCGTGTTTTTCAAGGTTGAGCATTTCAGTCATTGTATCTCTTTCGTTAAACTGCGGTGTCATAGGTACCTGTTCTTTCTGTTGTTGAGATTGTCCTTGCCCCTGTTGAAAATCCATACGAAATACCTCCTAAAAAATTACTTACGAATGTTACCTATTGAATTTGTGCAGACCCTGTACCTTGCAAGTGACTGAGCAGCGTTCTATAATGTCGCTGGTGCATGTCGCAAGCTTGCTCAAATGCTTGTCGGATATCTTGATCGGTCACATTCTGTCCGGCATCGTGATATCGTTTGATCATCAGCAGCTCGGCTCCCAATTCGTCTTTAATGTACAACAAATCTTTGTCAGAAAGTTGTGCCTGATTTTGGCTCATGTTTGGCATATTAAATCACCTCTCAACGAATTTTCAAAGCGTCATATATGCTTTGTCCCTTTTATCTTTTGTATAATTCAAGGAAAATATCCGTCCCCATTTTTTCATAACATGTACTTTATTTTCATAACGTGTACTTTATTTTGCTAAAAATATTTTTCAACAAGGCATATACGTATACGGTGACGAGAAACCCAATGAAATTTAATATAAAACTGTGGATGAAGCTCCATTGCAGATGTTCGAAAACCCCGATCAGCGACGTCAAAAATTCAAAAAATAAAAATATCGCGTTTGCCAAAATAAAGAACAAAAAACCCCTGCCCATATTGCCCCACGGATAAAAATGGATGACAAATATGCTCCCTGCATACAACGCCAGAATATAAAACACCGGTACCCCGTAAAGTGATATCCCACCATAATGGTATGTATATAGACCGCCATTTCCCAATACGCTGTCAATCACTAGGGCAACTGCCATACCAACAATCCCGGCAAGCCACAAGCGTTTGAAATTATCCCATTTAACAAGTATAATCGCGATTGCCCAAACCACGACTGCAAACAATATCCAGACAACAAACATTTACAGCAACCCCTTTTTCTCGAGAAATTTGCACCAAGCAATGATTCCTGAGGCAATTGCCAAAATCCCCATAATATATACAATATCGATCATGCACCATTCACTCCCCTCTTGGAAGCAAACATCGCTCCCGCCCAGCTCAATGCCATAAATACTGTAACGTCGACAAAGAAACTCCCTAAATGGTTCCAATGAATGTATTCCAGATTTCCGATCCTCTGAACGAGCAACTCAAACAGAAAGAAAAGGGTACTGAATACGGCGATGTGCGCCGCCTGCCACCATCTGTGTTTCGGTAAATGTTGTACAAAGATAATTCCCATGGTCAATACAGGTCCCAAAGTGAAGCAGATGGGTGAGCCGTACACGTTCAAAAGCGCGCCGTGTATATAATACAGACCTAATACATGGGCATTGATATCCATCATCAGTTGCAATGTTATAGCAATCAAAGCCCCTATACAGATTTCAACCTTCTGACCGCGGCGTACAAGGATGAAGAAGACGATCCACGAAACGACTAAAGCATATATCCAAGCCATAAGTATCCCCCATTTCCATAACTTTTCGCTTATAAAATTCCCCGAATGAGACAAAATTATGTTATACAATTCTCCGCTTGGAGGCGATATCACTATGAAGGTTGCGATAATAGGCTCAGGAATCTCAGGAATGGCATGTGCCCACGAACTGGAACAGCACGGTATTTACCCGACAATTTATGAACAACGCCATACTGTAGGTGAAGCGTATCATCATGTAGGCGCGCTCATGCAATTGATTTATCGTCCTGTCAAAGAGCCATTGCGCTATATTCAGGATCAATACAATATTTACTTGGCTCCGATAGCTCCGATGACACATATTGAAATGAATTCAGCCAATGTAACGCGAACTGTCGAGGGAAATCTCGGATGGTTTTTCCCACGCGGTCCGGACATGGGATCAGTCGAAACGCAATTGCTATCACAAATAAAGAGCCGCATTATATTCAATTCGTATATGACTCCCGAAACACTGCCCGAGCCATATGATTATATCGTCGTCGCTACCGGCAATAATGGATCGATTCCATCAAGTATGGGAATGACTCAGACGGTTCTGCAAACATGGGTGCGCGGTCAAGTTGTCTTAGGGGAATTCGATCCTAACCGACTGATTATGTGGACGAATACAAACTACCTGAAAAATGGCTATGCGTATTTAACACCTTTCAGCAAGGAGCGGGCATCCTTAATCATGATTGTCCCAAATATAAACCGCGATCAACTTGATTATTACTGGAATCTGTTTGTCGATTTGGAGAAACTCAATTATACGGTGGTCAAGCAATTTGAGGAAGATCATACGAATAACTATGTCTATCCTAAGCAAGTCGGCAATATTATGTTTGTCGGAACAGCCGGTGGATTCATGGACCCGTTCCTCGGATTCGGTATTTTCTCTGCAGTCGCCAGCGGAAATTTGGCGGCAAAGGCAATTGTAACCGGTCAATCCTTTACCAAACTTTCACAGACTATGGCATCGACAATGAAAAAATCGATTGCAATCAGAAAAAATGTCGATATTATGAATAATAAGAAATATGACATGCTTGTCTCGTTTCTTGGCAATCCACTCATATCCCGACTCGTATATAAAACAAATATCAATTTTTTGAAATATACGGGTGAGACACTGACACTGCTCAACAAGATCTTCCCGAAAAAACCAAAAGCGTAACCGAGGAATGCAACGGTTACGTTTTTGGTTTTATTTTGCGTATATACGCTATACCCAGTATAAACACTGGGGCAACCAATCCAAAGAGTGTCGCCTGAACTGGATATAAAATTTTGAATATTTGAATCAGCTCGATGACATGTTGATTGATTAACGCCGATCCAATCAGCATGGCAACCCCGATCACAAGGATTAGAATGTTGGATGCCTTTTCCATACAAAAAAACTGTCTTATACCTAACGTCACTAAATAATAAATGACGATTAAGCGAATGGCAACGCCTCCGACCCATATGGCAAAAATAAAAGTATCCAATCTTTGAATAAAATCGAACAGATCGATGTAGCGCACGAGATTTAAAGCCGGAAATTGTAGATGCGCCGTACGGTTGGCGCCAAAAACAGCAATCGTCAGAACCCCTGTCATCATCATCATTCCAAGGATGACTGTTGCCGCTACGGCATAATTTCTGATTTGTTTTGTACTGGCATTGACAAAAGGTGAAATCATGTAGACGATCACCGATACCTGGGCAATCCAGCCATACAGGAGCAACGCCCCCAGAATGGACGGCATAATCCCGTTATAGAAGACAGGCAGAAAATAGGTGAAATTCAGCTCGCCTGCATTCAACACAATTACGCTGCCTAATGTTACGAGACCCAAGGGTAACAATATCTCGTTGACGCGGCAGAACACTTCCAAGCCATGATATACACCATACGCCGCCACAAGCGCCATCATGATCGATATGGCTAACGTGGGCGTTCTCAGCAAAAACGCATTGAGCATGATCTCATTCAGCTCGCAGATCGTCAATACCGCCAAATTGAACACTCCGATAATGAACAGCAGCGAAAATATTCTTCCTAAAATCGTACCGAGTACAGCATCGTTCGTATCGATCAAATTTCTTCTGCCCATTCGCTCCCTGATACTACATGCCAGAAGGACTGTAATAACGGCGACAATTGTAGCAAGAATTACAGAAACCCATGCATCTTCCCGGGCAATATCGGCGATAAAATTAGGGAGCAGAATATCTGCCGTGGAAATGACGAATGTAATACATAAAAAGAAAAATTGGTATATGCCAATTCTCCCTTTCTCGATTGCCGTCCCTTCTGAAGGTCGAGGTATTTTCATATGTACACTTCCATCCTAGTTACGTGGTGCAATGGATATGGGTTGTCTGGGCGTTTTATACACATCGATCATTTGCTGCAGAATGATGATATGCTGCATCTCTTCATCACGCATCTGCGCCAGCGTCTGCCTTGCTTCCGGATTGTTCAAAATCAACATACTGTCATTGAAAAAACGCTGCCGATACATTTTATCTTCAAGTAAATCCTTTAACCATGTCACTTTATTCATACAATCCCCCCACGATTTCTACTATGATTACACCAAATGCAGCTTATCTACTAAATCACGGATCATTTTCACCTGCTTTTCATCTTGGACAATAAACTCTTGCAGAATGCTGGATATCTTTTTATCATCAATTTCTTGCATGACTTTCGCTGTTTTTTTGATCTCCTGTTCTTTCATCTCGAGAATTTGATCAAATGTCACCCTAGCCAAATCGATCTGCGAGACTCCGCGTGTCATCAAAATCCTCCTTTGCCGTGTATCAGATGCGCGATAGTATGTACATCTTTACTATTCGCTGGAAAATGGCGTTTTATACGGATTACATAATAATTGCATACAGATATTTCCCTTGATATCTGCTATAATATAGGACATGGATTTACGGCGACAGGGTGTGAAAAATTTGCGTGCAACATTGATTTCAACTTTAATTATGTGTGTAATTGTCTTTTCTATCCTCCTATTGTTTCATCTCAATGAGAATTATGGATTTCATCCCATAGACTATTTGCTAATGCTTATGGACAAGGATCTCGTGCAACCGGCATCAAACAATCTCGCACAAAAATATTCGCAAGATAATTTAACTGACGCGGGAAATCAGCGTCCCCATTACATTATTGAAAGTGTGCTCAACGAGAAAACGGCGACGATTGACGGCTATATGACGGTGCTCACCGCGTTGCCGCATAGTGAAACTTTAGTGTTCAATCATTACCCATCCTATATAACCAATAATCTGACAGTCCATTCCGTATCGATCAATGACATCGCGATTCCGTATACTGTAGAAAACGATCAATTGCTGATTCCGATTGACGAATTCCTACAGACAAATGCAGAAAAATCCGCGGTCAACGTCGGAATTGCTTTCAGCACCAAGGTGCCTAGGTCTGGGACACGCTTCGGTGTCAAAGACGACATCTGGCTTTTGACAACATGGTACCCGATCCTCAACGTCGTCGATGGAAACGGCGAATGGAATCCACGCCCAAAACCTATGGGTTTTGGCGATCCATTTTATTTTGAGCACGCCGACTATGATGTGTATTTTACCGCACCAGAGGCGATACATTGGGTGACCAGTGGCTCTAATGCGGGGCAGCTTTCGCTGGAAAACAATCTGGTACAGCATCATTGGCAAGAGTCAATGATCCGCAACTTTGCTTTGGTAGGAAGCGACCGCTATACCGTATATGAATTCCCTACTGATGATAATGTGACTTTGCAAATCGCCTTGACAAGTGATAAACACCTCGACGAGGTGCAGAAGATTCTGGAATACAGCTACCCGCTCTTTAAAGATGTGTTCGGTGCGCTTCCGTATCAGACCTTGTCAATTGCCGAGACAAGCTGGCACACCAATTTTGCCCTGGAATATCCGAATCTCGCGATCTATTCGATGGATTTATACGAACAAGGGCTTCTGGAAAGATGGCTTCCCCACGAGTTTGCCCATAGCTGGTGGTATAACGCGGTGGGCAACCATGAAGTGACAGAGGGATGGATTGACGAGGGACTTGTCGAGCATGCTGTCGTCCTTTATCTAGAAAATCGATACGGAAAAGAACGTGCACAGGTACAGCGCGACTATTTCCGCAACCGGAATTTGTCGCTAATATCGCAATACCCCGCCATGACCATGAATATGACGTTGGAGAATTTCCCAAATCGTACGGTATTTTTCGATCTATGGTATTCCCGATCAGCCGATATGTTTCTCACATTGCGCGAGCAATTGGGGGATATTAAATACACTTTTTTCCTGAGGCATCTGTTTGAAAGTAACGAAGGAGAAATGATTGATATCCATACATTAAATCGAAGTTTGAAGGAAACTGTCAAAGGGGATCATACATACTTTGATGATTGGGTTCACCGGTCGCTCTCAGAAACACCGTTTCGCCTTACAGTCACGCCGATGCCGGTCAAACTCAACGGTCATCACCTTGCTCCGGAAAATGTCCGTTACGTCGATTGGGAGCTGTACATTCAAGCACAGACGTTGCAAACAATCCTTTTCTCTAAATTAGATAATCCTTTGCACATCGATCCCGATAACGGTCAAATATATTTTAATGGCGAGCCGGTGTTTTGTCCTCCGGCGTACCAAGATGATGATGGAACATGGTACATTCCCATTGAAATGATCAAATACATCAGTGAGTGTCAATTTTCTCCCGATGTCGAACGCAATCTGTTAACTGTGAATGTCTATTATTTCAATAGCTAACGCAATCAACACATGCAACAACCAAAACAGGATTGATCCCCATGCCAAATTCGCATAGAATCAATCCTGTTTCCTTTTCACACTGTGCAGTTTTTTCGTCATATTTGCCTGCTGCTTTCCAAAGCCCAGCTTTTTAACTGCTGCCGTGAAAGTTTACCACTTCTCGTCTTAGGCATTTTATCGACAACGAAAAATTTCTCCGGTACACAATCTTTGGCATAACGCTTGGTAATCAATTCCGCTAATTCATCTGTCAGTTCGTTTGTCAACTGGTACCCTTGCTCGAGACAGAGATATGCATGGCACACTTCACCGTGAAACATATCAGGAATACCCACGACTCCCGCATCTGCAATGGCGTGATGACCTCTCAAGAGATTCTCCAATTCTAAGTGATGATGCTGGTAATAAAAAAGGCTCCATTCCTCAACCATTGTAAGCACTCCTCATTTGTATTATTACATTTGTTCCCTGCCCAATCTGTTATATAACTATTATATTCACTTAAATAGAAAAATGCAACCTTTGATTCGGAAAACGTCTGCGAAAAATACAAATAAAATGATCTCCAAAAGGCGTTGAATACCTAACCTTTTGGAGATCATCTCATTTACAGCTTTTATCAATATTGGATTAGCCCCATTATCTACCGCATCTTTTAGGTGCGCAACGGTTGCAGGAATTGCGTCTTCCGCATCCGGAAGAGCTCCATGGATCAGTAACTCCACATTGATTATTCGGAAATCCACCCATGCCGGCGTTGCCCATATTACCCATATTACCCATGTTACCCATATTGCCCATGTTGCCAAATGGATTGTATGCGCCACCTACTTGAGAACCACCAGTTGGCGATACGATAGTCGGCATATAGACAGGGACTTCTACCGGTGTTGGAACGGAATAAGGTACACGTACAGGTACATCAACCGGAGTCGGGATAATTGGCACCGTAATTGGTGATATAACTGGTCTCGGAGTGCACACCGGAGTTGGAATTGGTCTTGTTACCGGATAAGGTACGCGAATCGGCGCTGTGCTCTGACCTGCTTGTTGTGTAGGTCGTGTACCACACCCACATTGAGGTCTTGTATTACAACCACACTGTGGTCTTGTATTGCAGCCACACTGTATTCTTGCATTGCTGCTGTTTTGCTGATTTCTTGAAAACATTGAATTAAACAAAACTCTCACCTCCTTAATTTAATCACCATTTATTTGTGCGGTGCATAGGCTAATATCATCAAATTTATTAATATAGCATCTGCAGCGCTCTTTCTGTATTGACTAACCCCATTCCTTGCATAACACGCTCTACACCAGGTAGTTTCGTCGCTGTCGATTGGATGATTTGCTTAATTTGCGCGAACTGCAAGTAGGGATTGGCAGATAGCATTAAAGCAATCGTACCGCTTACGTGCGGAGTCGCCATCGAAGTGCCTTTTAAGCGTTTGGTGCCTCCATTGAGCCAGCAGGACAGAATTTCAACTCCGGGAGCGCAAATATCGACACTATTGCCGCGGCTACTGAAACTCGCCACTTCATTATCCATTGTCGTCGCGCCTACTGTAATCGTAAACGGATACTTTCCCGGATATCCAATCTCACCATCGGGACCACTATTCCCTGCGGCTGCAACCATAATGGCGCCTCGTTCATATGCTTTAATATAAATTTCTTCTAATGAAGCATTCGTATTACTCGTTCCATAGCTCATATTCAGCAGGCGGATATTATTTTCCATGCACCATTCAACGGCTTTACCAATATCGGATAACAGAGCCTTCCCATGTTTATCAAATGCTTTGACCGGATATATCTCGATATCGGGTGCGACACCAATCAGCTTGCCTTTACCACCGCACGCTCCCAAGGTTCCAGCGACATGAGTTCCATGCCCGTTATCGTCATTCGGCAATTGGCTGGGATCGAGGATGTTGATTCCTCGCCGTAAATTCGGAACTAACATCGGATGGGTCAGATCGACTCCTGTATCAATCACAGCCGCCTTTATGCCTGCTCCATTGAAATAATTCCAAACGGGTGGCGCCTGAACTCGTTCAACACCCCAGGGGATAATCGTGCGGTCTGTCATCGGTCTCTGTAAAATTGTTCTTATATGCGGCAGAGGTTTGATTTTTATCTCAATATCATCATCGACTCTTAATACATTGGGATCCCTGAGAATCTCTCTCGTATTGCAATTCCCATACAATTCGCAGGAGATCGCTTTGATACTGGGCAATGCATGAACTGGGCGGACTCCTTTACCTTGTAAGTATGCGACACTTTTTTGAATGACTTGCTCTTTATTCCAGTTTTTAAAAACGACTATTTTTCTTTTTCCACTTCCGCTTGCCTTTGTATATTTGCGCGATTTACATGTTGCTGCTAAGAATACTAATACTGCCAGCGGAATATGAAAGCGAGATTTCATAAAAATCACTCCAATAACTTGTAGAGAAGGTGATACCATGAGAACAATACGCAGACAACTGTCTTTCCCTTCCCCCGAATATCATAGAGCCGCAGCAGACAAGGAACGAAATGCAGCCGGTTACATTCATGAAGCCGATGTATCGACAAATTCTGAACTTTTGAGTATAGGTTCATTCCACGCTATGACCAAAAATGCTCTTTCGACATTGCACACGGTAGATAAATCGCTCGATTTAGTAGTAAAAACAATGAATGTCTTTGATAGTTATCGCATCAGTTTATCTGCCTTATCTGGGAATGGCGCTGCTCCAGGTATAATGGGATTTGCGAGATTACTCATTGATTTCGTCAGAAAAATCGATTTCAATCAATTGAACCAGATCATCAGCGTTGTACAGAACCCTATGTTTATGAATTTGCTGACGTCGGGATTCCAATTTGATGAGACTGATGAGACAAATGAGACAGACGAGACAAAGGAAGCGAGCAAAGACAAAAAATCATCAGCTAGTAGTAAAAAGAATCAAAAGTAGCAAGATGTATAAGACGAGAATGTTCATTATGATTTTCCTCCTTGGTCTTTTGTCTTTTAGGATGTTTAATGCATTATATTGAGTGATCACCCAAATGGACTGTGTGAATATCCCGTATAAACAAAATGGGCTAATGTAAAATACTCCGGGGAATTTAGGCAGAAAAAATAGGCTAGCATCGCTAGCCTCCGACTGATCCTTTGCTTCCTTTTCCCCTATGCCAATTTACTAGCAATCATTGTTGCAAGCTATGATCACTAACAAGATGAACAATACCAAAACTAATGCACAATTATCTCTGAACCAACTCATACTATCACCTCCTATTTGACGTTTCGTAAAAACTATTTTTTAGAACCCTTGGAAGATAAACAAGAAGAAGATGATGATCAAAATGATCCAAATCCAGCTACTTCCTCCCCAGCCGCCACAACCGCAATTGTTTCTTCCACAGTTAGCGATATTTGCAGTACCCATGATGAGATGACCTCCTTTTTGTTCATTCGATTTATTCTATGGCACAAAGCTCAAACGTGTAATCCACATATGCCTATAATAAAAACCCATTTTCTAAGCTGCATTCATGCACCATCCATCTGAAAATGCATAGGCTATAACAAAATATCCTTACTCCCAATAAAGAAGGTGAAACAATGAAGAATACAAAATTAGTTTTGCGCACAATTGAAACACCGGAGGAAAATAATAAACCCGCCCGCATCAACCAATCGGAACAACGGAAACCTGCAAAATCGAACCGTCCTAGCAAACAGAAGAGTAGCAGAAGCCGTTCACGTCAATCGGAAAAATCTCGGGATCAGACTCCTTCGACCCCTGACAACATGTCAATCAAACACGTACACACTATGACAAAGGATTTGTTAAACACATTGACGACTGTGGAAAAATCTCTCGACATGGTGACTAAAATTGCCGGTGTCATGAACCAGTACGACATCAATCCATCCAAATTAAACATAGGAAATGCCTATCAATTCTTGAAAACAATCGATCCTGCGCAACTAGAGAATCTACTTCGTTTAATTCCGCAGCAGAGTAATAAAAGTGAATAACGGAATCCCTTGTGTTCGTTATTCAATTCACTATAGGGGAATGCGGCTCCGTTTCTTTATCGTTTTTAGTTGCAGCCTAAAAGAAGCACCAACAAAATGAACAATACTAGAACGATGCAGCAATTATCTTGAAACCACGACATACTCTCAGCCCCTCTCCGATTTTTGAATTCATTGAGCATAATCTTTTGCCCTTTCTCGTTCTATCTTATGGCTGGGGAGCATAAATGGGGATAAACAATTGCCCATTTAGCTCGCCCATTTTCGTACAAAAAAACAGAGGCAATCAGGACTTCCCTGATATGCCTCTGTCTTTTTGAATTTGCCAGATTCGTAGCTTTTTGAAGTGAGTTATGCCGCACTTATGGCTTGTTCTTTTTTATATTAGAAATAACTTTGTTCATAGAATTGGGGTCTTTAGGATCAAACTTCTGCTGTTGCAGCATTTTTACCACTTGGTTAATCTTTTTGTCATCAGCAGGTAAATTTGCCATATTCGCCAACATCTTGAGTGTCCGTTTCAATTCTTGTTCATTCTTCAATGTCTCGGGACCGATGTTCTTTGCCATCCCTTTCAGTTGGTCACCGTGTTTTGAGAGAAATTTATTCAATTTTTCGTCTTCGAAAATATTACTCACACAACTCACCCTTTCTCGGATCATTACACTATATAATGTATGATCGGTGCCTTGTGTAAGTTAGCCTATTTTTCGCTATACGTCTGTAAAATGCTCAAAAATGCCTGCAAACCGAGCGACAACGCCCGCTCATCAATATCGAACATTGGGTGGTGATGTGGATAGCTGCAATTTGTCTGATCGTTACCGGCACCATTGTTACCGGCACCGATAAAGAAATACACGCCGGGGATCTGCTGCTGATAATAGGCGAAATCTTCCCCTCCCATGACCGGCTCCACTGGAAATATAGCTTGTTCACCAAAACTTTCAACGAGTATCTCGCGCACTTTTTCTGTCTCTTGCGGATGATTGATAACGGGCGGATATCCATCAATATACTGCAAATCACATGTTGCGCCATGCATACCGCAGGTCGAATGGATAATTGTTTCCATACGCTTTTTCACTGACAAACGTATCTGCTCATTAAATGTTCGCACCGTTCCGGTCAATGTCGCCTTATCTGCGATAACATTGAAGTTCGTCCCCGCATGTAAAGATCCTATGGTGACAACGACCGGCTCCAATGGGTCCACATTGCGGCTGGCAATCGTCTGCAAGTTCTGCACGATTTCACTGGCGACGACAACAGTATCAACCGTTTGATGCGGCATTGATCCATGACCGCCACGACCTTGGATTGTCATAGTGAAACGGTCAGATGCCGCCATAAAAGCACCCTGCCGAATGCCAATGTTCCCGACAGCCAAAGGCGTCCATAGATGGGCGCCGAAAATCACATTCACATCGGACAGAACACCGGCAGCGATCATTTCCGGCGCACCCGCCGGTCCTTGTTCTTCTGAATGTTGAAAAATCAAACGGATCGACTTACGCAGTTGCCCCTGATTTTGCAATTGCAGCAACGCCGTTGTCAAGCCGAGCAACATCGCCATATGTCCATCATGACCGCAAGCATGCATGCTGCCTGATATCTTAGAAGCATAGGAACATGCCTTTTCGTCCTGTATTGGCAATGCGTCCATGTCGGTGCGTACTGCGATTGTCTGTGAAGATTCCCCTTGAATATACACAACAAATCCGGGAATCCCCTCATATTCTATTACGTCTGCTCCCATTTCTCTCAACCACGTTTTGAGCGTCTCAGCCGTCTGCCATTCCTGATTCGATAATTCCGGAAATTGGTGCAAATGCCTTCTCCAGCTTACCATTTGCTGATACAGTGATTCATCCACCAGCTCTTTCCACTCCATCTGCCCATTTCCCCTCCCTAGACTCTTTATCGTATACTAATCTATATTATGCATTGAACAGCATGATGTCTTGTGATATCATGCCAATCCGCCCGGCGAAATTGCAACGGATCATCGTGGTAAACGAACAGATACCATGATTCGCGTTCCGAGTGATCTCCGAGAATGTCATATTTAAATACTTCGATACGCACATGCTGCGTCAAATTTCGCATATTGAGATGTCTGTATTGAGAGAAATACTCTACCTGCAATTCTACATCGGAAAGCAGCATTTGCTTATGCTTTTTATAATCATCCGGCTGGTATTCCCGCAAACATTCCGGCAGTCTGCCATGGGGACCTAAGCGCGTAAAATCAAAACGCATGATCTCTACGAATCTGTCTATACGCTCCTCATCTACCAATCTATCGCAAGCAAAATCAAATATATATTGATACATGACAGATTGACTGTGAGCACGCCCATAAAATCCCCTCTGCTTGCAAAATACAGCCATCTGCTCGTAAAAATCAAACGGTTGATACCCCAATTGATCGATCAAAAAGCGCAAAGACATGTCAAATTGATGGGAGTTGTAATAATGGTCGAGCAAGTGCTCAATTTCTTTTAATTGAATGATTTCCTCGTACTGTAAGCTATCACACGCCATCACCTCATACGGCGCTTCATCACTATATACATAACGATATTCCTGTTCGCGTCTTCTCAGTCCCGAGCCTTTTAAAAGTTTAAGAAAGCCCATCTGCAATTGATCCGGCTGCATTTGATATACTTCATTAAATGAGCGGGCGAATGTGCGATAGTCTTCATTGGGCAGTCCGACGATCAAATCGAGATGTTGATGAATGTTGCCGCCATTCCGTATGCCGGCAACGGCTTTTTTCAATTGATGCAGATTGGTGCGGCGTTGAATTTCACTCAACGTATCTTCATGGGTCGATTGTACGCCGATTTCGAATTGAAACAGCCCATGGGGTACCGTATGTAAAAATGCGATCATTTCCTCTGTCAGCAAATCGGCGGAAATTTCAAAATGAAAATTTGTCTTGCCCTGGTGATGCTCGACAATCCACTCAAATATCTCCATGGCAAACCGCGGCGCGCAATTAAATGTCCGGTCGACAAACTTGACTTGCTTCACACCGGCGTTAATAAAGCGCAGCAAGTCTTCCTTTACGCGCTCCAACGGAAAGAAACGCACACCTCTTTCATTCGATGACAGGCAATACTGGCAGGAATAAGGACATCCTCTTGATGCCTCATAATAAATAATCCGATGGGCGAATTGTTCCGCATCAAAATCATCTGCATAGGCAGACGGCACATTAGCCAGATCGTCGACACGCCCCTGTTGCGTTGCTTCAACTATCTTACCGTCACTAGCATCTGAATCGCGATAACTAATATTCTTGACACCCGCAGGCATCTTGCGCTGCTCGGAAGCGAGCATACTGACTAGTTCCGCAAATGCTTGCTCCCCTTCTCCGCAAACGATAAAATCAATTTCCGGGTATTGCCGCATGCAGTCTGCCGAATCGAAGCTCACCTCCGGTCCTCCGAGGATCAGCTTGACACCAGGCATGACCTTCTTCAAATTGCGTATGATCTTTTTCACATGTTCAATATTCCATATATAGCATGAAAAGCCGATGATATCGGCTTTCTCTTCATATATATCAGCGACTATATGAGCAACCTGCTGGTTAATCGTATATTCTTTTCGACAAAATTCGACGGGGTAAGTATGCTGATAATGCTCTACATAGTACGCTTCCAGATATCGCAGTGCCAGATTGCTGTGAATATATTTGGCATCCATCGATACCAGCAGCACTTTATAAATTGGTTTGTATTGGCTCATTTTGTATCCCCATTCATCCCATACTCATTTCATACTCACACTTCATACCCACTTTGATACTAATACATGATTTTTGTCCGACCTAAAAGCATATTAGCAGCTTTTTTCCCCACGACGATAGCTCCCTCGACCGTCGGCCAATTGAGATAATCGCCACAAAACACCAGACCGGAATTGATGTTCTTCCATTGCTCAATCTGAAATTCTAATATTTCCTTGGCTTTTCCCGGGTATGTACACGGTACTGCATCAATCCAGTTATACAATTTGCTCCAAACCACATACCGACGATAGGTAGGAAATATTTTCTCTAACTCCGTCAGAATCGCGTCTTTCTGCTCTGCCTCGGAGTACCGCATAATCTCCTGAGCAAACCCTCGATGCAAGTGAATATTATGTAGACCAAAGCCTTCCGGGGCATGCTGCGCACATTTTTCATGTTCGAAACATATACTAGAGATTCGCGGTGATTCGCTGACGGGTATAATCATGCAATAGGCTTGCGCATCAATCCGCCGACTGTATCCCGTGATAAAGGCGAATGTCGAAAAATATTTCTGTTTCTGCAAAAACTGCCTTTGTTTATCTGTAATTACGCTGCGATTTGCGAGCAATTCCAATGCCTGATGCGCCAATGTCGCAATCACGACCTGTTTCGATTTCCATACCTTCCGTATTCCTCGTCCGTCATCGGTATGCACTTCCCACCCATGTTCCACTCGAACGACATTGACTGCTTTTTTCTGAAATTTCACATTGACACGCGAAGCCAATTCATCCGTTAGAAGTTGTATCCCACTTCGCAATGTATATAGTTTACTATCCTTTAATTTTTTTGACAATACGGCGAGTAGCGGGAAGCTCGTTTCCGACGGATACGCAAAAAACACCGTCGATAAAAATGGGGAAATAAAATTCTGTAAGATACGCGAATTTAATTTACGCAGAGCGTATTCTTCTACGGAACAGCAATCAATCGCGATACTACGCTCAATTTCTTGGATCGACAACATTTTCCGGTATTTAATCACATCTGCCAAAAGCCGCAGCAACAGTAAGCGATCTTTGACTGTCAGCCACGGAGGATTCATACGTGACCACAAAGAATCGATGTTATGCATTTTGAACTTGTGATTGTTCCGCATCCACATGACATCCTTAAACCGTTCCAAATGATCTTTAATGCCCAAATCGCGTATGAGCTGCAAGGTCTCATCAAAATATTCCGTGATCAACTGTGTGCCGACATCATAAGTGAAAGCTCCTTCATGATCGGTAAAAATGCGTCCTCCCGTGCGGTTGGCAGCCTCCAAGACCACTACATTGTTCCCACTTTTCGTAAGTTCATAAGCGGCAGTTAACCCCGATACTCCTGCACCGATGACAATCGTATCATACATTGTATCTGGAATATTCATTTGCTCCATGGTAATCTCCCGTCTGCAATCATTTGCTTAAAATTCATTTTATAAGCTACCTTTAAAACGTAATTTTATGCACCGTGATCTCCGGCCGAGAATTAAAACGAATATTTAATGCACTTTGTCCTAACCCTTCACTGATATATATTTGCTTGCCCTGATATTCCAGTAACCCTTTGTACAATTTTTGCTTCGGCAGGCTGCCCATTGGACGCAAACGAAAGACAAATGGCAGATTGCATTGACCTCCATGGAAATGCCCAGCTAACAGGTAATCAAACTGGTGCTGTTCCCCCATTTCCAGCAAGACATTTGGGTCATGCGTTATCACAAGCGTTGAGGCACTATCATCAATATTAGCAAAAGCACTATCAAGCCTACTTTTTCTCGTGTGATAATCATCAACACCGACAATATTGATCGGCTGTCCTTGATGCTCAATAGAAACAGCTTCATTCCTCAACACGCGGCAACCGTATGTTTCCATCAATGCCAATAGGCGTTGAAAACCTTGCTCCGTCAAACGGTAATCATGGTTTCCCAATACTGCATATATGCCGTATTCCGGCTCCAGACCGGCTATGACCTGTAAATACTGCTCCCATTTCGCCAGACTATTTATATGGTCAAGATAATCACCTGTCAGCACAATCAAATCGGGATTAGTATCTGCAACCGCATCATACATTCTCTGCGGCGATACGGAAATACGCTCCATATGCATATCTGACAAATGCAACACACGTAATTCGTCGATACGTCCCAATGCACCGGTACCGTGCAATGCGTCAATACTCTGCGATACATCGGTACTCTGTGACTCTTCTATACGATCTGACGGGCGTAACACCTGAACCTCTATTTCTCGCAACACCGGACGAAATGTATTCCAATAACCGTAACACAATACGCCAAGCAATACGACTGCCACAAAAACCAATCGATCGCCTCCTTATTTACAGCTTTCCATATAGATAAGCACCCAATAATGTGAAAATAATCCAACTTACCAGCCCATCAAGGCGGATTAGCCGCAACATTTGGCGTTCTGTCAAAAAAGTGATACCAGCTTTTTCATATATGCGAAACACGATCTGGGGCGAAACGATTTCCACCATCGACCAAATGATCGCCAATACAGCAAGCACAAAAAGAATCTGTATCATATATATCTCCACCTATCTCTATTCTGCTTCAAATCGTTGATATTATAAGGACTTTCTATGTTATTTTATCAGAAAAAATATAAATATCCAGCATCGACACTGTTCCCTAAATGCCTCTTATATAATTTTGGTGATATTCACCAAGTGTTTTATGTATGTAATATCCTTTTTTTTGGCAAGATAGATTTAAGGAGCCTTAAGGAGGTGATACATATGAACTTTATTTGGTTCTTGATTATTGGTTTAATCGCAGGATGGGCTGCCGGTAAGATAATGCAGGGCAGTAGCTTTGGTATTGGTGGAAATATCATTGTTGGTGTCGTCGGCGCTTTTATCGGGGGATTCCTTTTCGATGTGATCGGTTTTACAACATACGGACTCGTCGGATCATTGGTGATGTCCATCATTGGTGCGATCGTGCTCTTGTTCATTATCAACATGGTGTCACACGGAGAAGCCCGCGTCGACAAAAGCAACAAATAGCACAACCATACCTGTATATTTACAATAGGGCAGCTTCCGATGACTAATGATGCGGAAGCTGCCCTAATTCTTATGCTTGATGTTTCTACATTTTCTTCAAATATACCGTGACGCTATTTTGAAGCAAGTTCTTAATTCAGGTGGAGATTCTTTTACTCCGTCTGAATTTTAGAACTGCAAATGCATGACTTAGTTGGTGTTAGACTCCCGCCAGGGAGTGGGAAACTTACGCCAAGTTAGTCAGTTAAAGCCTCGGGATTCAAGCCTTGCAGCTCATCAATCACGAACAGACCGTCTTTGCGGATCAAACGTCCGTCAAAATACATCTCTCCGCCGCCATACTCGGGATTCTGGATGCATACCAAATCCCAATGGATTGCCGATTGGTTGCCGTTGCTCGCTTCATCGTAACATTTGCCCGGCGTGAAATGAAAACTTCCGGCGATCTTTTCATCAAAAAGTGTGTCCTTCATCGGTATATAGATATACGGATTGACGCCGATGGCAAACTCACCGATATAGCGCGCTCCTTCATCGGTATCAAATATTTGATTGATCTTTTCCGTATTGTTCGCTGTCGCTTGCACAATCTTGCCGTTCACGAATTCCAAACGAATATTCTCGTAAGTATATCCCTGATATACGGCTGGGGCATTATAGGTAATGAAGCCATTAACCGAGTTCTTTACCGGTGCCGTGAAAATTTCGCCGTCGGGAATATTCATTTTTCCGTCGCACTTAATAGCGGGGATTCCCTTAATCGAGAATTTCAAGTCTGTACCGTTCCCTTTAATATGCACCTCATCGGTGCGATTCATCAATTCTACCAGCGGTTCCATTGCCATTGACATTTTCTGATAATCGAGGTTACAGACTTTAAAATAGAAGTCCGTGAACGCTTCGGTGCTCATATTAGCCAATTGTGCCATTGATTCATTGGGATAGCGCATGACGCACCATTTCGTATTCGGTACGCGCTCCAATCCATGAACTTTATGCATGTAGTTCGCCATGTACAACTTCATCTTGTCCCCGGGAACATCTGCCAGCTCATTAGCGTTACCGCCACCACGTATGCCAATATAGGCATCCATCTCTTTCATCCGCGCAAGCTCCCAATCGCCAATGCTCTCCATCTGCTGTTCATCGGCATGCAGCAGAAGCTGCCGTGTAATCTGCGGGTCTTTGATGGTTACGAAGGGAGTGGCTCCGACGCGGTATGTTTCTTTAATTAACGCTTGCACAAGCGGGATATTCTGCCCTGTAACTTCAATCAGGATTTTCTCGCCTTTTTGCAATTCCGTCGAATAGGTAATCAGCTTTGACGCTAGCTCTTGTACTCGTTGATCCATAACTATAGCCTCCAATTATGCCGTTTCCACTGCAACTACACTATTGGCTCGGCAAGGCTAATGCATACTACTTACATGCAACTTTGCCCTATGCTATTTGTGTTGCATCTTCTACGTCAGTTGTGTCAACTTGCTCTTGAACGTGAACGCCGACTTTTTGAATTCTGCGGTTGTTCACTTCTTCGACTACGATCATTAAATTTTGATGATATATCATTTCACCTTTTTTCGGTATATTACCTAGTGTATCCATGATCCATCCACTTAATGTATAGGATGTCGTCTCAGGAGGCTCTACCTCAAACGTCTCGCTAAATTCTTCAATCGATATTTTGCCAGTGACGCGATACGTACGTTCATCGATAAGTTCAACCATCATATCGTTTTCATCATGCTCATCCCAAATATCTCCGACAATCTCCTCAATGATATCTTCAATCGAAACGATACCACTCGTTCCCCCATATTCATCTAGGACAATCGCCAAAGGATTTTTGCTTTTTTGCAGCTCTTTCAATAAATCGGAAATCTTCACAGAGCCAAGCACGAAATATGGCTTACGTATAATTTCATCCAGCTTAAATTCCGCCTCCTGCAGATACTTTGCAAAAAAATCGTGATAAGAAAGAATTCCGATGACATTGTCAATCGAACCTTCGTATACAGGAATACGCGAATATTTTTCCTGAATAAACATTTCTTTGATTTGTTCCACTGTCGCGGTATTCGCTATCGCTACGACGTCGGGACGC
Source organism: Bacillota bacterium (assembly GCA_023388635.1). Lineage (GTDB taxonomy): Bacteria > Bacillota > Bacilli > Desulfuribacillales > Desulfuribacillaceae > JAEWFW01. The sequence goes on from JAEWFW010000012.1 coordinate 43,427, forward strand.
GGTGTCAATATATCTTTGACGACGATATCGTCAAACTCAATCGCGTTATGCAATAGTTCTTTTTCCTGAGTGAGAAACGTCCCCTCTTCCTCTCCAATATCCACCATGACTTTAAAATCTTCGTCTGTGACTAATGGTTCTTCTTGATTAGTCTTGACGAAAAATCTCGTAAATGGATATAAGATTTTCATGACCGCCGTTAATGATTTTGAAGTAAATAACAAATATTTTTCGGCATTGCGCTTGGCTAAAGATTTTGGCAGGATTTCACTGATAATCAAAATCGTACATGCAACGACTACTGTCGCCGCTAGTAGAACAGATGATCCTCCTCCAAAAATATCTGTCGCTGCTTTCACAGCAATGACAACGGCAATAATATTCATCAGTGTCTTACCCACAGACAGAGCAGATAAGCTGGCTCCAAAATTCTCAAGTAACGCCAGCGCACTCTTGCCATTTGTTTCGGAAATGTCTGTGAGTTTGCGCAATCTGATTCTGCTGATACTGACCAATGCCATCTCTGCTGCTGAAAAATAACCTGAAATTAGTAACAAGACCCCTAACAAAATCATCGAGTCATAGGGTATACTGTCCAATATTCCATCACTCTCCTAATGTATTTATCTCTTCAAATATATACTATTTGCTATACCTATATCAACTATATTATCTAATGATTCCAAATAGCCCTTATGTTTCCTGAAAAATTTCTACGATTTCTCCCATTTCCAAAGAACGCTTTATATCAATGATCCGCTGATTGCGAGAGCCTCTAAACAACAGTTGCAGGCTTTTCTGTTCTTCTATAAAGGCACCGTCTACAAGTACATCGACATATTGCAAAATCTTCCGATCCTTTATTTGTTCAAACTGAAATCCGCTATACATCCAGACATCTAGGTGTTGATGGGCTTGCAGAACTATCTCCATCACCTTACACAATGCCTCGTCCTGTAACGTCGGCTCTCCACCGGAAAGGGTAATTCCCTTGTGCAACGGTGTAATATGATCGATGATTAATTTTGCCAGTTCCGCTTCCATCAATTCTATACCGCCTTGCATATTTTGTAGCGTCGGGTTATGGCATCCCGGGCATTGTATCGTACACCCTTGCAAAAATACGGTCAAACGAATGCCTGGTCCGTCGACAATCGACTCCGTAATAATATCTGCATATCGAATCATAATTTCCCACCTTTTTTATTTTATGCTGCAACAAAATTAATAACAGCGGTTCGGATGCCCGAACCGCCGATGTTTGCTTCTACTTTCAATACGTCTTGTTGATTACATTGCCGCATCCTCTATGATAGCTGTAATTTGCTGTTGAGACTGTGCTTCACACGTTCTCTTTCTTCGGCTATTTTCCCGTCGTTCCATTTATCCATTGTGCCCACCAGATATCCGGTAATTCTGCGAATCCGTTCAATCGGCGGATCGAAATGCGCGTTGCGTCCGCAGCCCGGGCAAACATCGTCGATAATTCCTGTGTAGCCGCAAAGCGGGTCGCGGTCAATCGGATGGTTAATTGAGCCGTAGCCGATGTTGTTCTCCTTCATCGCGCGAATCAATTGTTCAAAGGCTTCCAGGTTGTTCTTCGCCGCTCCGTCCAATTCAATATAACTGATATGTCCCGCATTGCAAAAACTATGGTACGGCGCTTCTTTCAATATTTTATTATACGCGGATATATCATAGTAGACAGGCACATGGTAGCTGTTCGTGTAGTACTCACGATCATTCACACCCTCAATTGTGCCGAATTCTTTGCGGTCAATTCTCGTGAAACGCCCTGCAAGCCCTTCCGCCGGTGTCGCAATCAATGTGTAGTTCAAGCGGTATTTCTCCGTCGCTTCATCCATGCGGCTGCGCAAACGAGCGATGATTGCCGTCCCTAAATTCTGCGCTTCTTCCGATTCCCCGTGGTGCGCACCGATCAGCGCCTTTAAGCATTCAGCCAAACCGATAAATCCGCATGTCAGTGTCCCGTGTTTTAACACTTCGCGCACCTCATCTTCCGAACTTAGATGGTCTGCGCCTAACCAGATACCTTGTCCCATTAAAAACGGAAAATTCTTAACTTTTTTGCGCGCCTGTAATAAATAACGTTCATGGAGCTGTGAAATCACCAGTTCCGCTCTCTCATCCAGCGCCTGGAAAAATCCTGCGATATCGCCTTGATGCAATATGCCTAACCGTGGCAAGTTGATCGTCGTAAACGATAGATTGCCTCGACCGTAGGAAATTCCGTCACTCTCAGGATGAATCGAACCCAATACGCGGGTGCGGCAACCCATCGTCGCCACTTCTGTCTCTGGACGCCCCTGTTTGTAATATTGCAAATTGAAAGGCGCATCGAGAAATACGTAATTGGGGAACAAGCGCTTCGCCGAGACACGGAACGACAATTTCAGCAAGTCGTAGTTAGGGTCCTCGGGATTGTAGTTGACTCCCTCTTTGACTTTAAATACTTGAATCGGGAAGATCGCCGTCTCATTATTTCCCAAACCAACTTCCGTCGCCAATAATAATTGCTTAACGACCATCCGCCCTTCCGAGCTCGTATCGGTTCCGTAATTGATGCTGGAAAACGGCACCTGTGCTCCGGCGCGTGAATGCATCGTATTCAAATTATGCAAAAATGCTTCCATTGCCTGGTACGTCTTTTTCTCCGTTTTACGAAATGCGTCGCGGTATCCAAAATTCTGTAGCTTGTCCACAGATGCTTCCGACAAACTATAATGCTCCATCAAGCGCGTCTTTTCCTGCTGTTTGTATTCTTCTACAAAATCGACTGTCAGCAGTGTTTGCAAATCTCCGTTCAATTCCTTAACTTCTTGCAACAAGTCACTGAAATCATCCCGTTCCAATTCCCAGGCAAGCTTTTCCGTCAGTGATTGACGATACTCTCTGACAAATGTTTTGCGTACACCTTTGGCGAGCCCGTAATCGAAATTAGGAATCGACTGCCCCCCATGCTGATCATTCTGATTCGATTGGATGGCAATCGCTGCCAAGGCACCGTAACTCGATATATCCTGTGGCTCACGTAAATGACCATGCCCCGTGCTAAATCCAGAAGTAAATAATTTCTCAATATCAATTTGGCAACAAGTCAATGTGCCTGTCGGCAAAAAGTCAAGATCATGAATATGTATATCTCCGCTGATATGAGCTTTGGCATGATCCGGTTTCAACAAATACATTCTGGCAAATTCCTTAGCGGATTCCGAACCGATTTTCAACATCGTACCCATGGCGGTGTTCCCGTCAACATTGGCATTTTCCCGCTTTACGTCACTGTCTTTGGCATCGGTAAACACGATGTCATTATAGACTTGCATCAACATCGATGCCTTGTTTCTGACCTCACTGCGTTTTTGGCGGTATAGAATATACGCCTTGGCAATCTCGTAGTAGTTCTTCTCTACGAGCTTCTTTTCCACCATATCTTGTATTTCTTCGACTTCGAAGATCTGCAATTTCATTGTCGTTAAACGATTTTCTATATCTAAAGCAATTTCCGCCGCAATTTCGTCGGCGATCTGCTTATTATTTCGCTCTACATTTAGTACCGCTTTCCTGACGGCATTATAAATTTTTTCGTGATTGTAACGCTCCATTCTACCATCACGCTTGACGATTTGCCACGTCAACTCCGCTAATTTCAGTGCCATATACGTTCCTCCCGAAATACTACAATTTGTATTCTCAATTACTATTACACGATACCACACGCTATATATTGTAGCAAGGTGCAAAAGTCTTAAAATACAATTAAAAGAAAATGGCAAGCATCCAATGCCTGCCATTTGCTCGTTTTTTTATACGTTCTAAACTTTTTCCATTTTGTCTATACAAAGTGTTGTGCTAGCAGCAAGTTTTATCAGTTTCTTCACCGCTGCATCCAGAGCACCCGGTGCATTTCATGCCGCGCTTTTTATCGCGTCTTATCTTATATACAGCGAAAATAACCAGTGCAGCGATAATTGCTATGACAATAAAATCTACTGTACTCATGCTTTGATCGCCCCCATTGTAGTTGATTTGGAGTCGTCTTTACCGCCTTTCATCATCAAATAGACAACAATCCCTACGATGACGGCGACAGCAACGAGTCCCCCAACAAACGCATCTCCTAATGATCCTGTTGTGACTAAAGTACCAATTTGATAAACAAGGAATGCTAATACATAACCCATACCTAATTGGAAACCGACGGCACCAAACAACCATTTCTTTGATTCTAATTCAGAACTCATTGCGCCGATCGCGGCGAAGCACGGCGGGGTAAAGAGGTTAAATACCAGATATGCAAGCCCTGCCACTGCGGTGATGCCGAAAACCGAACTGACTTCCGCACCTGTGCCAATCAGTGTAAATTCTTCTACGTCAATAAAATTCGTGATTCCAAAACATACTGCCAACGTACCGACGACGTTTTCCTTGGCAATAAATCCTGTGACAGCCGCAGCGGCGAACTGCCAAAGACCAAAGCCGAGTGGGATGAATAAAAACGCAAGTGGCGAAGCGATGCTCGCTAAAATACTCGTATTCGCTGCCGCTTCCTCGACAACTTCAAACTGCCAGTTGAATGTTTGCAGCAATTGCACAACGGCATTACTGAGCAAAATAATCGTTCCTGCTTTGATAATAAATGCTTTTGCTCTCATCATCATAGAGACGAATGCTCTTTTTACACTTGGAAATCTATATTCAGGGAGTTCCATAATAAAATACGATGTAGAATAATCCCCAGTGATTTTTCTGACAATTAATGCTGATAAAATAATTACAAAGATTCCGAGGAAATACATTGATGTTCCAACCCAACTATTATCGCCGAAGAATACACCGGCAAACAGTGCAATAATCGGAAGTTTCGCCCCGCAAGGCATAAATGTAGTAATCATTGCTGTAGTGCGTCTCTGTCTTTCATCCTTGATCGTTCTGGTCGCCATAATTCCCGGTACACCGCATCCTGTAGTGACAATCATCGGTATAATCGATCTACCGGATAGTCCAACTTTTTTGAAGAAACGGTCTAAAACAATCGCCACACGCGCCATGTATCCGCTGTCTTCCAAAAGCGCCAAGCAGAAAAATAACACCATGATCAACGGTAAGAATCCTACGACTGCTCCTACCCCACCAATAATTCCATCAAGCAGCAAAGAAGCAAGTACAGGGTTCACATCTTCACCTAACATGGAGGCTACACTCTCATACACCCAATCGATCCAGCCGACAAACGTATCGGCAAACCAAGGTCCGACCCATGTTTGTGAAATGGAGAAAATCACCCAGATAATGACGGCAAAAATTGGAATCCCCAACCATTTGTGAGCAATGATTCTGTCCGCTTTATCCTGTAGCGTTTGCTTTTCGGAACTGACTTTTCTTCTTTCTACTTCCTCTACGAGTTCCTGTACAAATGCGTAGCGCTTTTTATCGACTTTTTCGAATTCTGCTTTGGTTGTAGCTGTCGTTGCACCGGCGATTTTCGGAGCCGCTTGTTTCTGTTTTGCTTTGCCGACATCAATTGCCGTAGCCAGTAACGCCTCCAAACCGTTGTTTGTCGATTTCGTCGATATAGTCTGAATGACCGGACATTTCAAAGCCTCGCTCAATGCAGGAACATTGATTGTATGCCCTTTCTTATCCGTCAAATCGCTTTTATTCAACGCGACGACAACCGGTATGCCCAGCTCTAATAATTGTGTTGTAAAAAATAAACCACGACTCAAATTTGTCGCGTCTACAATATTGATAATTACATCAGGATTTTCGTTCTGCACGAAATCTCTCGTCACTGCCTCTTCATTCGTATATGGTGACATTGAATAGGCACCCGGCAAATCAACGATGACAATCTTTTCATTCTTGGGATTCAGGTTCGGCTTGACGCTTCCTTCTTTTTTCTCTACGGTTACCCCCGCCCAGTTTCCCACTTGTTCAATTCTACCTGTAATCGCGTTAAACAATGTTGTTTTCCCACTGTTCGGATTACCTGCTAAAGCAATTTTCATGAGTCTCCCCCTCCAAAATAGTTCACCTAATCTAACTTTCATTTAAAAAAACACGCCAAAACAGACAGATTACTTAATCATAATGGCGTGTGCTAAATCTTCGTCTATGCTGTATCTGGCATCTTTCACATTGACAATGTAGTTTGACGCCAATTTAGATATAATTGTTATTTTCTCCCCTGGGTAGCAGCCGAGCGTAAATAGAAATTTGCGAATATCTTCACTTCTCGTATCTACCGCATTGACCGTGTAAGACTTATTTAGTTCCCCCTTAGCTAATGGCATCATACACATCTCCTCATGAATTCTTATATTTTTAATCGACAATTTGATAAAGATAATGATTATCGTTGTATCTTGTAATTTAGATAATACTCCTTTTTTCTGTACAGTCAACAAACTCCCCAGAAAGCACACCTTTTCTACACACATTCTTCAAACTTTCACATGTTCGCCGGGAAAGTATGTAATTATACAAATTTATATCCGACTCCCCAGATCGTTTTCAACATATCATCGATCGGCAATCCATGTACACGCAATTTTTCTCTGAGATTCTTCACATGGGAGTCGACAATCCGGTGGTCTCCATAGAAATCATATCCCCAAACGAGTTCCAGTAGACGTTCCCGACTCATCACCTTGCCGATGTTCATTAAAAATGTTTGCAAGATGTGAAATTCTTTCGGAGTCAAGACGATTTCCCCATCTAAGTAAAATACCTGATGTGTATCTGTATTTAACATAATCCCCTGATGAGTGACGATTTCATCGCTTGAAAAACTCGGGTACCCGCCGGCACGGCGCAACAGTGCCTCCATACGCGCGAGCAATTCGATTTCTTCAAACGGCTTGGTGATATAATCGTCGGCTCCCAGCGTCAGCCCTTTGACCTTATCAAGAATTTGGTCCCTGGCAGTCAACATGATAATTGGAACATTGCTAAAATTACGGATTTTCTTACACGTATCCCAACCGCTCAATTCCGGCATCATCACATCCAGGAGCACGAGATCGTAATTATGTTTGCGTAACTCTTGCAGTGCCGCTTCTCCGCTGGTGACGGCATCGACTCGATATCCGTTCTTGGTAAGATAGATTTCAATCAATTTTGTCATTGGCACTTCATCATCAACAACTAAGATTCTATGCATTATGTATCCCTCCCCGCTGAAACTTTAAAAAGGTAACTGGATTGTAAATTGTGTCCCCTGACCCGCTTGACTGTCTACGACAATCTCCCCTGCATGCAGATCAATAATCTTTTTGACAATCGCCAATCCCAGACCGGAGCCACCGGTGTCACGGGATCGTGATTTATCGGAGCGATGCAAGCGTTCCCATATAAAAGGCAACTCTTGTTCATCAATGCCTGTACCTGTATCCCGGACGATGATCCGTACTCCTTGCTGCACTTCCGCGACTTCAATAGCTACCGTACCACCATCAGGCGTGTAGCGGAGTGCATTGTCTAATAAGTTCAATAATACTTGTGTGAACCGCTCGCCGTCAATCTGTATTTCCTGCTGCATATTGCTATCATAATCGAATGACAATCGTACATTTTTTTGTTCATATAATAAGCGCATCACATCCATGCTTTTCTGCACTAATGTTACAATATTCACAGGTCTCTTTAGTAGCGAGAAATGCGTCTGATCCATGGCATTGAGTGTCGTAATGTCTTGTACGAGTCTTTGCAGCCGTTGCGCCTGTTCATAAATAATTTGATGGAATTGCTGGATTTCCCGTTGGTCTTCGATATCACCTTTGGCAAGCAGTTCCGAATATCCCTTTAAATATGTCAAGGGGGTGCGCAATTCATGGGCTATGTCTGCCAGAAAATCGTGTCGATTACGCTCATAATAATCAAGGCTTTTGGCGAGTCCGCTGATTGCCTGTCCTAAATCCCCCAGTTCATCATTGCTATTGGCTTGTATTTCTACGTCATAATCCCCTTTGGAGATACGCTCTGTCGCATGCTTCATTGCCAGCACCGGTTTCGTCACCAGTCTGGAAATGATATAAATAAAGCACATGCCTAGGAATAAGCCGACAACCCAGATGCCAATTAAGGCTTTCGTCTGTACCGATATCGCATCGCGAATCGGTTTGGTCGGCGTGTACATATAAACGGCTCCTCTGTATTCACCTTCTGTAATAATCGGCGAGCGCGTGACCAAAAACGACTTTTCCTCCCAATTTGTTTCAAGCACAGTATGCTGATACATATTGTCGCTGTAGTGTTCGTCTAAATAATGCAAATACTCCTCCGTCATTTGCTTTGATGACGCTATAATATTCATTTGATCGTCAACGACGATCACGTCGGTAAGCGTTGCTTTCTCCATACTGGAAACATGGGCGAGCGTTTCCATATAATGTTCGTCAGAAATGCTGGCACCTTGACCATGGTGTTCCTGCGATAACACTTCCGCATACCCCTGTCCGCGATGCAGCAATTCTTCTGTTATGTAGTCCACAAAAAATGTATTAAGCCAATAGTCTGTCGCCAATAAAACAAATGTAATGATAACTAAAAGGACAATCGATAATATAATGCTCAACTTGACTGCTATGCGACGCATCATGGCAACTCTCCTTCGCTTGTTGATAACTCTCCTTCGCTTGCTGATCGCGTGCTATAGACACTAGTATCGCGGATTCTGGTATCGCATCGCCACAGATTGCAAGATAATTGTAACATAGCTCGGACAAAAATATGATATAATGAAAGCGTTTTAGGGTCAAATCTATTGATTGAGGGGAAAGAGTATGAAACATTTTATACAGTCTGTATTGGTTTTACTGATGGTCGTAGCAACGCCGTTCACAGTTGCAGCAAGTTCTATGGGCGTGCCGCCGGCTGAGACGGAACATGTAAAAGCAGAAGTCATTGAAATTGTCGATGAACAGCACGATATTGATTTGGGAAGTGGACTCTTAATTGACGTACAGACATTTCGCGCCAAAATTCTCGGCGGAGATCAGGAAGGCGAAATCATCGAAATTGAAAACACAATGTTAGGCAATCCTGCATACGATCTCTGGGTGAGTCAGGGAGACCACATTCTTGTTGTTCTGGAAACCTTGCCGGACGGCACGCTGGTCGGTTATTTAATGGATTACGCCCGCGATACATACATTTACATTTTGCTCGGTATCTTTGCCCTGTTGCTAGTGTTTATTGGTGGTCGTCAAGGAATAAAAGCGCTGATAACACTCGCCTTTACAGTCCTATTGATCGGCTATTTCACACTGCCGATGCTCTTTAGAGGACTAAGTCCAGTGTTACTTGCACTCCTGACTAGTTTAATCGCTTCTACGGTCACCTTCATTACCGTAGGTGGCTGGACTAAAAAATCCTTTGCTGCTATTTTCGGCGCTGTAGGGGGGCTGGCAATCACCGCATTGCTGTCGATTCTTGTCAGTTATTTAGCGAACCTAAAAGGCATGACCGGCGACGAAGAACAAATGCTCATGTATATACCACAAGCTATCGATTTTAACTTTCGAGGATTATTATTGGCGGGAATCATCATTGGAGCTTTAGGCGCTGTTATGGACACGACGATGTCCATCGCCTCGACAATGGATGAAATTTATAAACAAAATCCTTCATTGACAATGAAGGAGTTGATTAATTCCGGTATGAATGTCGGGAAAGATGTAATGGGTACCATGTCCAACACACTAATCCTCGCTTATGCAGGTGCTTCTATCCCACTGTTTTTGCTGTTGATGGCATATGAACAGCCATTCGTAAAATTGATCAACATGGATTTTCTGGCGACAGAGGTCGTGCGCTCGCTGTGTGGAAGCATTGGACTGATTCTCGCAATTCCGATTACAGCATTGATTGCCGGATTCTTGCTAAAGTCTGAAAAACAGCCAACAAATTTACAAGAGTCAACAAATTTACAAGAGCAAACAAAATTACAGTAATTTTTTAATTTTATGCAGGGCATAATTCAAGCCGATGATTTGTCCGGCAATGAATTTCTTCCCAGTCGTCGTTTCGTTACTGATGTCGTATTCGACGGCTTTTTCTTTTAGTTCAAATTCAATATCTTCAATCAAACTTTCAATTTCACGATATAGTGATTCATTTTTAAGGCGATTCTCAGGTTCCATTGCTTGATTACTCCTTTAGTAAATTTGTTGTTACTATCTTATGCTTTGCCCTGATTGATGGTTAGCATATTTCATTCTATTACAGTTTGGACAATGTGACAATAACTTATTCATCACTCCTGATAACAATGTCCGATGGTTTGCTTCTGCGCAAGCCATCGGACATTTGATTGTTCTAAGAACTCTGTTTATTCAGAAACCGTATCAATATTGTGCAAATCCATATCAGGCAACTTACAAATCTCCAATTTGCGGAAACGGTGACGTTCTTTCTTGCGTACTGTCAGCTTCAATCCATGGCTTTCCCAGGATTCTCCCTCTCTCAGCAAAGGATTCTGACTGTACAACCATCCGCCGATTGTATCGAGATCTTCTTCATCAATATTGATACATAGCAATTCGTTCAACTCGACCAGTGATACTTTACCATCGACAAGATAGCGATCTTCATCGATTTTCTCCAGTTCGGAGCGCTCTTCCCCATCGAACTCATCGCGAATATCGCCGACAATCTCCTCTAATATATCTTCAATCGTCACGAGTCCGGCAGTGCCACCATATTCGTCCACTAGTACAGCGATTGCCACGCGTTTCTTCTGCATTTCGGTTAGCAGTGTTTTAATTGGTGTCGTATCTAACACTGTATACGCCGGTCGGACAAATTTAGAAAAGTCAATGTCTTTGCCTTCTACATAATATAAAAACAGTTCCTTTGTATTGACAATCCCCAGGATGTAGTCCTTACTGTCACGCACGAGCGGATAGCGCGTGTACTGCTCTTCTTTAATAATTTTTAAATTTTCTTCCAACGAACGCTCTTGATAGAGGCAAATCATATCGGTGCGCGGAACCATGATTTCTCTAGCAAGCATCTCATCGAATGTGAAGATGCGATTGACGTATCCGTACTCCGCTTGATTGATTTCACCGCTCTCATAGCTGTCCGATAAAATAATCCGCAATTCTGCCTCTGAGTGGGCTTCCTCATCATGTCCTTTGACGGAATGGAAACCGAACAAACGGACAAATGCCGCCGCCGAACCGTTCAACGCCCAGATGAACGGATACGTAATGCGATAAAACCAGATCAATGGCTTAGCCACAAACAGACTCACTGCTTCCGCCTTTTGGATGGCAATCGTTTTCGGCGCCAATTCCCCAATGACAACATGCAGGAATGTGACTACAGAAAACGCGATAACAAAGGACAGCACCGTGGCAATTTGCGTCGATATATGCAAATTGTGAAACAGCGGTTCCAGCAACCGTTCAACAGTCGGTTCTCCCAACCAACCAAGTCCTAATGCCGTCACCGTTATCCCTAATTGACACGCAGACAGGTATTCGTCAAGATTGTTGTTGATCTTCTGAACAGCTAATGCATTCGAATTCCCTTCTGCAACTAGCTGATCAATACGGCTAGGCCTCAATTTGACGATGGCAAATTCTGTGGCGACGAAAAATGCCGTAAGGGCGATCAGAAGCACGAGCAAAAACAAATTGACACCAATCATCGATATCTCCCCTGTTTTTTTAGTTTTTATATTCTATCTTACTTTGCAAACTTCTTCAATACTCTACTTTACAAACTTCTTCTTCAACACTAGCCAGAGTTGTGCAGCAATAAACAGGGAAGAATATGCCCCGGCTAGCAATCCAATCAGTAATGCGAATGAGAAATTGCGAATTCCCTCTCCGCCGAAAATGTATAGTGCAATCACGGCAAACATAACGGTCAATAATGTATTGATCGATCTTGCCATCGTTCCTCTAATACTTTCATTGACAATGTCCGATAAATCATTTTCTGTTTTGATCTTCGCATTGCGCAAGTTTTCACGGATACGGTCAAATATGACAACTGTGTCATTGATGGAATACCCAATTACAGTAAGAATTGCTGCAATAAACGTCAAGTCCACTTTTAATTGCAATAAAGAAAATGCGATGATCGTAATCAACGGCGCGTGGAATAGAGCGATAACTCCAGAAATCGCGAACAATAGTTCAAAACGCACTGCGATATAAATCATAATGCCTCCACTAGCAATTAGGACTGCAAATATAGCCTGTCTAACCAATTCCCTCGCTACATCTGCCGATACAGTCGTCTCACTCATGCTGGTGGTGTCACCGTATTTCTGGATAAAATCTTGTTCCAATTGGTGGCTTTGCTCTTTCGTGATGTTCTCCTGGAATAAAATACGGGCAATTTCATTGTTATTTCCGGCAAAGCTGATATCTCCGGCTGTAAGACCTGCCTGATTGACGACTTCCTCAATTCCCTTGACGTCTTCCTGGGTGAACGATGCCGTTTCGTTGATAATCTCCAACTGTGTTCCACCGGTGAAATCGACACCGAGATTTAATCCACTGACTAGGAACAGGACGATTCCCAAAACAATGATAATCCCCGATGCACCGAAATATTTACGATGATGTTTGACAAAATCGACATTTGCCAACCATCCCTCAGATTTTATCTCATTTTGATGGCTAAGATTAATATCTTGAATGTGCTCTTTTTTCACACCGAACCAATGGGGCTTGTCATTCAACAAGTTACTGGAAACGAGCAGATACAGTAAGAATCTCGAACCGAAAACGGCTGTGATGATGCTCAATACAATGGCAATCATCGACATCACAGCAAAGCCTTGAATCGCACTGCTGCCAAAATAGAATAAAACTGCCGCTGTAATTGCCGATGTAATATTGGCGTCAAGAATCGTGCCCAAAGCTCTCTTCGAGCCCACTTTGAATGCCGACGGAATCGATTTGCCCACGCGTATTTCTTCTTTAATCCGCTCATACGTGAGGATGTTCGCGTCGACGGCAGTTCCCACTCCGAGAACCAATGCCGCAATTCCCGGCAATGTCAAAGTAGCCTGTAATAAATTAAATACTAGTAAAATTAAATACACATAGGCAACGAGCGCGACACTGGCGACGGCTCCCGGAAGCCGATAGTAGGCAATCATGAAAATAATGATCAGCAGTCCGCCGATATATCCGGCTTTAATTGCCAGATCCATCGCTTGCTCACCGAGCTTCGCACTGACACCGTTCGCTGACAATTCATCCAATGTCACAGGCAGCGCCCCGGCATTCAGCAGGTCGGCAAGCTCTTTCGCTTCATTGTAAGTGTACGAACCTGTAATTTGTCCATCTGACGAAAGGACGTTTTGGACGATCGGCGCAGAAATAAATTTATGGTCAAGCTTCTGCGCTTCCTCATAGTAGGAATCGCCTTCTTCCCAGTCAAGCCAGATGACCATCGGCTGCTGGTGTAATTTTGTCGTCGCTTCCCGTGTCACGTTCTCGTCTTTAAATTGTACAGCGACATACGGTTTGTTCGCCTTGTCCATATATACTTTTGCCGAGCCTTCGACAATATTGTCTCCGCCCATGACCAATTCATCATCCACGTCGCGGAACGATAAATGCGCTTCGGTCGCCAACATGCGGCGTGCCTGCTCTTGGTCTGTCACTCCCGCCAGTTTGACACGTACGCGGTCGTCGCCTTCAATGCGAATTTCCGGCTCCGTAACCCCAATGACGTCGATACGCTTTTGCAACGCTGCTTGTGTCTGGATCAGCAAATCCCGTGTTACTTCTTGTCCTTCCTTCGATGGAACGACTTTATAAAGAATTTCGTATCCTCCCTGCAAGTCCAATCCCAAAGTGATGTCATCAATCACCACCGGGTATGTTGTGACCGCAAGTGCGAAAATAGCAAGTACGATACCGATAAAAAGAAAAATCCGTTTTCCTGTTTTCATGTTGATGAAAAGCCTCCTCAATAATGTATGCGACTAAAAAATCTTAAAGTCTGTTTTGAACATTCCCGCCTCTGCGGCGGACTTTACTGCAATAACCAAAATAGGTCCCAAGATCAATCCTTTAAATCCCATGAAGCATAAACCCAAATATATAGACAATAACGTCGGCAAGGCAGGCAGTCCAATTTGATCGCCCATAATTTTAGGTTCTACCATTCTTCGCAAAATAAACAGGACACCGATCAAAATGATCAATTTCAGCGCTAAAGCCGTATTCCCCACGAAATACAAATAGATAATCCACGGCACTAACACAATGCCGGAAGCGACAAATGGTATGAGATCAATGAACCAAACTATGACTGCAATCAAAAGTGCCTGCTTCGGTATCAAAAAAAGCAAACAGACATATGTGACGATAAAAGTGATTAAGCTAATGAATAACTGTGCCTTTAAAAATCCCGTCATCACTTTCTGCAATTTTCCAAAAACATAGCGCAGCTTATCCGCCGACTCGTTTTGAAAGAACCGGTAAAACGCCTGCGAAATTTGCGGCATATCCAAACTGAACAGAAAGAAGGCAATCAAATATACAACAGTGACAATGATAAAGCTGGGAATACTCTGAATCCAAGCCGTTAAAACCGGTATGACGTTTTGTGCCATATGAATGGCTTTATCCGTAACCCACTGTGTCTGCCTCTCCATTTCCTGAATCAGCAAATGATTCTGCGGGATATCGACAATCAGCAAGTGAAAATCATCGAGAAAATGTTCCATAAATTCCTGCATTTGAATTGCATAATGTGGAAATTGGTAAATCCACTTAATTGCTTGTTTGATCAATTGCGTCACTGCTATATATACACTTCCGCTTATAATGGCTAGATATCCGGTAAATACGATGCCGACACTGTAGATTCGATTATCAGATTTTATATATTTTTGCAGCCATTGAATCAGCGGCTCCAATAAAATCGCCGTAATCCAAGCCAACAAAATCGGCATAAAGATTGATAAGTTATGCAAGAAAAAAATACTCAGTAAAAAAATCATCAAAACGACTGTGATTTTTTTAAAGTTTACTGACTTCAAATAAACGCCTCCTTTCCACTATAGAAGTAAAGGAGCCATTCCTCTAAATTTCGACTGAAATGTTACCGGAGTAAGCAGGATCCTTTTCTTTAGAATCCCCACTACGGAGTAAATCAACATGCGCATTCCTTCAGCAGAGAATATAGGCATCCGTTTCAGGGCAATTAAGTATAATACCGCCATATGAAAAACCGTTTTAAACATTGCCGTGATTAACGCTGCCGTCGTTTCCATCTCTATATCTAAAATTTCTATATCGGCGATCGAAATTTCTAAATGCACCGGCGATTGGTAGTCATGAAACGACAAAGGAGCGCCTATAAAGATTATGGCACTAATAAATAGCAAACATATTATCGTTTTTCCAAAGCGCATCTCTGTGCTTCCCCTCTCATAACTTCCATACATCTTTTTATTATACACCATATCTATGAACAGGGTATTAATTATTTGTGACGTTCCGTATATTTGTGTACCATGTTGAGAAATTCCGCTTTCTGCTCGTCGCCGGCAAAAACCCTAGTAGGAACGATGTACGCCATAACTGCTCCGACATAAATGTAAATATACTCGTCTGTCGCTGCCACGCTTACAACGGTATCCCATGCATGCTTCGTCTCCGTCGCCGCACTGGAACTGGCAATACCGTTTTCATTAAGTGAAAGTGATCTCGCTCCCAATAGCCCGTCATTTTTCCCCTCATCCAGCATGCGAGCGACACGTTTTCTGAGAAAGTAGATGGCATATCTCTTATAGAAAACAACCCACAAAATATAGGTAATGCAAAAAACTGCGAACCAATACGAAAATGGTATTTGCGAATTCGCAGATAGAAAAAACGGAACTATTAAAAAAACCAGCGATATAAGATACCGCTGTACGAATATACTATTTCTCATCGTCTTCGAGTAATCCATATGAAAAACATTAAAATTAATATAATCTTCCTTCGTCAGTGAATAATCAATCTTCATTTCTTGCTGCACTCCCACTACCATCGCACTACGTTTTTCCCAGCGTGCTTCGCTTGGTATAATTTCTCATCAATGATTGTAAGGAGCATATCACAAGTCAATGATTTTGTAAAATCCTCCACCGTATAGACACCGAGACTGCATGTCATCATGATCTTATGATCTTCATGCCAAAACTCTTGCTGCATGACCGCTCTCCTGATCGCTTCCGCAATGCGCTTAGCCTCGTATTGCTCCGTATTTTGCATGGAGATCAGGAATTCATCTCCGCCGTAACGTGCCACCCAAGCGCGTTGCTCATCAATATGATGTTGCAGCTCGCGCGCGAACGCACGCAGCATCCGATCTCCGACTAAGTGTCCATATTGATCATTGATTTGTTTGAAATTATCGATATCGGTAAAAATAAGGGAAAAGGGAAGTCGCTTGCGTATGCTATCACCGAGGATAGCGGGTAACATTTTATTGATATATCGTCGGTTATATATATTGGTTAATTCGTCGAGAAACAATAATGTATACGGAACTAATGACTCATGTTTATGATGCCAAGGATTTGCTTGATAAAATCGATCTGTGATTTCGACACTATACTCACCAATCAGCCTCACACCTTGATACTCAACGGGTGTGTACACACAGAGAAATAACTTCTGCTTTACATGGTGAAACTGAAACATCGCCCGATCCTCGCTGAGGCTTCTCATATAGATACTTTGATTGTCAGCGTGCTGATTTGCAGGGAAATCAAGGAACTCAGCAGGGGAAAATGCGTCATTCAGACATGCACTATATACAATTTTCTGCTTATCAGCATCAATAAGACGCACATAATCAAACACATTTGTCATGTATCCGTCAGTTGATTGTATCCTCATCTGTTCTCTCATCCATCCCTCATCCTCGTCAGTAAATTTAGCGACATCACCGTTTTATAGCAGCGTTTCTTGCAAGATGCATAATCTATTGATTGCATTTTTCAGTATACTTTTCAATTATTTTGCAAATAATATCTCATATTATAAGCTAATAGTCTATATTTATCAATGTCTATCAGTATATGTATGAGACTATTAGTATGAGTTAACATACTACCGAGAGGTGCTATCGATGAAAAAGGATTTGGACAGGCAAATCGGTCTGCGCATAAGGAAAAAAAGGGAAGAATTAGGTCTTAGCAGAGAGGTTTTTGCAGAAAGCATTGAAGTATCACCGCAATTTCTTGCACAAATTGAACATGGGAAAAGAGGTATGTCGTCAATTACCTTGTATAAAATATGTACGACTCTAAGTACTTCAGCAGACTATATTGTCTTAGGCAGAGAATCACAAAATGATCTCCATAAAATTGATGAAATGCTGCACAATCTCGATCCCAGATACCTCCCCTACGCGGAAGATCTATTAAAGACGTTGATTCTCGCAATCAATAGACGTTAGGGCTACCGTTCAACCTAAATAACACCGCATGATCAACTCCATGTGGTGTTACTTGAGTTATTATATTTTGCATGTCTCAATGTTTACTCTGAATTGCTTGTATGATTCGCGCAATATCCTGTGGTGTGTCCGCTCTGTAATCAGGGGCATATCGCTCAACATTCTTAAGCAAATCATATCCCCAACTGACCCAGATAACCGGCACTGCATTTTTCTTCCCGGCAACAATGTCCCTGATTTCATCACCGACATATACGATATCCGATGCTTGCAAATTCTTTTCTTTTAGAAATCGTCTGATCTCTTTATCCTTGCCAAATAAATGGTTCGAACAAATCACTTCGTCAAACACATCGATCTGATGATACCGTAGAAATTGCTCAATGATTTCTTTGGCATTTGTCGATATAATCGCTAACTTGATTCCCTGCGCATGCAGCCCTTGTAAAAGTTCTTTCATATCCGCTACGGGATGAATTTCTTGCACTCGTTGCTTGTACAAACGATAAACATCGACTGCCAGCAAAGGAAATTTATATAATTTAAAATTGACA
Organism: Bacillota bacterium; assembly: GCA_023388635.1. GTDB lineage: Bacteria > Bacillota > Bacilli > Desulfuribacillales > Desulfuribacillaceae > JAEWFW01. The sequence goes on from JAEWFW010000012.1 coordinate 61,438, forward strand.
AACTTGCTGCGTTCTTGCATAGACAGACTTTTCAAATATTCAATATCCTGATAATCTACTCGTTTTGCCTGATATTTTTCCGCGAACGCATTATAGGAATCAACTATCACATGGAGTGAATTGACCAGCGTACCATCAAAATCGAAAACAACATATTTTAACACATCAACTCTCCTTCCATTTGTCTACCTGTTCTTTGGGTACAAGAAATGAAACCGTTGTCCCTTGCCCTTCGGTACTTGTGATTTTCAGTCCTTCACCATACAACTGTTTTAGGCGAACATGGGTGTTGCGCAATCCGATACCTATATCTTGACTCTCAGAATATAAAATATTCTGCACCCTTTCTTCACTCATGCCCACACCATCGTCACGAATACTAAATTCTACATAATCACCGATATCGGCAACGCGAATGTGAACAGTGCCGCCTTCCATCTTTTTGATAATTCCGTGGATGATGGCATTCTCTATCAGTGGTTGTAATGAAAGCGGAGGTATCTTGACGTTCACGGTATCGTCGATCTCCCATTGTATTTGCAGCCTTTCCATAAATCGCTCTTTTTCAATATTTAGATAGGAACGCACAAGCATCAATTCATTCTGCAAATTGATGACTCGGTCGGCATTGTGGGAATCGAAACTTGTACGCAGGTATGTCGCAAATTCCATTACTAGATTGCGCATCCGCTGCATATCGATATCACTGAGTGCAATGACTGCGCCGAGTGTATTCAGAACGAAGTGTGGTTTCATTTGTGCCTGCCGCCATGCTGCTTCAACATTGATTCGTTTGTCGATCGATCGTTTTAAATATGTCAATGCTTTGACACGCGCCCGCAACTCAATCGCGTGAACCGGTTTAACAACATAATCATTCGCCCCAGCCAATAATCCCTCTTCAATGTCTTCCGGACGCACGCGAGCCGTCAATATAAGTACTGGTAGTTCATAAGTATTGTAACGCTCTCTTATGTGTCGCGTCAGCTCGAATCCCGATATGCCGGGCATCATCACATCCAAAATTGCTAAATCCCATTCCTGCGTGCGTAACAACTGCAAAGCATGTTGTGGGCTTGTCGTTTTGACAATTTCATAACACGGTTCCATGGCAAAAATACTGCTGAGCACATCCAAATTCATAGAGTCGTCATCGACAGCTAAAATTTTGATTGTCTGCGGACTGCCGATCGCTTCCACCGAAACCGCGGTTTCTGCTTTTGCTGTTTCACCCACCGGCATCGCACTTGCAGTTTTTGCTATTTTGTCTACCGATATTGCACTTTCCGCTTCTATTGCATTATCTGCAATCTTCTCCGGTACAGCAAGGTCAAATCGGAATGATGAGCCGCTTCCCGGAACAGAATCGACTGCTAGTGTTCCTCCATGTAGTTCTACTAACTGTCGACAAATTCTCAGCCCAAGCCCAAATCCTCCTCTGCCATTTGTATTATTTACTTGACTGTACGGTTCGAAGATCGTCTGCTGCTGTGCTTCATTCATCCCGATTCCTGTATCGGAGATACATACACAGACTCGACCATCAGTCAGCTCCGCTGTGATAGAGATTTCTCCCTCATTCGTATACTTTACGGCATTGTGGAGCAAATTGAATACAATCTGATGTAACCTCTGCTCATCTGCCATCACTAGCAGACAACAATCCGGGACGTTCTTTGTAATGCGAATCCCTTTTTCTTCGATCATATAATGCAATAACGCTAATACATCATCAACCACTCTCCGCAACCGAACAGATCTCACTTCTAACTGAACTTCCCGCTCTTTTAAACGCGTAATATCCAGAATATCTTTGAGCGTTGCCGACATGCGCCGTCCGACATTCATCACAGCATGTAAATCCTCTTTGCTTTTATTTTTTAAAAACAACTTTTCTCTTTCGAGAACCGTTTCCGTAATATTGAGAATAGCATGGAGCGGATTACGCAGTTCATGCGATGTATTGGCTAAAAATTCATCCTTCGCTTTGTCCATTAACTGCAATTTTCCCGCAAATTGCTTGGCGTCGTCGTACGCACGAAAATAGCGTTTAAACCAGATACACGCAAATGTGAGCATCGCAATGATCAAATCAAACGGATAGAAAAAGATTTTCATATGTAAAAACGTATGAATATAATCCCAGACCATCCCATTGGCGAGCGCGATAAAAGACAATATGGCAAAAAACATATCTTGAGGTTCTTGAAAAATGAGACGCACCAAGAGTACCGCACTAATGAGATAAAATACGGCAAACACACACATTAGCAGAGCGCCATATCCCATTAGCAGATGGAACGGCAAAAATATAATTGCCAATGAAACGGCGGCCGTTCCGGCTGAGTACATCTTAAAGCCCTTATCACGCCAAAAACTCGATGAACTCTGTCTGACACACATAAAAAGGAAAAATGCTGCATACAAAATCGCAAGAAATTTCAAACGAAAGTCCACCGTATACGGCAGAACGAACCAATTCATCAATACCTTGTCAATATTGCCTACGATAATCATCATCAGACAAAAGAGTACACATGCGAAATAAATCATCCGTATATCGCGTGGACCAAGTACATACAAAATAAATGCATAGGCAATATGCAGCATAAATGCGACGCCCACCATTTGTACGAGTGCAGTCGACAATTGATACTCCCGCTCTACGGCTGCCTCGGAGCCAAATTTAATAGGACGAACCATTCCCCCGCCACGCGCATCATGAAAGTTAGCTACGCGAATCACCAACTCAATCTCCCCTGAATCATCGGCTGCAAATGTCACTTTATACGGTTTGTTGTGAGGTGTATAACTTTCTTGCGTATGAGCAACTTGCCCCGACGTGTGCAACAGCCTTCCGTTGACAAACAATTCGGAAGCAGTGCGAATCGATGGAACATAGAGCGAATACATCGACACCGGCTGCTCCGGATTGACGAGTATTTTTAAGCGATAGGATCCTGAGCCGTATGGTGTCGGATTTGTTTCTTGTAAATATCTATCCCATGTTCCCGGAACAAGGACAAATTTCCCCTCGATACTCTTATCCTCCAATGGATACCAGAATCTAGGATACAACTCCCACTCCCCGTCAAGGGAGACTGTATCAATAACTGTCATATCCCTATCACGCAAATCCAGCACACCATGCTCGGCGCGGTATTCACCAGGCATCGCAAATGCATACATCCACAGCAAACGCATACACGCCAGCACCGCGATGAATATAAGCACATGTTTGACAATTTTCGATTTTCCATCCATCAATCGGTTACTTTCCATCTAACTCCCCGCTCCCTACATTCCATACTGCCTATTATAGCAAAAAGACAGACCATATTCTCAACAAATGTCGAAGATAATCTGTCTTTTTTTGTTACAATCTTAATAAATATTCCAGCAATTCATCGATTGCCAATGGCTGCTCTTTAACGACTTCAAACTGCTTCTCATGCAGATAGGCAAGCGTTCGGCTGCGTTCTCGAGTAATCATATGTGGATATGGATGTTCAAACCACTCAATAACACCGGGAATTGCTTGCAGCTGATCCTTTGTCATCTCTTGTCCGTTCATCTTTCCATCGTCTGCCAACCAAATCCTGCCCCATGATGCAATCAATTCATCTTTCTCGAACGGACCCGTGATTTTTCCATCTTTCATGATATAGATATAATCGACAAATTGACGAATATCCTCTAGGGAATGCGTTGCCATTAGTACCGTCCGCTGCATCGAATCCATATCATTGAGCAGCATTTCTTTCAGCCGGTTGCGGCTCTCTATATCAAGCCCGTTCGTCGGTTCATCCAACAGTAGGATTGGCACCCGTGTACCCAATGCCAGCGTCAATGCCGTTTTTCTCCGCTCTCCTTCGGATTGTTTACCATACGGTTTATCGAGTGAAATATGAAACAGACGGGCGCGTTCCAAGAAAGCATCCTCATTCCATGCACTGTATCCTTTGCGAATCAAATCTGCCATTTCCCGCAATGTAAAAGGCTCACAACCCTCTAGATTTATAGGGACAAAAGCAATATGTTGTTTCACACGTTCGTGCGTATCGGTATATGTTTCACCAAATATCCGAAGTTCTCCGGCTGAGGGCTTGAGCAAATTCATACAACATTTCATGAAAGTTGTTTTCCCCGATCCATTGGCTCCCAATAACCCATACGTAAAACCGCTTTTCAGTTCCATATCAATTGGACCCAAGTTGAAATCCTTTGTGCATCTCGTCAATTGTTTGACAAGCAACGGTGTCGATGTTTTCATATAGGCTTCTCTCCCTTCTCAAGATAGTCATGCAATACAGATTCAAATGTTTTCCTAGTTTGTTCGGCATCGTTCTGCATGCGAAAACTCATATCTACGGCATTGTAAAATGCTTGATACAGACTAGTGTCCGCTATTTTTTGTTTCTCTTCAATCTGTACCTCAGAGACAAATGTACCTTTCCCTTGGATCGTGTATATAAATTTGCGCTGCTCTAAATTTTGATACGCTCGGCTTGTTGTGATCACACTGCACGCTAAATCACTTGCTAATGAACGAATCGAAGGCAAAATCGTCCCCGGCTTTAATTGACCGCTTACGATCAGTGAAATCAACTGCTGCTCAATCTGATAATAGATCGGTTCACGACTGTGGGCGGATATCTGGATCGGAAGTTTATTATGCAAATTATCCATCTACATAAATTCCTTTCTCTGTAATCCACTGACCAACAGTCTCTGGAATAATATAATTCCAAGTACGGCTATGGAAACCGCGATACCAGCGACAATCCATGAGTAACTATCTGTTAATTGAATGATCCATAAATGCAGTGGGCGTTTAGTAAGTACGTTCGACATAATTGCCAAAAACAGCGCTAAAAGCATATACAGTGTTTGACCAATTAAAATCTTGTTACCTTTTGCCGCAAATTCAAAATAGGGAGTAAGACCACCGAGAGCAACAGCAAAGCTGATCAATACAATGATAAAAATAACGTAATTCCCAATTCCCCATAGTTGTGAATAGGAACTCCAAGTGATCGTTATAAACGTCAACAAGAATCCTATAAACGAAACAGCCAGGCAAATCATCATATAGAACATCCTGCTCCAAGCAATCGTTTGCAATGGAATAGCCCACATCCGATAAAACTGCAACCGTTTCACAAATGGTTCATTGGACACCATTGTATTGAAAGCAAAATATTCTCTGGACAGGTACAACGATCCCAAGAACGGTAAAATCATAACAATCAATACATCAATTGACAAAAGCAGATTCAGCCCATTGATATCCGCTCGAAAATAGATTTGTCCAAGCAACATTCCACCGAGTGCTAACCCGAACAATCCTGATACAATACCATTCATCGCCAATGCTATCGGCTTATGCTTTAATTCATTCCATGCCATCGACCAGGCAGATTGCAATTGCTCCACATCCCTTCGTATTCTATGATAAGTTAACATTTAATTGTAAATTCGATATTTCATCATTACAAGTGCGTGCTTAATCGTCCGTCATACGCTTTTTAAATACAGCCACTACCAATGCCCAAGTTATAATTCCCCACCCTAAAATCACTGTTAAGGGAGTTACAATCTCCGACATTGTGGCTCCTGCTTCTACGGCTTTTGCCAGACGCTCAAGCTGAATGTTCGGCAAATAATTAATAAACTGCAAATACGGTGTCTGGGTAACCAATAACTGCAACGAAGAGCCAAAACTAAAAATAAAGATGAACGGTAAAATGATCACCGATGCCTGCATGACTGATTTGCTGAGTAAGCCCAGCAGTGTACCGAGAGCCAAATAGAAAATCATTGAAAGCATAATTGCTATCCCTATAAAAATCAAGTTTGCCGGCATATACCCTGTGACCTTTGCGCATAGAACAATCGTCACTGCTGTCAATACAAAACTGAGCAGACTTTTGCCTCCGATAATCTCAGAAATCGTCGCTGGCGATAGCATCAATCCTCGCAGTGTATGTTTTTCCTTTTCCTCTGCAATGATTGCACATTGAACAAAGGCTGCAACGGCTGTAAAGGCGAGATTTATCGCAAGGTAGTGAATTTCTATGGGAATTTCGTTCCCTCTGCCGAGAATGAAGGCAATAACCAGTGGCATAATCAATGTCGATAACACGTAGGTGTTTTTCGAAAGATCTTTGAAATCCTTTTCAAAAATGGCGTACACTCTCTTCCATGAAAACGTCATATCAAATTCCTCCCTGTGACCTCTACAAATATATCTCCCAATGTCGGTTCATTGGAATGAATCGCGGCAACTTGATTGGCGGACATATAGTTGCACAGAATTTGTGCATCTCTTGGACCAATCGACAGTCTGATTGTCTTACCATCTATCAACTCAACAGTGATGGAAGCGTCAGAAAATTGTCTGCGTAGTTTCTGCGGTTCATCAAGCAACTGTATTTCGCCCTTATTCAAAAATGCTACGCGATTACACAATGTCTCTGCTTCATACATGTCATGGGTTGTCAAAAAGATCGTTGTTCCTTTGGAATTCAAATGACGAAGACCTTCATGAATATGTCTGCTGTTAACTGGGTCCAAAGCAGACGTCGGCTCATCAAGAAATAATAACTCCGGTTCGTGGAGAAGTGCCCGTGCCAGTGTGACACGCTGCAACATCCCTTTTGACAGTGCGGATACTACCTTTGTTTTCTCACCAAGCAGATTGACCATCTCCAACGCTTGATCAACCCTTTTCAGCGGAACGTCATACAGCCGACAATACAATTTCAAATTATCAAAGACGGATAAGCGCTGATATAGACCACTATTATCAGTAATCACGCCGATGCGCTTGCGGAATTCCCTTCCCTTTGCCGCCGATATCGGCATTCCGAATACAGAAGCCTCACCGGACGTTTGGGAAAGCTGCCCGGTTAAAATTTTGATCGTCGTCGTTTTGCCCGAACCACTAGGACCCAGAAAACCGAATGTCTCACCTTTAGCAACTGTAAAGTTAACATCTGCCAATGCCACTTGTCCGTCAAATTCCTTCCGCAACGATCGTACATCTATAATACTCTCGAATAATTTTCCCAAAAACAATTCCTCCCTGTAACCATATTTCATAAGCAAATTCCAGCATATTTCATAAACAAACTCCTGTTATGACGAGATATCGCTGAATTATATTTTGGAAAACTAAGTGTATATCTGTATATATGTTTATATACACTTTAGCACGATGTGATGTTCATTGCAAGTAAAACTCTATTTAAACATTTTGCAAAAAACGCCATTCTATTCACAGTTGAATAAGGTAAGTCATCGGATAAAACAAAAGGTGTAAAGAAAGAACACTCTTTCCTTACACCTTCCGCTAATCCACTTTGATATTATTTGAGCAGCTCTAAAACTTCTGCCACCTGGTTAGGATATTTATTAAGCAAACGCTTTTTTTGAAGATTTGAAGTTATAATGCGTTGAATCATCTTATCATCAGTATAAGCCCATTTTTTCAGCATCTGAAACCCAGCTTGCGGCGATTTTGCGATAAAAACGCTGATAGAATAGTCTAGTCCTTTTTTCAGAATTCTGCATTCTTCTCCTTTGCGATCTTTAACGTCAATCGATTTAAACTTCTCAAGAATTCGCTCCGATATATCCAAACAGAATTGGACATCATTAGGCTGATGCAATGCAGGTGGATGTGCAAGGGATGCAAGCATCGCTCGTTGTTCTGCTAGTGATGCATGATCAATCCATAGACTGAAAATATCCTTAACTACGATAAAATCTTTCTCCAGCAGATGCTGAAAGGCCATCGCCACTGCTTCACGAATACGCCATCTAGGATCGTTTGCTTTGATCTTCAGCATATCAATGATTTCTTGTTGTCTCCGTTCGCCTACTAAGCTGTATAGAATTCCTAAGGCATGCGTACCGCAAAAAGGAAGGTACTCCGCTGTTTCCCCCGTCGGTGCCTGCTCTGCTGTCATCCCAATCCAGCGAACAATAACATCCTCCAACCACTGAGCGTATCCAATGCTTCCGACAGTATCCGAAAATGCTGCTGACAGCTCCAAATTGCCCCTCGGACCTGGAAGATTAGAATTTGACAGTAAGAACTGCTCGAGTGCGTTAATCCGCGTATCAATTTCAGCATGGCTGGTTATGACTGTTTGCAATGACCGAAGGTAGTCATCTCTTTTACTCATATATGTCACCTCCATAATATCTTGTTATTTCTTTATGTATCGCGTTCGATGCTATTTTTCTGACGGATATACGATAAAGTGTTTATCTTGCGATTCTTTTTTTAACTTTGACACTAACGCTTTTTCATCATCCAGTATGCAAAATTCTTCCGGCAGATCATTCGATTGTAATTTCTTGTTTCTCACCACAGCCATGGGCAGATGCATTTTTGTAAAAAAGTTCATTAAAAAGCCTAATGCAAATTCTGTTTGCAATTCAAACATATCATGATCATATCCGCCTTGTTCATTTCGATGACCTTCAATATCTAAATAGAGGTATCGTTTCTGGTTGGGAAATTGCCTTTGAGCATTTTGCAGTAGCTTAAATAGTGTAGTAGCCGATGTTTGAAAATCTTCATGCTCATAAACTACATGATAAATTGCAATCCCTTTGCTTTTGAGCATATTGAAATTATGAGTATTTTCTTCGATTGGCTCAATCGGATTGAGTGCCCCGTCATATCGTTTTTCCATAAGATCAAACCAATGATCTCTCATTTCACGAATTTGTTTGCGCTTTTTTGGGTTTCCTCCAAACAGGTCATGACAAGAACTGCAAAGCGCTGCGGCATTCTCTAATTCGTCACTCCCGCCCTCTATCTGAGGAACGATATGGTGAATTTCAACAAATGGTCTGTGGCAAATAACACATCGAAAACAAGCTTTACGCCTCGCTTCATTTTTTATTTTCTCTGAAAATACCATGACATCTCACCTCACATACATTACATTTTTTGTATAGTTCTATATCGGTTGATAACATCCTGCATACCTAAAAAATATGTTAAAAATGGAACAAGAAATGATACAAAAGGTCGACCTCAAAGCCGAACGATCTGTTAAGAAATGAAAACAGTGCAGTCCGAAGACTACACTGCTCACTTATTTTTTTCGGCACTTATGCCGTATAAAACCATCTGCACTGTCCGCTCAATCTCCGCCTCTTCATCCCAATCTAACTCCGGAACGATCAACAGCATTGATACAAGCAAACCGATTCCACTAGATATGATAAACCGGAGGGTCGATTCCGTCGGCATATCAATAATGATTCCTTGCTGCCGGTAGTGCTCAATGACTTTCACCATATGGGCAATGATATGCTCGCGGACTATGTCTTTGAATGTATTGCGCAAATCATCGTGAAACGGTATTTCTTGAATCATGATTTTGATAATTGACAAATTATTACGTACAAAATTCAGCCGATCACGGATGACCGATCGCAAAAAATCTTCGATTGATCCATATGGCGTCTTGATGACCTTGGCAAATTCTTTGGCAAGCAGGGGTCCCGTAATATTGACCATCATCGGTGCGACAATCGACATCAGTAAATCTTTTTTCGTCTTATAGTGACGAAAGATCGTTCCTTCAGCTACGCCGGCTTTAGAAGCTATTTCACTGGTAGAACTGCCTGCATAGCCCTTTTCCGAAAAAACCTCAATCGCTGCCTCGATTATTTTTATTTGTTTCTCTGTCATGCCATCTTGCTCATGCGTTCCCAGTAAAAGTTCCATCCATTTATTCGTATGCTCTTGCACTAAACCGCCTCCAACACGATACTGCTTCCATTATATCCTACGATGTTTTCGCAATGCAAAAATATTTGCCACAGCAAACACAGCGGAAAATCCCAAAAGCACGTACACATCTTGTGCAATCTGGCTCCAGCCGGCTCCACGGATCATTACATCACGCATCGCATCGGCAGCATACGAAAGCGGCATCATATAGCTGAACCAGCGCAGCCAATCGACCATTGTCTCCAAATTAAACAGTCCGGAAAAAAATACTTGCGGTACGACGACCAGCGGTATAAATTGAATCATCTGAAATTCATTGGCGGCAAACGCCGATAGCAGCGTCCCCAAAGTCAGGGCCGTCAACGCCAACGCTAATGTGACCAGTAGAACATACCAGAAAGAGCCGACCATTAACAATCCCAGTATCTGAATGGAAAACCAAGCAATCAGGATCGATTGTAAAGCAGCAAAAATTCCAAAGCCGATGATATAGCCAACTACGATTTCTGTGCGCTTCAGCGGTGTCGACAACAAGCGTTCCAGTGTACCACCGGTTCGTTCCCGTAAAAACGCAATGCCGGCAAGCAAAAATACAAAGAAAAATGAGAAGAAGCTGACCAGCACCGGTCCGAAATTATCAAATGAACTCATATCTGCTGATCCATGTAAATATTCAACTTGTGGCTTCGCTGTAGCAACGGGATTAATGCTTTGTAACACATTCTGGAGCATAAGCAGTACCGAGCGGTTGACCGTCGGGTCGCTTCCCTCTAACTTGACAGTCGGAAGCGAGCTGTCGAACCCGATGATCGCATCGATTTCCTTTTCTCCCAGCGCTTGTTCCGCCTGTTCCATTGTATAGTCAAACAGTACAGCTCCTTGTTCTGTAAGGGCTGTCTTGACATGCTCCGGTATATCAATAACCGCTAATTTGGGTTCGTACTGTGCTCCGTTAAATACAAGTGACATCAATGTCAATACAAAAATCGGCGCGATAAACATCAAGGCAACGGTGCGCTTATCATGCTTAAATTGCCGTACAATACGCAAGACGAGTGCTTGAATTCTCATACTTGAACACCCCCAAAATTCAGGAATGCTTGTTCTAATGTCGCTGCCTGAGCACTTTCCATTAGCGCTTGCGGACTGCCGACAGCGATCAGTTTACCTTCCCGAATCATTCCGAGGCGCTGACACCGGTATGCTTCATCCATGACGTGGGTCGTAACGACAATCGTAGTTCCTTGACTGCTTAAACGGTCTAATTCCTGCCAAATTGCATGGCGAAGCAGCGGATCAATACCGACCGTCGGTTCATCGAGAATTAAGACCTTCGGTGAATGCAGCAATGCGACCGCCAATGACAAGCGGCGTTTCATGCCCCCTGAATAAGCCTGGACCTGCTTGTGTATATCTGCCGTCAAATTGACGAGTTCCATGACCTCTTTGATTCTTTTCTTACGCTCATTTCCCTTTAACCCAAATAATGCTGCGAAGAACTCGAGATTTTCTTTTGCCGTTAATTCCGTATACAGTGCATCGGATTGCGCCATATAGCCGATATTTTTCATCATATCGAGCTTCGGCATCCGCTCGCCTAACAAATAAATTTCACCGTCATCGGCAATCTCTATACCTGCTATCATTTTGACAAGTGTCGTTTTACCCGCACCTGACGGCCCCAGTAAGCCGAATATTTCCGCCCGGGAAACCTCCATAGATACTTTGTCAAGTACCGTTCGTTTGTTAAAACTTTTAGATACACTGTCAACTTTTATTGCGGAAGATGTTTGCATACTTGCCCTCCCCATTACATATAGTGAGTATTCACTCACTATGATAATACATCGAAATACGCCTTTTGTAAAGTGAGTACTCACTCATTTTGTCCATATATTATTTCACACTTTTTACGCCTTTATATCTCATTTCAGGCGGTTAACTCCATCCATCTCCCACTTGGGAATATTCAGTATATCAGCGGCAAGCGGACATATATCGACGATACACCCTCCTGACAACTCTTCACCTTGGGAAATATTTTCACCGACAGCCAGATAAAAGGGTAAATCTCCAGCTCGCTGCAAGGCGTATCCATGCTGCCCCAGATGTCGCTTGCCAAAGCTATATCCTGCTACTGCTTCAAAGCCTGCCAGAAAATGCTCTCCCATGCCGCTGATGCGCATTTCCTCAGCAGATAATTGCCTAGAAACGTACGGCTGCTTTAAAAAACCGGCAATCAATGTATCAGCATCCGTTTTATCGGCAGTGTCTCGTTGAGCTTTCTCAGCTTGATGATCTCCCGTCGCTGGATGTCCTTTGATATGTAGGAAGGTCGTGCCGCCTGCATTGTGAAACCATCCGTCCTGTGCAAAACCGCGCTCGCTTAAAAAATCGTTTGGTTCTATTGCCGTATGCACAGCGCGGCACCCGTGATCACTTAATATTATTAACGCTACTGGTTCCTCTGTGTTCGATTCAAGTACACGCAAAAGCTTGCCGAGGCGCTGATCTAGGCGTTCTATTGCATGGATCGCTTGTTCACTTTCCGGACCGTAATCGTGTTTGTGAGAATCAGCATCGATCAAATGCAGCATCAGTAAATCCGGACGATGGCGCTGCCAAACATCACATGCAATCGCCGTTGAAAAATCATCGAGCTCCGGTTCATTCATCCCTTTAAAATGACTGTGCAGGCGCCAAAAGCATGACAAAATAAAGCTCGGACTGCCTAGCGACAGTATCTTCCAAACCCGTTTAAACAAAGGCATGCTCCCGGCAATTTCCGGAAAATTATAACGAATCTTCGCCCCGCCCGTCACCGGATATAAAATAGAACATACATTGCCTCCCTGCTCTCTAACCCTGTCATATAACGTGGGAGCCTTAATATCGCTCGCGTGATAGCGCCATGCCTCGCACTTCTCACCGGGTGTGCAATGCAAATTTTCGACAATGCGATGTTTACCAGGATGTACGCCTGTTATGATCGACGTATGGGCGGGATATGTATTCGACACGACCACCGAACTGACATTGCGTACAAGGGTTCCACGCTTACGCAAAGATCCGAAGTTCGGCATATTGCAAAGCAATGATAAATTATCACTTGATACCGCATCGAATGAAATCATTACTAATTTTTGTTTATTTACTTTCGCAGACATCATACCCCTCCATTTTGCCAGTTTATAACTACATTGTATCGTATGCTACAAAAAACAAGAGTTGATTTTTCAACTCTTGTTGCTTCTCATACAGGTTTTCCTACAAAAACTCATTAAAAATAATCAGAAAAGTATGCCGTTTGTTGTTCTAAGACGTCTTCCAGCATATCGACCGTTTGCTCACTGCAAGAGAACCGCCCGATTTTAATCAGATAATCAGGACTCTTGTAGCCGAGTAACATCGTCGTCATCGTCTGAATGTCAATCGTCGATTCACTTGAACTGCCTCCACGCACAACAGTCCCTTTGCCACTAGAATCAATATGTAAAGTGAACACACCTTGATTCCATGTCAATAGAGGATCGACTAAAGTAAATGTCCACTGGCATTCCCTGAGTGGCGGTTTAAAAGGGTATTGCGCGATAAACTGCTCAAAATCGACGATCCGTGCCATATAGTACGGAGCGATCGTCTCCTTAATATCCGCATCTTCCAGTAAAAATGCCAAGGGCTCATCTGTGTAAATATTGCCGACAACTTTCTCAATCATCGAGAAATGCGCGCTGATAAAATTCCACAGACCGCGCCGTGCCTGCTCATTAATATAGACCATATCTTTAATATGAAATACTTCATCTGCGATCCAATACAGCACGTATCCTTCCGGCTGACTATTTTCATTATAGTAGACCGCCGCCGTCAAATCGTCGGAGTCCCAGCGGAAATACTCATCCCACGCCAGATCATTGCGTATTAACGCTCCATGACTCTGAAACGCGAACCGTTCATAAACGTCACGGATTACTTTGCTGTCAATTGTCACCCGCTCGATTTCACCAGGCAACTGCGCCAATTTAGGCAATTGATAATCTTTTACTTCGAATGTAATCTTATCCGATATGATTTCCCAGCCCTTACGCCGGTAATACGGGATAGAATATGGGAAAAGATAAGAAATCGACTGTTTTTTCTCCCGCATATTCGTCAACGCCTGACGCAACAATTTATCCATCAGTCCCTGATTGGAATATTCGGGGAATGTCCCGACACCGGTAATTCCCCCCATATCGTATGTCTTGTTGAAAATCCGCACTTGAAATGGGTAGACAGCCACTTGCGAGACGAGCTTTTCACCATCAAACCAGCCTAAAACATCAGCCTGCTGCAATACGGGAGACTTCGCAAGAATGATGTCCCGCTCTTCCCAACCGATCTTGTGCAGCTCATTATCTGTCACTTGAAATACGTAGCGCAACAGTTGATTGTATTGTTCCAAATGTTCAACGCCGACCTTCTTCATTTTCAACCTTTTCGCACGACTCATAAATACCCAATTTTACCCACTTTCGCTTCTTTCATTATTTGGCAAATCGCGATCAATTTTTTGTTTAGCATACCATATTATCCCTGATTTTATCAATAGAGCTGCACTATCGGTGAAGCTGAATGAAATCTTCGATCGTTAAACCCATCAATGTCCTTTGCTTTGACCTTTTTCCTCACAAAAACTCATATCGTCACACACGCTGTCTTTGCATAAAGGAACTTTTAGGAAATACGCTGTCCGCCCTATGACCAAACCTGCCATCGGTGCCGTCAGAAATACAAAAGGAATTGCCAATAAAACCTTGCCTGCAAATACTTGATGGTCAATCGCGAAATACAAAAACACTCCGATGGCAATGCTCATAACGCCAAAGGTGGAACTTTTGCCTGCGGCATGGATACGTGAATATACGTCAGGCAAACGATGTATACCAATCGCCGCAACTACGCTGAAAATTCCGCCCACAAGTACAAATGCACTAACAATCCATTCAATCAGCGTCAAGTATCTCACCCCTCTCGATAAATTTCGATAACGATATAGAACCGATAAATCCTACAATACTGATAATCAAAAAGGCATCTGCATAAGCCAATGTATTTTTTAACATCATAATTATACCGATAAATCCTACGAGCAAAATACCGAACATATCCAAGGCGACAATCCGGTCAGACATCGTAGGTCCGATGACAGCACGCCAAAAACATAAAAACAAGCCGATGGAAAGCATTCCCAATACCGTCATTAAAATTGTTTCAAACACGGTCTCGTCACCTCCATAATCGCTTTCTCCATATGTCGAATCTGCTCAATCATGCTTTCACGGTCAGGTACGTCCAGCGCGTGAACATAAATGGAGTGACTGTCAGGAGACAAATTAATCGACAACGTTCCCGGTGTCAGTGTTATCATCACAGCCAGTAAAACGACCTCTCCGGGATGTTTAAGTTCTGTGCAGACTTCTACAATTCCCGGATTAATAGAAATTTTCGGCTGCAGTACCGTCTTAAATACCGCAATATTTGCCATGACCAATTCCTTGAAAAACAGAGCGATCAATTTTATTACAGCGTATACCCTGCGAGTGTACAATTCATATCCGCCAAACAAGTGGAAAACCCACAGTACCACCAGCCCCATACCATAGCCAAACAAAAAACTTCCTATAGTACTGCTGTTTTGTAACAACATCCAAACCATAGCCAATAGCAGATTATACAAAATTTGACGTGCCAAAATTATTCCCTCCCTAGGACAGCTTGAATATACGTATCGGGAGCCATCAACTCATCAGCAATATGGGAAGCGTACTCAAACATCGGCTGAGCAGCAAATCCTAAAACAATCGTCAACAACACCAAAACCGCAATCGGTGCCAACATACCGTTTACATTAATGTTGGCTTGCTCTTCACTATGCTTCTGTTCGCCCCAAAATACATACATAACAATTTTGAACATCGAAAACAATGTCAGCAATCCGACTACCAAAGCTACCGCCGCAATGATATAACGACCGCCAGTAATACTATCCAAAATCAGCGGAAATTTACTAAAAAAACCACTCAGCGGTGGAATCCCTGCCAACGAAAACGCACTAATCATAAACATCCAAGTTAGTAACGGGTGAGTCTTTAACACTCCGCCCATTTTTCGCAAATCGGTTGTTCCCGTAATCGCTTGCGTCGTACCGGAAAACAGAAACAATGCTGTTTTTACGATAATATGATGGGCAATATAGTATACGGCTCCTGCCAATGCCATTTTCGTGTAGAGTCCCAATCCCATCACCATGTACCCCACCTGACTGATAATGTGGTACGATAAAATTCTTTTAAAATCAAATTGCGATACAGCGCCCAAAACGCCGAAAAACATCGTAAATCCGGCAAGAATCAGCAGCAAATTATGGGTAAAATCTATATCCTGAACAAAAATCAGCGTAAAAGTACGGATGATTGCGTATATGCCTACCTTCGTCAAAAGTCCGCCAAATAAAGCCGCTACAGCGGTTGGTGGTCCATAATACGAATTAGGAAGCCAGAAATATAATGGAAACAGTGCCCCTTTAATAGAAAAGACAATCAAGAATAAAATTGCCGTAACTTGCAATGCTCCCTGCTGCCCGAGCTCTGCCGCCCGCACAGCCAAATGTGCCATATTGACAGTCCCCGTTATTGAATAAATATACGCAACGGCAACGAGGAATAAGATCGAGGATAACGCATTAATCATCACATATTTAAACGACTCACGCAGTTGATACTTCGTTCCGCCGAAAACGATCAGAATATACGATGATAAAAGCATCACTTCAAAAAACACAAACAAGTTGAAAATATCTCCCGTCAAAAAAGCCCCGTTAATTCCTGTCAATAGAAAGAAATAGAACGAATAGAAAAAATGCTTTCCCCGCTCCGGCGATAATGTTTTAAAGGCAAAAAACAGACAGACGGCACCGATAAGACTTGACAACATCACCATAAATACCGCGAAAGAATCGGCAACAAAAACAATACCAAAAGGAGCAGGCCAAGCACCCACTTCCATAACTATAATTCCATGCTCATGCACCGCTCTTGCTAAACCAATCGATATAACCAATAACGACAGTGCTGTAATCGCACTGATGACGCGCTGAATTTGCTGATGCTTAGCAAAGAAGATTAGCAATGCACCGATTCCCAACGGAATAGCAATAGGTAGAATTAGCAAATTATTCATTGGGCTCTCCTTTCAACTGCTCCAAATCATCTGTTTGATGTTCTTTATACGTTCGATAAGCTAACACAAGCAAAAAAGCCGTGATACCGAAACTGATGACAATCGCTGTCAAAATCAATGCCTGCGGTACCGGGTCCGTTAAACTCTCTTGCCCCTGATTTAATAACGGTGGTCCGCCGCGATTGAGCCCTGCCATTGTCAGCAGCAACAAATGACTTCCATGGGAAAGCAATGCCAAACTCATCACAACCCTCAGCAAACTGCGCGATAATAACAAATATGTCCCGACCGTAAACATGACTCCGATAACGATAAACATAAGGATTTCCATTATTTTTCATCCTCCGCAATTGCCAGTGTAATCGTGACAGCCATCCCAACGACGACTAGATATACTCCCAAATCAAAGAACATCGCCGTCGTCAATTCCACCTCACCAAAAACAGGCAATAGAATATGCTCGAAAAAATGCGTCATAAACGGAAACCCGAATATCATACCGCTAAAACCTGTAAACAGTGCCACCAACAACCCTATAGCGATTAAATTCGTAAATTGAAACGGAACTGCCTCGCGCAGCTTTTTTCTATCAAAGTTTAAAAACAAGACGAGAATCGCACTCGCCGCCATTAAGCCGCCGATAAATCCACCGCCCGGATTGTTATGCCCTGTGAAAAACAAATAAAAGGAAAACAATAATATAAACAGAGAAACAATCTTCGTCAAAACATGCAAAATCAGATCGTTTGTATGTCTGCTATTCATACGTCTTCTCCCCCTTTAAAACGCAACTTAATCATCGCCACCACAGCTAGCGCGACAATCCCCAGTACGAGTATTTCCAGCATCGTATCCATACCTCTGAAGTCGACTAAAATTACATTGACTACGTTATATCCGCCGCCAAGTGTTTTGGCGTTTTCTGTGAAATATTCGGCAATTCTGGAGAAGCCTGCCGCATTCCCCAGCCCATACGCACTGATGGCAACTGCCGGTACCAATACCCCTACGGCTATCGAAATCAAGAGATTCTTTTTATTCAGACGTAACGTCGCCATATTCTTTGAAAATTCCGGCAGATGATAAAAAGCAACCATGAACAATATAACCGTAACCGTTTCAACAAGTAATTGAGTCAACGCCAAATCCGGCGCGCTAAGCAGCACGTAGAATAACGACACCAAAAATCCAATCACACCCATAATGATGACAAACGTAATTCTGTTGTTAATCCGTAAAATATACACCGTTGCAGCAATGACAATTCCCGCCAATATCCACATATAGTAAGGAACGTCTGCCGTCTCTATATTAGAGATATGAAATGCCCCGGTTCTCCATCCGGTATACGTTAAAATCGCCACCGTAAAAATCAAGATGATTGATAAATAATCGCGCAATCGCCCGTTCATTTGCAGGTTCGTTATTTTTGCTGAACCTTCTACTAAATGATCGAGATTAAAATCGTATAGTCGATTGATAGGATCACGTTCATTATTATAAATTTTAAAGTTCTCCCAGCGTTTTTTGGCAAATAATAACCCGACTCCAATACCAATGACACCTAAAGTCATCAGTAATTCCCAATTAAATCCGTGAAACAGTGACAGATGAATCGCAAAATTACTGTTAGCCACGGCATCCGGTACTATGGCTGACACCGCCGGCACGAGTATACTGTCTTTCAATAGATTTGGAAATAATCCAAACAGCAGCACCAGACAAGCCAAAATTGACGGGCTAATCAGCAAACCAAAGGGGGCTTCTTTCATATGCCCAACAAGGCCCTTTTGTTTGATCTCCTTCGTCCGTTCGCCCATGTTGTTTACAGGCTCGTTTATCTCCTTCGCCCGTTCGCTCGCATTCTTTAATGACCCATCGGCTTTCTTCATAAAGGCTTCTTTAAACATAATGGCGCAATACAGGAACGTAAATATACTGGCAATCCATATCAAACTGACTAATAGTCCACTCCATGAACTTGCAGAAAATTCCGATAGCGAGCCTAATTGTAGGAAACTACTAAAAAACATTTCCTTGCTGATAAAACCGTTAAACGGAGGTAACCCCGCCATTGACGCCAACCCGACAAACGAGATCGTCGCTGTTATTGGCATCCAAGTCAAGAGTCCACCCAATTTACGAATATCCCTAGTGCCTGTTTCGTGATCAATAATTCCGACCGTCATGAACAGACTTCCCTTAAAAGTTGCATGGTTAATCAGATGAAATACAGCCGTTATAATTGCTAAACTATAATAAACCGCCATATCATCGCTGCCATAATAAACCGCAGCAGAGCCAATTCCCAGCAGACTCATAATCAATCCCAACTGACTGATCGTAGAAAACGCCAAAATCGCTTTCATATCCTTTTGGCGAACTGCCGAAATCGAACCCCATAGCAGAGTCATAATTCCCGTCAATCCGATAATCCAAAACCAAAAGCTGCTCCCGCCAAATACCGGAGTTAAGCGAGCCACGAGATAAATACCTGCTTTGACCATTGTAGCTGAATGCAGATATGCACTTACGGGTGTTGGTGCCTCCATCGCATCCGGCAACCATATATGGAACGGGAATTGCGCGGACTTCGTAAACGCTCCCAGCAAAATCAATATCATGGCAGGCAGAAATAATCCGCTTCCCATAATATCACTTCGATTTGCTATCAGTTCGCGAACACTAAAGGTATCTCCGATGCCGAACAAAATGCAGAAACCAGCCAACATCGCGAAACCGCCAAACACAGTGATCAAAAGAGATTTCTGTGCACCGAGAATTGATTGTTTGCGCTGATACCAATAACCAATTAATAACATCGAAGACAGGCTCGTAAGCTCCCAGAATATATACATAACAATTAAATTATCTGATTGTACAACACCCAGCATTGCTCCCATAAACATTAACAGATACGTGTAAAATTGAAACAAGTTTTCCTTTTCCTTTGATAAATACGCAGCCGAATAGAGCACTACCAGAGCACCGATTCCTGTTATCAACAATGAAAATAGCAAACTCAAGCCATCAAGATACACCGTAAAATTAATACCTAAAGCAGATACCCATGGTAATGTTTTTTCGATACTATTTCCTGCTGAAATAATCGGCAATAAACTCGCATAATAACCAAACAATACCGCCGGCAGCACACAAACAATATATCCAATATGAAATTTGCACTGAATCTTATGTGAGCATGCTACAATAATGGCAAAAATAAATGGTGCTAAAATCATCCAGTGTAATAAAGACATATATATCTCCTCTCCTGTAAAAGGAAAAATCCTCTCACTATGAGCAGGATAAGCCCCCAGTGACAAGTTTTTCCAATCGATACATACTGTAACTGTAAAATAACAAACCGCCAGAACTTATTCTATTATAGCATAGTACTAACATTATATAAAAAGAAAATCACAACCGTTTTCCTAAACTATGATTGCTTAACTAAATTCCCTATTAAAATATATTCATATCGTGCTAAAAAAAATCTGTCAAAAAAGGGATTCGTGTATCCCTTTTTGACAGACTCCACCATAAATATTAAGTTAAACTATGACATATTGACCCTATACTTCCATCAGTTCGTTTCTACTCTATTTTTTCCGTTTCTTTTAGCTTGATATAGCGCTTTATCGGCATTTTCAAGTAAGGATTCACACATTTTATCTATCGATTGGCATGCGAAATCATCCACTTGTTCCGTCCCCGCTATACCAATGCTAACTGTGAAACGAATTTCGCCTTTTCTGCTATCAATGCTGATTTCACTGACGTTCTTGCGAATCTTCTCGGCAACAATTTTCCCTTCCTCCAGAGAAGTTTCCGGTAATAAAACGACAAACTCCTCACCGCCAAATCTCGCAGGTAAATCGCTCTCCCGCAATCCTTCTTGCATTTGTTGCGCTAGCGCTTTGAGCGCCCTATCCCCTTCTAAATGCCCAAACTTGTCGTTGATTTTTTTAAAGTCGTCTATATCTAATATCAATATACTAGACGGATGGCGCATTCTACAAGCCCGCTCTAATTCCTGCTGGAATTGCTGTTGAAAATACCTTCTGTTGGCAAGCCCTGTTAGATAGTCGCGCAATGAGAGCTTTTGCAGTTCCGCGTATTGCAATTGCAATTTTTCCGTCATAATATTAAAGTTTCTGATGACTTTGCTGAAATCATTTTGACTATTGTAATCAATTTTTTTCGTCATATCGCCTGCGGCGACACGTTCTGTGGCGTACGTTATTTCCTCCAGCGGCTTTAAAATAATTTTGACAAATACGATGCTCACCAGAACTCCAAGAATCAGTACGAGTACGGCAGTCCCCACAGACATATAGCTCGCCATGGTAGTTGTTGCGTAGATATCGCGATGGCTTATTTCATAAATCACTGTCCATTGGGTATTTTTCAATCTCGCGAAAGCGACAGCTGCATCCCCGTTATCACGCAGCAAGTCAATGTCATTTTGCTGTTCAGTAATCCTTGAAAAAACAGATGGATTCGTCGCCTGTCCGAGCGATTCTTTATTGGCATGATAGACCACATTGCCATGTCCGTCAACTACATAAATACTTCCACGCTTATTTTCCTGAAAACTTCTGAATAATGACTGGAAAATGTTCTCGTCATTTAATAAGTTGATACTTAGCGCCAGCACACCCGGCGTGACCTCAGACTCCCCTAATGAGCGGCTGATCATGATAACCGGATGAAAATTATCCTTCGTAATGATTACGTCGGATAAATAGACCTGTCGCTTGTTGGCAAGCGGGTAGATGAAATAGTCGCGCTCACTAACATCGTTTAGCTCACTGACCTTGACATTCCCTTCGGGTGACCTGTTAAGCAGTAACACTGTACCGTTTGTGTCAATAACTAAGCCTCCGGTAAAAATTGTACTGCCTTTTACGAATAAATTTAAATTTTCGGCGACCCCCGGCAATGCAGCAGAATCTACTGTGGAAATCTGTGAAGATAAATAATCAACATTTTGCATCCCCTTTTCCAAAAGCCAATCGAGCCTCTCTGCCAAAAAATCGACATCATCGATCATAACCTGATAATATCGATCTTGCACCATCTTAGGTGTGGCGTAAAACCATGAAAAAATACTGGGTATGCCTACTGCTAGAATAATAAGAAACCCGATTACAATGATCAGTTGCCTAAACAGCTTACTCTGATATATGAAGCTCAAAAAGTTGCTCCTCCTAATTCTTCTATCAATATAATCTCGCGCCGAAAGGTACAAAAGCCAGTTTGGCAAATTTGAAATGCTGAATGCCAAACGGAATGCCAATAATCGTAATACACAAAATAGCACCAAATACTAAATGAGTAATGGCAAGCTCCCAGCCTAGCAAAAGAATCCAAAGGATATTGAGCAATAAACCACCGACTCCGAATTGACCGATCTCAATTTCTTTGCCAAACGGCCACAAGACAAATGCGGCAATTTTAAAACATTGCAACCCGAACGGAATACCAATAATCGTAATGCACAATACCAGTCCCGCTATAAACCAAGCAATACTGGAAAAAATTCCACCAAACACCAGCCAAATAATATTGCCCAGGAAATTCATCGATATCTCTCCCCTCGTATAATATCTTTTAGATACATAAATGTACCTTGATAACTTAATTGTTTTTGTTCAATAGGCTTAGTTAAGCCCATGATATAATTGTCCTAGTGTCAATCAGGTCATAGTTCTGTTTTCTCCTGTTGAACCAGTATTGGTTGCTTCATAATAAGTCTGTTCCCCTGACATGGAAGTTAGCTTCAAACCGGCTGGCTGTTTGCTTAAGTTCATGGACGACCATCTAGCAGTGTGGTTTTGCATCTGTCCATCTTAAGCTGGATTCTTATATGCGAGGGTGTCGATGCTCCATGATCATGGGTTTTACCAAGCCGATTGAACACTTAAATCTAATTACGAAAGAAGGTGATTTTATGAACCCACTTTACGTTGGAATTGATGTAAGCAGCAAATCCAATGTCGTTTATTTTATGCTGCCTAATGGCAACAAACATAGTAACTTCTCAGTTGACAACTCACATGATGGCTCTACTCAGTTGGTAAAAAGAATCTGTTCTGCTTTGAATTCTCAATCCCTTGACACTGTCCTCATAGGTCTCGAATCAACATCCGTTTATGGTGACAATCTCGTGTATTTTCTAAGGGAAGATGCATCTCTTGCATCCTTTGACAGAAAGATTCATGTCCTCAATCCTAAGCAGGTTAAAAAGTTTAAAGATGCTTATAATGACCTACCAAAGAATGATTATGTGGACTCTTTTGTCATTGCTGACTGTCTGCGTTTTGGAAGAATCAACAAAGAGGTATACATAGGAGATTATCACTACAAAGCGCTCCAAAACCTCACACGAGCACGTTATTTCGCCGTCTGCAACCTCACCAAGGAAAAGCAACGGTTTATAAATGTACTGTTCAAGAAGTATTCAACCATGACACAGGAGAAGGTATTTTCAGATACCTTCAGCACTACCGCCCTTGCTGTCTACGATGAATTTGAATCCGCAGAAGCATTGGCATATATGGACTTACAAGAACTGACCGCTTTTATCATAGAGAAAGGAAAGAACCGCTTTCCAGATCCCGATGCGGTAGCCAAAGCCATTCAGAAAGCAGCTCGGAGTTCCTACCGTTTACCTAAGACGGTAAATGACTCTGTAAATCAGGTGCTCTCTATATCCATAACCTCAATAAAGGCATTGGAAGCTCAAATCAAAGAGTTCGACAAAGCAATCTCTGCTCAAATGGAACTCTTGCCAAACGTATTGATTTCCGTTCCTGGTATAGGACCAGTCTATTCTGCCGGTATTATGGCTGAGATTGGGGATATCAATCGTTTTGATAATCAGGCTCAGCTTGCAAAGTATGCAGGTCTTGCCTGGACTCAGTATCAATCCGGTAACTTTGAAGCCGAAAATACAAGGCTTATAAAATCCGGTAATCGATTTTTAAAGTATTATC